>JBBSML010000025.1:0-37745 GCA_038233215.1 Candidatus Limnocylindria bacterium
CAGACTGTGAGAGGGCCATCGGTGTCTCCTTCGTGATCCTTGGTCGGAACACGCTGAGAATCACACCGATGGCTCCACCACTGCTCGCTTACTCAGCAGTGAGGCGCCTGCTCAATTCCCACCACTCGGGGGGACACTCCTCCGCCAATCGCTCCTCCCCCGTCGAGCTCATGCGGGCGTGTTCGGCCTCGGATCCCAATGTTCACGCATGACCGGCATCCTACTCCGCCCAGGCGCGCTACCTTCCGGCAGCCGATGCTTGCGAGCGGCGAACCTGCTTGGTCATGCACGGGGTGGGCGTACCGGCCAATCAGTGGCTGAATACCCACCGGATGGGCTCATCGGCCAAGCAGACGGCTGCCAGCTTGGCCGTTCTGCCCGTCGCCTGCATATTTGGGCAATCATTGGCCGATACGCCCTCGGAGTGGGTATCGGGTCGGGCGGAGCGACCACGGTCGTTCACACAGGCGACGGCAGGCCGCGCATGGTCGCCGGCGGCAATCCTGGATTCTCCATGAGGTCCAGGAAGATGGCCGACCAGAGCATGCTCTCGTCGCTGTGGGTCAGGAGAGTGGAGCTGTACCGCTCGCCCGTTTCGTCGTCAATGACCTCCCAAAAAGTGCCATCGCGCTCGATCCAGGCGACGTAGTGGTCCATCTCGAGGCGCGCCTGGCCAGGGTGCAGGCTGTGGAGCAGCTGGAGGTACATTGAGCCAAGCGATGTCCACACCGTGGCGCCCTGGTAGTCCGGCATGAAGGTTCGGACGAACCACGGCTCGATCTCCGGCTTCCGAACCGGCTCGTACTTGAGCGGGTACGGATCGGCGTAGCCACGTTCCTCCAGGGTGTCGAGCGCCTGGCGCAGTACGGATGGATCGGTGATCACGCCGGCCCAGAACGGCCAGATGTTGCCCTCGCCGGATGGGGTCGTGTCACCGGGCGAGTCGCGGAAAAAACCACGCGGGTCCCAGAAGTGGTCGAGCAGGATGCTCTGGGGCGCCAGCGCCAGAGGCTTCATCGGGTCGGGAACATCCCAGCCCAGGTCGACCAGGGTCATGGCCAGCAGGGCGACCATGCTGTTGCCGAAGGCGTTGCATCGGTTCACGATCGTGTCGCGGTGAGCGCTGTACTTGCGATCGCTGCGAACGAGGCCGGTCCTCGGATCGACCACCTGGTCCATGAAGTGGACCACTTCACCCTCGAGCCACGGTCGATGACGCTCCAGGAGCTCCGCTGCGCCGATGCGCCGCATGGCGGCCAACATGAGCGGCAGGCAATCGACGCCGTAGTCGAAGACGTCGACCGGCTGGTCGAAGAAGTGGATGGTGGTCGTTACGTGGCTCCGGCGCCGCTCCCATGTGTTGATGGCCCAGTCGAAGGAACCAATCACCCGATCGCGATGCTGTGTTGAGAGCCGCGCCAGTGCCGGAGCGCTAAAGCTCAGGTCACGAGTCCAGAACTGCCTGAAGTAGCCCGGGCTGGCACGGTAATGGGTCCCGTCCCAGCAATCGTCGATGCACGCTCGGACGATGTCCGCCGCTGATCCGGGATGCCGCTTGCGGCCGACCACGCCGCGTCGCGCGCGCACCCCCAGGTTCACCCCGTATGCCGCCACGACCATGGGTCGCCTGAAGAGCTGCCATTCCATGCGCGGCCGTTACGCAAGCCGCGCGCCTGCGATCCGGGGTACCTGGGCGGATAGTGCCGCCGTCCGTTCGGACAAATGACGTCGTGGCGGGCATTAGCCGACAAACGAGCCACACTGAACGGGATTCACGCTCAGGCTCGACCGCAGCGGACCAAGCGCTCCCGCTAATGCCCGCATACGCGTCAGATGTCCGAACGAGATTGCCCCCTGGTCACAGGGCTCGCCTGCTACGGCACGACGGTTGCATTTGGCGGGACATGGGTGAACAAACGGATGCTGCAGAACTGGTCGGAGCTCTCAACAAGGCGCTCCCGCTGCTGGCTCGCGATGCCATCGCCGCGGCGAACGCTGCGGGCACGATTCCCGGACCGGAGGGCATCGCGCTAGCGGAGCATCTGCGCCTGATGGCCACGAATGAGATTCGAGATCTCGAGCGTCTGGCGGCGCGAGTGACCACCATGGGTGGTTCAGCGGCGCTGAAGATCGGCCCGATCAAATCCACCGCGGGCTGGCGCGCGACCGTCAGATCACTCCTCGCCATGCAGCGGGAGGCACTCGACGCCGTGGTCGCGGCCATCCCCGCCGACGCGGATGACGCGGAGGGTGAGGCCAGCGAGCATCTCCTCGAGCACGTCATCGCGCGCAAGCGGGACGCCATCGAGTTGCTCGAGCGCGCGTTGCGCTAAGTCCCTGCCCTCACCCGCCAGCGACTGACGACGGTATGCCGCGAATTGCCAGCCGGCGGCGAAGGTGCTCCCCCGTCAACGAGTCATCAGCGGACACGAGCGCACTGGGCGGACCCTCGAACACGACGCGGCCGCCGTCATGGCCCGCGCCTGGACCCAGGTCGATCACCCAATCCGCGCGTGCAACGACATCCAGGTTGTGCTCGATGACGATCACCGTCCGCCCGCTGTCCACCAGCCGGTCGAGCAGGCCGATGAGGTTGTCCACGTCGTGCATGTGCAGCCCGGAGGTCGGCTCGTCGAGCACGTAGACCTCCGCATCGCCGGCCATCTCGATCGCGAGCTTCAGACGCTGTCGCTCACCTCCAGAGAGGGTGTTGAGCATCTGCCCCAGCGAGAGGTAGCCCAGCCCCACGTCGGCCAACCGATCCAGCATCAGCCGCACCGGCTTCTCGATGAAGAACTGCTGCGCTTCCTCGACAGACATGCCGAGGACCTCCGACATGTTGCGGCTGCGAAGTCGGTACTCGAGCACCTCATCGGTGAAGCGTCGACCCTCGCAGAGCTCGCAGACGCTTGCGACGCCCGCCATGAAGGCGAGGTCACTGTAGATGAGCCCGAGCCCCTTGCACTCCGGGCAGGCACCCGCCGAGTTTGCGCTGAACAGCGCGGGCTTGACGCCATTGGCCGTGCCGAATGCCTTGCGGATCGGCTCGAGGATGCCGGTGTATGTGGCCGGGTTCGACCGCCGCGAGCCGCGGATGCCAGACTGGTCGAGATTGATCACCGACGGATCCGTCCGCGGCAGGCAGCCGTGGATGAGCGAGCTCTTGCCCGAGCCGGCGACGCCGGTGACCACCACCAGCATGCCGAGCGGCACGTCGACCGAGACATTCTTCAGATTGTGCAGGGATGCGTTGCGGATCGGGATTTGCCCTCGCGCCGTCCGGGGCTCGGCCTTCACCGTCTGGTGGACGCCGAGGTGCTCGGCCGTGAGCGTGTCCGCGTCGACCAGCGCGTCGAACGGGCCCTGGTACACGATCGCGCCACCGTGGGATCCGGCTCCAGGACCCATGTCCACGACGTGATCGGCGATGCGGATGACCTCCGGCTTGTGCTCGACCACAAGGATCGTGTTGCCCTTGTCGCGCAGGCGCAGCAGCAGGCCGTTCATCTGCTGCACATCATGCGGATGGAGGCCGATGGTCGGCTCGTCGAAGACGTACGTCACGTCGGTCAACGGCGAGCCAAGGTGGCGAACCATCTTGGTGCGCTGCGCCACGCCGCCCGACAGGGTCGACGACTCGCGATCCAGGCTCAGGTAGCCCAGGCCGATCTCGGCCAGGTTGTCCAGCACGCCGCCCAGGTTCTCGATCATCGGACCGACCCCCGGTGCATCGAGCCCGCGGATGAACGTCGCGAGGTCACTGACCTGCATGGCGGCGCAATCGGCGATATTCCGGCCGTCGATGCGGGAGGAGCGGGCGGCGGCATTCAGGCGCGTCCCCTCGCAGGCCGGGCAGGCGGCGAAGGTCGCGACCCGTTCGACGGCGGCGCGAAGGGTGCCCTGCATCGAGTCGACATCCTTGACCAGGTAGAGACGACGAACCTTTCCGATCAGGCCCTCGTAGGTGAGCGAGAAGTTCTCGAGCTTCACCTTCGCGTCGGGGCCATTGAGGAAGCGCTCCCACTCGTCCGGCGTAAAGTCACGAAGCTTCCTGTCGGGGTCGAAGAACCCGGAGTCCACGAAGATTCGGTGATACCACGAGCCGACCTGGAAGTTGGGGAAAATGATGGCGCCTTGGTTCAGGGAGAGATCGCGGTCGACGAGCGCGTCGATGTCGATGGTCGACACGCGGCCGAGCCCCTCGCAGTCGGGGCACATGCCGCCAGTGATCGTGAACTCGCGTTCCTCGGGGTCGGAGCGACCTCGATCCAGCGTGATCTCGCCGCGGCCCGTCCCGGCCGGGACGTTGAAGGAGAAGGCGCTGGATGGACCGATGTGCGGTTTCCCCAACCGGCTGAAGACGACGCGCAGCATGTCGTAGGTATCGGTGGCGGTGCCGACCGTCGAGCGCGCGTTGGCCCCCATCCGCTCCTGGTCCACGATGATCGCGGCACTCAGATTCTGGAGCGAGTCCACATCCGGGCGAGCCCGCGTGGGCATGAAGTTCTGGAGGAACGCGGTGTACGTCTCGTCGATCAGCCTCCGCGACTCCGCCGCGATCGTCCCGAATACGAGCGAGCTCTTTCCCGACCCGGAGACGCCGGTGAAGACCGTCAGCTTCCGCTTCGGAATGTCGATGGAGATGTTCCGCAGATTATTCTCGCGCGCGCCGCGGACTTCGATAGCATCCCATCCGAACGCCGGCTCGCCGTTCATCCTCACCTCTGGCTCATCGGGAAATATTGCCCCATGCGCCGATAGGACGGCGTGGCGGGCAGAAACTCATCGGCACCACGGCGTGGGCGCCATCGGCGCTAGACGTCCGAGAATCCCACGACTAGAGGAGAGCTCGAACCTCGTCGACGTGGCGAATCGTCTCGAGGTCCCACGGCGGTCGCATGACCCACATGACGTGCGCGATACCGACGGCCGCGTAGCGCCCGAGCAGGTCGGCCACCTCGGCAGGCGTGCCGCCGGCGTCCAGTTCACGCTCGTCGGGCTGCGGTCGGTTCAGCCGCACGATCTGCTCGAAATCAGTTTTCGCCTGGCGTCGCGTGCGCCTGATGACGACGTTCAGCGTGACCGAGCGCTCGATCGAAGACGCCTCACGCCCGACCTCCCGGCATCGCTCGTCCAGGAGGGCCGCGCTGGCGAAGATCTCCTCGGGCGTCCCGTAGGCGTTCCACGTGTCGGCGAACCGGGCGACCAGCGGGAGCGTTCGCCTGGGTCCGGATCCGCCAATGAGCAGCGGCAGCCGCGCCTGGATCGGTCGCGGCGCGCAGACGGCATCGGTCAGGCGGTAGAAGCGGCCGTCGTGTGACACCCGCTCGCCGTCGAGCAGCCGACGGACCAGGGAGATCGTTTCGCCCATGCGCTCGATCCGTTCGCCCGGGGATGCGCCGAAGTCGAGCCCGAAGGCTTCGTGCTCCCGTTCGAACCAACCGGCGCCGATACCGAGCACGGCCCGCCCGCCGGAAACGTGATCCAGGGTCGTAACCATCTTCGCGAGCAGCCCCGGGCTGCGGAACGTGTTGGCGGTGACGAGGTGGCCAATGGTCGCCCGCCCGGTGATGGCGGCCGCGGCACTGGCGACCGTCCAACCCTCGAGCTTGGCATCGTCCGGGTCACCCTCGTCGGCGAGAAGATGGTCGTCGAACCAGAGCGAATCGAAGCCTGCCGCATCGGCCGATACGATCGCCTCGCGGAGGCTGTCCCAGTCAGTGCGTTGCAGCCAGAACGCCACGCCGAGCTTCATCGGCGCAACGGTACAGGAGGCCGCTGTCAGGAAGCGGTTCCGCCGGTTCCTTCAATCGACGCCACCCGCCGGCGCGGTTGTTCGCGATCTGTTGGAACGTCTTCAACGGCCGGCGTCGTTCCTCATGCCGCCAGCCGGCGCTATCCACCGGGTGGTTGTATCGGCCACGCATTGGCTGAATACCCATCGCGTGGGTGCATCGGCGAAGCAGACGGCCGCCGGCTTAGCCGCTCTGCCCGCGACCGGCATATGTGGCCAATCATTGGCCGATGGGCCCATCGGGTGGGTACGCGAAGCGCCAGTCAGGAACGGCACAAGGGCGTCGCCAAGCACAGCAGGTCACGGCTCCAGGATCGCAAGTCGAGTGACATGCGAGCGGTAAAAACCGCGTTCGCGGATCGGACCTAAGACGCCATGCAGGATTCGAGGGTGAGGCCCAGCGCATATCCGTATTCGGCAAGGTCGAACTCGCAGTTGGCGCGCTGCGCATCCGTGATCAGACGCTCGAGGTCTGCCTCGACCGATGCACATGTGCCGCTCCGAACCGCCTCGTTCATCGCCGGCAGGTGCTCCTCGTAGAGCGTGATGTGGTGGCCCTCGTGCGCCACGGTCTCGTGGATCGTGTCGGTCCACCAGGCCACGGTCCTCGATGGAACGCCCGAGGGCGGCGCCCAGCTCGGCAGGACGACGTGGTACGTAATCGTGACCGAACCGAGCCCGTCGGAATCACCGAACACCCGCCGTATCCGTCCTCCCGGAACACGAAGTTGAACGACGAGCTGGTCTCCAC
The DNA here is from genome assembly GCA_038233215.1 of Candidatus Limnocylindria bacterium. GTDB lineage: Bacteria > Chloroflexota > Limnocylindria > QHBO01 > QHBO01 > JACDBZ01. Next base: position 6,546 of record JBBSML010000025.1, read on the forward strand.
CTGCGCCTGCGCGTTGCTGCCTGCCCAACTTGACCATGGGCCGTTGTCCTCGATCGACGCGTGGATTTCCTGCGGACTGCCTCCCGATACGGCGTAGTAGCTCGCCGACACCGATGCACTGGCAGGGAACGAGTCCGGTCCGAATGCAGGCAATGTCGGAGCACCCGGCCCGGCGACCTGCGGTTCGGGCGTAGCGGGAAGCGTCGGCTCCGGCGTCCCGGGAGGCTCCGGCTCGCGGGTCGGCCGTGGTGTGGGTGTGGGAAGCGGTAGGCCGGTCGTGCGGAGCACCCATCCGGCCTTCAGCGCCGGCGTGCTCTGCATGGTCGGATAGGTGTCCCTATTTCAGAACACCAGCTTGTTCGGGCCGATCGCGAGATCGGAGGCCACGGAGAACAAGCTGTCACCCGCCTGGACCGTATAGGTGTCGGGACCGCCAGCGTCGGGCGCAGGGGCGGGCGTCGGCGAGCGAGCGGCTCGGTCGCTGGCCTGGGCAGCCCGCCGGCCGTCATCGGCCTGCTGCTGATCCGCGATGGCAACCGCCCGAGCGCTCGCCGCCGCGAACTCATGGATCGCCTGCTGCTGCTGGGTCAACGCGACCATCCCGAGCAGCACGACGGCAAAGACCGACCCGATGACCGCAATCTGGGCGACCAGGTTCAGCCCACGGGCGGGCTGCATCAGCGCAGCGAGAACCTGATGGCCGCATCGCCCGCACCGGGCGGTCTGCGCGTAAACCGGTTGTCCACAGCCGCGACAATCAACGATATCCAATGAGAATTCCCCTCCGGCGCCGATCGTGCGCCAATCGCGGAGTCCGGCGGATCGCCGGGATCGCTGCTGGTTGACCGCCAGCGTACTCAGTCGGGCAAGCGCAGCTCGAGCCCGACGAGTCAGCACTATCCACCTGGTGGGTGTACCGGCCAAGCATTAGCCAAATACCCATCGCGTGGGTGGATCGGCGAAGCACACTGCCGCTGGCTTGGCCGCTCACCCGGCCACCGACATATTCGGCCAATCCTTGGCCGATATGCCCATCGGGTGGGTAAGCGTCTTCCTCAGCCGGAATGGTCCGTCGTCGAAGAGTACTGAGCCGTATCAGCTGCGGGCGCAGTCGGCGATAGCCGGAATGTCGAGGCCGGGGTGATGAGCCAGGGCGCTTCGGACCGCCCGGCGCCCCGCCATCACAATGCTGCGATCCTACAGGTCGAGCGCCTCGAAGTTGCGCGCCTGGTCGCAGTCGCCACAGATCCAGGCGGTTCCGTCCTGTGCGGGTGGCAGGCCGTCCGACCACAGGTCGCGGCCGCAGATCGGACAGACGGCGGGTGGTGGCTCAAGCAGGTCCTCGCTGGATGTCATCAATCCCATCATCATCTCATCGCCAAGTCGTAGTCGAGCCCCAGCGCACAGATTGCAACCGATGGGGTGTCGCGGCAGTCGCCAGCCGCCATCATTTGCGCACCGTGCACGTAACTACGAAGGAGATGGCTAAGCTGCCTCAATTTGTGCGTGGGGTGCACAATCCTGCCAATTTACAGTCCGGATCGGTCTGGATCGGTCCGGATCGGGCCGCGAGTTCGTAGTTAGGTGCACCCGGTGCAAGCCGTCGCGCGTTCGGTGATCTATGCCAGACCGCGGACTGCCCAAGCCCTGGAGGTGAGGACGAAAGGTTCATCGGGCAACAGGGCGCGGCATCGGTCCCGAAGCTGGGCCTGTCGGTCAGGTCCCAGGCTGGCCACGTGGGAGCCCGCGGGACCGACACCACCGGTGTACGGCTCCCACCACTCCTCGAAGGTCCGATGTTCGAGGCTGACCTCCAGCACCACCTCCTCGACCTCACGCAAGCCGGCGGTCGCGAACAGCTCCGCCAGGTGACCCTGACGCGCACCCGCGAGCTGCGACTCATCCGCAACTCCAGGGTCGAGCTGGCGTGCCGCCCTCCAGAAGGGGCTGAGCGGCGCCTGGCCGCCGGCAAGGTCCCAGACGCACGCCGCGACCACGCCACCCGGGCGCGTGACGCGGCGCATCTCGGCCAATCCGGCCACCGGGTCGGACATGAAGTGGACGACGAGCTGGGCAAGCGAGGCGTCGAACGTGTCGTCCACGAGCGGCAGCTCCTCGGCGGACGCGTGGTGCACCTCGACCCCTGGATGCCGCGCCCTGGCGGCTTCGACGAATGGCGCCGACGGATCGACGGCCGATACCGATGCGGCTCCGAGCCTGGCGACCAGCTCCTTCGTGAGCGCCCCCGGACCGCAGCCGACGTCCAGCGCCCGCTGCCCGCCGTGGACGCCGGCGAGGTCGGCCAGTTGTGGGGACAGCAGTCGCGAGTACCTGCCCATGAATCGGTCGTATGCCTCTGCGGCGACATCGAAGCTCACGGGCCACCCGTCCGGTCGAGGACGAAGAGCGGGATCTGTCGATCGGTCCTGCGCTGGTAGGTCTCGTAGAGCTTGAACCGGTCAACGACGAGACGCCATAGTCGCGTCCGCTCATCCGCATCGACGACCTCGCGCGCCTTCATGCCGACCACCTCCTTCGCCAGCTTGACCGTGGCTTGCGGTTCCGCCCGCAGGTTATGCACCCAGGCAGGATGACGGGGCGCACCGCCCAGGGATCCCACGATCACGAGCGCGTCACCATCCTCCCATGCGTAGAGCGTGACGCTCCGCCGCTGGCCGCTGCGAGCTCCGGTGGTGGTCAGCATGATCTGCATCGGTTCCGAGGATATCCGGAATCGTGCGGCAGGAAGGCCCGAACCAGATCGACCGACACGACCGCGGTCGCTCCTGGGTGCTCCTGACGCTGAACGTCCGGCACCTCCCGACGTGCACGCGGTCCAGTACGGCCACGACACCGATACGACTGCGGCGATTGCGGGTGGTCTCGCCGGCCTGCATTTCGGTGCCGACAGTATCCCGATCGACTGGTTGAGTGGTCTGCGCGGCAGGGCGGTGGTGGATCCCCTGCTTGACCGCCTGCTCCATCGGCTGGACCGCGTCCCGCGAGCCATCGCTGCCCGCGATGGGACCCGGACTTCACCTATTCGATGAGCGATCTCGACCGCATCCGCGCCCGCGACGAGTGGACTCGCATCCACCAAAGCTGAGATTGCGACTACTGGGGCATCCAGTCCGAATTCTGGCCCGGCGGCGAGTGGTTGTCGTCGCTCTCCTGTGCCTGTCGGTCCGGCGACTCATCGAGATCGGGCCGCCCGAGGTTCTCGAAGCTTTCGCGCGTCGTCTGGTTGAGCTCATCCTCGACCGAGGCCGGACCGGGCGCGTCGGGATGCTTCTGGAGATCGTCGACCTCGCGCTCATTCATCGGTTCATTCTCCTGCTGCGGTATTGCGAAAGACCCGATGCAGGTCCGATGCCGGTCATGAGCGACCTTGCGCGACCAAGGGCGGGGTGTTTCATCGGCCCAGATCAGGGCCTCGCGATCAGCCTCAGGCTGAAATAGCTCGTATGACAACTGGCGTCGTCCATCGCGAACGTTGCGCTGGTACTCACGCCGTCGAGGTCAGTAGGTCACAAGCTCCGGTCGCAGCTCCGCGCCACGGACCTCAAGCCGGATGAAGCTGAATGTCGGCTGTCGGCGCCGATCCGTGGGCGAGCCGGGATTCAGGAGCAGGATGCCGTCGCGACGATCGATCATCGGCTGGTGAGAGTGGCCGAAGGCAATGGCGTGGAGCGGTGGATTCGAACCGGCGAAGCTGCGGATCGCGCGCTCCGGAGTCGTTCGCCCGGGACCGTGATGACCGTGCGTCATGCCGATCCGGACAGCTTCGATCGTCACCACCCGCTTGAGACCGAGCCGCTCCACGAGTTCTGGAGGATCGTTGTTGCCGGCCACCGCATCCGTCGGGGCAATGGTCTCGAGTAGCTCCAGCACGAACGGGTCGGTGTGATCGCCCACGTGAAGAATGCGGTCCACATCGCGCAGCGCGTCGGCGAGGAACGGTGGCAACGATCGACCGAAGCGCGGCAGATGGGTGTCGCCCATGATGATGACCCGGATGGTCACGAGTACGCCCCGCCGTCCGCGTTCCGCGCCGCTTGCATGGGGCGCACGCATCGGCGAAGTAGGCGACTCATTCGGCCTTTGGTGTGCACCCAGTGCACCCATTGGCGAGGTTGCGGCCCCGTTCGGCCGTTGGTGTGCATCCGGTGCAACAATCGGTCGCCTTTGGGCCGAGTCTGAGCCAATTTGCGGCGAACTTGGTAGTTAGGTGCACCGGGTGCAACAATCGGGCCTCGAGCGGAACCGAGCGCGCCACGAGAGCGCGCGCGAGTATCCATCTGTGCCCCGCAGATCACCCATCGCCAATGCACCGGCTGCGTATCTCGCCTGACGCTGCTACCTGTCCTGTACAGCAACCCCGACGCCCGGGGGCGTTGGAGGCGGCGCAACGCGGCGAACTCATTCTGGGCTGCTCGGGCCGAGTCAGGTCGAGGCAGGACGCTCGACCAAGCGGAAACGCTGGCAGACGATCAGGGTGTCATCGGTAAGCGACCAACTCGGGTCGCCCAGCCGGTCTCGCAGGTCAGCCAGATAGGTTGCGAAGAAGCGTTCGTGGGCGACACGCCAATCGGCCGCATCGGCGAAGCCTTCGCCCTCGTCACGCGCGAACTCATCATCGACGTCGGCCATGCGCAGGATGCGGCACTCGGTCGTCTCGATGACACCGACGAAGGCGCCATCTGCGTCGATGACCACCTCGCGCATTCCGGGTGTGGGGACGGTCTCGCCGTCCAGCTCCATCTCGACCAGCAATCCGGCGGTGGCAGTCTTCGTTCCCGCGAGCACCAGCTCCACCAGCTCGCGACGCAGCTCGCTGCCGGGCATCGCGAAGCCGATGACCTGCATGCCCCGAAACGTGCTCGGGTCGCTCATCGGTCCATGAGCGCGTGACTATGGACAGCGGTAGTTGGTGTCGAGGCCGTCTTCGATCCACTGCACCATGCGCAGCTCTCCGCCGGTAAAGGCGGCATCGCTGCATCGGCGCTTCGCAGCGGCCTCATTGCGCGCTCCGGCATGCCAGCTGGGATGGCTGGCGAAGGCGTACGTCCCGCCCGTGATCCGGTTCCAGAGGCGCGGTGTCGAGTAGAAGCCGACCTCGGCTCCCACTGATTCTAGGTAGTCGGCTGCTCCCTGCAGAGCGGCCACGTTGAGCGAGCGATCATCGCGCCAGCTGTTGACGTCTTCCACATCCAGCCACCAGGTCGGGTCGCCAGGAATGCGCTCCGCATCCGCATCAGTCCAATCGAGGTCGATGTAGGCGTCGAGGGCGGCAACATACGCGTGCTCGGCGGCGTTCCAGCCATAAGCGTAGGCGCAGTCCGGGGTATCGGCGCCGGGAAGATCGTCCGTGTCGCAGGCACGCGGTTCCGTCTGACCGTGCGGCCAGTAGCTGGAGATGTCCGGACCCGGATTGCCGGTGTTGGCGTACAGCTCCGCGTCGCGACCTGCCCACTGCAGCTGGCTCGCGTCGTTACTCGGACCAAGGCACGGGTTCTCGCTGTACACGCGACCGCCATTGACTCCCACGATGGCGAATGAAAACGCATCTGGATATGCAGAGCCGCACTGCGGGTACGAGATGTCGTAGCCCGGCGGAATCGGCGTCGGTGTCGGTGCGGCCGAGAGCGTGGGTGAGGGCGTGGGACTCAGGGTGGGTCGCGGCGTTCGCGTTGGAGCGGCGGTCGGGACTGGCGCGGGCGTCCGCTGGGGAGCCGATCGCCGTGATGAGCTCAGCGACACCTTACGGAGCAGCTTGGCGACAGCTTCAGGATCGCTCGATGGCTTCGGTCGAACATCCTCATCGCGCATGTCGATCGGCTCGACCGCAGCCGCGGTCAGGGGCGTCGCGGCGAGAATGCTGAAGGCGCCGATCACGCCGACGAGGGCAGCGGCCAGCGACAAGGACAGGGTTCGAGGTGCTCGGGACGACATCGGAGGCTCACCCTAGCCGCACGGGCAGAGCGTCGCAAGCCGAGGGCTACCCGCGCCGCCTCGCGAGACCGCGTTGGGACAATTGACGTGTCCGCGAGCATTAGCGGGCCGATGAGCCGCGAACCTGCGCGATTCACGCTCAGCCACGCCCTCGTTTGGCTCACATCATCGGCTAATGACCGATATGCGGTCACTCGACCGGACGCGGCCCGGTCAGGGGCGCCAGGCGAGTCTTAACCGATCACGGATCGATGAATTCGAGCGTGGCAGCGACAACCAGTCCGAAGGCGGCGTGGGGAACAATGTCGGCGACCCAGCCCTCTGTCCCCCATGTGCGAGGGTCGGTAACGCCCAGTGCCGTTGCGCCCGAATCGGCGACCGCCATGGCCGCGCCACCGATGGCGAGCCCCGCGATGGGGAGCGGCAGGCGGAGACCTGCTCGACGGAGAAATGCGTACCCGACGGCGGTCACGATCGCCATGACGTATCCGAGCAGCGCACCGCTCGCTTCTTTCCGCGTCTCCGCGATGTCGGCGCGCTCGCCGGGGTGGGAAAGCTCAATGCCCGCGAGATCCGCCACTCGGCCCACGACCTTATTCGGCATGGTGCTGGCTGGCCGGGCGCGCACGACCATATCGGCATAGGCGACGACATTGAGCGCAATCTCGCCGGTTGCGCCGGCAATGGCGCCGGCAACCAAGGTTCGAATCATGATGGTCCTCCATGCATGACTGATGCCCCGCACACGGAAGCGACGACAGGTGTCGAGCGCCGTGCAGACGGCCCGCGGATTGCACAGGGCACGATCGATGCGCATCGACGACCTTGCCCTGCTCTCCGATTGCCGAACGGCGGCACTCGCGGATCGCGAGGGAACCATCCACTGGTACTCCCCTGGACGCTTTGATGGCGCTTCGCTGTTTGGGCGGCTGCTCGACGACGACGCCGGGCACTGGACGATCCGTCCGCGGGGGAGGGCGGCCGCCGAACGTCGCTACCTCGATGACGGACCCATCCTGGAGACGACCTTCCGGACTGATGCCGGCGAGGTGACGCTGACGGATGCACTCGCGTTGCGCCCCGACCTTCGGGGCCACGAAATCGACGGAGGCGATGTCACGCATCTCGTTCGCCACGCGGTATGCACCCGAGGCGAGGTGGAGCTGGAGGTCGACCTTGCCGCGCGACCGGAGTACGGCCTGGTGAGGCCCCACCTGGTCGAGACGCCGCAGGGCTGGAACATCATCGGCGGACCATCCGAGCTCCAACTGGTCACCTCTATCCCCCACCGCGCAGCAAAGGACCGGCTGAGGAGCACGGTCAGGCTCACCGCAGGTGACACCGCATCATGGATCCTGGCGAGTGGCCCGCATGACGGGCGTTCCGCCGGGACCGCACTGTCCGACACGCGCGAGGGATGGCGTTCGTGGGCGAAGTCGCATGACGCGCTTCCCGAGCCGCACGGCAAACAGATGCGCCGCAGTGCGATGGTGCTCCAGGCGCTCACGTACGCCCCGAGCGGTGTCGTGGTCGCGGCACCGACCACTTCGCTGCCGGAGCGCATCGGCCAGGAATGGAACTGGGATTACCGCTACGCGTGGCTGCGCGACCTGAGCTTCGTCGTGCGTGCGCTGTGGGTGGCGGCCTGCCCGGACGAGCCGCAGCGCTACTTCGATTGGATCACCAAGGCGCTGGGACAGCTCGACGGCGAGCACGTACAGATCATGTTCGGCGTCGGCGGCGAGCGGGACCTCACGGAGCACTCGCTGAATCACCTTCGCGGGTTCCGTGACAGCCAACCCGTGCGCATTGGCAACGATGCCTGGCAGCAGACCCAGCTGGACGTGCTGGGCGAGGTGCTCGACAGTGCCCACCTCATGCGCGACTACCTTCCGGAACGCATCACCGGGCCGCTGCGCGAGACCCTGGTCGGCCTCGCCGACATGGCGGCCAGGAATTGGCAGGAACCAGACTTCGGGATGTGGGAGGCCCGCGACAAGGCGCGTCACTACCTGAGCTCGAAGGTGATGTGCTGGGTGGCGCTGGACCGGGCGGTCCTTCTGGCGGAACGCCTCGATGCCGTCGCGCACGTGGCCACATGGACCGCAGCTCGGGACGCCGTCCAGAAGGCGGTCCTCGAGAAGGGCTGGAACGCCGAGGTGCGTGCGTTCACCGGCGCATTCGACTCGGAGCAGCTCGACGCATCGGTCCTGCTCATGCCGCTCGTCGGAATCATTCCCGGCGACGACGACCGGATGCGAGCGACGGTCGAGCGGATCGAGGAGCGGCTGGCGACCGACCGTGGCGTGCAGCGCTGGGCGGATGAGGGCAGCGGGTTCCTGCTCTGCGGATTCTGGCTGGCGGAATGCCTTGCGCTGCTCGGCGAGCAGGAGCGTGCGGAGGCGCGCTTCAACGCCACCGCTGCTTGTGCCAACGACCTCGGGCTCATGGCCGAAGAGGTCTCCCTCGAGACCGGCGAGCCGCTGGGCAACTTCCCACAAGCCCTCTCGCACGTTGGCCTCATCAATGCCGCCTGGCGGCTCAGCGAAAGCTCGAAAGGAAGCAGGAACACATGACCGATCGACTGACCGATCGCGTGGCACTCATCACCGGGTCGGATTCCGGCATCGGCCAGGCCACCGCCATCGAGTTCGCCAAGGAGGGCGCCGATGTCGTAGTGACCTACTTCGAGGATGACACGGGCGCAAAGGAGACGGCGCACGAGGTTGAGGCGGTGGGACGACGCGCGCTGCTGCGAAAGCTCGACGTCACCTCCGAATCCAACATCGAGTCCGTATTCGATGACACGCTGGCCGAGTTCGGCCGCATCGACATTCTGATGAACAACTCGTCGGTGGACTCGACCGGCAAGCAGGTCGCGGAGATGGACCTAAACGCGTGGGACACGGCCCTGCGCACGAACCTGACCGGGCCGATGCTCTGTTGCCGCCGCTTCATCCAGGAGCGGCGCAAGGTCGGGGGAAAGGGGAAGATCATCAACGTCACCAGCGTCCACGACGAGATCCCCCGCGCCGGCGCCGCGGAATACTGCGCATCCAAGGGCGGATTGCAGAACCTGACCCGCACGCTTGCGATGGAGCTGGCGGAGGATCAGATCAACGTCAACAACATCGGCCCGGGGATGGTTCTGACGCCGATGAACCAGGAGGCGCTCGACGACCCCAAGGCTCGCGAGGAGCAGGTCCAGAGCATTCCGTGGAAGCGTGCGGCCGAGCCGCGGGAGATCGCACGCCTGGCCGTCTTCCTCGCTTCCGACGATGCAAATTATGTCTCGGGCTCGACCTATTACATGGACGGGGCGCTGATGCAGAACCAGGGACAGGGAGCATGACGGCATACTGGGCACGTGACAGCGATTGACCGGACGCGGGTCGATTTCGGGCTCCTGTTGGAGGCGATGCCGGATGCCGTCATCGTCGCCGACATGGACTCGCGCGTCCTGTATGCCAACGCTGCCGTAGAAAAGCTCCTGGGCTGGTGCGCTGATGAGCTGGTGGGAAAGCCGCTGCATGCGATCCAACCAGAGCGGCTGCGCGTGCCGCATGACGCGGGATTCGGTCGATACGTCGATACCGGGGTCGGTCGCCTCATGGGCAGTCCCATCCGCGTGCCGGCGCTACACCGGAACGGAATCGAATGCGACATCGAGCTCAACTTGGCAGAAATTCGCGATCCGAGCGGCCACCGCCTGGTCGTCGGCGTGCTTCGTGACCTGAGCGAACGGGTCGAGCTGGAGCGCAGTGTCGCGGTGCTTCGCTACCTGAAGGCGACGACTGCCGCGGCGGCCCGACTCTGGACCCGCCTTGACCCGACCCTGGTGCTCCAGACGTTGACGGATGTACTGGTCGAGGACTTCGACGCGGCGCTCATCCGCACCTGGATCAACGAGCCGGGAACCGGCATGCTGCGCATGGTGACCAGCGGCGGCCTCTCGAACCGGGTGGCGGATTCGCCTCGCCATCATATCGATCCGGCCACGCATCCATACAAGATGGGCCTGGTTGCGCGAACGAAGCAGCCCTTCCTCAAGAACGGCCTGGCCGGCGACCCGCAGTTCGATCAGGCCTGGGTCGCCCAGGAGGGCATCCAGGCGGCCCTCTGCCTGCCGCTCCTGGCCGGCGACGAATTGCTCGGCATCCTGGTCTTCTTCGCGCGGCACCCAATCTTCGACGAAGTAGCCGAGACCATTGGTCACCTGGGCGCCCTGGCGGCGGCGGCACTCAAGGATGCCGAACTGGTCGCGCAGGAACGAGAGGCGCGGTCCGGCGCGGATCGAGCCCGTGCTCGCTTCGAGCTGCTGGCGGGGGTCAGCGAACAGCTGGCGGGCTCGCTCAATCCGTCACAGACGGTGGAGCGCATCGCGGCAGCGGTCGTCCCCGCATTCGCTGATTGGTGCGTCGTGGATCTGCTGTCGAGCGGCGGATCCCTCGACACGGTGGCCAGCGCACATCGCGATGCAGACAAGGCCTCGGCCATCAGGCAACTGCGGCTGCGTTACCCGCCGCTGGTCCGCGCGAGCCCACAGCACGCGATCTATCGGGCCCTGGATGCCGGTGCGCCGGTCTGGGAAAACGTGTCCGACAGCGACCTCGAAGCGCGAGCCGTGGATGCGGAACATCTTGCGCTCCTGCGCGAGCTCGGGATCGGTTCGCACATCGTCGTGCCCCTTGCCGCGCGCGGCCGAGCGGTGGGCGCCATCTCGTTCGTGCGGGGTCCCGAGCGTGAGCCGTATGACGCAGATGCGGTCGTGACCGCAATGGATCTCGCTCGCCGATCGGGCCTGGCCATCGACAACGCCGAGCTGTATCGCTCCGCACAGCAGGCGATCCAGCTTCGCGATCGCTTTCTCGCGGTGGCGTCGCATGAGCTCCGAACGCCACTCTCCGTCGTGCGCGGCCACTGGGAGCTGCTCCAACGCCGGCTGGGGTCGCCGGCCAACATCGGTACGCCGGACGGCGACCGGACCGCGACCTCGATCCGTCGCCTCGGCCAGGGAATCGACCAGCTGCAACGGCTGGTGGAGGACCTGCTCGATGTCAATCGGCTCGGGACCGGTAAGACCAATCTCGAGCGCAAACCCGTGGACCTCGTCGCGTTGGTGCGCGACGTCGTCGAAGACCTCGGTCCGGCCAGGAAGGGCCGCGTGCGACTAAATCTCCCCGCTTCACCGGTGATCGGCGCATGGGACGCGGCGCGCATGACCCAGGTGGTCGGCAACGTGATCGGCAACGCGCTCAAGTACTCTCCGGCAGATGGCGCGGTCGACGTTTCCGTGACGGAGGGATCCGAGACCGCACGATTCCGCGTCTCCGATTCCGGCATCGGCGTCGCCCCGGATCAGCTGGAGGCGATCTTCGAGCCATTCAGCCGCGCACCGAACGCATCCGCGCAGCACTATCCCGGGATCGGACTCGGACTCGCCATCAGCCGCGAGATCGTCGAGCGCCTCGGCGGCACCATGTGGGCCGAGAGTGCCGGCGAGGGACGTGGGAGCGTGTTCATCGTCGAGCTCAATCGAAGCAGGAATGACGACCCGACCGCCTCGGAATCAGCCGAACCGGGAGACGACGAATGATCCTGGTGGTCGATGACGAACCGGCCCTCGTCGAGGTGATCAGCTCGCTCCTCGAGGACGAGGGGCATGCGGTGGTCGGCGCGGCCGACGGCCTGGCCGCCCTTGACCTGCTGCGGGATGGCCTTCGTCCGTGCCTCACCATCCTGGACCTGATGATGCCGCGCATGAATGGCTGGGAGCTCCGCGACGAGATGCTCGCCGATCCAGATCTCGCCGCCATCCCAGTCGCGATCGTATCGGCGTTGGCCCTCGACGAGATGCGCCAGCTTCAGGTGGCAGCCGTCATCACCAAGCCGTTCCGGCTGGAACAGATCGTCCAATTGGCCGATCTGCATTGCAGCGGCAACTGACTTCTCCGTAACATTTTGGGGCTGCGCTCACCAGTTGCATCGGGTGCACGTAACGGAGAACCTGAGCCCTATCCGGCCTCTGGCGCAGCCGATTCGTGCACCCGATGCACGTAACAGAACCTGAGCGGTATCGGGCCTGCAGACCAGCCGGTTCGTGCACCGGGCGCAATCTATCAGCAGATCCGCTGAGTCCAGCCGGCGTTCTGCGTCGTTACGTGCACCCGGCGCACATCTCGGGCTTCGCTCCACGGTGCGGCGAGCCCGCCTGGTCGTTTTGGTGTATCCGGCGCAACCGGCAGCTTCGCCGGTTCCTATTCAGTTGTGGCCAGCGGCTCGAGACGGGCGTCCGGAGGCGATTGGGACTCCAAGCCCTCGTCCATGCGTCGGCCCGGCAGCACGACGAGGACGAGAAGGGCTGCCAGCAGCGCGGTGACAATGCCGACCCCGAACGTCGCCGCGGTCGCAATCGAAAAGGCCTGATGGATGCCGTCCACGATGGCCGGAACGAACGGCTCAACCTGCGCTCGGAACTGCTCCGGTACCCCGGACAGGATCGACTCGCCCAGGTCGCCGACTCCAGAGATGTCATTCAGGCTGGAGCCACCGCCCGCGGAGAAGCCGGAGATGATCGGTTCGGGGACTCCGGCCGCGGACATCTGACGAGGCACCTCCTCCAGCAGAACCGAGCCGAAGATCGTCCCCGTGATCGCCAGTCCCACGGTTCCGCCCAACTGCTGGAAGAGCGTGACATTGCTGGTCGCGGCGCCCAACTGGTGAACCGGCACCGAGTTCTGGACGACCAGCGTGAAGACAGCCAGCGTTGGTCCGATCCCCAGACCGGTGATCGCCATCCAGAGCCAGACGAGCGGCGGCGAGGTATCGGACCGCAGGTGGGTGAGCAGGAAGAGGCCTGTGGCCAGCACCACGAGGGCACCCAGGATGAGTGCCTTGTAGCGGCCAGTGCGTGCGACGATCTGGCCCGAAGCGATGGCCGAGATGATGAGCCCGCCAAGGAGCGGCAGAATCTGATAGCCGGACTCGGTGGCGGAGCTGCCGGCCACGACCTGGTACCAACGTGGCAGGAAGACGATCGCCGCGAAGAAGCCCATGGCCGCCAAGAAGATGGCGAACACGCTGGCCGTGAAGGCGCGGATGCGGAAGAGCCCGAGCGGCACGATCGGCTCCTTCGCGCGTGACTCGGCCCAGATGAAGGCTGCACCCAGCAGCAGGCCGAGGGCGATCAGGCCGCCGACCTCGGGATCGGTCCAGTCGCCGAACTGCTTGTTGGTGAAGCCGATGAGGAACGGAACGAGAGCAGCGACAAACAGCGCCGCGCCCAGGTAGTCGATGTTGCGCTCAGCGTTGGGGTCCCGGACGGTCGGCAGCGTGCGCCAGATGATGACGAGCACAACCAGACCGATCGGCACGTTGACGTAGAAGATCCACTGCCATCCAATGTTGTCGGTGATCAGGCCGCCGAGTCCAGGCCCCAGGAGCGAGCTCACGCCGAAGACCGCTCCGAACAGGCCCTGGTATTTCCCACGCTCGGACGGCGCGAAAATGTCAGCGATGATCGCCAGGGCAATCGGGAACAGCGCGCCGGCACCGAGGCCTTGAAGCCCACGAAACGCGATGAGCTGCCACATCTCCTGCGATAGCCCTGACAGGATCGACCCGACCAGGAAAACGACGACGCCAATCATGAACAGCGGCCGACGCCCGAACAGATCGGAGAGCTTGCCATAGATCGGGCCGCTCACCGTGGCGGTCAGCAGGTAGGCGGTGAATGCCCAGATGTACAGATCATTGCCCTCGAGATCGGTGACGATGACGGGGAGCGCGGTGCCGACGATCGTCTGGTCAAGGGCAGCCAGGAAAATTCCAAGGAGAACCGCCCCGAGGATCTCGAGGCGGGTGCGCTGCGGGAGCTCGATCGGCGCCCGGTCGTGGGGCTCAGTGGTAACGGTCATACTCGGGGATGCTCCGGTTCGTTTCGGTGCATCGTGAATGGTTCCGCAAGGACGTCATGGCTGCGTCAAGCGGGTATGGGAACCCATGGGGCGGGTGTATCGGCCAAGAGGTGGCCGAATACCCATCCTGTGGGCAGTCCGGACAGGCTGCGCGTCGCGTGACTGGCTATTAGACCCACCTCACGAATGTTCGGCCAATGAGTCGCCGATACACCCTCCGGGTGGGTACGAGGTCGAAGACACAACATGGCACGAATCATCCGCCGGCGGCGCGGAACTGCGTGGGGGCAATGTGCGCCACCTGCTCGGGCGATGCAACCGCCGATTCCAATGGCGTCTCAGACGGAGGAGCTTCGTTCGCGCGCAGCATGACCCAAGCCACGACGGCGAGCCCCACCGCCACGATCGCGGCGATCCCAGAAGTGAGTTGCATGCCGTGCACGAACGCTTCGCGAGCGGTGTCGAGGACGGCCGCGCCGAGCTGCGCTGACAGCTCACCGGAGATTGCCACGGCGCTACCGAGCGTATCGCTGGCGGCAGACTGGACTTCAGCCGGGACGGGCGGCGGAAGGCGATCGGCGATCTCGCCACGATAGATGGCAACACCGATGCTGCCGAGGATGGCAATGCCCAGCGCACCGCCCAGCTCGGCACCGGTCTCGCTGATGCCGGAGGCGGCGCCGGCGCGCTCGGGTGGTGCGGACCCCACGATCAGCTCCGTGGTCAGGCCGAAGACCGGGGCCAGGCCGATCGAGATGACGACCGATGCGGCGACGAGCACGGGCAACCCGTCGCTGGGACCGACCTGGGTCAGCATCGCCAGCCCGACCGCCCCCACCGCCAGTCCCCCACCGATCAGGTGACCCGGGCGCACCCGCTGCACGATGCGCGGCGTGAGCTGCGACCCGACGATGAACGCGATGGCCGACGGCAGCGACCAGAGGCCGGCCTCGAGCGGCGAGAGGGCCTCGACCAGTTGGAGGTACTGCGCGACGAACAGGAAGTAGCCGACCATTACGAAGATGGAGAGAAAATTGACCGCCAACGCGGCTTTGCACGAGCGAATCCTGAACAGGTTCACGTCGATCATCGGATCGGCCAGCGACTGCTGACGCTGCACCCACCGCGCTCCGACGACCAGGCCGACGAGGATGGCAAGCGCTGGGATCATTCCGAATCCGTTCTGCGCCATCTCCTTGAGGCCGAAGATCACCGCCAGCACCGCGACGACCGACATGGCGGCGCTCGCCACGTCCAGCCGACCGGCGTCTGGGTCCTTGTACTCCGGCAGCACGCGCGGACCCAGAACCAGGAGAAGAGCCATCACCGGAAGGGCGAGCAGGAAGACCGATCCCCACCAGAAGAACTCGAGCATCACGCCACCGACCACCGGGCCGATGGCGCTGCCGGCGCTGAAGCTCCCGATCCAGACGCCGATGCCGACCGTGCGCTCCTTCGGGTCGGTGAACATGTGGAAGATCAGCGACAGCGTCGACGGCGCAAGGGTCGCACCCGCAATTCCGAGCAGCGCGCGGCTCACGATGAGCATCTCCGCGCTCGTCGAGAACGCCGCCAGCAAAGGAGGTGGCACCGAACGCCGTGGCACCGGCGAGCAGGAGCTTTCGGCGGCCGATGCGGTCACCTAGCGTGCCCATCGTGATCAGGGAGCCAGCCACGAAGAATCCGTAGATGTCGATGATCCAGAGCAGCTGCGCACTGCTCGGGCGGAGGTCGGCGCTGATGGCGGGCACCGCCAGGTGCAGGACCGTCAGGTCCATCACGTAGAGCAGTGCCCCCAGGGCCAGGACGGCGAGGCCGATCCATTCGCGCCGGCCGGCCTTCACGGCGCCCCGTTGTTCGTCATGTCGATTGGTCTCGTCTGCGGTGTGTGCTGATCAGACCGGCGGGTGAGCCGAAATTCATCGGTCTCGGGTAGGATGCGCGGCATGACAGAAATGGCAATGCATCCGGTGTTGAAGCAGGCCCAAGACGGGGCCGGCGCCGAGCCGATGTCGCGTCTCGAGGCGCATCGGCAGGAGCTGACCGCCTACGCCTACCGGATGCTCGGATCCGCCTTCGAAGCCGAGGATGCGGTCCAGGAGACGCTCATCCGCGCGTGGCGAGCATTCGATCGCTTCGAGGGGAGATCGGCACTGCGGTCGTGGCTGTACCGCATCACCACCAACGTATGCCTCGACATGCTCAAGGGCAGTCAGCGACGTGCGCGGGCCATGGACCTGGGCCCTGCCTCCAGCGCCGATACCCTGCTCGGTGCGGCCCTGCCGGAGAGCGCCTGGATCGAGCCGATCCCCGATGGTCGGACCATCCCCGAGGTCGCGGATCCGGCCGACGTGGCGGTCACCCGCGAGTCGATCAAGCTGGCCTTCGTGGCCGCGCTCCAGCACCTGCCACCACGTCAGCGCGCGGTCCTGATCCTGCGCGAGGTGCTGCGCTGGAAGGCGGATGAGGTCGCCGAGCTGCTGGAGACATCGGTCGCATCGGTCAACAGCGCCCTCCAGCGCGCCCGGGCGACCATCGCGACGTCCGCGCTGAGCTCCGAGGATCAAGCGCGGCCCCTGGATGAGGAGCAGGAGGCGCTGCTGGCCCGCTACGTTGATGCCTTTGAGCGTTACGACATGGACTCCCTCACCTCGCTCCTGCACACAGATGCGACCTGGTCGATGCCGCCCTACGAGCTGTGGCTGCAGACCCATGCCGACGTCGCGAAGTGGTGTCTGGGACCGGGCATCGGATGTCGCGGCTCGCGTCTGGTCCCAACCATGGCGAATGGTTCTCCCGCGTTCGGCCAATACAAGCCCGCACCCGGCGGCGGCCTGGACCCGTGGTCGCTCCAGGTCCTTGAGATCACCGGCGAGCGGATCAGTGGCATCACGTTCTTCCTCGACACGGCCCGGATGTTCCCGCTCTTCGGCCTGCCGCCACACCTGGATTCATAAGCACAGGCACGTTTGCGGACCGAGGCGGTTCTCTCGATTCACCGGGACGCATCCACGCGAAGTCTTCCGCGCGCTCGATCTCCGCGATGAATCGAGTGACATCACGGAGGACGACGTATCAGGTCCGATCACACAAGCCGACGATCTCACACAGTCCAGTCAGTGCGAGCAGACCGTGGAGCTCCTCGGAGGCGTTGACCAGCCGAACGTCGCAACCCATGCGATGCGCGGCCAGCTGGAGCCTCACCAGACCCTCGACCGCGGCTGCGTCAGGATCGGTCAATCCACCAACGTCGCAGATGGCGAAGTCCGCCTGGCACTCATCGATCAGCGTGCGAAGCCTACGAGTCAGTAGAGAGAGTTCCGTAGCGGACGTGGGTGCGCCTATATTCACCACCCTGATGACGAACCCTCCGCTCCATACCTGACTGCCAAGACCGAACGCGCTCGCGAAACTCATCGGCCTGAGCCAGGGACCGATGAGTTCGTCACCGGCATGCGGTCCTACCGACGAAACGCATCACAGGAGCACAACGTGCAGTCCGCGACCGCTATCCCCTTCGACCAGCTCCGCGCCGACATTCGTGGCACTGTCATCGCGCCAGACGATGCCGGCTATGACGAGGCGCGCACCATCGTTTCCGGCGAGTTCGATCGCCGCCCCAGCGTGATCGTGCGGGTCATCGACGCGAATGACGTCGCGCATGTCGTGAAGCTGGCGCGTGATACGCACACCGAGCTCGCGGTACGGAGCGGTGGACACAGTGGTGCCGGCCACAGCACGACGGATGGCGGAATCGTCATGGACCTGCGAGACATGAAGGCACTCGAAATCGATGTCGACGGGCGCACCGCCTGGGCAGAGACCGGCCTGACCGCGGGAGAGTTCACGACCGCGGCCGCCGCCAAGGGACTGGCGGTCGGCTTCGGCGACACCGCCACCGTCGGGCTGGGGGGCATCACCCTCGGCGGCGGGGTCGGCTACCTCGTGCGCAAACACGGCCTCACGATCGATAACCTGCTGGCGGGCGAGATCGTCACGGCGGACGGTGAGCTGCTGCATGTCGATGCAGAGTCCCACGCCGACCTGTTCTGGGCGATCCGCGGCGGTGGCGGCAACTTCGGTGTCGCAACGCGCTTCAAGTTTCGGCTTCATTCCCTCGAGGAGATCGTGGGCGGCATCCTGGTCCTGCCAGCGACGCCCGACACGATCGCCGGGTTCATGGCCGCGGCCGATGCCGCCCCCGACGAGCTGTCGACCATCGCAAACGTCATGACCTGCCCGCCGATGCCGTTCGTGCCGGAGGAGCAGCACGGCAGCATCGTCATCCTGGCCATGCTGGTGTATGCAGGCGCGGCCGAGGATGGAGAGCGCGCCATGGCGCCGTTCCGCAGCCTCGCGGAACCGATCGCCGACCTGGTGCGGCCGATGACCTATCCCGAGATGTTTCCGCCTGAGGAAGGCGACGGCGACTACCACCCGACCGCCGCGGCACGCACGATGTTCGTCGACTCGATCGATCGTGCGCTGGCCGAGACGATTCTCGAGCGCCTGAACGCGTCCGACGCGCCGTTGCGGGTCGCCCAGCTGCGCGTGCTCGGCGGGGCCATGGCGCGCGTGCGCACCGACGAGACGGCGTTCGCGCATCGGCAGAGCCGGATCATGGTGAACGTCGCCGCATTCTACGAGGGCACCGCGGACCGCGCCGGGCGGCTGGCCTGGGTCGACGACCTCGCCGAGGCGCTGCGGCAGGATGACGGCGGAGCCTACGTGAACTTCCTGGGGACCGACGGTGCCGAACGCATCCGAGCCGCCTATCCCGGACCGACCTGGGACCGGCTGACGGAGATCAAGCGCCGATATGACCCGACGAACCTCTTTCGGCTGAACCAGAACATCGCCCCGGCCGCGCAGTAGCAGCACGAAATCCACATGGCCGATGCCGCCCGAGTCGTCCAGCGCACCTATCTGGTGCTGACGCTGCTCACCACGCTGGCCGCGTCGTTCATCTGGGGCATCAACACCCTCTTTCTGCTCGACGCGGGACTGAGCAACACCGAGGCGTTTGCCGCCAACGCGTTCTTCGCGGTCGGCCAGGTCATCTTCGAGATCCCAATCGGCGTCATCGCCGATACCCGCGGCCGCCGCCTGTCCTTCATGCTCGGTGCGGAAACACTGCTCCTCTCAACCCTGCTGTACCTGGTGATGTGGAACATCCAGGCGCCGTTCTGGGGCTGGGCCATCGCATCGGCCATGCTGGGTCTGGGGTTCACATTCTTCTCCGGCGCAACCGAAGCTTGGCTGGTGGACGCGCTGGGCGCCACCGGCTTCAAGGGCGACCTGGAGTCCGTCTTCGGTCGCGGCCAGGTCATTGGTGGCGGCGCAATGCTGGTGGGATCAGTCGCCGGCGGCTTCATCGCCCAGGCAACCGACCTCGGGGTGCCCTACATCGTCCGGGCGGCGCTGCTCGGCGTGACGCTGGTGGTCGCGTGGTGGTTCATGCACGATCTCGGCTTCACGCCAGAACGAGGCGTCACGCCGGTCACGGCCGTGCGAACAGTCATCTCCGCCAGGCCGGCGACCCCGTAGGCATTCGGGTCGCCGTACAGCTCGAGAAGGTAGGGCTGCAGCGCGTAAAAGGCGTAGAAGCCAACGCCGACCGTGAACGGCGCCGCCAGCATCAGCCAACGGACGGGCCGGTTGGCCGCGGTGGTCGCCGGCTCACAGATGGTCGGCGGGCTGACGGTCCCCCTCGTCCGACGGTTCTTCAGGCGACGCACCGATGCGCTCATCCTGGCCGGCATCCTGACCGTCATGTTCCTGGTGCTCATCGGGCTGACGGACAGCTTCTGGGTGGCGATCGCGCTGATGACAGCCTGGGGCATCATCGGAGCCATCGAGGAACCGATTCGTCGCGCGTTCATCAATGGCCTGATCCCGTCATAGCAGCGCGCGACCGTCCTGTCGTTCGACTCCCTCATCGGGTCGGCCGGAGGCGTGGTCGCCCAACCCGCGCTCGGCCGAACCGCCGATGTGTTCGGCTACGCGTCCTCGTGCGTCGTCTCGGGCGGCATCCAGGCGCTGGCGATCCCGTTCGCGTTCCTGGCTCGGCGCGAGCGTGCAGTGTCGGATCCCATCTTCACGGCGGTCCCGCAGGGCGACGCGGGATAGGCTGGCCGGCCGCGAGGCGTCGGTTGCGGTACGGCCGAGGACTACCCATTTTCGACGATGAGGGTTCCTTCCATGCCGGGATGGAGCGTGCAGACGTAGGTGTACTCACCCGCCTCGGGCGCGGTGAACTCGATCGTCTCCTCCGCGCCTGGATCCACGATCGTTGCGGTCGCCACGTTGATCGGGTCGTTGAAGGTCAGGTTGTGCGGGACCGTCGACTCGTTGACGAAGGTCAGCCGAACGGTCGCACCTGCCGTCACAGTCACTTCGGTGGGATCGAAGAGCAACTCGGTGCCCGCATCGGTCCCGACCGTGACCTCGACCACCTCGCCCCCGGCTTCACCGCTGCCAGTCGGAGCGGCGGACTCGCCGGGAGGGGCACGGTCGCCGCCGACCTGGTCGGCCGGCCCGACGCGATACACCTCGCCGGCCGCGATGCTCGAGATGTACAGCAGCCCATCGGGCCCGTTGACGATGTGGGTCACAACGCCGAAGCCGGTGCCGACGACGTAATCGGCGCTCTCGCCAACGTCACCCTTCTGGGCGTTGTCATCGACGAGGTCGGACATCCCTTCGTCATCGGCAAAGTCGAAGCCGGAGCCATCATCGGCGAGGGGATATCGGTAGAGCGCGTCAGTCAGGACCGTGCCCATCCAGGCGGTGTTGGTGGATGACTCGCCGAGGCTGTCATCGGTCACGAAGGCGATGGAGGTCACGGCCGGCGGATACCGCCAGGCGAACACGGGCTCGACGAAGCTGCTGCCGGGGTATTCGACGAGGCGCGAGAGGGCCTCCTCCGCGCTTTCCGCCAGCTGGTCCGGCGGTACGTCCGGGTTGTCGGTCCCATCCTCCGACTCGGTTTCGATCTGGCGGTACTCGTCGAAGCGCGCGGATGGGCCCATGGTCTGCCACCAGCCGGAGTTGGCGCCGGCCGGGAAGATGTTGACCTCGTCCCAGCTGTCATCGCCGTTCTCCGTCTGCCACAGGTCACCTGTCTCGGGATGGATCGCGAGGCCGAAGCTGTTGCGCACGCCGTAGGCCCAGATCATCGCCAGGTTCTCCGCGCTCGGGCCGTCCATCTCGCTCGCCGCGTCGACGAACGGGTTGTCGTCCGGGATCGAGCCGTCGTCATTGAGGCGCAGGACGACGCCGGTCAGATTCATGTCGTCCAGGCCGCCCGCACCATCGATGTTCTGAAGCTCGCCTCGCAGGTTCTGGTCACCGATGACGATGAACAGCTTGCCGTCCTGGCCGAACACCAGCGGACCGGCGTCGTGATTGCCGCGGATGCGGCCCGACGTGTCGGTATCGAGGGTGTTGCTGCGCAGCTGCACGATGTTCTGGTCCCAGGTCAGCGCCTCGCCGTCCCACACGAACCGATCGACCCGGTTCCCAAGGTCAGGCAGGGCGAACTCCTCGTCGGTATCGGGACCCAGGAGCCCTTCGTCGCCCTCGCCCTCACCGCTGGATGTCCAGTACAGGTACACGTAGCCATTGCCGTCGAACTCCGGGTGCAGCGCGATGCCGAGCAGGCCGCGCTCGTCGAAGAAGTTGACCGCCAGGTCGAGCACCGGGTCACCGATCTCGCCAGCCTGGACCCGATGGACCTCGCCGGTGCTCTTCTCGATGGCGAAAAAGTCGTCGTCAGCCAGGAACGCAAGGCTGGTTGGTTCGGTCAGGCCGGTTGCGACGACCTCCACGCCGAGTGACTCATCCGTCATCGCCGGGCCGGCGGCGGGGGCCTCCGAGCCACTCGGCTCCGCGCTGGCCGCTTCCGACGCCGATGCAGGTGGTGGGGACCCGCTCGCCGACGGCGATGCCGACTGTTCCGAGTCACAGGCGACGATCGTAAGCACGAGGACGGTGAGGAGAACGAGGAATCGAAACACGAGGTGAGCTTCCTGAAGGGTATGTGCTTGCACGCATGCAAGTCGCGCGCCGAAGGTCGAGCGCCGCGCGCCACTGTCGAGCACCGCCGCGCTCACGTCAGTGCCCGACTGATCTTTCGACCGAACCCAGCGCGGGCCGGCGTGGCCGCCGCGCGGGCGAGGACTCCGGGTCGAGTGATGGTACGACGCACGAGCTGTCACGAATGTTCGCTACCCTCATCGGCATGGGGAGGAGTGTCCATTGCAGTTGATCGACGGCCAGCCGGTCTTCTCGGCGACTGATCTGGTGGGATACCTGGCCTGCGAGCATCTGACGGCGCTCGAGCGCGCGGCATTGGCGGGACTCGTGAAGCGACCGATGCGCGCGGACCCCGAGCTTGACGTGATCCGCAAGCGAGGCTTCCAGCACGAGACGCGCTACCTCACCGATCTGACGGCGAGCGGGCGTGCCGTGGTCGAGATCGCTCGGAACGACGATGAGGAGCGCGGTGAGCGGATCCGTCGCCAGGCGGAAGACACGATCGCGGCCATGGCATCGGGCGCCGATGTCATCTTCCAGGCCACCTTTTTCGATGGCCAATGGCTCGGCTACGCCGACTTCCTGCAACGGGTCGAGTCGCCGGAGCGACCCTCGGTCTGGGGGCCATATCACTACGAGGTCGCCGACACGAAGCTGGCGCGACACGTCAAGGCCGGTGCCGTGCTCCAGATCTGCAGCTACGTCGAGCAGCTGACCCGCATCCAGGGCGTGCAGCCGGAGCACCTGAAAGTCGTGCTCGGTGGCAGCGTTCGCGAGGAGGCATCGCTGCGGGTCGAGGATTACATGGCGTACTACCGCGCCGCCAAGCAGCGCTTCATCGAGGCCGTTCTCGGGAGTGAGGCCGCTCACCCGACCGCCGCTGCCTATCCGTCGCCGTCCACCTACCCCGAGCCGGTCGACCACTGTGACGTCTGCCGCTGGGCCGAACTGTGCGTCAAGCGGCGCCGCGACGATGACCATCTGTCGCTGGTGGCCGGCATCAGCGGGCGGCAGCGGAAGTCGCTGAAGGCTCGAGAGATCGATACGGTGGTGCGACTGGCCGCCGCCCCGTTGCCGTTCGACCCGCCGCTCGATGGCGCCGGTGCGTCCAGCATCGAGCGAGTCCGCGAGCAGGCGCGCATCCAGGTCGAGGGACGCGGCCTGGCGAAACCGATCTACGAGCTACTCCTGCCCACGGTGGGCGAACCGATCGAGGCGGAGCGCGGCCTCGGGATACTTCCGTTGCCCGATCCGGGCGACCTGTTCCTGGACCTCGAAGGGGACCCGTACGCGCTGGACGACGGCGTCGATTACCTGTTCGGCGTCCTCGACGTGGGGGGCGAATTCACCGCCATTTGGTCGTTCGACCCTGAGGCGCCCGGCGAGGTGACGCATGCCGGTGAAAAGGCCGGCTTCGAGCGCCTGATGGATCTGCTCACCGAGCGGCTTACGCGCTACCCCAACATGCACATCTATCACTACGCGCCCTACGAGCCGACCGCACTCAAGCGCCTGATGGGTCGCCACGCGACGCGCGAGGACGAGGTGGATCGGCTGCTCCGCGGCGGCGTGCTGATCGACCTGTACCGCGCTGTTCGGCAGAGCCTCCGCGCGTCGGTCGAGAGCTACTCGATCAAGCGCCTCGAACCCCTCTACGGCTTCGTTCGCGATGTCGCCCTGAAAGACGCCGGCTCCAGCATCGTGGCATTCGAGCAATGGCTGGAGCTCGGGGAAGGCGACCGGCCCGGGTCGCCCATCCTGGACGATATCGCTGCCTACAACCGAGACGACGTGCGGAGCACGCTCGTCCTGCGCGACTGGCTGGAGCGGCTTCGCGTCGAGCTCGCGAATCGTACTAGGCAGCCTGTGCCGCGTCCGGCGGCCGTGTCCAGCGAAGCGCCGGTCGAGCTCGCGGAGGCCGATGAGCGCGTCAGGGCCGTCGCCGAGATCCTCACCGATGGCGTCCCCGCTGACCCGGCCGAGCGCTCCGATGCACAGCAGGCCGCCTGGCTTCTTGCCCAGCTCCTGGCGTGGCATCGGCGTGAGAAGAAAGCTGCATTCTGGGAGTTCTTTCACCGCATGGAGATGGATGCCGCCGAGCTGACGGTCGACAAAGGTGCGCTGGGGCCGCTGGAGGTTGTCGGACCCATCGGCGAGTCGTGGAAACCGACGAAGAGATCGAAGGAGCGCCAGACGTGGCGGTACCGGTTTGCACCGCAGGATTACGACATCGGCATGCGGAGCGAGCTCTACGACCCGAGCTTGCACCAGGAGCAGCCGGACGCGAAGTGGAGCGCGTGGAAGGTGAAGGCTGCGCTGCTGGAAGTCGACGACGCCCACTCGACGCTGGACCTGGTCTGGCCGGCCGGCGTCGAGCCGCGGCACCCGGAAGCGCTGGTGCCACTCGATACGTTTCGTGACGACGAGCAGCGTGCGTCGCTCCTCCGCCTGGGCGAGTGGGTCGCCGAGCACGGGATCGACGCCGATGGGCCGTGGCGTGCCGCACGAGATCTGCTGCGGGGCATGGCCCCGCGTTGCGGACAGGCCGTCGACGAGGCACTCAGACACGAGGGCGAATCGGACCTCGACGCCGCGCGCCGGCTGGTCACCTGCCTCCACGACAGCACGCTGGCGATCCAGGGGCCGCCCGGTTCCGGCAAGACGTACGCAGGGGCGAGGATGGTCGTCCGCCTCCTGGCCGACGGCAAGAAGGTCGGCATCAGCGCCAACAGCCACAAGGTGATCGGGAACTTTCTGCAACAGATCGAGGACGCCTCAGCGGAGGAAGGCGTCACCGTCCGCGCGGTCCAGAAGGTGTCGGAGGACGGGCAGGGCGTTGACGATGCCCGCGTCACCGTCAGCAAGGACAACGGCCAGGTGCGAGACGGGCTTGCCCGCGGTGAGTTCAACTTGGGAGCCGGCACCGTGTGGCTATGGGCGTCGGACAAGAGCGACGGGCTGGTAGACGTGCTTTTCATCGATGAGGCCGGCCAGATGTCGCTGGCCAATGTACTGGCCATGGCGGCATCCGCGCGGTCGATCGTGCTCATCGGCGACCCGCAGCAGCTCGACCAGCCGCTCCAGGGGTCGCACCCACCGGGCGCGGATCGGTCCGCATTGGCGCATCTGCTCGGCGAGCACGACGCCATGCCGGCGCATCTCGGACTCTTCCTGGAGCACACCTGGCGCCTGCATCCAGACGTGACCCGGTTCACCTCCGAAGCCTTCTACGAGAGCCGCCTCGAATCTCGCGCGGACCTGGTGAATCAGCGTCTGAACGCTCCCGAGCCGATGCACGGCGCGGGCTTGCGGCTCGTCTCTACGGATCACGTCGGCGCCGACAGCACATCCCCGGAGGAGGCCAACCAGGTCTCAGCTATCGTGCGCGCGCTCGTGGAGAGCAGCTCGACCTGGACCGACCGGCACGGTGAGGAGCGCCCGCTGCGCTACGAGGACGTGTTGGTGGTGGCGCCGTACAACGCGCAGGTCGGCGCGATCGCCTCGCTGCTCCCACCAGATGCGCGTGTCGGCACGGTCGACAAGTTCCAGGGCCAGGAAGCGCCCGTGAGCATCTACTCGATGACCTCCAGCTCACCCGAGGACGCGCCGCGTGGCATGAACTTCCTCTACTCGCGAAACCGGCTCAACGTGGCAACGTCGCGTGCCCGATGCATTGCGGTCGTCGTGGCCGAGCCTGCGCTCCTTCGCGTGCGCGCCCGCACGCCCGAGCAGATGCGCCTCGCAAATGCGCTCTGCCTATTCGCGGAGATGGCCGACGCCACGTAGCTGATGGTTTGCCTGGCGTTGGATCTCGAGCGAACCTTCGGCGAGTTCATCGGCCTGGCGTGGTGAGATCGCTAACCCACGCCACACAGCTCGGCGGTTCGGTCGATCACGGCAAGCGCCACATCCGTGTTCCGACGTCCGAGCCCGCACGAGCAGGCGACGTCGACCGGTCGACCGATGAGGCGGTCGAGCCCGAGCAGCAGCGCACGCTGCTCCGTGAGCGTCCGTTCCTCGTGCACGAAGCCGCCCACGAACCGCGTGGAGGCAGGAAGACGGACGTCGCGCAGGGGTTCGTAGAACGCGAGGTCGGCTGGGGGCGGCTCGGCCGCCGCGGCCAGCGGCACATGCATGAAGTCGAGATGCCGGCCGGCCGGCCATCGGTCGACGATCGCGTTCGACAGCGCCACGATGCGACGCACGTCGTCCAGCCGGCCCATCGCGCGGTGGTTCATGTCACCGAGACACACATGAATCCCCCACCGCGTCCCGACGGGTGCACCACGAACGAGCCGCGTGATCCCCCGCGCGAAGAAGGCGGCCGCCGGGCCGACGAGCGGACCAGGGAGCTTCGTGAGCACGATCAGCTCGAACGGAATCTCGAGCTGGTATACGACTTCGTCGCCGACGCGTGCGTGGATGGCGCGGACGTCCCGCAGGGTCGCGTTGCGAAAGACCGACCGATGACGAAGCGCCACGAGCGGGTTGCCGAACGTGAAGGCCGCGAGGTCCAGGTCGCCCGGTACGCCGACCTGGAACCGAAGCTCGGGACGCAGCGCGCCATTCACCGCACCGCGACGAGCCTGGTAGACCGGCCACGATTCTTCGAAGTGGCGCAGGTATCCGAGATCCAGCCTCTCCGACGAAAGGTCATGGCCGCGCCGGACCCGAACGGTCGGCGTCCGGTCATAGTCGGACCAATCGCCCGGCTTGGCAGGCTCGAGGTCCGGATGATCCTGGAAGGAATCGAGCAGCCCCTGGATCCACTGCTGACGAGAGCCGGTCTCGCCGTCCGGCACTGTCACCAGGTGCGATCCGAGGCGGTCGAACATGATGTCGAGCGCCTCATCGGCGTCGTGAAATGGCGTGGAGCCCACGAGGTGGGCGGCGCGCGGCGAGAAGGGGGTCGGCGTGGTGGCGGACATCGTCCTCGGCCTCCTATCGGACCTGGCAGGAGCACCGCTTCCACCGTGAGGGCGGTGGGTCGGTTGCCGGGCCGTCAAACGAGCCAGGGCTCTCGGGCCTCTCTGGATAGGCGCCGCACCTGCGACGGTATGGGCAGTCTAGCGCAGTGCGTTGATGAGCTTTCGCGCTACCGTGGACCGGTGCAGCCATTCCGATTCGTCATCTACACGAATACGTCGAACGAGGTCGATCAGTGGACCGCCTTCGCGCGCCGCGCGGAAGAGCTGGGGTATGCAGCGCTCTATGTGACCGATCACCTCGGACGCCAGCTGGCCCCGACCGCCGCCCTTGCCGCGGCCGCCGCCGTGACGAAGACGCTCCGGATCGGGCCGTACGTGTTGGCCAACGACTTCCGTCATCCCCTGATCGTTGCGCGCGAGGCGGCCACGCTCGATCGGCTCAGCAACGGACGCCTGGATCTCGGCCTGGGGGCGGGCTGGAAGCGCAGCGACTATCGGCAGCTCGGGATGGCTTACGACCCGCCGGGCGTGAGGATCGACCGCATGATCGAGTCGCTCGGCGTCATCCGTCGCCTGCTGGGCGGCGAGGAGGTGACGCACCTGGGTCGTTATTACCAGCTCGATCGGGCACGGGTTGAGCCGGCACCTTTCCAGCGACCGCATCCTCGGATCATGCTGGGTGGGGGCGGTCCACGGATGCTGCGCGTGGCGGCACGGGAGGCGCAGATCGTCAGCTTCGTCCCGCAGTTCTCCCCCGCCGGACGGCCGATGTGGCGCCACGCGACCGAGTCGGCCCTGGTCGAGCGCGCCGCCCTGGTGCGCTCCGCCGCGGGCACTCGATTCGAGCAGCTGGAGCTGAACGTCTTTGTGGCCGACGCGGGAGTCATCGGCGACGGGCAGCCACTCTCCGCATCGTTGAGCGCCGTGTTGAAGTCCGCGGGGCCGGCAGTGCTCGGTGGGTCTCCCTACCTGCTGTATGGCACGCTGGACCAGTTGCGCGCGACCATGCACCGGCGCCGCGAATGCAGCGGCGTCAGCTCGTACGGCATCCCCGCCCATGCCATGGAGTCCTTCGCACCGCTGGTCGCTACGCTCGCCGGCCAATGAGTCGTCGCCATCTCGTTGCCGACCTGAGTGGCATCGAACCGGTTGCGATGCCGGTTCCGGTGCGCCTTCCCGCTCCAGATGACCTGGAGAGCCTCGCCGCGCTCATGCTCGACGCGTACCACGGGACCGTCGACGCCGACGGCGACGAGACACTCGAGATGGCTCGGGACGAAGTCTCGAGCTTTCTCGCCGGTCAGAGCGGCAAGCCACTGCTCGAGCACAGCCGCGTCGCGGTCGAAAGGAGAGCCATCGTCAGCGCCGTCCTGATCTCCCTTTTCGAGGACCTACCGCTGGTCGCGTACACCTACACCGGCGCAGCGCACAAGGGACGCGGCCTCGCTGAAGGCATGCTCCGACTGGCGATGGCTTCTCTGAGATCTGCCGGCTACGAGCGGGTCCACCTCTGGGTCACGGCCGGAAACCAGCCCGCCGAGCGGATCTATGGGCTCCTTGGGTTCGTCAGTCCAGAGCCTGACCTGGATCACCGAGCGTAACGAATGCCGCCTCCCCGGCGCTCCTTGTTCAGCCGCCGATTGAGATGCAGCCCTTCCAGCACGAACTCGGTGGCCGATGCGATGCCGGCGGCGGATTCGCCCGCGTCCAGCCTTGCAATCGCGCCGCGCAGCTCGGGAACCGCGTGCACCAGGTCGCCGTGGGCGCCGGACGGAATCAGCTCGCCGACCACCGCCTCGAGCCCCTGTTCCTCGAAGCGCTCGATGAGTGGAAGCAGCTCGGAGATCGTGAAGTGCCGATTGAAGACGTTCACCACGGCGCGCGCCACCAGTTTCTCGATCACTCGATCCTCGCGCGTCTCGTCGCCGAGCGTCTCGAGCTCGATCTTCCCGGCCGTGGAGGCCACGACCGCCGGCAGGTCACTGATCCGCGGCGCGCCGGCAGGTTCGCCCAGCCGCACGGCACGCTTGCGCGCGGCTGCCATCAGGGTCTCGTGGTTCGCGATCGTCACGCGCACCGACACGCCGGAGCGCTGCGATACCTCCGAGGAGCGGCGAGCCAGCTGCGACAGCTCGGCCACGACCTCCTTCATGAAGCCCGGCACCTGCACCAGGACCGGGGCATCGGCCTCGCTGAAGGTAGTGGCCTCGGCCTCCATGATCGCGATCTCGGTCGCCGTCTCCTCGGGGTAGTGCGTGCGGATCTGCGCGCCGAATCGGTCCTTCAGGGGCGTGATGATGCGTCCGCGACTGGTGTAGTCCTCCGGATTGGCGCTGGCGATGACAAACAGGTCGAGATCGAGGCGTACGCGGTAGCCGCGCACCTGGACGTCACGCTCCTCCATCACGTTGAGCAGCCCGACCTGGATCCGTTCGGCCAGGTCCGGCAGCTCGTTGAGGCTGAAGATGCCCCGATTCGTTCGTGGCAGCAGCCCGTAATGGATGGTGAGCTCGTCGGACAGGTAGCGGCCCTCGGCAACCTTGACCGGGTCCACTTCGCCGATGAGGTCGGCGATGCTGATGTCGGGCGTGGACAGCTTCTCGCTGTACCGATCCGTAGACGCCCACCAGGCGATTGGCGTGTCATCTCCGGCGTCGTCCACGATTGAGCGGGCCAGCGGCGAGACCGGGCGCAACGGATCGTCATGGAGCTCCGTGCCGGCCACGTACGGCAGCCACGCGTCAAGCAGCCCGACCAGCGAACGCGCGATCCGGCTCTTGGCCTGTCCCCGCTCGCCGAGCAGGATGACGTCCTGGCCGGCCAGGATCGCGTTCTCAAGCTGCGGCAACACGGTCTCGTCGTAGCCGAGGATGTCCGGCAGGAACGGCTGCTGGCCACGGATGCGCTCAGTGAGATTAGCGCGCAGCTCTTCCTTGACGCTCCGCGAGCGATACCCGCCGGCGCGCAGCTCGCCAAGGGTGGTTTCGGGTGGTCTGGGCATTGACTCAGGCATCACGGTCGAGGGTAACATCCGACTCCCCGAATCGCAGCGGCCGGAGAGATTGCCAGACCCAGCGGAGGTTGGAGATTTCCCGAGCCACCCGCCGACAGCGAGCCGAATCAGCCGGCCGGGTAGGAGCGAAGCGCCACGGCCACGCTCGGAGGGTCGCAGACCCCACGCTCTGCCAGCGACTCCAGAAAGGCCGACCGATGCGTCAGCTCTGCCTCCAGCTCCTCGGCCGCCATCCCCAAGCTCGCTGCGAGGATGGCGTAGGCTGCGACGTCATGGTCGAACGGCCGCGCCGATCGGCCTCCGTCGTCGGGGAGCATCGGTGGCGATGGCAGACGCTGGGCGCCGGTCAGGCTCGGTGATCGGTCTCCTGCAATTGCGCCGAGGCGCACCGGAGCGAGCTCGCCCGCCTCATCCAGGCGCAGGTGCCACGCCTCCTCGATGCGCCGATACATGCCGGCCGGCGTCTGATACGCCGAGTACTGGAGGTAGATCGTGATCCCGGCGAGGTCCGCATCGGTCGCGCCGAGTTGGGTTCGAAGTGCCTCGAGGGCTTCGGGGAGCGAGTCGGAGTGCATCGTCGCGCCCATGCCCCAGCCCTTGCCGGCCAACATGAGGGCGCCACGCGCCGCGCGACCCCAGACATAGATCGGCAGATGGTCGCTCATCTCGTTGATGAGGAGGTACCCGGTGCCAGCGGGGATCTCGTCGAGCCAGTCGTACTCCTCCCACCACCCACGCACGAAGATGCCAGTCGTGTCGGCTGGAAGGAAGTCCACCAGCGCGCTGAGCGCGGTGGTCTTGCCCGCCTGCGGCGCCTCGGAGGAGAGCATCACGCTCCGCCGTCGGCTGACGACGGCCCATAGCGCCGCCATCAGGCGACTGTCGATCGTCGGCGTGGCCATCAGCTCGACCGCGCTCATCGGCGTCGGCGGCGCCCAGTGGTAGCCCCACCAGCCTTCGGGGAAGCGGGAGAACCATGCTGCGAGGGCGCCGGTCATGCTGCTTGCCACGGTACGCGCGGTGGGCTTCGTGGCGCAAGCGTATTGGAAAGGCCGGTCGCGCGGGGGGCGCAACCAGCCTCAACAGCACCGAAACGAGGAGCCGTCAGGCGACGGCTGCCTCATCGTCGTCGCTCGACGCACCGAGCCAACCTCCGAGCGTCGCGGCAGTCGCCGCCAGTGCCAGCGAGATGAAGCCGATCCACGCCGCGCTTTGGGCGCCCTCCGCGAGCGCCTGCGGGTCGACCTGGCCGGTCCCGATTGATCGAAGCTGCACGAAATTCTCCGTGAGCACGCCGAACAGCTGGCCGAGGCCCAGGCCGGCGAGAACGAGCATCAGGACCAGCGCCAGCGCC
>JBBSML010000026.1:0-35700 GCA_038233215.1 Candidatus Limnocylindria bacterium
ATTTTCTTCGGTCCCGGGTCGGTAGCGTTCCCGGCGCCCGCGGTGGCCCTCCGGGCGCAGCCCGGACGCCTCGGTTTCGCCGTCGGGGACCTCGAAGTGCGGCAGGCGCAGGCCGGCGTAGTCGAGGTTGACCTCGCACTGCTCGGCGATGAGCAGCGTGTTGTCCATGGCGTCCGGCAGCTCGCCGTTGAAGAGGCGGCGCATCTGGGCCGCTGACTTCAGGTAAAACTCGTTGTTCTCGAACCGCATCCGCCCCGGCGTGTCCACGTTGCTGGCGGTCTGGATGCAGACCAGGAGGTCGTGCGCCTCGTACTGGTCGGGGCTTGTGTAGTGCGTGTCGTTCGTCGCAACCAGCGGCAGGTTATTCCGTCGCGCCAGCTCGACGAGCTGCGGATGGAGCCGTCGCTGGTCGTCGATCCCGTGCTCCTGAACCTCGATGAAGAAGTTCCCATCGCCCAGGATGTCCCGATACTCGTTCGCTGCCCTGGCCGCCGCGGCTTCGTCGCCCTGGCCCAGGCGCTTGAGCACCTCCCCGCCAAGGCAGGCGGATGTGCCGATGAGGCCCTTGCTGTGCCGGGCCAGCAGCTCCTTGTCGATCCGCGGCTTGTAGTAGTAGCCCTCGAGGTGCGAGGCAGTGGTCAGAGCCAGCAGGTTCCTGTAACCGACATCGTCCTTGGCCAGCAGGATCATGTGGTGGTAGTCCGCGTCCTGCTTGCCTTCCTTGTCGGTCATGCCGCGGGGGGCGACGTAAGCCTCGATACCGATGATCGGCTTGATCCCCGCCTGCTTGGCGGCGGCGTAAAACGGAATGACCCCGTACATGCTCCCGTGGTCGGTCAGCGCCAGCGCCGGCATACCCTGCTCGGCCACCCGCTTCGTCATCTCGCCGATGCGGCTCAGCCCGTCGAGCAGGCTGAACTCGGAGTGGACGTGCAGGTGGACGAAGGACTCGGGGCTCGGGTCAGGGGTTCGCTGGGTCACGGACCGATGCTACCGGTACCCGGCACCGGCTGGGGCCGCCTTCCGCAAGCGAGTCAGTCATTTCGCGGGCGGCTTCTCCGCGGCGGCGTCTCCGCGCCGGGTCCCGCCATTGTCACCGGATATATCACTAACGCTATATCGGCTGACGGGAGGAAGAAGCCTTCCAGGGATCGTTGCGAGCGCCGCCTTCAGCCGAGCGGTTCGGCCAGTCCGATGATGATGCTCTCGGGGCCCGGACGTAGCAGAGCCGATAGGCTTCCTGACCCGCCGATGAGGAAGATCAGGCGGTCTCGTCCGACTCGGGTGTCGGGGCTCCGTCGGGCCAGGCAGCGATGCAGACCTTGTTGCCGGCCCGATCCGCGAGGATCCACGCGCCCGGTGCCCCGGAGTCGTCGACGACTCGCCCCCCGGCGGCAAGGGCCGCCTGCATCCGTGCCTCGGCATGGTCGCGCGCGACCGAGACGTCGACGTGCATGGCGTGGCGCAGCGGTTTCGCCGGGTCGAGGTCCTGCATCCAGACCGTGGAGCCCTGGCCGAGCGGATCGATCGCGTTGTCGTCGGCCATCGGCGCGTAGCCGAGGACGGCGCGCCAGAAGCCAAGGTCGATCGTCTCGGGCCTGGCAGCGACGGCCAGCTGGACCTCCTGGACAGCGCCCCGGTCAGCGGTGGCGCCGCTCTCGCGGGCCAGGGCAGAAATGACCCGCGCCACCTCGACGTGCCGCTGCTCCGTGCCCCACATCTCGCGGGTGAGCTTCACCGTCAGGCAGTCGGAGGCAACGGTCAGCAGGGTCCGCGGCTCGAGGCCAGGCACCTCCGCCACCGCCGCCGCCAGCCGCGCCGCCTCCTGAAGGGACCCAACGCTGAAAACGGCCGTCGGACCGCCGTGGAGGATCACCCAGTCTTCGACACCGTCGGCGGAGAGGAACTCACGCCACCCCTGTTCGCTCATGCCGGCCACTGTAGCGCTCGCCGGCGTGAACCTGTCGTCTCCCCGGTACCGAGGACCACGCTGTGAGAGCCACTCCGCTCGCCTGACTCAGTCACTTCACGACGCGGTACTTGAGGTGCGCAACCCCCGGGTGCCTCAACAACTCGGAGCTCCTCGATCTTCAGATTCGGGCCGACTCCGGCAAAGAGGCGCTCGCCGCCGCCCAAGAGGATGGGCACGACGTGCAGGTCCAGCTCGTCGACCAGTCCAGCGGCCAGATACTGGTTGATGATGTCGGCGCCGCCGCCAATGACGACATCCTTGTCCACCGGAGACTTGCCTCGCATGCTCCAGCGCTGACTGGATGCCGTCGGTGACGAAGGTGAACGTCGTGTCCGAGAGGGTCAGCGGCTCCCGCTCGTGGTGGGTGAGGACGAAGACCGGCTTGTGGAACGGCGGGTCCTCACCCCACCAGCCCTGCCACGGATCGTCGCTCCAGGGGCCGCGGCCCGGCGGGCCGAACTTGCCCCGACCCATGATCTCGGCGCCGACGTTCGCGTTCTCCTCGTCGAAGACGACACCGCTGACGCCCTCCTCGCCGCCCTCCAACCCGTGGGGCTGGCGCCAGGCTCTGAGCCCCAGCACCCAGTCGTGAAGCCGTTCGCCGCCCTCTCCGAGGGCGTTCTCTGGCTCTGGTGGGGGCCGGCTACGTAGCCGTCCAGCGAAGTCGAGATGTGCGCCCGTACCTTGCTCATGCCACTAGAGACCGCTCCTTGTCGGGAAACTCATCGGGGGTCACTCGAAGGTGATGACGACCTTGCCGCGGGCGTGGCCGTCCTCGACCCAGCGAAGCGCCTCGACCACCTGATCAAGCGGATAGCGCCGATCGATAACCGGCTTGAGCTTTCCGGCGGCGATCAGCTCCTTCAGGGTGTCGACGTCCGGGCGGTGCATCGGCTTCCACCAGATCAGGAGCCCAGACCACTTGTCGCCGAACCGCGACATCACCAGGCTGCCGCCCAAGGCCGCGACGATCGTGCCGGTGTCGCCGCCCATCGTGAGGTAGACCCCATGCGGCTTCAGGACTCGCCGCACGGCGCGAATCGGATAGTGGGCGTCGACCGCCACGATCCAGTCGTACGGCTCCCCCGCCTTCGTGTAGTCGGCCGTCTCGTAATCGATGACGTGGTCGGCGCCGAGCGATCGCACGAAGTCGAGCTTGTCACCGCTGGCAACGCCGGTCACCTCGGCACCCATGGCCTTCGCGATCTGGACGGCGAACGGGCCGACGTTGCCCGACGCCCCGTCGATGAGCACCATGTCCCCCGGCTTGAACGTTCGCCCGTCGCGCATTCGCATCCCCTGGAGCGCCAGGACGGCTGAGTGCGGCAGCGTGGCGGACTCCTCGAACGACATGCCGGCCGGGATCGGCTCGAAGGCTTTCTCCCGCACGCAGACGTACTCGGCGAAGGCTCCAAACCGTCCGGCGGCGAACAGGTCGGTCATGACCTCGTCACCGGGCTTGAAGCGCGTCACGCCCGGCCCGACCGCTTCGACCACGCCGGCCGCGTCGATGCCGACCTCGTGACTTCTCGGCGCGCGAATGCCCGTGAAGAGACGCATGAACCCCGGCTTCGGCTTCAGACCATCGAGGTCCGCCCGGTTGACGGATGCAGCACGCACGCGCACGAGCACCTGGTCGTCTGACGGCGTCGGTCTGTCGACCTCCCGGATCTCGACAACCTCGGGTCCACCGTACCGGTCGTGATACGCCGCCTTCATCCGGTTATCCCTGCTTGGTTCGCGGGTGTCGGCATCGGCCATGTGTGAGTGGATCCTAACCGACCTGATGACGGCGCCGACGCCGTTCGGGGCTCTGTCATGGCCGGTCCGCATCGGCCTGTAACCGGGCACCTCGGGTCACGCGCCGACCGCATTGGCGCGCCTCGACCGACCATCCTCGCCAGCGCAAGGTGCGTGAAATACCGTACCCGGGAGAGGTCTCATGAGGCTCCTCGGGCCGCCGGTTCCGCGGCCGGGGCCACGACTGTCAGGCGCAATTGCAGTAATGCCATATCCGCTGATGGCAGCGGAGGAGGAAGCTGCTCAGGGGCGCGTGAACCCGCCGACGACGGTTGGCAGGCCCGCCAGGCCAGCGTCGCATCGGCGCCATCGGGCTGATCCCTCGGCGAAGCGGCGGCTGGTATCGTGGGGCCATGGATCGCACCGACCTGGTCCGTCTCCGGCGCGCCCGAGACCAGATGGATCGTGAGTACGCCAGTCCGCTCGACGTGGAGGCGTTGGCTCGCACCGCCTGCATGTCGGCCGGCCACTTCTCACGGAGCTTCCGCGCCGCCTACGGAGAGACCCCGTACAGGTACCTGATGACCCGGCGCATCGAGCGCTCCATGACGCTCCTGCGGCGCGGCGACCTGTCGGTCACCGAGGTCTGCTTCGAGGTCGGCTGCTCGTCGCTGGGAACCTTCAGCACCCGCTTCACCGAGCTCGTTGGCGAGAGCCCAAGCGCGTATCGGGCTCGGGATCACTCGTGGATGGAGCCGCTCCCCGCATGCCTGGTGCGGGCGGCGCTGCGACCGGTCAGGATTCGAGAAGCGGACCCGACAGGCACCGCGTAGGCTGGCATCCATGGACATCCGCATTCGAGACTGCTTTCTGTCGGTGGACGATCACGACAAGGCGATCGCCTTCTACCGCGATGCCCTGGGCTTCGAGGTCCGCAACGACGTCAGCGCATACGGCATGCGATGGGTCTCCATGGGACCGCCGTCGCAGCCCCACATCAACATCGTGCTCGAGCCTCCAGCAGCCGATCCCGGCATCTCCCCGTCGGACCGCGAGGCCATTGCCGACCTCCTCGCCAAGGGGCTGCTGCGCGGCCTGAACTTTTCGACTCCCGACCTCCAGGCGACCTTCGACCGAGTTCAGGCCCTCGGCGCCGAAGTGATCCAGGAGCCGATGGACCACGGCTATGGCCGCGACTGCGCCTTCCGCGACCCCGCCGGGAACCAGATTCGAATCATCGAAACATCTCGCACCACAGAATGAGGAGGACTCTAATGACTGCCACGAAGGATTCCGCGAAGCGCACCGCCGGTCGGGACACGCCCGCCGAAGGGTGGACCGATGAGGAGCGCGCGGCCATGAAGGAGCACGCCAAGGAGTTGAAGGCGGCCGCGAAGCGCGGGGCGGCAAAGGCCGATGGTGAAGCCGACGTGGTGGCCAAGATCGCCGAGATGCCCGCCTCCGACCGCGCGATGGCCGAGCGGATCCACGAGATCGTGAAAGCCAACGCGCCGGACCTCGTGCCGCGCACCTGGTACGGGATGCCGGCCTACGCCAAGGACGGCAAGGTGGTCTGCTTCTTCCAGGCTGCGGACAAGTTCAAGGCGCGATACGCTACGTTCGGATTCAACGACATCGCAAACCTCGATGACGGCGCCGTGTGGCCGACCTCCTGGGCGCTGACGAAACTGACCGCCGCGGATGAGAAGCGGATCGGAGAGCTCGTGAAGAAGGCGGTCCGCTGAGCACGAGGGCTACTTGCGGCGGTCCATCCACCAACGCGCCAGGCCGTTGCCGCTGCGGCAGCCGGGGCCACCCTCCCTCGTGGATCCTCGCAGCCGAGCCTAGACCCGGCCGGCCGCAACCGCCAGCGTGCCCGTCGCAGCCGATCGTGTCGTCTCCACACGGGCTCCCATGGGCTCGGCCATCTGTTCCGGGTCAATCGGCGAGGCGATTGCGAACTCCCTGGGCCGGCGCTTCAGGCGGTATGGCAGTAATGCTATATCTGCTGGCGGCAGCGGACCGGTGACGAGACGCCCGCGCCCGTGTGCCCTTGGGACGCTCTGCGCATCGTCTCGACGAGCTGGCTCTGGCTGACTGAATCGCCAGTCACATCGAAGACTGACGATACTGGTCGTCAGTGCGTGGCCATCTCGCTCGGGGGCTTCCTGTGGGCGATGCACCTCTACGAGCGGGACCACATCCGCTGAGCCACAATGCCCTCATGCCCAAGTACGAGGACGTCGACGACTACATGGCCGGGCTGCAAGAGGATCGTCGCGTTGCGATGGAGCAGCTCCGCAGCACCATCCGCGCGGCGGCGCCGGACGCGACCGAAGCGATCTCCTACAACATGCCGTCATTCCGTCAGGACGGTCGCTTCTTCGTCTCGTACGAGGCCTTCAAGGCTCACTACAGCCTCTTCCCGTGGAACGACGAGATGGTGGAGGAGCTCGGGGAGGAGCTGAAGCCGTACGCCGTCGGCAAGGGCACCATCCGTTTCCCCGCCGACCAGCCCATCCCGGTAGGTCTCGTCACCCGCATCATCGAGATCAGGAACCGCCAGCACGCCCAGGAATCCGACGCCCGAAAGGCGCCGTGAGCGAAGGGACCGGCCAGCGCCGGGACGCAGGTCGACGAGCCGTGCGATCGGTCGATCTCGCTGCGCAATGACAATCTCTTCTCCTGCGGCCACGCGCTGAAGTAGCCGCGATAGATGCGTATTCGCTTCGAGGATGGAACCAGCGTAGGCTCGCCCGCGTGCGTCTCCGCTGAGCGCCACCGATCAGAATTCTAGGGGAGGGACGAAATGGAGTCGTGGCCGCGGGGCATTGGGGCAATCACGTTGTTCGTCGAGGACCTGGACACCACGAAGCAGTTCTATCGGGAAGTCTTCGGCCTGCCGGTGACGTTCGAAGATGCCGATTCGGTCGTGTTCCAGTTCGGTGGCACGCTCATCAACCTGCTGAAGGCATCAGCGGCGCTTGAGCTCGTCGAGCCAGCGGCAGTGGCCGACCGCGAGGCTGGATCGCGCTTTCAGTTCACGATTGCGGTCGATGACGTGGATGCCACGTGCGCGGAGCTCATCAGACGTGGAGTTCAGCTCCTGAACGGCCCGATGGATCGGCCATGGGGAGTGCGTACGGCCGCCTTCCAGGATCCCGCCGGCCACATATGGGAGATCGCGAAGTAGATCGTCCACCTCCTGATGACCGGAGACGAGGACCTGCAGCCGCCTTCGGTCACTTGCCGCCATGGTGAGCATCTGTCCGCGCCGATGCGCCGGTCCCGACAATTGCCGCCGTGGTGGGCGTTGGCGGGGACATACACTCTGCGACTCCCCTACCCGAGCGAGAATCGGGCTCGCTCCGCCGAATCTACCGGCTAATGCTCACCAAGATGGCATGTGTCCAATAGCGCGGCCTCACGCTCAGTCGGGACGAATCGCTAGCTGCTCGGCAGACATGGCGCCGATGAACCTCACGCAGCCGGCGGTACATGCCTGAAAGGACACATCGCCTCCTGGTGCGGCCTAGGCGCGGATGATGCCATTCACGAAACGTTCGGGCTTGACGTCCTTGTCGTACAACCTTATGGTTGTATCAATGACACCCGCCGCAGACTTCGATCGTGTTTTCGCCGCGCTGGCGGATGCCACTCGACGTGACATCGTCCGTCGAGCGATCGCCGGCGAGGAGGGCGTCGCCGAGCTCGCGGACCACTACCCCATGAGCTTCGCGGCAGTCCAGAAGCACGTCGCGGTCCTGGAGCGGGCGGGCCTCGTCATCAAGCAGCGGACCGGGCGACGCAAGGTCGTTCGGACCAACGTCCTGGGGCTCCACGCCGCGCAACGCCTGCTTGACCGCTACGAGGAGCTGTGGCGCGGACGAATCGACCGCATGACCAATCTCATCACCGAGACAAAGGAGCGCAACAAGTGACCGTCACCGCCGTCCACAAGGATGCCGATGCCCTGACCATGACGCTGACCGCCGAGTTCGACGCCTCTCCCGAGCGCGTCTGGCAGCTGTGGGCCGACCCACGCCAGCTGGATCGATGGTGGGGACCGCCGACCTACCCCGCCACCGTCGACTCACACGATCTGCGCCCAGGCGGACGCGTCGAATACCACATGACCGGCCCTGAAGGCGACCAGCCGCGCGGCTACTGGGACATCTCCGTGGCCGATGCCCCGCACGCCATCGCCTTCCATGATGGCTTCTCGAACGACGACGGCACACCGAACACCGATCTGCCATCGAACGATTGTCGCGTGCGGATCGAAGCGATCGGCGGCGGACGCACGCGGATGTCGATCGAAAGCATCTTCCCGAGCAGTGAGGCGATGGAGCAGCTCCTTGCCATGGGCATGGAAGACGGCCTGACCCAGGCAGTGGGCCAGATCGACGCGATCCTGGCGGAGGATACCGTCCGCTCGGCGTAGGGACCGACCGATGAGATCGGCCGTCCGCGAGTGTCTGATTACATAGCAACGAATGCAATCCAGCAGGAGAAACAACATGACCATGACCGAGGCGAAGACGCGCACCCTTGATGCTCCCGGCGCGAAGCTCACCTACGACGTACGGAGCGGAGGCCCGAGTGATGCCCCGGTCCTGTTCCTGATCGGTTCTCCGATGGCGGCCGCCGGATTCGGCACGCTCGCCGGGCACTTCAGCGACCGCACGGTCGTGACGTATGACCCCCGCGGATCCGAGCGCAGCGAGAAGGCCGATCCCGCCAGCCCGGTCACGCCCGACGATCATGCCGACGACCTGCATCGGCTCATCCAGGAGCTCGATGCGGGACCGGTGGACCTGTTCGCCAGCAGCGGTGGCGCCGTGAACGCGTTGGCGCTGGTTGCCAGGCATCCCGAGGACGTCCGGACGCTGATTGCCCACGAGCCGCCGCTCGCCTCGATTCTGCCCGACCGCGAGGCGGCGATGGCAGCTTGCCGCGCGATCAACGAGACATACCAGCGCAGCGGCTGGGGGGCCGGGATGGCGCATTTCATCGCCATCGTCAGCCACAAGGGTCCGATGACGGACGAGTTCGCCAGCCAGCCCGGACCGGATCCCGCGATGTTCGGAATGCCAGCCGAGGACGACGGTACCCGCACGGATCCGATGCTCAGCCAGACCGTCGTCACCACGACCAGTTACGCGCCCGACTTCGACGCCCTTCGTTCCGCGTCGACGCGCATCGTCGTGGCCGCCGGCACGGGGTCGGAGGGTGAGATGGCGAATCGCGGGGCGCACGCGCTCGCCGAGCGGATGGGCACGGAGCCGGTCGCCTTCCCGAGCGACCATGGCGGGTTCCTCGGTGGCGAGTACGGTCAGACGGGCGAGCCCGAAGCCTTCGCGGCCAAGCTCCGACAAGTTCTCGAAGAGGACTGACCGATGCGGCCAGCCGCGGTACGCCGTTCTAACCCGAGGTCGACGCGCCGCTTCGCCGGCGGCTGGCCGAGGCGCGCACCTTCGACTCCGGTGCCGAGCTGAGGACCTACGTTCCCTCGTAGGTACGCCGACCACCGCTGTCTCTCCTATCGGTGGGGCGCTCACCGTAGGATCGCCCTGTTGGTCGGACCAGCGGGCTGGCCCAGCCGGGATCGCCCGAGGTAGCCCGGGTGACCAGCGGCAACGACGTGTGCAAGCATGGCGCCGATGAGCCACCGTCGAGCCCTCATGCTGGCCGCGTGCGTGATCGCATTCGCCATGATCACGACCGTTGTCGGCATCGCGAACGGCGCACCCGTTCAATTCCTGGCAACCGACCTCGTCATGGGGCTCGTCTTCGTCATCTGCGGGCTCACTGCCGTGTGGCTGCGCCCTGCCTCCCCCGCCGGCGCAATGCTCCTGGTGTGCGGCGGCCTGTGGTTCGTGGGCAGCTATGCGCCGACCGGCCACCCCGTCCTCTTTCCGCTCGGATTCGCGTTCGAGCGCTACTACGACCTTGTCCTGGCGGCCCTCCTGCTCATGCTCTCCTCGCCCTCGCAGCGACTGCAACCGCTGTGGCTGATCAGAGCCCTCGGGGCGTCGATAGCTGCGCGATCGCTCGGGCGGCTGCTGCTCCTGGATCCAGATGTGAACTTCGCGGCGTTCGAGGCGGTGGAGATCGTGTCGAACTTCGCCATCGCCGGGTTCGCGGCGCTGGTCGGCGTCGTCGCGCTTGGGCGACTTATGCGATCCGGTCCGGTCTGGCGGCGCGTCCGATGGCTGATCCTCCCCGCCGGTGGCGTGGCAACGACAGCCATGGCCTTCGACTCGCTCGAGTACGCCTGGAGCACGGCGACCGGAAACTTGCTCGTGGAGATCGAGGATCCGGGAGGCGAGATCTTTGCCTGGGCGGTATTCGGAGCACGGACTCTCGTGCCGATCGCCTATCTGTTGGCGACCCTTCGTCTTCGGAGCGCCCCGGGACCCCTCGGCCCACTCTCGGCCGGCCTGGAACGGTCCGACGGTTCAGGCATGGTGGGCAATGCACTCCGGGCGGCGCTCGGTGACTCGTCGCTCGTGCTCCTGCGGCCAGTCGACGGGGAGAGGTGGATCACGGAGGACGGCGCGCCCTCCGCCCCGCCCGCTCCGAGCGACAGTCGCGCAGTCACGTTGGTCGGTCCGGAGGATCGGGCGTCGGCGGCCCTCGTCCACCACCCGGCGCTGCTGGAGCAGCCGGAACTTCTCGCGGCCGTCGTCCGCGTCCTCCGCCTGGCTCTCGACAACGAACGGCTGGAATCGGAGCTCCGAGAGCAGTTGCGGGCGGTCACGGAGTCGCGAGCGCGCATCGTGACGGCCGCCGAGGAGGAACGGCGGCGTCTCGAGCGGGACCTGCACGACGGTGCCCAGCAGCGCCTGATCGGCGTAATGCTGGCGCTCCAGCAGGCACGCAGCACGGCGGACTCGCAGGGCGCTCCGAAAGCGCTTCGCGAACAGCTCGATGCCGCCGCATCTGAGACCACCGGCGCCATCAACGAGCTCCGTGAGCTGGCTCGCGGGATCCATCCCGCAATCCTCGAGGACGAGGGATTGGAAGTCGCCGTGGCAGCGCTGGCGCGTCGAGTCGGCATCCCGGTCGAAATCGGCATGACCCTCAACGGGCGACTCTCTCGCATGGTGGAGTCGACCGCATACTTCACGATCGCCGAAGCGCTCACCAACACGCAGCGGCACGCGCGAGCGAGCCATGCCACGGTGCGCGTGGTGCATGCGGGAACGGCGCTTGCGCTCGAGGTGACCGACGACGGTCAGGGCGGCGCAGCAGCGGAGCGCGGCTCCGGCCTCAACGGGCTGGCCGACCGCCTGATGGCTCTCGGCGGCCGGTTCGAGGTGGTCAGCAACGATGGTTGTGGGACCCGGATCCTCGCGACGATTCCGACGGAATGACCCCGCTGAGGGCGATCGTCGCCGACGACTCCGTCGTCATTCGACAGGGCGTGGCCCGAATCCTCGCCGAAGGCGGCTTTCGGGTCACGGCCGAGGCGCGCGACGCCAACGAGCTCCTCGAGGCGGTCGCAACGGAGCCGCCGCATCTTGCCGTCGTCGACATCCGTATGCCGCCCGGTGGCAACGCCGGGCTGGACGCGGCGCTCACGATCCGCGAGCGGTTTCCGACGGTGGGTGTCCTCGTCCTCTCGCAGTTCCTCGAGCCCGAGTACGCCCTGCGGCTGCTCGGGGCAGGCGTTGATCGCGTGGGCTACCTGCTGAAGGACCGGCTCGGCGAGGCCGATGAGCTCCTGGACGCGGCCCACCGGGTTGCCGCAGGCGGCTCGGCGGTCGATCCGGCTGTCATCGGAGAGCTGGTCCGGGCGCGACGGCGAGATGATCGGCTGATCCGCCTCACTGACCGCGAGGGCCAGGCGCTGGCCCTGATCGCAGCGGGACACTCAAACCGGGCAATCGCCGAGCGGCTCGGAATCACCACCAAGACGCTCGAGGGCATGAGTGGCACGATCTTCGGCAAGCTCGGACTCGAGGACGACCCTGATGTGAACCGTCGGGTGCTTGCCGTGCTTCTCTATCTCGACGGAGCCGGCAGCTAGGAGTCCTCAATCCCAGAGGTCGATCTGAGGCAGCCCGGCGTCCCCGAGCGTGCCGGACAGATCGGCACAGTGCCAGGCATCGTGGGCAAAGACCCGCTGAATCACCGAGCCCCGCGTATGCACCCACGTCCCGTCCCACTCGGGCCGCCGGAGCTTCTCGTCGAGCATGTCGAGGGTCCATGCATCGAGACACCTTTCGATGACCCCGAACGTCGAGTCCAACGCCTCAACGAGCTGCTCGGCATTGAGGACGTTCTCGAGGTCGTCATCGCCCGGGCAGTTGTACGCGGCGTTCGTAAAGCGCGTGGTGTCGGCGCCGGGCTCACCGGCGAAGTCGCAGAGCCAGAACACACGCTGGCAGGCAAGGTAGCCGACGGTCGCCCAGATCGGCCATCGGTCGGGCGCCGGCTTGAGCGCGAGCTGCTCAACGGTCAACGCCGCGACGACGTCGCGGAGGCGTCGGTTGTACTCGGGCCACATGCTGTAGGCCGGCCGGATCGTCAGGCTGCTCATACGGTTCACCATACAATCGGAATCCAGCGGGCATGCTCCCAGATGGCGGGGTTGCCGGTCTGCGACTTCTGCCAGTGAGGCGTCATGTATCCATCGCATGATGTGCGGATGAACGTGATCGATTGGCTTCTCGACTCCGATCCCGCGATCCGCTGGCAGGTGATGCAGGACCTCACAGATGCTCCCGGCGATGAGATCGCGGCCGAGCGCGCAAAGGTCGCCACTGAGGGGTGGGGCGCGCAACTGCTGGCTGCCCAACCACCCGACGGCGTGTGGGGCGGCGGCGCCTACTTTCCCGAGTGGACATCAACGACGGCTACGCTGTCACTCTTGCGCCACTTCGGC
The DNA here is from genome assembly GCA_038233215.1 of Candidatus Limnocylindria bacterium. GTDB lineage: Bacteria > Chloroflexota > Limnocylindria > QHBO01 > QHBO01 > JACDBZ01. The sequence goes on from JBBSML010000026.1 coordinate 12,606, forward strand.
CTCGACCCGCAGAGCCCCGCGGCGCGCGACGCGCTCGAGCTCGTGCGCGCGAACGCGCGGTGGGAGCACGAAGCCGAGCCGTACTTCGAGGGTGAGGTCGAGCCCTGCATCAACGGCCAGGCCGTGGCGATCGGCGCGTACTTCGGCCAGGATGTAACGAGCATCGTCGACCGGCTCCTGACCGAGCAGATGGACGACGGCGGCTGGAACTGCGAGCAGGAGAACGGCTCAACGCGCGGCTCCTTCGAGTCCACGATCAACGTGCTCGAGGGCCTGCTCGAGCACGAGCGGACGACCGCGGGGAACGCTGACGTCACCGCCGCCCGTCGTCGGGGCGAGAAGTACCTGCTCGAGCGAAGGCTCCTTCGCCGCCTGTCGACGGGCGAGATCGGCCAGCGTCGCTGGCTGTACATCGGGTTTCCGAATGGATGGCACTACGACGCCGTGCGCGTGCTCGATTACCTGCGAGACGCAGGCGTCACGCCGGACGAGCGGACCGCCGAGGCGATAGGCATCGTCGAATCCCAGCGGGATGCCGATGGCCGCTGGCCACTCGATTACGCGTACCACGACGAGCTGCTCGTGGACCTCGACGAGCGCGTGGACGAACCGAGTAAGTGGATCACCCTGCGCGCCATGCGCGTGCTGCGATGGGCCGAGCAGGCGACGTGAGCCGTGAACCAGCGGATCTGCCGACCGATCACGTCACCGTGGTCCCCGCGAACGAGTCGCCGTGGGAGGACCTCCAGGCGGTGTTCGGCACGCGAGGACCGGCGGCCCTGTGCCAGTGCCAGCGATACAAGCTGCAGCGCAAGGAGTCGTTTGGCTCGTTCCCCGCAGAGGAACGCGCGGTACGGCTGCGTGAGCAGTCCAACTGCGGTCAGCCGGGGGCTGGCACCACGAGCGGCCTCGTCGCGTACCTCGAGAGCGAGCCCGTGGGCTGGTGTGCCGTCGAGCCACGGACGGCCTACCCGGCGCTGGCGCGCGTCTACCGCGTCCCCTGGGATGGAAGAACCGAGGACAGGACCGATGACACGGTCTGGGCGGTGACCTGTGTCTTCACCCGGGCGGGGTTCCGCCGCCGCGGCATCAGCTACGCGCTGGTGCGGGCCGCGGTCGATTTCGCTCAACAGAGGGGGGCGCGGGCCCTCGAGGGCTACCCGATGATCACCGAGCCCGGGAAGGAGATCATCTGGAACGAGATGCATGTCGGCAGCCGCAGAATCTTCGCCGATGCCGGCTTCACCGAAGTCGCGCACCCCACGCCCCGTCGCGTCGTGATGCGGATCGACTTCAGGGAGTCGCGATGATGGGCGATCATGGCCTGCCACGGTTGCAGACCACCGCAAGCGCACAAGAGGAGAGACATGGCTGAGCAGCGAGGCACTTCCGCACCGGTCATCCTCGTTCCCGGTTTCTGGCTGGGCGCATGGGCCTGGGACGAGGTCGCAGACAGCCTGCGCGCCGACGGCCACGACGTCACCCCCATCACGCTCCCCGGCCTCGACTCGGTCGATACCGACCGCTCCGGCATCACATTCGCCGACCACGTCGACGCGATAGTGGAAGCCGTCGAGGCGAATGACTCCCCCGTCGTCCTGGCCGTACACAGTGCTTCAGGCTTCAGCGGCTATGCCGCCAGCGACCGAGTCCCCGAGAGGATCGCGGCGATGGTGTACGTGGACACCGCGCCGGGCGTGGGAGCCCTGGACCCCGACTTCGACGGCGCCGAGAAGCCGATGGTCTGGGAGGAGATCGTGGAAGAAGAGAACCTCGACGGGATCAGCGAGGAGCAGAAGGAGACGTTCCGCCAGCGCGCTGTTCCAGTCCCGGGCGCCCTGCTGCGGGAGGCCGCCCAGCTGACGAATGAGGCCCGCCGCGACATCCCGAGCACGATCATCTGCACAGGGTTCAGCGCCGAGCAGTATCAAACCTACGCCAGGGAGCATCCCGAATGGGCGTTTCTCGCCGGCATCCCCGAGCTCCGCAACGTCACCTGGTTGGATCTGCCGACCAGCCACTGGCCGATGTGGTCGCGGCCGCGGGAGCTCGCGCAGATCATCGGCGACGTTGCGAATGCCCACTGCGGAAACCCCGAATGACCGCGAGCACCTGATCGACGCCCAGCCACGATCAAGTCGGAACGCGAACCTTCAGACCTTTGATGGGAGCGAAATCACGGAGATTGCGTGTGACCAGCGTCAGCTGATGCTCGAGGGCAGTGACAGCGATGAGCGCATCGGGAAGTCGAACCCGACTCGAGCGACGGATCCGCCCCGCTCGTTCAGCAACGGCCGTGTCGACCGGAAGATCCATCATCGCTGCCAAGAGTGAGCGGACCCTGTGCTCATCGGTTGCGTTCCCCGAGAAGAGTTCCGCCCGGGTGACCGCCGACACATGGAGATCGTTGCCGCCGCGCACGAAGCGGCGATGACCCCGAAGGTGGTCGACGAGCACGTCGCTATCGATCAGGAGCTTCGTCATCCACCCACTCCTCCCGGGACGGCAGCTCGAGGCCAGGCAGGACGCCGAATGCGGCTTCGAGGGCCACGTCCGGATCCGGCCGATCGTCCGCCAGGTATGCATCCACCGCCTCGCGGATCATCCTCGCCAACGGAGCGCCACTTCGACGCCCGCGTGCGTCGAGGCCGCGGCGCTGATCGCTCGTGAGGTAGATCTGTGTCCGCGTGCTCGGCATATACAGCACAGTATACAGCAGTCAAGTCCTCGACGGGGCGCAGACCACTCCTCGCCATCCTCGATCCGCGAGGCGCCGATGAATTCCCCGAGTATGACCCGTCTGATGGGCATCCAGACCACGAACGATGACGCGAGGAGCACCAGTGACCACCGATTGGACGACCGAGACGAAGGGCACCAGCGAGTACGCCGAGGTCAATAGCATCAGCCTGTACTACGAGACGCACGGGGCCGGCCGGCCGATGATCCTGCTGCACGGCGGGCTCGGCTCGGGCGAGATGTTCGGACCTATCCTTCCCGCGCTGAGCCAGCGCCATCAGGTCATCGCGGTCGACCTCCAGGGACACGGGCGCACGGCCGACATCGATCGGCCCATCGACATCCGGCTCATGGCTGACGACATCGGGGCCCTCATCGATCACCTCGGACTGAAGAAGCCGGATGTCGTCGGCTATTCGCTCGGCGCCGGAGTCGCGTTCTTCACCGCGGTGAAGTATCCCGACAAGATCCGCAAGCTTGTCGTGGCCTCGATGAACTTCCGGCCGGACGCGCTGGATCCGGAGATCCGCGCGCAGGCGGGCCAGGTGAGCTCGGCAGCGTTCGGGTTCATGAAGGACACACCGATGTACGAGCTTTACCAGCGCGTCGCGCCGCACCCAGAGGATTTCCCTCTCCTGCTTGACAAGATCGGAGAAGCGATGGCGAAGGACTTCGACTTCACCGAGGAGGTGCGTGGGCTTCAGGTGCCGACGCTCCTCGTGGCAGCCGATGCCGACATGGCGCCGCCGAGCCACTCCGTCGAGATCTTCAAGCTGCTCGACGGCGGACTGCGCGACGGCGGCTGGACGGGCGAAAACCGTCCGAAGGGCGGACACGCCCTGGCGATCCTGCCCAGACTGACCCATTACGACATCTTCGCCTCTCCCCTCTTTACGGCGGCCGCCCTCGATTTCCTGGACGGGCGAGGCCAACACGAGGGCTAACCGACGGGACTCGGCCAATCAGTGACGAGGTCTCCGGCAATGCTCGACCTCCAGGACCTGCCCACCGCAACCGCGCATCGCGGACGCCATGACGAAACGCTTCGGTCATTTGCCGGCATGGTGGTCATCTGTCCGCGCCGATGCGCCCGTTCAGACACTTGCCGCCATGGTGAGCGTTAGCGGGAAGATACACTCCGTCACTCCCCGCCTGAGCGTGGGTTTGGCTCGGTCCGACCGAATCTATCGGCTAATGCTCATCCACACGACACTTGTCCTAAAGCGGCCGAATGGCCAGCGCGCAGCCCGAGAGAATTGAAGGAGTGACCAGGCACATGAAGTATCGAATCGAGGCGATCACCCTTCCGGTCAGCGACGTGGACCGCGCGAAGGCGTTCTACGAGCAGGCGGGCTGGCCGCTGGACGTCGACACTGAGCCGGCCCCGGGCATGCGGGTCGTGCAATTCACGCCTCCCGGCTCAGACTGCTCGATCACCTTCGGTACCGGGATGCCACAGTCCGACCCGGGTTCGTATCGGAGTACCTACCTCGTCGTCGCCGATATCGAGCCGGCGCATCGTGAGCTGACCGAGCGCGGCATCCCCGTGAGCGACATCTTCCACTTTGGGCCGGAGGGCCAGACGGCGGGTGTCGATCCAAAGCGAGCCAATTTCGGCTCCTACGCCACCTTCGCCGATCCCGATGGGAACACCTGGCTCCTCCAGGAGGTGCCCAGTCGCGCCAGCGACGAGTAGCCCTGACTGACGTCCGATGCAGCCACGGTTCTGCCACAGAATCTTTAACTCGAGGGGCTGAATCCACTACCGTACGGACGCTGATTGCCCACCACCCGAGTCCGTGAGTGGGTCGTCGCAGAAACGGAGGAGACAATCTGATGGTTCGACGCTCGACCGGGGAAGGCTCGTCGAATCCGAGCCTGGCCGATGGAACAGGGCTTGACCACCTCGCGGCGCTCGTGGGTGGCCAGGTTTTCATGCTGGCCACGGCCGCGCAGGCGGCTGTACCAGCCGGAAGCTAGGATCGAATGTGGTGAGGGTTGGCTTCATCGTCATCCGCGTCGATGACCTCCAGCGGCAGATGGAGTTCTGGTCCGCCGCACTTGACTACGTGCCTCGGGAGGAGAACGACGATGACTTCGTCCTGATGCGCCCGAAGGATGGCATCGGGCCCAACGTCTCGCTCGACCAGGTGCGCTCGACGGTGCAGGTGCCGCCGCGCATCCACCTGGACCTGTACACCGAGGACCAGGCCGGTGAGGTCGGACGCCTGCTCGCCCTGGGAGCCACCGAGGTGCACTGGGACAAGCGACCGGCGGACGCCGATTACGTCATCCTCGCCGATCCCGAGGGCAACCGCTTCTGCGTGGTGGACACCAGCAGATGATATCCAGCTGCTCCATCGGTCCTCCCGTCGAATGATCCAGGTACAGCAGCTGGTCAAGCGCTACAAGCAGGCGGAACGTAACGCCGTCGACGGCATCTCGTTCGACGTGAAGGCGGGCGAGTTCTTCGCCCTGCTCGGGCCAAACGGCGCCGGCAAGACGACCACGATCTCGATTCTCACCACGACGATCGCGCCGACCAGCGGCACCGCGACGATCGACGGGCTGGACATCGTTCGGGAGGCGAGCGCCGTGCGACGGAGGGTGGGAATCATCTTCCAGCGGCCCAGCCTCGACAAGAATCTGACCGGCGAGGAGAACGTCCGATTCCACGCCGTGCTGTACGGCGTGTATCCGTATGCACCGAGTCATCGGCTGATGCCCGCGGACTACCGCCGGCAGGTGGCCGAGCTTGCCGCGATCGTCGGCATCGGCGACGAGATCTTCGCGCCGATCAGGACCTATTCCGGCGGGATGAGTCGCAAGCTCGAGATCGTACGTAGCCTGATCCATCGGCCGCGGGTTCTGTTCCTTGACGAGCCGACGTCCGGCCTCGACTCACCGAGCCGGCGCGCACTGTGGAGCTACCTGGAACGGGTTCGCCGCGAGAGCAACACCACGATCCTGCTCACGACGCATTACCTCGAGGAGGCCGAGCAGGCCGACCGGATCTGCATCATCGATCACGGACGCGTCGTCTCCTACGGGACCCCGGCCGCCATCAAGGCCGACCTGGTCGAGGAATTCGTACTGGTCGACACGGCCGAGCGGCTCGAGCTGCGCGCCGAGCTCGCCCGCCTGGGACTTCCCTACTCGGGCGACGGTCCGTTTCGCATCGAGCTCGACGGCCGCGGCACGCATGCCGTGCTGAAGTCGATCGACACGCCGCTCAACGTGGTCCAGACGCATATGCCGACCCTGGAAGATGCGTACCTCGAGATCGTGGGGCAGACCGATGCATGAGCTTTCCGCCGTCCTGGCAATCGCGCACCGCGACGTCGTGAAGCTGTTGCGCGACCGGACGCGGATGATCTCGGATTTCGTGTTCCCGCTGATCTTCATCGGCGTACTGGGATCCAGCCTCCAGGCTGGGTTCGGCGGGGCAACCCAGTTCAACATCCTGACCTTCGTCTTCACCGGTGTGCTGGCACAAACCTTGTGGCAGTCATCGGCGATGGGCGTCATCAGCCTCATCGAGGATCGCGAGAACGACTTCAGCCAGGAGATCTTCGTCTCCCCCATCTCGCGCTATTCGATCCTGGTCGGCAAGGTGCTGGGGGAGTCACTGGTGGCGTTGCCGCAGGGCTTCGCCATCCTGGTCTTCGGCCTCGTCATCGGCGTCCCGCTGTCACTCGCGGCGGTGCTCGCCCTGGTCCCAGTCGTCCTGATCATCACCGTGTTCGGAGGCGCGTTCGGCGTGCTGGTCCTGTCACGCCTCCCGAACCGCCGGGCGGCGACGCAGATCTTCCCGTTCATCATGCTGCCGCAGTTCTTCCTGGCCGGCGTCTTCAACCCGATCGGCGAGCTTCCCCCGCCGCTCGAGATCGCCTCGCGCCTTGCGCCGATGCGCTACGCGGTCGACTTCCTGCGCAACGCCTACTACGGCATCCATCCCGAAGTTGTCGAGGTTCCGCTCACGCCCATCGGGATGAACCTCGCGATCATCGGCGGCCTGTTCGTTGTCTTCATCGCGATCGGCACGGCGCTCTTCGTGCGGGCGGAGCAGAACCGCTGACGGCAGCTCCTTACATCGGGCTCATGAGCTGGAAGTAGTTGTCGTCCGGGTCAGAGAACGTCGCGATCATGCCGTCGGGCGAGCCACCCGGGTTGTACGGCTCTCGAACGACCGTGGCGCCGGCCTCCTTGAGCCGATCGAAATCTCCCTGGACGTCGGCGCTCTCGATGTTCCAGATCAAGCGCCCGGGATGCGCATTCTTGCCGGTGACCTCGTCGTGCGGCCCGACGGTCATCCAACCATTGCCGAGCTGCCACCCGGTATAACCGCTGTCTTCCATGGTGGGCTTACCAAGAAGCCTGGTGTAGTACTCAGCCAGGCGCTTCGGATCCTCGGACCCGATCAGGATGCTATTGAAGTTCATGCTTTCCTCCTTGCTTTGACCAGTCGGTTTCCATGTCGGTGGTAGGACGATCGAGAGGCTGCGATCTCATCGGTCAGGCGTTGACCTGGCCGGTCGGCAGCCCATTTGCGAACGCGACTCTTGCCAACAGATGAGGCAACCATGCGCCTAAGGGTGATCCCCGGTGGCGCATTACCCGATTCATGCTGCATCACAGCACAGGAACCAGTCCTTGCGCGCCTGGCTGGCCGATCTATCGGCGTTCTGCTACTTGGCCTTCTTGGACTTTGCTGACTTGCCCGGCTGCTTCGTGCCCTTTCGCGTGCCGCGCTTGCCGCCGGCTCCGACCAGCTTTGCCAGCTCCGGCTGAAGTTCCTCGCGGAAGAAGCGGAAGAATCCTTCCTGGTCGGGGCCGACCTGGTGGATGTAGACGCTCTGGACGCCGGCATCGACGAGTTCGCGAACGGCGTCGACATACGGCTTGACGTCGGGGCCGATCGGCGTCTTCTCAGCCAGCATCTCCGGGGTAACGAGGCTGGAAGCCTGCTCGAAATGCTGCGGAAGCGGCAGCTCCTGTGAGAGCTCGCCCGGCACGCCGGCGTTCGGCCAAATCTCGTGCAGCGTCCGCTTGCCCTTCTCTGCGGACGACGCCCAGCAGCAGGTCACCTGGCCGTAGATCGGCTTGTCCTCACCACCGCAGTCGCGGAAGCCACTGATCACCTCGGCATCCGGCGACGTGATGATCAGGCCGTCTCCGTGCCTGCCGGCCAGGGCGGCGGATTCCGGACCCTGCGCCGCGACCATGATGCGCGGCGGCTGCTCTGGCAGCGTGTAGATGCGAGCATTCTCGACGATGTAGTGCTCGCCCTGGTGGCTGTAGAGCTTGCCCTTCCACAGGGACCGCATGATCTCCATCGACTCGATGAGCATCTCGCTCCGATCAGCGTATGGCGGCCAATGATCGCCGAGAATGTGCTCGTTCAGGTTCTCGCCGGTGCCGATACCGAGGAAGAATCGGCCTTCGAAGAGGTCGGCGGTGGTCGCGGCGGCCTGGGCAATGATCGCCGGGTGAATGCGGATCATCGGGCATGTGACGCCCGTCCCCACCTCCAGCGTCTGCGTTTCGCGAGCGATCGCCCCCAGGACGGTCCACACGAACGGCGAATGTCCCTGGGCGTCCACCCACGGGTGATAGTGGTCACTGATCAGGGCGAACTCGAAACCCGACTCCTGGGCCATGGCGGCATTGCGAACCAGGTCGGCAGTCGCGTGCTCCTCACTGCTGAGGGCGTATCCAAAGCGCACATTCATGTCGGCGCTTCATGCATGACGGGTGCCGATTGTCCTGTGGGAGCTTCAGGCCACTGGAGCGCGCTGAACTCAATCCGCAGCCCGAGGTGCCTACCATGGCAAGACAATCTACGCTGGACCAGGACATGGAACACAGCTCCGACCTCCCCGCCGATGCGCACCGTGCACCGCTCCACGACTCGGAGCAGGGAGGGCACGCGGCACACGATAAGCACGCCGGCCATGATCCCGAGGCGTTCAAGCGCCAGTTCTGGATCGTCCTGCTGCTGACCATCCCGGTCGTCATCTGGAGTCACGAGGTCCAGATGTGGCTGGGTTACACCGCTCCGGTCTTCCCGGGCTCGGAATGGATTCCCGCGGCGCTCGGAACCGTCATCTTCCTCTACGGCGGAAAGGTCTTTCTGGACGGCGCGCGCGTTGAGCTCGGTGACCGCCAGCCGGGGATGATGACCCTCATCAGCCTGGCGATCCTGGTCGCCTTCGTCGCGTCATGGGCGGCCACGCTCGGCGTATTCGAGGTCGACGTGTGGTGGGAGCTCGCGACCCTGATCACCGTGATGAGCCTGGGCCACTGGATCGAGATGCGCTCCATCATGCAGGCGCGAGGCGCGCTTGCCGCGCTGGCCGAGCTCCTGCCCGACGACGCGGAACGCATCACGGGGAGCGGCACCGAGATGGTGAAGTTGCGCGAGCTGCGGACCGGGGACGTGGTCCTCGTTCGGCCAGGGGGTCGAGTGCCCGCGGACGGTTCGATCACCGAAGGCTCCGCGGACGTCGACGAGTCGATGATCACGGGAGAGTCGCGCGCCGTCGGCAAGGAACCGGGCGACAGCGTCGTGGCCGGAACCGTCGCGGCCGGAGGCAGCCTGCGCCTGCGGGTGACCGCGGTCGGAGATGACACCGCGCTCTCCGGCATCATGCGACTCGTCGCCCAGGCGCAGGCTTCGAACTCACGCGCCCAGGTCCTGGCCGATCGTGCAGCGGCCGCCCTCTTCTACGTCGCGCTCATCGCAGGCGTCCTGACGCTGGGAACGTGGACCCTGCTGGGGCAGCCCGAAGAGGCGCTCATCCGTACGGCGACCGTCCTGGTCATCGCGTGCCCGCACGCGCTGGGACTCGCGATTCCCCTGGTCATCGCCATCAGCACCACGCTCGGCGCCCGAAATGGGCTGCTGGTCAAGGACCGCCTGGCCCTGGAGCGGGCGAAGGATCTCGATACGGTCATCTTTGACAAGACCGGCACGCTGACCCGCGGCGAGCCCGTGCTCTCGGCCGTCACGGCGGCGCCGGGCATCGGTGAAGAAGACGTGCTCGCCCTGGCTGCGGCAGTCGAGGCCGATAGCGAGCATCCCCTGGCCCGAGCCATCGTGCGCGGCACCGCACAACGCGGGGTTTCCGCGCTGCAATCGAACGGCTTCGAAAACCTGGCGGGGCGCGGCGCCCGAGCAACCGTGGATGGCCGCGAGGCCTTCGTGGGCGGCCCTCGCCTGCTTTCGGAGCTTGAGATCCAGGTGCCGGACGTGCTTCGGACGGTGACCGACGGTTGGTCGAACGCCGGACGCAGCGTGCTGCATGTCATCGCGGACGGCAGGGTCCTGGGCGCCGTCAGCGTCGAGGACGAGATCCGACCCGAATCGATCGAGGCCGTTCGCCAGCTGCATGCCAAGGGCCTTCGGGTGGCCATGATCACCGGTGACGCGCAGTCGGTGGCGGAGACCGTCGCAAAGCAGATCGGCATCGATGAGGTTGCCGCGCAGGTGCTCCCCGCCGACAAGGCCGATGCGGTGCGCCGCTTCCAGGCCGGTGGACGCAAGGTCGCCATGGTCGGCGACGGCGTCAACGACGCGCCGGCGCTCGCCCAGGCAGATGTCGGCATCGCCATCGGCGCCGGGACCGATGTGGCCGTCGAAGCCGCGGGGATCGTCCTGGTACGCAGTGACCCGCGCGACGTGGCCTCCGCGATCGAGCTGTCGCGGGCGAGCTATCGCAAGATGATCCAGAACCTGGTCTGGGCCACCGGCTACAACGCGATCGCCATCCCGGTCGCTGCCGGCGTGCTTGCGCCCGTCGGCTTCATCCTGCCGATGAGCATCGGTGCACTGGTGATGAGCGTCTCGACCATCGTCGTGGCCGCCAACGCACAGCTGCTTCGCGGCCTTCGCCTCTCTCCGGCGTAGAGCAGGCGATCGGGCGAGCGGGCGAGCAGGCGAGCGGGCGCTCATCTCCGCCGGGGTCCGCGCGGCTCAGGCGATGAGCGCCTCGGCGGCCCTCGCGATGAGCTCGTCGACCGTTTGCTCTGGCCTCTGGGCAGAAGTGTCCAGCCACAACCCGATCCGCGGCGTTCGGTTGCGGAGCGCATCATCGAGCTCCGCGACCGTCCACGGGTCGTACGCCTTCTTGTCGCGCATCGATTCCCGCTGCTCAACCGCCTCCTGGCTCGGCAGCAGTCCCACAACGTACAGGGGTCGCGATCGAATGCGCTCGATCTGGGCGGCGAGATCCGCCTCCATGAGCACGTCCTGGTAGGCAACCGCGAAGCCGGCTTCGGCGTAGAGATCCGCCGCGGCGGCGGCCAACCGGTAGCGGAGCTGAAGCTGGTTGATGGCATCCGCGCGAAGGTCGGGAAGCATGTTTGCCCCGCCACTGACGATGAGCCGCCTGAAGAGGTCGCCGCGCAGATGGACCGATTTAGGCAGACGTTCGGCCAGGAGCTGCGCGGTGGTGGACTTGCCGGCCGCCGGGATGCCGGTGATGAGAACCACAGATCCCGGTGCGAATTGCGAAGTAGTGATCGACATGGCATAGAGCAGGATGCCTCACGCCGCGGGTACGATGCGCCGATGCTGTACGACTACCGCGCGGTCACCGGTGACACGGTCCGCTCCGAAACCGATGCCGGTATCGCCCTCGCCGATGGGCACGTCGCCCGCGCCGTCGCGAGTGCCGCCTCCCCGACCTTCGACGAGACGCTGCTTCCCCTGGAGCTGGGCAGCGCCGCCGTCCTGGAGGCGTACGGACGAGGCGCGTTCATGGGGCAGGTGCATGGCGATGCGGCCGTCCGGGATGCCGGCAACGAGGCCGAGGAACGCATCAACAAATGGCGGGTCGCGCTCGTCTTCCGCTCCGACCTGTACGAGGCGGTCCGCGCGTTCGCCGATACCGACGAGGCGAAAGCGCTGGATGGGGAACGTGCACGGCTCCTCGCCCACTGGTTGCGAGACCTTCGGCGCGCCGGCCACGAGCTGGGCGCCGAAGAGCGCGCGGAGCTCGAACGGCTGCGCACCCGGCTGGTCGAGGTCGAGGTCATGTTCCAGCGCAACCTGAACGAGTACACCGACGGAATCGAGGTCACTCGCGACCAGCTCGCCGGCCTGCCTGACGACTTCGTCGAGCGCCTCTCGCCGGGCGAGCGCAAGGGAACGTATCGGGTCAGCCTGGAGTATCCCGAAGTGAACCCGTTCCTGGACCAGGCGCACGACCGGACGCTGCGGCGCGAGCTGTTCATGAAGAACTGGAACAGGGCGGTGGAAGGCAATCGGCCTCTCCTCGATGAGGCGCTCGACCTCCGCCGGCGCGTTGCAGCGCTGCTCGGCGAGCCGACGTGGGCGCACCACGCGATGGAGCTCAAGATGGCGCGCTCGCCGGAACGGGTAGCTAGCTTCTACGAGGAGCTGCTCCCGTCGCTCGCCGCACAGGTTCGCCGCGAGCTGGATCGTCTCGGTGAACGGTTGAAGGCCGATGGCCACGACGGCCCGATCACCGCCTGGGACTGGCGCTATTACGACGACATGCTGCGACGAGACGAGTACGGCGTCGACCAGAACCGGATCAGCGAGTTCTTCCCGCTCCAGCAGGTGATGGACGGCATGCTCGCGATCACCGGCGAGGTGCTCGGACTCGACTACGCGGCCGTGGAGGACGCCGCAGCGTGGCATGAGTCGGTCCAGCTCTACGAGGTTCGGGATCGCTCCTCCGGTGACCTCGTCGCGCACTTCTACGCCGACCTTCACCCGCGCGATGGCAAGTTCGGGCACGCGGCCGCGTTTCCGCTGGTCGTCGGCCACCGAACCGTTGACGGCGAATATGTGACGCCGGTGAGCGCCATCGTCGCCAACTTCACGCCGCCATCCGCGGATCGGCCCTCTCTGCTGAAGCATTCCGAGGTGGAGACGCTCTTCCACGAATTCGGGCACATCCTGCACATGAGCCTGTCGCGCGCCGAGTTCGCGCGCTTTTCCGGCGCCGAGACCGAGTGGGATTTCGTGGAAGCTCCCTCCCAGATCATGGAACACTGGACGTGGGATCCATCGGTCCTTCGCCGATTCGCGCGCCATTTCGAGACCGATGAAGTCATCCCGGACGCCCTCCTGGAGCAGATACTCCATGCCCGCTGGGTTGATGAGGGAATCCGCATCGGGGTCCAGGCTTTCTATGGCGCGGTCGACCTCCAGCTGCACGCCGAGACCGGTGCGCCCGACCTCGACGCCGCACTGCGCATGAGCTACGCCGTGACCGGCATGCCGTATCCCGAGGGCACCTTCATGCTCGCCGGCTTCGGGCACCTGCTCGGCGGCTACGACGCCGGCTATTACGGCTACCTGTGGGCCGAAGTGATCGGTGACGATATGTTCGGCCGCTTCGCGCGCGAGGGAGTCCTGTCGCCGGCCGTTGGCGCGGATTATCGGCGTGCGATCCTGGAACCGAACGGTACCCGCGACGCCGATGACCTGGTCCGCACCTTCCTGGGTCGTGATCCGTCCAATGCCGAGTACCTGCGGCTGCGCGGCATGCGTTGACATGCCCGGCGCCCCCGGGCTACGACGACCGGGACCGAGTTCGCGTCTCGCGCGCCCCGCACCACGGGGGCTAACGACGACCGGGACCGCGTTCGCCTCCCTAGCGCCCCGCACCACGGGGCTAACGACGACCGGGAACGAGTTCGCGTCTCGCGCACCCGTACCACGTGCGTAACGACCGACGAAACCGAGCTCCATGTAGATCTGCTCGCGCCGCGGGGCAGATGATGACGGAGCTGACGCCAACAGAATGCGTAGTCGCCGTTAGCCCCGCCCCACGGGTAACCGAGAAGTAATGAACCGGTGATGCGCCCTCGTCATGCTCCCGGCATGTCAGTTCGCGAGCGAAGGGTGGCGGCCGGCAGTCGACGAGGAGCAGACTTGGGCCGGATGATCGGCCGAGAGATCCGCAACGGTCGACGGATGGCCGGTGTCAGTCAAGATCAGCTTGGTGCTGCCGTGGGCATCTCCGGATCGGAGGTGGGGACGCGTGGAAAGCGGCAGTGCCCCATGGCTCACGGTCATCCACGCGTCCGAGTTGCTGAGCGCGGTCGGGCTCGCTCTGTGGGCAAAGACATACCCAGCCGGGTCGCCGCTGCGCGATGCCGCACATCTTCGTCTGCTGGCGGACTTCGAGGCGCGACTTCATCCATCCATCAAGTGCCAACGCGAGTGGCCAATCCCCGATGACCGTGATCGGCGCGCAATCGATCTATTGCTGACCAAGTCGCCGATGCGGATTGGTGTGGAGGCTGAGACCGTCATCAACGACCTGCAGGCATTGCAACGCGACATCAACCTGAAGCAACGCGACACCGAGCTGGACGGGATGATTCTGCTCGTTCGCGGGTCGCGACGGAATCGGGAACTTTTGAGAGCGGCGGACGCCCTTCGACGCGACTTTCCGATCCCAACTCGCAGCCTCCTGGCGTCCCTGGGTCACGGACACGTTCCGAGCGACAATGGCATCGTGATCCTGTAATTGGCGCTCAAGCGTCGCAACGTCACTCCCACTGCCGTCTCAATTTTGCCCCCGCATCACCCGCACCCCGGGGCTAACGACCAACGAGAGCGAGCTCGATGTCGATCTGCCCGCGCCGCGGGGCAATCCGCGCGTGAGACTGCCCTCTAGTCGTTTTTGATAGCCGTTAGCCCCGCCCCACGGGCAAGGCAACCCGCGGCGGACCCGGCCGGGCGCGCCACTTGCATCGGCCTGTGCACAGGAGGTGAACACGCATGGATACGGATCGCACCGAGGACAGCATCGAGCAGCTGGAAGGCCAGGACCTGCCGAATCCCATCACCGATGATGACGCCACGCTTGGAGAAGCCGGTGACGCCGTCAATCCCCAGGGCGAGGCACCCGAGACAGACAAGGACGACAAGGAGGGTCCCGCGGCTCACATCAGCCAGATGCCCCGCTGACCGAACCAAACCGCCGCGGGCAGACGGACCGGCGGACCGGCGCCCCGGTACGATGAGCCCGTGACCGCGAACCAAGCACCGGGCGACCTCGAGCAGCTCGCCAATGCGTACTGGAGTGCGTGGCTTGAGAGGCACCCGGTGTATGCCACGTCCCTCGGCGATCGCCGGCACGATGCCCGTCTGACGGACAACTCTCCGGCCGGTCGGGATGCCTGGCGCACACAGCTCGACGCGTTCGAGCGGCGCCTGGACGCAACCAGGTCAGACGCAGAGCCGGTGACGCGCGCTGCCCTGGCGGAGGCGCTCGTCAGCGATCGATCATTCCTGGACGCCGACCTCGCGGCCTTCAGCATCGACCCGATGGACGGGCCGCAGGTGGATCTGCTGAGCATCCACTCGTATCAGCCGATACGCTCCGCCACCGAGGCCGATGCGCTCCTCGAGCGGTGGCGCGCCATGCCGGCGTACCTGGACCAGGCCATCGCAAACCTCAGGGATGGAGCGGCCGCGGGACGCATCGGCGTGGCGACGCTGTGCACGAAGGTCACCGAGCAGCTGGATGAGCTGCTCGTGCGCCCCGACGCTGATTGGCCGCTCATGGAACCTGCACGTGACAAGCCAGAACTCCGCGATGAGCTGCTCAAGATCATCGGCGTACAGGTACGCCCCGCGTTCGAGCGCTACCGCACCCTCATCGTCGATGACCTGAGTCCGCGCGCACGTCCGGACGACCAGCCGGGCCTGTCGCACATTCCGGGTGGCGCGGAGGCATACGCGAAGCTCGCGCGGGCGCATACCTCGCTTGACCTCGCGCCGGAGCGCGTGCACGCGATCGGTCTCGAGGAGATTCGACGGATCGACGGGCAGTTCGATGAGCTGGGCGGACGGCTGCTCGGCGCGCGCTCCCTGGAAGCCACGCTCAAGGCGCTTCGCGGAGATCCGGCGCTGCACTTCTCGACGCGCAAGGAAGTGGCTGCCGTGGCAGAAGCGTCGCTGGCGCGGGCGAACGATGCTATCGGCGAATGGTTCGGCAGGCTGCCAGAGGCGCGCTGCGAGGTGGTCGTCACGCCGGCGAACGAGGAGAAGCACTCGACCATCGCGTACTACCGCGAGCCGGCGGCGGACGGCAGCCGCCCGGGTCAGTACTACATCAACACCTACGCGCCGGAGACGCGGCCGCGCTACGAGGCGGAGACGCTCGCATTCCACGAGTCCGTGCCGGGACATCATCTTCAGATCGCCATCGCGCAGGAGCTGACGCACCTTCCTGCATTCCGCCGATTCAACGGCAGCACCGCCTACGTCGAGGGATGGGGCCTGTACAGCGAGCGCCTGTCCGAGGAGATGGGTCTGCTGTCAGGTGTGACCGATCGGTTCGGCGTCCTCTCGTTCGACGCCTGGCGTGCCTCGCGCCTGGTGGTCGATACCGGCATTCATGCCCTGGGCTGGACGCGACAGCAGGCGATCGACTTCATGGAGGCGCACACGGCCCTCGGCGAGAACAACATCGCCAACGAAGTGGACCGATACATTGCCTACCCCGGCCAGGCCCTCGCCTACAAACTGGGACAGATGGAGCTGCTCAGCCTGCGCGCGGAGGCGCGCTCCCGGCAGGGACCGGCCTTCGACATCAAACGCTTCCACGATGTGGTGCTGGGCGAAGGAGCACTGCCGTTGCCGGCCCTGCGTGGCGTCGTCGAGCGCGCGCTGGCATAGACCGATGGAGCGGCGAGATCCGTATCGGATTCTCCAGGTGCAGCCGGATGCCGACGCGGATGTGGTCAGAGCCGCGTACCGCGTGCTCGCTCGCAAGGCACATCCGGACGCTTCGGAGCCGCTCGATGAGAGCGCGGAGCGACGGATGACGGACCTGAACTGGGCGTACGCCCTTGTCCGCGACCCGGCCAAGCGACAGGACTGGGAGTCGGACCGACGACGTGCTCCGCCACCGACGCCGGCAGAGGGTCCCACCCACGGGGCAGCGCGAGGTCCTTTGGGCGCCGATGGTGCGGGCCTTCGCCTCGACTTCGGCCGCTACCAGGGCTGGACGCTGGGCGAGGTCGCAGCACGCGATCCCGACTACCTCGACTGGCTCCGCCGCCACCAGTCGGGCGCTCGCTACCGCGACGCCATCGACATCCTGCTCCGCTCGGTTCGACGCACATAGCACCTGGCGGACGTCGGCAGCGCCCGATGCCGGCAGCGCCCGACCCGGCAGCGCCCGACTCGGCAGCGCCCGAGCCGGCACGACCCGTGGCGCGGGGCTAATGACCAACGAACGCCAGCTCACGCGCCGTTTTCCCGTACCACGGGTCAAATCGCGCACGAGCGAGCGGTGATGGCTCGCTTCTTTGCCGATAGCCCCGCCCCACGGGGGAACGAAGCCCGGCGTCACGAGACGGACCCGGACCGCACGGGAATCACCGCTCCGCCGAAAGGCTGGCCGTCGCGGGACACAAGTACGGTCGCTATCTGCCACCTCGACTGGCATCTTGGCGACAGAACTTCCTTCGACCTGCCTTGCCTCCGGAAGCCCTGCGGCGGCGCACCGGCAGCCATCAGCACTCGCCCCGCTCGTTCTTGTTAGGAGACCGACATCGATACTCTGCCAGGCGCCACGTCATTTGCAGCAGGAGCGCGCCGAGCTGTTGGCGTTGCCCTTTCGCTCGTCTTCACTCTCGGTATCGCAGCAACGCCGGCGCTGGGCTGGTCGAATGGCCCTGCAGCACCGGGTAACACCACCAACCGTGACGGCTACGGCACACACGACTGGATCATCGACCAGGCGCTCAAGGTTGTTGCCGGCCGCAACAGTGGTTGGTTGGACGCCTCACTCGCTCGTCTGGTGAGCGATGATCCGGACACCGTTTGCTGTTCATCGGGCCTCAATCACGTCTACCGAGAAGAGGGACAGCGTGGTGGAGCGATCCACATGATCACCGAGGCATACGGCAAGGCACAGTCCTATTACAACCAGGGCAAGGCCGCAGCGGCCGCCGGCGACAGCGCGGGAGCCACGGCGCACTACCGAAATGCGAGCAGGCAGATTGGCGTTCTGTCTCACTACTACGGCGACATCCTGATGCCCTACCACAGCAACTACGACGGAGTTGGTCTGACTGACAACTCTCACCTGAACTACGAATTGCTCGTGGACAAGCAACAGCGCAAGTCCAGCGACACGCCGGCCTGGTCAAGTACGCGACGCACCGTCACCGCAGTCACCAACGTGCGCACCAAGGCCATCGCCGCCGCAGCCTATTCACGACCGCTGTTCCCGGAGCTTCATCAGCTGTTTCTTCAGAATCAGACGGTAATCAGCCCGCGGGTCTCAGAGATCACTGACCTGGTATTCACACGAGCGGCCAACGACCTCGCCGACATCATCTACTCGATCCCGCTCGGTGTCGGCAACCCTCCGCCCGTCGCGAAGCTCGTCTCCCGCGTGAAGTGGATCTACCCGAAGGTGAATGAGCCCTATCAGGCGGTCTACGCCACGGCCACCGATGCCGCCGGAAAGGCCGTGGAAGGCGTGGCTGTCGATGTGGCCTGGCCCAATCCCAACCCGGCCGGATCTCCGACGACCATCCGCATCTTCACCGATCCCACCGGCACGAATCACTGGACGCGCACCGTGGGTGCCAGTCCGCTCATGGTCAAGCGCACCGTCGGGCTGAAGTCCACCACCAACGGCAAGACTGCCACCGGGTCCACATGGTTCATGACCACGCCTGTTCTGGGCTACAGCCTTGACGGCTTCAAATCTTCCGTCAACAACTATCACCCGCGCGCAGGGCAGTCCGTGACGGTGACCTCGACCGTCAAGGACACCGCCGGGCGCCCGGTGGCAGGTCTGCCTGTCACCTGGACCTGGAAGTACTCCTCCGGCTACGTGACGACAAGAGGTGTCACCAACGCTCTTGGGATCGCCACTTCAACGCGTGCGGTGACATCCACCACGGAATGGACGAAGGTCTACATTGCCGCAGCGACGCAATCAGGTAGTCAGAACCGCAACTCTTCCACCGGGTTCACTCGACAGTAGCCTCCCTTGCCATGCAAAGAGCCCGGGCCAATCGGTCCGGGCTCTTTCCGTATCTCGCGGGCGACTGTCAGTCCCCGCCCTCGGCGGGGCTCGCCGGTCCATCCGGGATTCCTGGCTGGTCCTTCGGATTCGTGCCAGGGCGATCATCGATTCCCTGGTCTTTCCGATAGCGCTCGTTTTCGGCGGTCTGGCGCTTGTCATCGGCCGCCAACTGCGCCTGGTCGATGTTCTCGTTCACTCGATCCTGTGGAATCGGGCTCTGCCGTGCGTCACTCATGGCCGTTGCCCCCGCACGCGGTATGCCATCCTTCCCGAGTACATCCCCCAGGAGCCTCCCCGTGCTTGAATCCTTTCCCATAGCCCCGACGCTCTCAGCATCCGACGTCGAACGCGCCAAGGCGTGGTACGCCGAGAAGCTCGGCCTGCAGCCGACCGTGGAGTGGCCCGACGGTCTGATCTATCCGGCGGGTGGCAATCCGATGGGCTTCGGCATCTACCTCAGCCCGAATGCCGGGACGAATCGCGCCACTTCCGCGGCATGGGTTGTCGACGACCTGGATCAGGTGATGTCGAGCCTTCGCGAGCGCGGGCTGCAGTTCGAGGATTACGACATGCCGGAGCTGCTGACGGTCGATGGCATCGGCACGTCAGACGACGGGTCGCGAAGCGCGTGGTTCATCGACAGCGAGGGAAACACCCTCATGATCATGCAGCTCGCGGCAGAGACGGCCACAGGTTTGGATCAGTAGACGACCACCCGTCGCATGCCATCGCCGCGTCGCATGGCCTCGAAGGCTTCGTCCACCTGGTCGAGCCCGATGCGCTCGGTGATCAGCAGGTCGAGCGGTAGCCTTCCCTCGAGGTACTCGATGGCGATCATCGGGAAGTCGCGTGCGGGCACGGCCGACCCGTAGTTCGATCCTCGAATCTGCTTGCCATCCTCCACGAGCCGATACACATCGAAGCTCGCGCGATGTCCCTGCGGCGTCATCCCGAGCAGGGTGACCGTCCCACCCGGCCGCGCGAGCTCGATCGCCAGCTCGACGGTCTCAACGAGGCCGATGCACTCCAGGACGTGATCGGCTCCCGTTGCCTGGTCAGCTTTGGCTGCCAGCAGTATTCGATGCGCGCCCGCCTGGCGTGCGAGCTCCAGCTTTGCCGGCGAGGTATCCATCGCCGTGATCGGATTCGCGCCCGCTGCTGCGGCACCCATGACAGCCGACAGGCCGACGCCTCCCAGCCCGATGACCACCACCGACTCCCCCGCCCGCACGCCCGCAGTGTTTCTGACAGCGCCGATGCCCGTCGTCACCGCACAGCCAATGAGCGCCGCGATCTCCGGCGGCGTCCTCGGATCAACCTTGATTGCCGCGGATCTCGCGACCACCTGGTGCTCTCCGAAGGTGCCGATGCCGGAGTACGCCCCGACGGGCGAGCCATCCGTGCGGCGCAGTCGAACGTCGTCCTCTCGGAGCCGATTGCCGCTCCCATCCGGCGCATTGCACAGCCACGGCTCGTCTCGCCCACAGGCCGCGCAGCTTCGGCAGGGGGCCGTCCAGGCCAGGACCACGAGGTCGCCCTCAGACAGCCCGTCGCTCAGTGAGACAGGCCCGAGCGCCCCAACGACCGCCGCTCCCTCGTGACCGAGCACGACATTCGCTGGCCGCTCCCACTCACCATCGACGACGTGCAGGTCGGAGTGGCAGACGCCCGAAGCCACCATCCGGACAAGCACCTCACCGGCTTGCGGGTCGTCCAGCTCCAGGTTCTCGATCACCAGCGGGTGACCGGCGCCACTGAAGACCAGCCCGCGCGTGCTCACTGCCATGGACCGATGCTACCGCGCTTCACGCGGAAGGGCGGACGACAGTGCCGGAGACGCCACGTGACCAACCGCCTTCATTGGCGCCATACAACACGAGGGCCGGCAGTCGCCGGCTCCGAGCTTGGCCTGGACTTCGGCCAGTACCAGGGCTGGACCCTCGGGGAGGTCGCCGCCACGGGGATAATGCACCTCGGCGGGTGACCAAGGTCATGCACAACGGGGACCGATGTACGGCCCCCGCGCGCTTCATCGGATGCCATGCTCGACACGTCATATTCCGGTGCGCTCGTGCCCGCAGTCCATGGCGCCCGCGCTGCCCGCGACGTCGCCAAGCAGGAGGTCCTCGACCATGCAACCACTCAGACGCACGTGGCTCGCCCTCATGGGTGGTGCGCTCCTCGTCACCCTGTCCGTGTCCGCCGCGTTGGGCGCGGCGCCCGCCGGCACCCGTGACGCGACCCACGGTCAATCGATCGCTGCCGCTGGTTACGCCCTGATCTTCGGCTCGGACGACGAGCTCACCGACGAACCGGTCCTTGGCAACGACACGGACGAGGATCTCCAGGAGGACGACGGGACCGATGGCGAGGATCTCCAGGAGGACGAGGATCTCCAGGAGGACGACGGGACCGATGGCGAGGATCTCCAGGAGGACGAGGATCTCCAGGAGGACGACGGGACCGATGGCGAGGATCTCCAGGAGGACGAGGGTCTCCAGGAGGACGACGGGACCGATGGCGAGGAAACGGAGGAAGCCGACGCGCACGGCGAGTGCGTATCGGAAGTCGCGCGGGACAGCGATGCCGTCGGCGGCGCGAACGACAACCATGGCGGGGCCGTGAGCGTTGCCGCGCGTGAGACCTGCCGCGTGGATGCGACGGACGAAGTAGGGCCCGTCGACGAGTCCGGTGGCGAGGAGGGAGACGCAGAAGCGGACGCTGACGAGCTCACCGCGAAGGCGCAGCGCGAGGCCGACCGCGCAGCGGCGCAGGCCGAACGCGATGCGGCGCAGGCTGCCCGCGCTGCCGAGCGCGAGGCGGCGAACGCGGCGCGCGCTGCTGAGCGCGAGGCTGCGAAAGCGGACCGCGACGCCAACGCGAACGGCAACGGCAACGCCGCCTCGAAGGGTGGCGGGAACGGCAAGGGTGGCGGCCGCCCCTGAGCCGCCTATTCGGCTGACATCAGCGAGCCCGGGCCAATCGGTCCGGGCTCGTTCCGTGTTCTCGCAGCGCCGAGCTCAGTCGCGGCCCTCGGCCGGACTGGTCGGCTCATCGGGGATGCCAAAACAAATCGGACCACATCAGCCGCCTGGATCATGGACGACCTTGACCGGGTGATGGCGCAGCTTCGCGAACGCGGGGTCGAGTTCCAGGACTACGACTGCCGGGATTGCTGACATTGGGTGGGATCGGGACATCCGCAGACGGCACGCGGCCGGCTCCTTCTCGGAACCGCGACCCTGCCTGCCGAAGGGGTGAGCAAGCGCGCAGCGGCCGCCCTAGCCCCCTGCCGGGTCCTTCGTTCTAACGACGGTCGGCGGATGGCACCGGCTGTGCGGTGTGCTGATGTGCTGCCCCTCAGTTCCTTGTGGAGGATCGTTCTTTGGCCGACGGACGACGAAGCGCCTACGAGGTGCTGCAGGTGCGGGACGACGCCGACCAGGTCGTCGTGCAGGCGGCGTATCGCGCCCTCGCGGCGAAGTACCACCCCGACTACAACACCACTCCGGGTACGGATCGCCGCATGGCTGAGCTGAACGACGCCTACGCGTCCATCCGCTCCACTGAGCGCCGGGCGGTCTACGACAGGACTCGACGGCCGATCGAGGCGACGCGTGCCCAGGCCGCGCGAGGCGGACAGGCCACGACGCCACCAACCGCCGCGGGCGCTCGCACCCAGGCGACGTCAAAGGACACGATTGACTTCGGCCGCTACGTCGGATGGTCGCTCTCCGCCCTTGCCGTACACGACCCGGATTACCTGCGCTGGCTCGGCCGACATTCGTCTGGCATCCGGTACAGGCAGCGGATCGACGCGCTCCTCAGGGAGCGTCCCAAGCCGACGGCTTCGAGCAAGCCGCGCCGCCGCTGAATCGGCCGTCGATCCTCAGGACCCGATACCCCACGCACGGCGCGCCCCGCGGTCCACTGGGGGCCGGTATCCCAGCTGCTCCTTGGGCTTCGTACCAGGTCGATCGGCGACGCCCTGGTCCTTCATGGGCGCTCCTGCTCGGCCGCGTCGCCGCGCGTGGACCCGCCCCACGGGACTATCGGCCAACGAAAGAGGGCTCCGTGGCGTTACGCCCTCGGTGCGGGTCGGATCGCAACTGAGCACCCGGATTTCGTTGTCCCGATTGCCGTTAGTCCCGCCCCACGGGTACATGTGTGAGCGCGAATGAATAGTGCAGAGTTCTGATCACGAATAGTGCAGAGGCCTCCGGGATCGCCCGGAGGCTTTTCGTTTAGGTCGACAACTGAAGCGTCCCCCCTGTCAGGCTCCGGCTGCTGAGGCTGAAGACCGACAGGAGGGACCG
>JBBSML010000027.1:0-34857 GCA_038233215.1 Candidatus Limnocylindria bacterium
ACGACAAGCTCTGGCTCCGCTCCGCCAGCGCCGATGACACGGTCCACGAGCCCTGCCAGCATCTCCTCCCGCTCATCGATCGCGGTGAGTGAGGTGGCCAGACCTACGAATGGAAGTGACGCCGCGCCGCCGGCGGCCCCCACGTCGAGGACCGAGCCGGTCGGCAGCAGTGCCTCCGCGACCGCGCGTGCGGTCGCGGTTTCGATCCGGCCGACCGCTCGATCGGCGCGCCGTGCGAACAAATCGCTCGGGGGCGTCCATGGGTCGGCCGGCGCAGCTGCGAGGATGCCTTCTGGAACGGCCCACTCCGCGAGCCACCCCGACCACTGCTCAAGGATGCTCATCGCGTCATCGATCGCAGCCTCGACGACCAATGAATCTGGACCTCACGAAGCCTCGGTGTATACTCACAACCGGGGCGACAGTACCGAAGAAGGGTGAGCAGGATATGCGTGTTTCTGCTGTGTTCGGCGCGATCGCCGGCGTATGGCTCGTTGCGGCTCCATGGTTGAACCTTGACCTGCGTCCCGCGGGCCAGATGAACCACGTGATGTCCACACCCTCTCCGCTGGAAGCGAGTGTGCTGACATGGCATCTGATTCCCGGAGTGCTCGCAATCACGGCGGCCCTCGTCGTCGTCTTCTTCGCGCGGGGCTCCGGCGCGCGCATATGGCTCGGTCTCGCGCTCATTGCCCTCGGCCTGTGGGCAGCAGCCGGTCCATGGATCCTTCCCCAGTTCGGCCTCGGCGGCATGACGATGGGGCTGTCGCCCGCATCCTTCCTGCGACACATCGTGCCTGGTACCGTCCTTGCGCTGTGCGGTACGGCGGTGATGTTCACGGTGGCCTCTGCGCGACGTCCAGCGCCAGGAGCCAGGAGCGCCGAAGCGCTCCGAGACGGATAGGCGCGCCCTTCCCGTTCGACAACCCGGTGTGCTTCCTCGTGGATGTGTCACGGCCGCGGCGCACGGCTTCAGATCGCGGCCGCGGCGCACGGCTTCAAATCCGGGGAAGGGCCGCGCAGCGGTGGAGAATCGTCTCGAGGCTCCGCTTGCCCTCGGCCAGGACTTCGACCCACCCGCCGAGCTCGGTCTTGCCATGCTGTGTGATCCGATACGTCCGACGTGCCGGTCCGGTGCGCGACATCTCCCATCGGGATTCGACGAGCTCCTCGCGCTCCATGCTGCGCAGATTTCGATAGAGAGTGCCGGCATCGATTGGCGGCGCCCCCAGCGCTTCTAGCCGATCCAGGAGATCGTACCCGTGACAGGGACTCTCGGCGATCAGGAGCAGGAGACAGGGACGAAGATAGCCTCGTGGCCAGCTGCCGGTCCCAGCGAGGCTGGTCGCCGTGGAGACGGTCATCCGACTGCTCGTGTCGCGAGGCAGATCAGCGCCTCCTCGGGCGCCTGGCGACACCAGCAGTCCTTCCCACATTCGCCATGGGTCGGCCGGGTCAGGTCGGCGAATTCCTCTGCGAACAGGCGGCGGCCTTCCATGCGGCCACGATCCGCCAGCCGATACGTGCCCACTCCCGCCCGCCGCAGGTAGCCCTCGGTCACCAGTCGGTCCAGGTGCATGAGAGCGATCTCGCTCTCGCCACCGAGGAAGCGATCGATCGTCGCCGCATCCACGTTCGAGCCGAACCCTTCGCCCTCGACCCAGAAGAGGAGCTGGAGCAGCTCGTCGCGCCAGTACACGCGGCGGAGGGCATCGCTCTTGGGCTGGCTCGGCAGCGTCATGATCGCAGCATAGCGGGACAGATAGACACCCGCGATGGTATATGCTGAGTGCAGGTAGATGATTGCCGGCCCCGTGCCAATGTCGTAGGCTGGCTCGAAATCCAGGATCGCACGAGGAGTCGCTGATGCGTATCGGAATAGCCGGCAAAGGCGGATCAGGCAAGACCACGATCGCCGCGACCATGGCACGACACCTCGCCCGGCAGGGCTTTTCGGTCAACGCGCTCGACGGCGACCCGAATCCAAACCTGGCCGTCGCCATCGGCGTCTCGCCGGAGCAGGCGAATGCCTTCCGCCGCATTCCGTCCGAGGAGCTGGAGGAGCGCCCGAACGGCGACTCGGTGACGATGCATTTCCGGCAGCCATTCGAGCAGATCGTTGACGAGTACGGGGCCGTGGGGCCTGATGGCGTCCGCGTCCTCACCATGACCGGTCTGCTCGGCGCAGGGAAGGGTTGCATCTGCGGCCAGCACTCGGCCGTCCGGGGAGTGGTCGCCGGGCTCGGCGAGGAGCGGCCGGATGACGTGACGATCCTCGACACCGAGGCGTCGCTGGAGCACCTCAGCCGTGGCACTGTCCGCCACGTTGAGAGCCTCGTCGTAGTGGTCGAGCCGTACTACCGCGCCATGGAAACCATGAAGCGCACGGTCCCGCTTGCTCAGGAGCTCGGGATCCCCAATATCTGGGCTGTCGCCAACAAGGTGCGTTCCGGTGCTGACGAGGCCGCGATTCGCGAGTACTGCGAACGGCTCGAGGTCGATCTGCTCGGCACGGTTCCGTACGACGACGCCGTGGTCGTGGCTGATCGCGAGCGGCGCTCGCTGATCGATTCGGGACCCGAGGCACCAGCAACAATGGCGATGACGGCCGCTGCCGACCGGCTGGCGCAGGACGCGCCAAGCCTCGCGTGATCTGATGGTCGTCAGCGCACCCACGGTCGAGGCGCCATCAGGCGAAGCGCCCGCGCCGAGCGTCCCTCCGGCGAGCCCGGAGCCGGCGCCCATCCCGCGCCGCGCTCCACAGGGGCCGGTCAAGGTCGTCCACGCATTCTGGCTGGCCGGCATGAGCTGCGACGGATGCAGCATCGCGGTGACCGGCGCCACGAACCCCTCAGTCGAGGATCTCCTCACCGGCGGAGTTAGCGGCCTACCGACGGTCGTCCTGCACCATCCGGTGCTATCGGTCGATAACGGCACGGAGTTCATCCGTCCGTTCAAGGAAGCCGCAGATGGTGAGCTTGACGCGCCATACGTCGTCATCTATGAGGGATCCATTGCGGACGAGCGAATCGCCGCGGAGTTCGGGGGTTACTGGTCGGCGATGGGGGACCAAGCGATCGAGAACGGGGAGCGTCCGTTCCCCACTGCCGAGCGGCTTGCAACCATGGCATCGAATGCCGCGGCGGTGATCGCGATCGGGACATGTGCCACGTGGGGCGGCATCCCGTCGTCCATCGGGAATCCCACCGGCGCGATGAGCGTCATGGACTTCCTGGGTGCCGACTACCGGAGCGCACTTGGTTTGCCGGTCATCAATATTCCCGGCTGCGCGCCAATCGGCGACAACTTCACTGAGACCGTGAGTGCCATCCTCATGTTCCTCCAGGGCATGGGTCCGCTGCCCGAGTTCGACGAGCTGGGCCGGCCGGCGTGGCTTTTCGGCGAGACGGTACATCGCGCGTGCACCCGCGCCGGCTACTACGAGGAAGGCGTGTTCGCCGAAAATTACGGCGACAAGGAATGCCTCGTTGAGATCGGCTGCTGGGGACCGGTCGTCAACTGCAATATCGTGAGCCGCGGTGCGCAATCGCACATGGGTGGCTGCATGGCTGCCGGCGGCGTCTGCATCGGCTGCACGATGCCCGGCTTTCCCGACAAGTTCAGCCCGTTCTACAAGGCGCCCCCCGGCTCGGGCATCTCCGGCACGGCATCGAAGATGGTGGGCTTCGGGATCAGGCGCCTGAGAAGCTTGTCGAATCGGTCGGTGAGCCGTGAGACGCGTTGGGACCGGGTCGAGGGCGGTCGAGTACCGAGCGGCTGGGGCAACATCCAGAAGCCGGACGTCGTGGACAACTTCGTCCATTTCTTCTACGAGAAGATCCAGTTCGCGGGCTCACGACGGCCCGGACGTGGCGATCACCGCAACTGGGCGACCGATGTGCCCGAGCACGTGATCCCCCCCGAGCAGGAGCAGGAGGATACCTACCAGCCCGGTGACACCCGATGACCGATGGCGAACTGTTCACCATCTTCGCCTGGGGTCTCGCCATCGCAGCCGTGGTGATCGTCGTCGCGGCAGCGCTGCTGGTCGCGGTCTGGCTCGCGGCACGCGCGATACTCGGCCACGCCGCGGAGGCACTCGAGGCGGCCGAGCAGATCGCCGCGGATACGCAGGTCATCTGGCAACTGACTGACACGAACCAGATCGCGGGAGAGATCCTGATGGGGGCGGAGAGCATCGAGTCGCATGGCGCTCAGATCGTCGCGGCGGTCAGTACGCCGCAGATCATTCGAGGAGGCTGAGGATGCCCAGCGAGTCAGCGATCGTCACCGTGTGGGGTATCAGTCTCGTCGTAGGCGTCGTGGTGATCGTGGTTGTCGCGTTCCTCCTGTCACGGATCGTTGACACCGCTCGTCAGATCAACGGTGCTGCCGCGACGGTGTGGGCGGTCGGACAGCGAATCGCGAACGCCACCATTCACATTCCGTTGCTCGCCACCACGAACCGGATTGCCGGAAAGATCCTCGAGCGAGCCGCGGGGATTGACGCCGCCACCGCCGCGATCGAGGGGCACGCATCCGGTTGCCCATCGTGCCCGGCCTGTGCGCACGGCGCAACACCCGGGATGGTCCGATGATCATTGCGTTGATGGTCGCGACTGTTATCGCCGTTCTCGCGCTCGTTGCCGTGCTCGTAACCTTTTTGGCTCGGATCATCAAGGCGCTCGAGAGCATCGGGGGCGAGCCGATCGGCTACACCTGGCGCTCGAGCTACTTGGGCAAGATCGCGTTCGGCGTTCGTGCCATCGAGACGCAGACCGGCCATCTGGGACCGGAGGTTACGCAGTTGAATGCGGGGCTGACCGCCGCCGGAGAGGGCCTGAGCAGCATCGATGGGCACCTGGTGCGCACCATTGAGGCGGTCGGCCGCCAGAGTGAGAGCTGAGTCATGGACATACCGGTCATCGTCTACATCCTATGGTGGATCCTTCTTGGCGTGGCGGTCTTCGTGGTGCTGCCGGTGGTCGTCTATATGCTGCACCGCACCCTGAACGCGGCGCGCGGCATCGAGCGATATTTCGCCTCGACCCTCGAGGCGGGGCTCGGCATTGCCGGAAATACTGCGAATATCGCGGCGCTCGAGGACACGATCGCCGTCGCAGGCGGGATCCTCGAGACTGCCGGTCAGATCGAGCAGCATGCCGGGACCATCGAGACAGCGCTCGGCGCACGCGGGTCGAGGGGGCTCGGCTGATGTTGATGTGGTACCTGACCCTGGCGGTCGTGGCGATTGTCGTGATCGTGCTCGTCGTTTACCTGGTGCTGATCATCATTGCCCTCAGGCGGGCCGACCGTAATGTCGCCCAGCTCGCGGGAGGTCTGCGGGCGGTGGCTGGCCACACCAAGCCGCTGCCAGAGCACCTGACCACCATCAACGGAGCTCTGGCGGCGCTCCGCGGTGGTCTCCTGGCCACCGACCGGCATCTGGCCGGCGTCGTCCGCATCTTCGAACGCTAGAGGCTTCGCTCCACCGTGTGTTTCAAGAACCTGCCGGTCGATTTCGACGCCGAGGGACGGCCATTCCTGCGTGATGACGTGCCCAATCCCTACGCCGTCGCGCAAGCGCCCGATACGAACGGCGGGGTCAAGACCCTGACGCGCGACCAGATCGAGGATCTGCTTCAGCGCAACGGGCACATCGAAACGAAGAATTTCGATCCGGTGACGCGTGTCGCCGGCGCCCTCGCCTTCCACACGGTGGTGGATAACAAGGCCCGGAAGGTCATCGAGGCGCGCAGTGTCGCGACGCTGTTTCGTGGCTACGAGGTGATCATGATGGGCCGTGATCCGCGAGACGCCATCTTCATCACCAGCCGTGCATGCGGCGTCTGTGGGGGCGTTCACTCGACCTGTGCTGCGCTCGCGATCGAGATGGCCTGTGGCGTCAAGCCGCCGCCGCTCGGCACCGTGGTGCGCAACCTCCTCCTGGCGATTGAATACCTGTACGACAACCCGCTGCACCTCTTCCTGCTCGCAGGACCCGACTACTCTGAGGCGATCGTCTCGAAGACGAATGCCGAGCTCTACCGGCGCGCCGAGAGCACTCCGGCTCCTCACAGCAACGTGCATGGCTACAGCACCATCGCTGACATCATGAAGGACCTCAACCCGCTCGAGGGTAGCCTCTATCTGGAGGCGCTGGGCATGACGCGCGTCGCGCGCGAGGCGTACGTCCTGATCGGCGGCAAGTACCCGCATCCACAGACGATCGTGCCCGGTGGGATCAGCGCCACCATCAGCCTGACCACGCTCAACGAAATCTATCTGCGCATTCAGAAGTTCTTTGACTATGGGAAGCGGGTCGCCGCCATCTACGACGACATCTGTGACTTCTTCTACGACGCCGACCCGCGGTATCGGGACGTGGGTCGCACGAGCGCAAACCTGATCGACCTTGGCCAGTGGGATGACGAAGACGCCTACGACGCCACCTACGAGAACTGCGCCGAGTGGGGCGAGCGTCGTTGGGCGACGCCTGGCGTGATCATAGACGGCAAGCAGGTGACGACGAATCTTCAGCACATCAACCTCGGCCTCGAGGAGTTCGTTGAGCATTCGTTCTACGAGGACTGGGCGGGCGACGACGTGCGCTTCAAAACCGATCCGTTGGGCGCGCCCCTGTCGCCGTATCATCCTTGGAACAAGTCGACCAAGCCTCGTCCTCAGGCGCCCAATTGGCGCGAGAAGTACACGTGGGCAACCTCACCGCGGTGGGACCGCCAGGCCATGGATGCCGAGGCCAGCGCTCGCCTATGGAACACCGCCATCGCCCAGAAGATTCCGTCCAACCCGTATATCGAGGCGACGGGACACTCGCTGAAGATGCTGGTACCGGCAGGTCGCCTGCCGGAGATGGAGCTCGAATGGAAGGTTCCCGATGTCTGGAATGCCTTCGAGCGCAATCGCGGGCGGGCGTACTGCGTGTCCTACACCTCGATGGTCGCCCTGAATCTGTGGTCGAGAGCCGTGGAGTTGATGAAGTCAGGGCAGACGGCGGTGAGTACCAAGTTCGAGGTACCGAAGCGCGGGACACAGCTCGGCGTCGGGTTCTGGGGCGCCGGTCGCGGTTTCCTGTCGCATCACCTCGAGCTCAATGACGGCGTCGTCACGAACTATCAGATCATCACGCCATCCACGATCAATGCATCCCCGCACGACCCATGGGAGACGCCTGGCAAATACGAGGAGGCGGTGCTCAATACGCCGATCCTCGAGACCGGGAGCGGAGCGTACCAGGGCATCGACGTGCTTCGGGCTATCCGATCGTTCGACCCGTGCATGCCATGCACCACACACATCCATAGTGATTCTGGAGTGCTCACTCGCGAGATCAATACCTGTGCGTGTGGTGTCGACTGAGGTGCTCCTCCTTGGCGGCGTCGGCTATACCTACCTGGGTGACATGTCATTCGGTGCGATTCTCGTAGAGCGCCTGCGTGCGCTGGAGTGGTCCTCTGGAGTCGCCGTCGAAGATGTGAGCTACAACCCGATCACGGTGATGGATTGGCTTCGTGACGATCCTGACCGGTTCGACCGCGCGATCTTCTTCGGCGCCATCGAGCGTGGACGAGAGCCTGGTTCGCTGACTCGGTACCGATGGATTGCCAGCGGAATTCCGGCTGCCACGGTGCAGGACTGTGTTGCGGAGGCGGTCACGGGCAGCATCAGTCTGCATAACCTGTTAGTCATCGGCTCACATTTCGAGTTGCTGCCGATCGATACGACCGTGATCGAGTTCGAGCCGGTCGAGAACAACTGGGGCCAAGGGCTGAGTGCCACCGGCGAGATGCGTGCGACCGAGGTGATCGGCTGGCTACGCGGCGAGTTGACCGCGCCCGCCACGGTTGGCGCCAACGGCCACGGAGCGCAGGCGTGAAGGAAGCTTCCTCACGCGGCGATGCCCTGGCCGCCATCCGCTGCCGCGACGATGTTCTGCAGGCGATGTTCTGGCTGCGCGGAGAGGATCCGTCCGGTGCTGCGGACATGCCCAAGCTGCATCTGCTGCTGGTGACCGATCTCGATCTTCTGCGATCCCAAGTTGCGATCCTGGTATCCGATGGCCTCATCGAGCAGCACGGCGAGCGCTACCATCTGACCGAAGGGGGCGTGCGCGAGGGTGGGCGCCGTTTCGCGGACGAGTTTGCCGATCTGACACGCAGCGCGCACGGTGACTGCCCGCCGAACTGTCCGCACTGTGCCGGCATTCCGCGTGACGCCTGCGAGCACTGCCTGGGCGCGCAGCCAGACGGCGCCTCGTGGGCGGGGGCGTGACGTTCGTGCCGCTCGAGCCGCGTGAGCGGATCGTGCTGCTCGCCCAGCGATCCACCGCACAACCGCCCGCGGACTTTGACGATCTGATGGCATGGGTCGCGGATCGTGTCGCCGAGATCGACGGGATGCCAGACGAGACCCGCGGTCGTGTCCTGGAGCTTCTCGACGGGGTCGATCTCCTACATCGCCAGGGGCTGGCACGGTTTGTTGATCGGGTTCGTCTGCTGGGCGGTCGAGGCATGCTCGAGCGACTCACCGAGGATTCGGTTGTCACATCGCTGCTGGAGCTGTACGACCTCGCCCCCGACACCGCGGAGGTCCAGGCGGCAGCCGCACGCCGGTCACCCCTCGTGCAGATCGGCGAGCCTCCCGAGCGTCCTCAATGAGCGAGCGGGTACTCATCGCGGGGATCGGCAACGAGCTGATGGGAGATGACGGCTTCGGAATCGCCGTGGCGAAGCGTTGCGCCGCCTCTGGCCTTGGTCCAGATGTGACAGTCGTCGAGTCCGGGATCGCCGGAATCGGACTCGTCCAGGACCTCATGGACCGCTATGACACCGTCATCGTCCTCGACACCGTCGATCGCGCGGCGCTCCCGGGCTCTGTTCACCTGCTTGAGATCGTCGTCCCGGAGCTGGAAACGATCGACGCTGACGACCGCCGGCAGCTCTTGGCCGATATGCACTACACGGTTCCTTCACGCGTCATGATCCTTGCCCGAGCGCTTGGTGTGCTGCCGCGCCACGCGTACCTTGTCGGTTGCCAGCCGCTGGCCATGGAGCTCGGGATCGGCCTTAGCCCTCCCGTGGAGGCTGCAGTCGGTACCGCCATGGGCCGCGTTCGGGACCTCCTCGGTCGAGCTGAGTCTGGTGCCTTCCCCCCTGCTGAAGTGGCCTGACGGATGTGCCGTGCCGTTCCGCATCGCGTGCTTGAGGTCGCCGGTGAACGCGCCCGCGTGCTCGAGATCGACCGCGAACACTGGGTGCGCGTCGCGGCCATGCCTGACCTGCAACCTGGAGAGTACGTTGTCGTATATGCGGGGCAGGCGCTCGAGCGGATCCCGAACGACGAGGCCGAGGACTTCCTCCGCTTCAACGCCGAGATGGAGCGGATGCTCGAGGACGCGAGCCGATGATTCAGGCTCCATCCGCAGCACCTCTGGCCGGGATGCTGCGCTTCATTCGATATGCTTTCATGCCCAATCGCCTCCGATATTGCGGAGGCGATGACAATCGAACCTTGCTGGAGTACGCGACCGAGGGCGTTACCGATCCAGGTCTCACGCCGATGCTGCGACGTTTTACAGGGGCGATGCCGTATCTCGAATTGATCGCTCGCGCCAACGGAATCGCCGATCCGTTCGATCGCCGGGTTGTCGAAGCCTACTGGATCGGAAACGCGTTGCTGGATCGCGTTGAGGTGCGGGAGCTCTATAACGACATGCTGTCCCGCTTTGGGTCGCGACTGACCGGCCGCATGCGCGAGATCGTCCTTGGCAAGGCACCGGCAGGGGCGCGGCCACACCACACCTTTCACGTGCTCGATGTCCATTCACGCGTCGGGGAGTTGAGCCACTCGATGGAGACGCTCGATGGCTGTCGCGTCAGTTGGGCTCGCGTCGTTGCCGTCGAGGGCGGCGAGCTGGTAGTCGATCGACCTCCACTCGAACTGCGAGATGGCCAGCTCAAGCTCGGTCTGGAACGTCGCGAGCGCGCGCTGCGGCAGGTCGACGGATACGGCTTTGCCGATGGCGCGAGAGTGGGAGACTGCGTCAGCCTGCACTGGGGATGGGTCTGCGAGGTGTTGACGGATGCTGAGCGCGGTACGCTCGAGCACTGGACGCTCCATCACCTCGCGATTGCGAATCAAACCATCTGACGGATTTGGGGCTTGGTCACGACGGGCCTTCCACCTGTCGGCACGTTCGATGGGCTCAGGTCCGGTCCCAGTCGTCAGTCGCGCGCTTCCTCGCATAGGGCAGCAGGATCGAGCAGCGTGTCACGGCTTGCCGCTCAAGGTGAGGACGGCGATCTCAGGCGGATTGAATTGAATAGCCTGCGCCCCGCCCACCTGGAAGGATACCGGCGGGTCAAGCACCGCGACCGCTCATCACGCTCACGAAGGAGCACCACCATGATTCGACGGCATGACGACTGTTGCTGCGATGAGCATTGCTGCGGCTGCGGCACCAGGTGACGTGAAGGCCGGTGAAATCCCGGCCTTCACGTCGATCGCGGCAGATTGCTTGTTTGACGCGGAAGGCTCTTAGGCGGGCGGGAGCGTAGGACTCTCCTCGTCGATCGGCTCCTGCGGATCGACGCTGGTCGCATCTCGCATCGTCGATTCGCCCGTCGGGCGTCCGGTCTGACCCTGCTCGCCGGTGTCGTGCCGGCCGGGCTCTGACTCTTCGCGCGCTACACCTTCGCCGCCGCGCCCCTTGCTCTCACCCACGCCCTGCGGCGCGTCCGGATCCGTATCAGTGTCGGACGTTCGATCGCTGCTCATTGATCGCTCCTCCTAGAAGAGCCCGAATCGTGCGTGCCAGCCGACGCGCAATGGGCCATCCGAACAGAGAGCACGCGATATGCCACGCCCGCTAGGTGCCGCGTGACCTTACCGGTAACGGTGCCCCGAAGTACGCTCTGTGCATCACCCACAGAGGCGTACGCGTTGGGTCTGTTCTTGGGCGGTAGAGCCGTCACGATGAGTGCTCATGAAAGCCCTTTCAGGGGTCGCTGCGGCTGTGTCGCGCTTCTTGTCTACCAGACATTCACGTCGACGCGCGGCCGGCTCTCTAGCGCCCGCCCCATGCTCGCAGCAGCGGGCAATCCCACGCATCTTGAGCGTGGCACGGAGGCATTGATCGCAATCGGATAGCGAAACTCGTGAAGGAGGTTGTCAATGGCGACACTGGCGCATGGAGTGGAGGGAACCGCCACGCGCGAGGAGGCGCCGCTGGTTCACGTCCTCTGGATCAACGCCGGGCTCAGCTGCGACGGTGATTCGGTCGCGCTGACTGCGGCGACACAGCCGAGCATCGAGGAGATCGTGCTCGGCGCGCTGCCCGGGCTCCCCAGAGTGGCCGTTCATTGGCCACTCATCGACTTCGACAATGGCCCCGTGGGGGGTGTCAACGACTTCATCGAGTGGTTCTTCAAGGCCGAGCGCGGCGAGCTCGATCCGTTCGTGCTGGTGGTCGAGGGATCCATCCCCAACGAGCACCTCAGTGGCGAGGGCTACTTTTCCGGATTCGGCAACAATCCGGACACCGGTCAGCCGATGACGACGAACGAATGGCTCGACCGCCTCGCACCGAAGGCGCTCGCCATCATTGCCGCCGGCACCTGCGCGACCTATGGCGGTATTCACGCCATGGCCGGCAACCCGACTGGCGCGATGGGGGTGCCGGACTACCTCGGGTGGGACTTCAAGACCAAGGCCGGCATCCCCATCGTCTGCATCCCCGGTTGCCCGACCCATCCCGACAACTTCTCCGAAACCATCCTCTACCTGCTCTACCAGGCCACCGGCCAGGCGCCGATGATTCCGCTGGACGAGGCACTGAGACCGACCTGGCTGTTCGGCAAGACGGTCCATGAAGGCTGCGATCGCGCCGGTTACTACGAGCAGGGAGACTTCGCGACCGAGTACGGCTCACCGAAATGCATCGTCAAGCTCGGCTGCTGGGGACCGGTCGTGAAGTGCAACGTCCCGAAACGCGGCTGGATCAACGGCGTTGGCGGATGCCCGAACGTCGGCGGCATCTGCATCGGCTGCACCATGCCCGGCTTCCCCGATAAGTTCATGCCGTTCATGGATGAGCCTCCTGGGGCTCGCGTCTCCACGGCGGCCAGCGGGGCCTACGGGTCGCTCATCCGCGGCCTGCGCGGGATGACGGCCACCACGGTCGACAAGGAGCCGAAGTGGCGCCACAACCGCGCCGAGAGCACGACCGGATACCAGAAGACGTGGTGATAGCCAAGACAGCCGAACAGGAGACCCTTCGATGACGACGGCGACCGACAAGGCCATGGCCACGGTCAGGAGTGACAACAAGAGCAACCTGGTGGAGATGGCCTGGGACCCGATCACCCGGATCGTGGGTAGCCTGGGGATCTACACCAAGATCGATTTCGCGAACAAGCGGGTCGAGGAATGCTGGAGCACCTCGTCCATCTTCCGCGGCTATTCGATCTTCATGAAGGGCAAGGACCCGCGCGACGCCCACTTCATCACGAGTCGCATCTGCGGCATCTGCGGCGACAACCACGCGACCTGCTCGATCTACGGCCAGAACATGGCGTACGGCGTCCAGCCACCCAAGCTCGCCGAGTGGATCATCAACCTCGGCGAGGCCGCCGAATACATGTTCGACCACAACATCTTCCAGGAGAACCTGGTCGGGGTCGACTACTGCGAAAAGATGGTGGCCGAGACCAATCCGGGTGTCCTGGAGAAAGCGAACAACACAGCGTCACCGAACGCCGCGGCGCATGGGTACCGGACCATCGGCGACATCATGCGCTCGCTGAACCCGCTGGAGGGCGACTTCTACAAGGAAGCGCTCCAGATGAGTCGCCTGACTCGCGAGATGTTCTCGCTCATGGAGGGCCGCCACGTTCACCCGTCGACCCTCTACCCGGGCGGCGTGGGGACGGTCGCCACAATCCAGCTCTTCACCGACTACATCACCCGGCTCATGCGCTACGTGGAGTTCATGAAGCGCGTCGTGCCGCTCCACGACGATCTCTTCGACTTCTTCTACGAGGCGCTTCCCGGATACGAGGAAGTCGGCAATCGCCGCATCCTCCTCGGCTGCTGGGGAAGCTTCCAGGATCCAAATGTCTGCAACTTCGACTACAAGGACATGACCGAGTGGGGCCGCGCCATGTACGTGACCCCCGGCGTCGTGGTGGACGGCAAGCTCGTCACCAACGACCTGGTCGATATCAACCTGGGGATCCGGATTCTTCTTGGCTCCTCGTACTACGAGGACTGGGCGGGGCAGGAGGTCTTCGTCAAGAAGGACCCCCTCGGCAATCCGGTCGATATCCGACATCCATGGAACCAGCACACCATCCCGCGGCCGCAGAAGCGTGATTTCGACGACAAGTACACGTGGGTCATGAGCCCGCGATGGTTCGACGGTAAGGATCACCTGGCCCTCGATACCGGCGGCGGCCCGCTGGCGCGGCTGTGGTCGACGGCCCTGTCAGGCCTGGTCGACATCGGCTACATCAAGGCGACCGGGCACTCGGTGCAGATCAATCTGCCGCGCACGATGAGCCTGCCGGAGACCAGCTTCGAGTGGAAGATTCCGCAGTGGAGCAACACGATCGAGCGCAACCGCGCGCGCACGTACTTTCAGGCCTACGCGGCCGCCTGCGCGCTGCATTTCGCCGAGAAGGCCCTCGAAGAGGTGCGCGCCGGGCACACCAAGACGTGGAACGAGTTCAAAGTTCCCGACGACGCGATCGGTGCCGGGTTTACGGAGGCCGTGCGTGGCGTCCTGAGCCATCACATGGTCATCCGCGACGGCAAGATCGCGAACTACCATCCGTATCCGCCCACGCCGTGGAACGCGGCCCCGCGTGACACGTTCGGGACTCCCGGACCATACGAGGATGCCGTCCAGGGCTGCCCGATCTTCGAGGAGAACGACCTCGAAAACTTCAAGGGAATCGACATCATGCGCACCGTGCGCAGCTTCGATCCCTGCCTGCCTTGCGGCGTGCACATGTACATCGGGAAGGGGAAGACCGTCGAGCGGCATCACTCACCGGCAATGCTCGCCTCGCATGACGTGAGCTGAGCCGATGACCGTCGCGACGACCGATCCCCACGCCGCCGGCGAGCGCGTTCAGGCGCTCCTGGCGGAGCTGGGGACAGAGAGCCCGCAGATCGCGGATCGCGCCGAGGAGCTGGTCAGGCAGCTGATGCAGCTCTACGGTGCGGCCCTCGGTCGCATCGTGGATGCGACGCGGGCTGCGGAGGGCGATGCCTCGCCAATGCTGAAGCGCCTCGTCGACGACGATCTGGTTGCGAGCCTCCTAGTCCTTCACGATCTGCATCCGTATCCACTGGAGGAGCGGGTGCAGGCCGCGCTGGACAAGGTTCGACCGTACCTGGGTTCTCACGGCGGGAGCGTCGAGATCGTGGGTATCGAGGATGACACCGTGCACATCCGGATGGCGGGCAGCTGCAACGGCTGTCCGTCATCGGCGGTGACCCTTACGTATGCCATCGAGCGCGCGATCATCGAGGCCGCGCCCGAGATTGCACGCGTGGTCGCCGATGACCTGGAACAGCCGGCGGTTTCGTCGCTCGTCCAGATCGGGGATGTCAAGGGCGGCGAAGCCATCCCGCCACCGGCGCCGACGTGGTCGGATCTCGAGCTGCCGGAATCGCTCGTCGCCGGTCAGCTTCGCTCGCAGATGCTGGGTGGCACGCGCCTCTTGTTGTTGAAGGCCGGAGAGGACCTCTTTGCGTATCGCAACGCCTGCCCGCAGTGCGGCTCGTACATGGAGCGGGGAATGCTTGCCGCCGAGGTGCTCAGCTGCCCCGGCTGTGGGCAAGAATTCGACGTGCGTCATGCGGGTCGCTCGCTGGGCAGTAACGAGCTGCACATGAGTCCCCTGCCCCTGCTCGTGGATGGTGACCGTGTGCGGGTCGCCGTTCCCGCGGTGGCCAGCTGAGGGATGACGGGACCAGCGAGGGAGGATCGGCCGACCCTTGGTCTGCGCAAGTTTCTCAACGCGCCAGAGCAGCCGCCGAACCTTCGCCGGTTTCTCGAGCCGCGCGAGCGGCCGCGACCTGGGGAAGTATGCGAGATGTGCGCGGAGCCGATTGGCCCCGAGCACTCGCACGTCGTCAACATTGAGACGCGCAGCCTCGTCTGCGTGGATCGCGCCTGCTACCTGCTCTTCACGCACGACGGTGCTGCGGGCGGCAAGTATCGGGCGGTCCCGGATCGGCGCATCCACGATCCCGACTTTGCGCTGACCGACCTCCAGTGGGAGGCGCTTCAGATCCCGGTTGGCATCGCCTTCTTCTTCGATAACTCGCAGATGGGCACCAGTGTCGCCTTTTACCCCAGCCCGGCCGGCGCGACCGAGTCGCTGCTGCCACTCGACACCTGGGGCGAGATCGTCGCGGCCAACCCCATGCTTCAGACGATGATCCCCGACACGGAGGCGCTGTTGGTGTATCGACCGCGTGGCGGTGGGATGCGCTGCTATCTCGTCCCCATCGATGAATGCTACGAGCTGGTCGGCATCATCCGCCGCGACTGGAAGGGGTTCGATGGAGGCGCAGACGCCTGGACAGCGATCAACGGCTTCTTCGATACGCTTGGCGAGCGGTCTCGCCCGTGGCGGCCGAACGCATGAGCGACCTGACCTTCGAGGTCGTCGACGTTCGCGCGGAGCGGTATGCGGCGGTTCCCACCATGATCTTCCGCCTGCGAATCACGGAGTCCGATGCGCGTCCGATCCAGAGCATCGTGCTGCGTGCCCAGATCCAGATCGAAGCGCAGCGGCGTCATTACGCCCCCGCCGAGGAGGGCCGCCTGCTCGAGCTGTTCGATGTGCCGGCGCGCTGGGGCCAGACACTGAAGCCCATCCTGTGGACACATGCGACGGCGACCGTGCCGACGTTCGAGGGCGTGGTCGAGATCGAGCTGCCGGTTACCTGCACATACGACTTCGAGGTGACCGGCGCGAAGTATCTCCACGCGCTCGACGACGGTGACATTCCGCTCCTCTTCCTTTTCAGCGGCTCCGTGTTCGCCCGAACGGGGACCGGCTTCGCCGTCGACCAGGTGCCGTGGGATCGAGAGGCTACCTATCGACTCCCGGTGCGCATCTGGCGCGAGATGATGGATCACTACTTCCCCGGCGGCGCCTGGCTCCGCCTCGGCAGAGAGAGCTTCGATGCCCTGCACCGCTTCAAGGCTGATCGGGCCTTGCCGTCGTGGG
Source organism: Candidatus Limnocylindria bacterium (assembly GCA_038233215.1). Classification (GTDB taxonomy): domain Bacteria; phylum Chloroflexota; class Limnocylindria; order QHBO01; family QHBO01; genus JACDBZ01. Next base: position 16,269 of record JBBSML010000027.1, read on the forward strand.
ACGCAACGGTCGAGGCACTCCTCAAAGGCGCCACGGTGCGAGAGACGGCATGACCTTCACCGATGCGCAGCGGGTTGCGGATGCGGTGCTGTACGAGGGCTATCTGCTCTATCCGTACCGCGCCTCATCGGTCAAGAACCAGGTGCGCTGGCAGTTCGGCGTGCTCATGCCCCGGGGATATGCGGAGGCGGATGGCTCGGAGCGTTGGCGGATGCAGACCGAGTGTCTCGTCAATCCGGGCACGGGCTCGTCGCTCGACCTTCGGGTCCGCTTCCTCAGGCTCCAGACCCGCGCGCTCGAAGCCGTTGCCGATGACGGGAGCGTGGTCAAGACCGACGCGCTCGAGGTCGACGGAGAGCGGTTCCTGGCCTGGGACGAGGCGGTCGAGGAGGCGGTCGATGCGTCGGGGATCCTGCTCGATGACCTCACGTCGACCGAGCGAATTGTTCCGATCCAGCTTGACGAGGCGCGCGAGGTGGAAGAGCTTCGCGAGGCAGCTGGTTCGGTCCGCGGCCACGTCATCCGTACGCGTGCCGCGCTCGATGGTCGAATCGTGGTCACCGCCGAGCAAGCGGTCGGAAGGTTGCTGCGCGTGCGCGCGCGCATCGAAAACGAAACGCCGTGGGGCCCGGACCCCGGTCGCGAGGCCGCGCTGCGCGGGGCGATGCTCGGGGTTCACACACTGCTCGCGGTGCACGAGGGACCGTTCATCTCGCTCCTCGAGCCGCCGCCGGATGCCGCTGACGCCGTCGCTGCGTGCAGCAACGAGGGCACCTGGCCGGTCCTGGTCGGGACCGACGCGACGGTCATGCTTTCTTCGCCGATCATCCTGTACGACCAGCCGACGATCGCCCCCGAGAGTCCCGGCGACCTGTTCGACGCGACCGAGATCGACGAGATCCTGACGCTGCGCATCATGACCCTCACCGACGAAGAAAAGCGCGAGGCGCGGGCGACCGACCCCCGGGCGCGACAGATCATCGATCGCAGTGATGCGATGCCACCCGAGATGCTCGAGCGGCTTCACGGGGCGGTGCGCCAGGTGTACCCAACGCCGGCGGCGATCTCGGCGATCCCGCCCCCAACGCCGATGCCGTCTCCCTTCTCCGATCCGTTCAGTCCGGAAGCCCCCTTCTGGGAACCGGAGGCACGTGTCGACCCGCACACCGCCACGGTCGACGTTGGCGGTACGCAGGTGGGTCGCGGCGCGATCGTCCGCCTGAACCCGGGGCCGCGCGGCGACAGCATGGACATGTTCCTTGCAGGACGTGTCGGGCGCATCGAAGGCGTTTGGGAGACGCTCGAAGATGAACCATACGTGGCGATCATCCTCGTCGACGACCCCGCCTCGGAGGAGCATGCATGGGTTGGCCGTTTCCTCTATTTCCGACCGACCGAGCTGGAGCTGGCGGCGGTGGAGGTGGGCCGATGACGAAACGCGTGCTGGTCGCCGGCATCGGCAACATCTTCAACAGCGACGATGGGTTCGGCTGCGAGGTCGCGCGCCGCCTCGTGGAGCGGGGAGTACCTGATGATGTTACCGCCGGGGACTTCGGGATCCGTGGCATCCACCTCGCGTACGAGCTGCTCGAGGGGTACGAGGCGCTCGTGCTCGTCGATGCCACCCCGCAGGGCGGTGAGCCCGGGACGCTGTACCTCATCGAGATCGGCGCTGATGACGTGGCCAAAGGGCCCGCCGACGCGCATAGCATGGACCCGCAGCAGGTGATCGCCCAGGTCCGCGCTCTCGGCCGTACCGACCTGCGCATCGTCCTCGTCGGCTGTGAGCCCGCATCAGTGGAGGAGGGGATCGGATTGAGCCCGGTCGTTGCCGCCGCCGTGGATGGCGCGGTCGATGCAGTGCTCGAGCTTGTTTCGGACCGTGGCCGGCTACGGCCAATGGCATCGGCCGGCAGCCCCGGCTGAAGAGAAGGAGAATTCGACATGGCACTCGTCGCACGCATCATCGGTATCTCGGTCGTAGCTGTCATCGGGTTGGCCACCGTCGCGAGCGTGGTCGCATCGGCGCCGGATATCGCGCGCTACATTCGTATGCGAAACATGTGAGGAAGAGCCGATGCACGAAGTAGGGCTCTGCGAAGGGATCGTCGACGCGGCGCTGCGTCGCGCCGCGGGGCGACGTCCCGTGCGCGTCAGGGTGCGCGTCGGCGGCCATCACGCCGCTGATCGCGAGGCGCTGGAACAGGCATTCCAGGTGCTCACGATGGAGACCGAGCTTGCGGATGCGACGCTCGAGGTCGTCCCGGTCGACGGCGACGAGCTGATGCTCGAGTCACTCGAGTTCCCGCCGACCGCTGCCGCGGTTGCGGCTGAGCAGGCCTGAGGCTGATCGTATGTGCCTCGGAATTGCCGGCCAGGTGGCATCCATGGATGCGACGCATCCGGATCTCGTCAGCGTGGACGTCCAGGGTGTCCGTCGCGATATCAATATCGGGCTGCTCTCAGACCCTGTCGCGGTGGGGGACTGGATCCTCATTCACCTGGGCTTTGCGCTCCAGACGATGACTCCCGAGGAGGCCGTGGACTCGCTCGACGTGCTGCGCGATCTTGGGCAGGGTGAAGATGACCACATCGACGACCTTGGCGGGCAGCGATATCCGTGGGATACCGATGAGGCGCCCGCGCCCGCCCTGGTGGAGCGGTGAACCCCGAGTCTGGCGCAGCGCAGCTGGAGGTATCGGCGCATCCGATCGTGGCGCCGGACCCGCCCCCTTGGGCGGGTGATGGCCCAACCCTGTTCGCTCGCTACGCCTATCCGCCCAATGAATTGGGGTATTGCGGGCCTGACGACCACCGTGCGTTGCTCGAGTATGCCAATGCGGGGAAGGTCGATCCGGGCCTGGCGCAGCTCGCTCGAGGATTCAGCGGCGCGTGGCCGTACCTTGAACTGATCGCGCATGAGACGCGGATCGGCAACCCGCTCGATCGGCGGGTCGTCGAGGCATACTGGCTCGGCAGCTCGCTGCTCTCGCGCATCGACATGACAAGCTTCGGCAACTCTCTCAGGGACCGATTCAAGACGCGCGTTGGCCAGAGTTGGGGCTATCTGGCGGAGGCGATCCCGGCCGGCGCCCTTCCGACGCACAGCTTTCACGTCTTCGGCATCTATCCGTGGGTGGGCCTCCTGCGCGGCGAGCGTTCGGAGCACCCCCTTCACGTCCTTGATCGATGCCGCATTCGATGGGGCAAGGTGCTGAGCGTCGAGGGTGATCGAGCCGAGGTGATCTCGCAGCCCCTCACATGGGACGGCACATCGCTCGGTCTCGGCGAGTATCGCTCCGAGACGGTCACGCGCGGGATCGGCGGGATCGGCCTGGCCGCACAGTTGGCACCCGGTGACTATGTCTCGCTCCACTGGGATTGGGTCTGTGATCGCCTGAGCCGCCGCCAGCTCATCAATCTGAGGCGATATTCCATGCTGGAGCTCGAGGTCACGAATCGACGCGTCTCGCGTCCCGCCGCCGCCGTCGTCCTGTCGTGACGCGGCTGCGCGTGATCGACTCACGGTCAGGTCTGAAGGAGGTGCGACCCGGAGGTTCTTGGTCCGCGCGGCACTAGGCGAGGAAGCCGGCCCTATGTTGGCCCAGGACTTCCGCTTTGATGCAGGAGGCAACCCAGATGAGTTATCCGTCCCGCGGTGCACCGCGGCGCACGACGTCAACGTCACTAGCCGTATTCGCCGTCGCTACGCTCCTTGCGGCGTGCAGTAGCAGTCCGGGCACGACCTCACCGCAGACGGCGTCGATCCAGCCATCGACGTCGGCAGGGGATCCGGAAACAAGCGCGACCGAGAGTGCGGCAGCTCTCCCGGAACCGTCGGGCACCGTGAGCCTCTACACCTCGGCCACGCAGGACACCGTCGATGCCGTGCTCGCCGCGTACGCCGATGTCGCACCCGATGTCAGTGTCGAGGTCTTTCGCGCACCGACCGGTGAGCTGGACGCGCGGATCGCGGCCGAAGTCCGCGAAGGGCAGATCGGCGGCGACGTGCTCTGGGGGACAGATCCGTTGTCGGTCCAGTCGTACGCGTCGCAGGATCTCCTCGAGGCCTGGACGCCGCCCGAGGCGGCATCGGTTCCGGCTCAGTATCAGACCGATACGTTCTGGGGCACGCGATTGCTGAACATGGTGATCGTGCATGGGGTGGACATGGATGATCCGCCGACGGACTGGGAGGATCTCACCGCAGCTGCGCTCGCGGACGGTGTCGCAATTCCGGATCCAGGGTTTGCCGGCTCCGCGTTCGCCGTGCTCGGCTACTTTGCGTCGAATCCTGACTTCGGCATCGAGTACTACCAGCGCCTCTCCGATAACGGCGCAACCCAGGTGCAGGCGGTCGCCGAGGTGCTGACCGGCGTCGCCGAGGGGAGGTTCAACGCGGGCATGACGCTCGACAAATCGGCGCGTGATGCCATCGCCCAGGGATCGCCGATTGAGATCGCGTGGCCGGCTTCCGGGGCCATCACGATCTACAGCCCGGTGGGGGTCTTCGCAGCCGCGCAGAATATGGATAACGGCAAGCATTTCGCGAATTTCCTGCTCACCCCTGAAGGGCAGGCGGCGATCGCGTCGACGGGCTGGCAGCCGGTTCGCGACGACGTGGATGGCCCACCGATCGACGGTGACCAGGTGAGCCCGGAGTGGTCGGAGATATTCGAAAGCCAAGAGGAGTTGCTCGACGAGTACCGCGCGATCTTCGGTGGCTGACGCTGCCGGGCGCGTCGGCGTGGGGCGCGGGCTCGCACTTCTCGCCGCCGTGCTCAGCTTCGTGGTCCTCATCGCGTGGCCTCTGACCCGGCTCGCGATCGAGGCGGCCGGGGCCGGCACGGCGCCGGTCCTGGCCGCCCTGCAGCCGGAGGCCATGGAGGCGATCGGCAACAGCCTCTGGATCGCAGCGGCCGTAACCGGGCTGGCCGTGGCAGGCGGACTGGGGCTCGCCCTTCTGACCGAGCATGCCGCGGTACCCGGCCGCACCATCATGATCGTCGGTATCCTCTTCCCGCTGCTTGTCCCGGATTTTGTCAGCGCCCTGGGATGGACGCGGGCTTTCGGGCCGGCGGGACTGTTCGACCGGATCGCCGGCGTTGAGATTCCAGGTCTGTATGGACCGGTCGGGATCGTGCTCGTGCAGGCCACGGGCGCGATCCCGCTGGCCTATCTGCTCATCGTCGCCGGGATGAGGAGCCGCGCGGAGCCGGACCTCGAGCGCGCCGCGCGGATCAGCGGAGCGGACGGGCTCACTGCGCTGCGCACCGTGAGCTTGCCACTCCTGTGGCCGGTCATCGCGGCCGCGGGCGGCCTCATCTTCGCGACGACGATGAACGCGTTCGGAACGCCTGCCGTGCTCGGCCGGCCGGCCGGCTTTGCGACGATGACGACGCGTATCTATGGCGACCTCGCCTTTTCGTCGAGCGAGGCAGCGTTCGAGCGCGTGCTCGGGCTCTCGTTCCTCCTGGTTGCTGTGGTTCTCCTGGCGCTTGCGTTCAGCGATCGGCTTGGTCCCCGAATCGCCACGCGTGGGACGATCACCGGGCCTGGCCTGGAGGCTCGACCTGCCGGCCGGCTGCCGCTGGCGATGGCCTGGGTATTCGTCGTCCTCTCCGTCGTCCTGCCCCTTGGCGCTCTGCTGCTCACCGCCCTGACGCGCGCCGTGGGCCTGCCCCCCTTGCCGGAACACTTGACGCTCGCGAACTTCGGTCGGGCGGTCGATAGCCGGACGCTCCCCGCGCTGCTCAACAGCCTGCTGCTAGCCGGTTTTGCGGCTGTGGCATGTGTGACGCTCGGCACCGTAGCCGCGATCGCTCCGATCGGGCGGTGGCGGCAACGGTGGTCACAGGTTGTCACCATCGGCTTTGCAGTTCCAGGTTCGGTCCTCGCGGTGGGCGTGCTACTCGCCTTCGGGCGGTCTCTGCGCGACACCCTGCTCATCATCTTGCTTGCCTACGTCGCCAAGCTTTGGGCGCTCGCCCAGCGGCCGATCGCCGGTGCCATGGACCGTGTGCCCATCGACCTCTCGCATGCAGCCCGGGTCCACGGCGCCGATGGACGAACCGTGCTGCGGACCGTCGTCATGCCGATCCTCGCACCAACGCTCGCCGCGGCGGGTCTGCTCGTCTTCGTCTTCGCGCTCCACGAGGTCACGATCTCGATCCTGCTGTACGGGCCGAGCAGCGCGACGCTGGCAGTCGCGATCATCAACCTCCAGCAGCTCGGCGACCCGACCGTGACGACGGCACTCGCGGTCCTGTTGACGCTTCTGGTCCTGGCCTGCGCCGTTCCGCTCGTTGCGCTGCGTCGTTCCTGGTTGCACAGCGTCCTCGGATGACCGCAGCGCTTGAATGTCGCGCGTTGCGAATCGCGTACGGCGACACCGAAGTGCTCCATGGCGTCGATTTCACCGTCGACACCGGGGAGAGCGTCGCGCTGCTGGGTCCGTCGGGGTCGGGCAAGACGAGCCTGCTGTACGCGGTCGCGGGCTTCCTGGCACCCTCCGGCGGTGAGATTCTGCTCGACGGCCGCCCGGTTTCCACCTCTCGAACCCAGGAGCCGCCCGAGCGCCGCGGGGTCGCGATGGTGTTTCAGCATTACGCGCTGTGGCCACATTTGACCGCGGTGGAGACGGTGGCGTACCCGATGCGGCGGCGGGGCATGTCACGTGTTGAGGCGCGGGCGGGTGCGCTCGCCATGCTCGAACGCCTGGGCCTGTCGGGGCTCGCCGATCGCACCCCGGCGCAGCTCTCTGGTGGCGAGCAGCAGCGTGTCGGCCTCGCGCGCGCCATCGCCCGGGAGCCCGCGCTCTTCCTGTTCGATGAGCCGACCGCTCACCTTGACACGCCATTGCGGGCTGCCCTTCAGGAAGAGCTGGCCGATCGGCGCGCCAGGTCTGGAACGGCCGCGCTGATGGCGACGCACGATGTGGCAGAAGCGCTGGCCTTTGCGGATCGCGTCATCCTGCTGCGCGAGGGCCATCTGGTCCAGGTCGGCACGCCGATCGAGGTCTACGAGCGGCCGATCGACCTCTGGGCTGCGCGCCTCACCGGTCCAGCGTCGGTCCTGGACGCATCATTGGTCGACGCGCGGGGGGCCAACGGGAGTGCAAGCATCCGAATCGGCGAGTCGGTGGTCCCGGTGGACGGGATCGCCATCGACGGACGCGCCGGCAAGGTCAGTGTCCTGGTGCGCCCGGATTGGGCCGCTCTGGGCGGCGAGCTGAGCGGAACCGTCACCCACGTCTGGTTCCGAGGCCCGCATACCGATTACCGGCTCGCGACCTCGAACGGCGACGTCGACATCCGTGAGCCAGGACGACCGCGAGTGGACATCGGGGCGACGACCGGATGGCGGTTGGATCGCGCATGGCTGCTCACCCCCGGAGGAACCTCGCCGCGTGAATCCATCATGGAGACAGGGCAATGAGGGCATCGATGCCATCGAGGACCCGTTGAAGACCGAATTCGAAGTCGCGTTCGGGATGCTCGAATGACCCGGCTTCGTATGCGCGGCTGATGGTGGGGAAGCGCTCCGGGCTGAAGTACTCCTCCCAGAACATCTGACGCTCGGCCCACCATTGCTCGTCCGACACGCCGGAGTGGTCCGCCAACATCGTGTCGACCTGGCGTCGCACGGCACTGCCGTGGATGTACGCGACGAGCAGGCTCGCGGTGGCCGGCACATGCGAGATCGCCAGGCCGCTTGTCGAGAGGATCCCCAGCAGGCGTTCGTATGCGTCGAGGCTGTTTGGTCCCAGCGTGGGTCGGACACTTGACTCCACCTGGAGGATCCAGGGATGACGCTCGTAGATCCGCCGGCTGATGTGGGCATACTCCTCCAGGCGGGATCGCCACCCGCCGGTTTTCACGTGAGAAACGCCTTCGTCGCCGATGACGGTGTCGAGCATGAGGTCGAGGAGCTCTGCCTTTCCCGGAACATGCCGATACAGCGACATTGCCCCGCAGTCGAAGTGGCCCGCGATGCGGCGCATCGAGACGCTCTGCACGCCGTCCGCGTCAGCCAATGCGATGCCGGCCCGCGCGATCTCCGTCGCGTTCAGCGTTGGCTTCGGTCCGTGCGCGGTACGATCGCCCGACCTCCACATGAGGTCGAAGCCGCGCCGGGGATCGTGAGGGCGGTTCCTGGCCATTGACACCATTGTCGCCACTGGGTACGGTGTACGCAAGTGGTGCCAGCGCACCAGCCAGCAGCTGAACCCTTGAAACGATGCTCTGCCTGAGCATGGAGGCCAACGTAAGTGACGCTACTAGTGGAGCGGGGTGTCCCGCGGCCGATCGCCGCTCATGGAGCGGCCGCCGGATCGGGGATGCCCGCGATCATTGCCGAGGGGCTGACCAAGATCTATCGGTCCAGGAAGTCGGAGGTTCGTGCCCTCGACGGAGTCGACCTGACCGTCAATGAGGGAACGGTGCTGGGCCTGCTCGGTCCCAACGGCGCCGGCAAGACGACCACCGTCCGCATCCTGGCCACGCTGCTGAAGCCGGACGCCGGACGCGCCACGGTGGCTGGGTACGACGTGGTTACCCAGGCGGACGAGCTGCGCAGCGTGATCGGCCTGTCCGGCCAGTACGCCGCGGTGGATGAGAACCTGACCGCTCGCGAGAACCTGTGGATGTTCGGCAGGCTCTACCAATTGTCGAGCACGGACGCGCGTTCACGCGCCAGCGACCTTCTCGAGCAGTTCGACCTGGGCGATGCCGCCGATCGCGTGGTCAAGACCTTCTCCGGTGGCATGCGCCGCCGGCTCGATCTTGCCAGCGCCCTTATCGGTCGCCCACGACTCCTGTTCCTGGACGAGCCCACGACGGGCCTGGATCCGCGCGGCCGGATGGGAATGTGGGAGGTCATCCGTGGCCTGGTGCGTGACGGGACGACGTTACTCCTCACGACCCAATACCTCGAAGAGGCCGATGAGCTGGCCGACACCATCGCGGTGGTCGATCACGGCAAGATCATCGCCCGCGGAACCGCCGATGAGCTCAAGTCACAGGTCGGCGGCGAGCGGATCGAGGTCGTGGTCCGCGATCCCGACGCCATCGCGCGGACGGTCGAGCTGCTGGCGCGCGACGGCGACGTCGCCCCGACCGCAGACCAGCACACCCGTCGCATCACCGTGGCCGCCAGCGGCGGCGCGGATCGGCTCATCGAGGTGCTGCGCCAGTTGGACGAGGCGCACATCCCCATCGACGACATCGGACTGCGTCGTCCTACCCTCGACGACGTCTTCCTCAGCATCACGGGCCATGCCGCCGAAGAGGCGGCCGCCGAGAACGGAGCGAGCAAGTCATGACAGCACAGGCGCTGCCGGCACCAGACCGCGGCCTCGGTCGAATGGTCAACGACGCCCTGGTCATCACCTGGCGCAACCTGAAGCGGGTGCCGCGCATCCCGGAGCTGGCGATCTTCGCCATCCTCCAGTCGATCATGTTCGTGCTGCTGTTCGCCTTCGTCTTCGGAGGCGCAATCCCCCTGCCGGATGGCGGCAGCTACCGCGAGTTCCTCCTGCCGGGCATCTTCGCCCAGACCGTGGCGTTCGCGGCAGCGACGACCGCGATCGGCATCACCGACGACATCAACAAGGGCATCATCGATCGCTTCCGGTCGCTGCCGATGGCGCGCTCCGCGGTGCTCGTGGGGCGCATCATCGCCGACGTGGTGTACAACGCGGGCATCCTCGTGGTGCTGATGCTGTCCGGCCTGGCCGTCGGCTGGACCGTCCATACCGATGTCCTCCAATTCCTGGCGGGCTTTGGCCTGCTGCTCCTGTTCGCCATGGCCATGTCGGCGATCGGCGTCTGGCTTGGCATGATGGTTCCGACGGTCGAGGTCGCGAACCAGGTGGCGTTCACGACGATCTTTCCGATCACATTCCTGTCGAACGTGTTCGTGCCGCCCCAGACCCTGCCTGACTGGCTGCGGCCGGTCGCCGAGTGGAACCCGGTCAGCACGCTCAGCACGTCGATCCGTCAGCTGTGGGGCAATCCGAACCCGTTCCCCGGTGCCGGTCCTCCGGGAGACCAGCCGGTGCTCGTCACCATCGTGTGGCTGGTCGGCATCGTGGCGGTCTTCACGCCACTTGCCATCCGGAAGTATCGGTCCATCAGCCGCTGACGCTCGCAGCGAGCGCCGGACCTAGCGCTGAAGCGCCTGGGTCCGGCGTTCCATCAGGCGCCAGATCATCGGCGTGAAGATCACCTGCATGGCCAGGTCCATCTTGCCGCCGGGGCAGACAAGGGTATTCGCGCGTGACATGAACGATCCGGCGAGCATCTGGAGCAGGTAGGCGAAGTCGATCCCGCGCGGATCGCGGAAGCGGACGACGAGGAAGCTCTCGTCGAGGGTCGGGATGAAGCGCGCGATGAACGGGTTGGGGTGTCGACCACCGGGACGCGCTGAAAGTTGATCTGGGTCTTGGTGAACTGCGGAACGATGAAGTTCAGATCGTCGGGCATCCGTCGCAGGATGGTGTGGGTCACCGTTTCGGTGGTGTGCGCTCGAGCCGCACGATCGCGGTGCAGCTTCTGGATCCACTCGAGGTTGATGACGGGGCGACGCCGATCAGCAGGTCGACGTGACTGGCGATGTCGATGCCGTCGGTCGCCACCGCGCCGTGTAACTCCTCGCACAACAGGAGCTCTGAGTCGGCGTTCTTGGAGTTCGTCCATGATGGCAGCTGCTCGCTGCCGTCGGACACACCCTCACCACCGACTGACGATCAGCCGCTAGCGGCGAGGACCGCGACCAGGGCCAGGGCCGCTGGCAGCGCCTGGACGATCAGGATTCGTCGTGAGACGGTCGCCGCGCCGAACAGTCCGGCGATGATGACGCAGACCAGGAAGAAGAGCTTGAAATGGAAGGCGCTCGGCTGCGTCGCCACCATGCCGACAACGAGTCCCGCGACCAGAAATCCGTTGTACAGCCCCTGGTTGGCGGCAAGCGCCGCGGTCAACTCGGCGCGCTCGGGCGTCAGACCGAAGGTTCGCATCCCGATCGGTTTCTGCCAGAGCAGAATCTCGAGGATGAGGAACCACAGGTGAAGGGCAGCAACGAGTGCGACCAGGACGCCGGCGACGATCGACATGAGACCTCCATCGGTGGGGAGATACGCGGATCCGCGATCACCGCAGATAATGATCTCCTCTTGCCACCGGGGAGAGTGCGAGACACAATTCGTCGCACAGGACGGTGAAGGCGGAGTGATGATCGAGGGCTACCCCGGCACGCGAGGCGAGGCGCGACGCGCCCTGGTTCTTCACGACCGACCGCTGGTGGTCGATCTCATACAAATGACGCTGAACCACGGCTTCTTCGTCGTTCGAGCTGCCAGCAGCATGGCCGAGGCTGATGGCATCCTTCGTTGATTGGCAGCCGCTAATGGCCGTGATCGATATGGATCACGATGACAGTGGGTCCCTTCGCGCCCCATCGGGACGCGCCTGTCTCCACCCCCAGCTGAGACGCGTGACACGCCTCAGGCACGCGCGCAGCCGGACAGGCCGCCCACACCATGGAAGAAGCTCGGAAGTCGAGGCCGATCCGCGTCCTCGCTATCGATGACGATGCGGGATAGAGCGAGCCACGAGCGAGCGTGCCGTTGCGGCCGGGTTCGCCGCGGTCCTGTGCAAGCCATTCCATCTCGAGGATCTGGTCTCGACGGTCGAGCGGGTCGTCGCGGCTGCTAAGCCCTCGGATATGCCCTGTAGACGATACGCTGTAGCAGTGAGCGTAGCGCCGAGCGAAACCCGTGCAGTTATAGGCTCAAAGTAGTGCCCCCGGAGCGGGGGGAACTCCGGGGCTTCTCGTTTGCGTGACCGCGCAACTAGTCGTCGTTCCCACTTACGTTGTTGACAGATTGAGAGCCCTCGTGCTCGGTTTGGGGTTGTTGAAGCTCCACACCGAGGGAGGGCTCTCATGCTCCATCGTACCGCCAAGCTGACGCCCTTCGGAAGGCGGCTGCTGGTCGAGCGGATCCTGGTTGAAGGCTGGGCGCCGGCCATCGCGGCCGAGACAGTCGCGCCACCGGCCATGCATCTCCTCGAACTCGACCGGCAGTTCGTTGTCATTCCTCAGACGACTTCGGGAGGCGTGTCCGAGCGATTGAGTAGCTGGGACGTGGCAGTTGGTGCGCGAGATGAAGGAGCGCGCGAGCATCTGGAGGAGGTAGGCGAAGTCGATCCCAGGCGGGCCGCGCAAGCGAACGACAAGGAAGCTCTCGTCCAGGGTCGGGATGAGCAACTCGTTCTCGGCGACCGTTTGCACTGAGGATCAGCGCCCGGCGGTCAGGAATGCCACCAGCGTCAATGCAGCGGGCACCAGACGTGGAGGGCGGCACGAATGCCACCAGGACTCCGACGACGGCCTCGCACCATGTTTGGAAACGGTTGGTGAACGAATGGTGTCCTCGCACCGCGACGCGACTGGGGCAACGTATGCTCATCGGATGCACATGCCGCGCACTCCGCCGCCGATAGCCGACTCGGCCGATGTCGGTCGCCACCGGCGAGTGCTCGTCATAGACGATGAACCAATGGTTCGCGACGTCGTGTCTCGCTATCTCGAACGCGACGGCTACCGCGTCGATGCTGCCGGCGATGGCGAAGGGGCGCGGCAGCTCTTGGAGCTCGGCCCTGACCTCGTGATCCTTGATCTCATGTTGCCCGGGATGGACGGATTGGCATTTCTACGTGACCTTCGGCGCAAGAGCGAGGTTCCGGTCATCGTACTCACGGCCAGAACCGATGAGACCGATCGGGTCGTTGGGCTCGAGGTGGGCGCTGACGACTACGTCGTGAAGCCGTTCTCTCCGCGAGAGCTCGTCGCGCGGGTTCGATCCGTCCTCCGCCGCGTCCGCCCGACCTCGGGAGATAGCCGACTTGAATATGGCAGCCTATCGGTCGACGCCCGAGCGAGGACGGTCACGGTGAACGGGCAGCCGGTCATATTTCGCGCCCGCGAATTCGATCTTCTTCTGTTCTTGGCGTCATCGCCGAGCCAGGTCTTCTCGCGCGGGCAGTTGCTTAACTCGGTGTGGGACTCATCCACAGAGTTCAGTGACGTTTCGACGGTGACGGTCCACGTTCGCCGCGTCCGACAGAAGATCGAGGAGGATCCCCTCCAACCGCGTTGGATCGTCACCGTTCGCGGTGTCGGATATCGGTTCGATCCGTGAAAGTCATTGTCCTCGGCCCGGTCATCATCGCCATCGCCGGCGTTATCGCAATGATGAGCCTCGGCGAGAACGATCCGGTTGCGCGGCCCGTTGGCATTCCGCTGTTCATGGGCTTGGCTGCCGGCACGATTTTCGCCGCGCTGGTCATCCCGCGATTCCTGGAGCACGTTCCATCTCTACGCCGCGAGATACTCGCCGTGGCACTTGGCGCGATGATCACCGCAGGAACCACGATCGCCGTATCCGCCGGGCTCATGTTCCTGCAGCCTGGCCAACTTATGCTTCTGTTGATCGTGTCGATCATGGGAGCTGGGTTTGGCCTTGTGGTCGAGTACGGGGTTGCGAGAGGGCTGGCTGCGGACGCTCGCCAACTTCGTTTGGCGGCTTCCCGGATGGCGCAGGGTGATCTCAGTGCGCGGTCTGGCGTTGAACGGGCTGATGAGATCGGCCAGGCAGCGAGAGCGATTGACATGATGGCCGCTCGCCTGGCCGCCCTCGAGGCTGAGCGCGCCAGCGAGCGTACCGCCCGCCAGGCCTTTCTGGCGGCGATCGGTCATGACCTGCGGACGCCGCTCGCCGCGCTCCGAGCGGCACTCGACGCGCTCGAGGATGATCTTGTTCCGGAGCCACGCCGCTACTTTGCGGCCATGCGCAAGGACATCGAGGCCATGCGCCGCCTGTCGGACGACCTGTTCCTGCTTGCGCGTATCGAAGCTGGGCCTTTAGAATTCGAGCGAGTGCCGGCCGACCTATCTGAGCTTGCGGACGAAGCCGTCGAGGCGCTGACGCCGGTCGCGGTACAGAAGTCCGTGACGTTGCGCGTCTCAATGTATGGCTCGACATTGGCTGAAGTGGGAATCAGCGAGGTCTCGCGCGCCATCCGTAACCTCCTGGACAACGCGATCAGACACGCGCCTCCAGGCACCGAAGTCCTCCTCGACCTTGCCCAGCAAGACGCCGGGGTCGTCATTCGCGTCGTTGATCGGGGAGATGGCTTCAGTGACGACCTCCGCGCTCGAATCTTTATCTCATCCGCACGAGCCATCCGCAGCGAAGGCCGGCCCTTGGGGGGAACAGGGCTGGGGCTCACGATCGCCAAGGGATTGGTGGAGGCTCACGACGGTCGGATCTGGATTGAGAACGGACCGGGAGGGCATGTCGCGATCTGGATTCCAGCGCCGAGTTGAGCGTGGCGATCGGCGACCGAGGGGTCGGCCGCCGTCGCACGCCCACGCAGGAGTGGTGACTACAGGAAGCGCATGACGATCGGACAGTTCACGACGATGCCCGTCGAGCCGAACTCCTCACCGCCTGGCCCGGTGATGAAGCCGCGCCGTACGAATTCGAGTAGCTGGAATTCGTCGATCATGCGGGAGCGGTAACCTTTGTCGATCGCTTCCTGGGTCCATTCGCCCAGGTTCAGATCCCACAGCGGGCTGTAGTCCAGGGCGAGGGTCGGGATCCCGCCGATCACGTGAACCGGTGGGAGCGGCTTGCCATCCGCGCCCACGTCCGACAGGGCACTGTTGAGTCCTTGACGCTGCGGGTTGTCGGCGCCCGTGGGACCGTTGGCGATCGGGAACAAGCGTTCCACCGCGCTGAATGCGCCGTCGTCGCTGCCCACGCCAATGTCACCCATCGCCGGCGTGAAGGTCCCGCTGTCGAGCGCCGCAACGACCTCGTCGGAGGCTTCGGTGCTGATGTATGCCGAGGCCCGTCCGAAGCTGAAGATCGGCGTCATCTGGAGGGTGACTGTTGACCCGGCGCGGCCCTCGGGACAGATCCTCAGAACGCGGTCATGCACGCGGTCGTAGTTGACCTTGCCAGCGCAGAAGTCGATCTCGTCCGCTTCCACCCCGAATGCGACGACCGGGGCATTGTAGATGTGGCCGCCTGCGTTCGAGACCTTGACGAGCGGCGTGTAATCCTGGTCGCCGACCGAGCCCGGTGTCGCGCTCTCGGGCGGGAAGAAATTCGGCTCATCGCCCGGAACGACAGAGCGCTTGGGAGCGAAGTCCACTGTTCCCTTCTCAAATACGAGCGTTCCGTCCTTGCGGAGCTCGCCGCTGCGCACGGCATGACCCGTCTCAGAATAGGCCAGCTTGGCGGAGAAATTCAGGCCGAGCGCCTCTGCATTCCGCTCGTCGTTCGTGTCCGTGAGGATGTACCACACGGAAGTACCGTCCGTCATCTCGCCGTGGTACAGCGGCAGAGTCACCGTCATCCGCTTCTGATCGACGGTTCCGGCACGCAGTAGCTCCACCGGACCAATGAGGCTCTTATCGACTTCCGAGGGCGGGGGGCCCTGGTAGGTCAGGGGGATGCCCGTGCCTGTATTGGCCGGCGGCGGCACTGGATCGGTAGCCGAGATGAGCGTTGGGCTGGAGATCAGAATCGCCGCGGCGATCCCGACCAGCACGACGAGCGGACGACGCCTGGCTGCGATGTTCATGTGGTCCGGTCCTCTGTGAGTGATGCACGCTCGGAGCCGCGAACGCGGCCTGATGCAGATTCACTGTCGTCCGGAGTCGTGAACGTCGGATGACAAGATAGGGGCCTCTTGAGGAATGAATCAGGAACATCCCATGACCGTACTGGGTGTACCGCGTGGCCGGTGCCCGTGCGCGGGTCGGCCACGCGGGAGGCCGGTCAGTGCTCGGGCTCGTCCGACACGCCATCCTCCAGAATGCGCTTCAAGTTCTCCAGGGAGGTCTCCGCTTCCTTCTCGTTCTGGCCCTCGAAGATCAACTTGTCGGCGATCTGGCCGAGGATGCCGCCGGGCACCTCGTAGTCGAGGGCGATCTCCACCTTGCTCCGCCCGTCATCGAGCCGCGTGACGGTCTGACTCATCTGCATTTCCCCACCGTCGGGTGCGGTCGCCTCGTAGTGGACGTGGCGCGGCCGCTCGAGCTGCCTGACGTGCCAGTCGCAGTCGATCTCGACGCTACCCGCCGCCTTCACCGTCTGCGAGAAGGTCGTGCCGTGCTGGATGGGTCGATCTCCTAGGTCCCGCGTCTCCTTGACGATCGTCGCCCACTCGGTCAGCCGGTCAAGGTCCGTGATGTAGTCGAAGATCTCCTCTGGAGATGTGTCGATCTCGATCGACCGTGTGATGTGCGCCATTGCTTTCCTCCTTCGTGTCGTGGGGTCCTGATCGGCTCAGGCGGCACCGTCGCGGCTCCAATTGCGGGGCGAGCCGTCGCCGGCCCTGGCCACGATGTAACGCGCGGTTCGCGCCGCGATCGCCTGGATCGTGAGGCTCGGATTCACGGCCCCGCTGGTTACGAAGACCGAGCCGTCGCAGACGAACAGGTTGGGCACGTCCCATGACCGGCACCACCGATCGACCACGCTCGTCTCTCGGTCCGAGCCCATCCGGCAGGCGCCCATGAGATGCGCCGTGTCGTCGGCCATCCAGGTGACCTCGGCGCCGGCTGCTTCGGCGATCTCCCGGGAGCGCGCCACACCATCGGCCTGCAGCGCACGGTCGTTCTCGCCCCAGGCGAAGGTCACGCGCGCGACCGGCAATCCATCGGCATCCCGTTCCTCAGGATCCAGTGTCACGGTGTTCGCATCGGACGGGAGACACTCGCCGACGATCCCCCAACCGGCGTAGTGGTTGTAGTCGAGCATCAGCTCGACGAACTCGCTGCCCCACAACCCGAGGCCCGCCTGCGCCGCTCGGGCGAAGGCGATCGGCAACGGGCCGATCGGCTCGATCGTGAAGCCCCGTGCGTAATCCCGGGACGCATCGGTCTCGTAGAAATCCTGCGTCAGCGCGAGGGTGGGTGGGCCCTTGTACTGGTACACAAGCTCCGGAAAGCGGCCGAAGACGCTGGCGGAAGGATGGACCATGAGCCCCCGTCCGACCAGTCCCGACGAGTTCAGCAGGCCATCAGGGCACTCAGGCGCGGCTGAGTTGAAAAGGAGCCGCGGCGTCTCGATCGAGTAGCAGCTGAGGATGACCACCCCTGCGGCCTGTTCCTCGTTCACGCGCGTGCCATCGGCCAGCGTTCGCCGATAGCTGACACTCGCGGCCATTCCGTCCGGGCCGAGGTTGACGCGGGTGGCCATGCAGCCGGCGCGGACATCGGCGCCGGCTCGCACCGCCTTCGGGACGTACGTCACGAGCGTCGAGCTCTTGGCGTTTGTTGAGCAGCCGTAGACGCAGAATCCGCGGTACACGCACGGCGGTCGATCTGCCTTTGGCGCGGAGATCGTCGCCAGCGGCGCCGATGCCCAGGCGATCCCGAGCGCGTCGCAGCCGCGCGCGAAGAGCTGAGCGACGCCGTTCAGCGGGTGCTCGCGGTAGGGGTGCGGGCCACGTCGCGGACCCCAGGGCCAGCGCATCGGCCCGCTGATGCCTAGCTCCCGCTCAACTTCGTCGTAGAACGGTTCCAGATCCGCATAGCTGATCGGCCAGTCGGCGGCGATACCATCGGTCGAGCGGACCCGGAAGTCGCTCTCCCACATGCGCAATGCGACCATGCTGTAGTGCACGGTGCTGCCGCCAACGCCACGCCCCGTGACGTTGGCGCCGAGCTCGATCGGATCCGCGCCGCCCGTCACCCGCGGATCGGTCCAGTACAGCTGGCTGGCGTGCTTCTCGTCCGACACGAAGTCGCGCTCCGGTACCCAATGTGGTCCTGCCTCCAGCACGACCACCGTGAGGCCCGCCTCGGCAAGTTCCTTGGCCAGGACGCCGCCGGCTGCTCCTGCGCCGACGATCAGGACGTCCGCCGGCTCCCGCGCTCGGCCGATGTGACCGTCGTCGGGCGGCGTGCTCACTGGGTCGGTCCTCCAGTGGCGTGCGCGCCGCCCTCATCCTGATGATCGCGCTCGAGCGCCCGGTGCACAATGTCCGTCGACGACCGTGGTCGTCGCTCGGTCGCCTCCCACGGGTCGTGCCTGCCCAGGTCCAGCCTGATGTGGCCCCGCGGCGAGGCGGGCCCGCTGAAGCCGATCTCCGCCCATGCTGTGGGGTGGGCGTAGTACGTCGCGATGATCTCGCCGGCCAGCTCCTGGAAGAAGCGCCTCGCCGGCAGATGGGCCCAGGCGTCCCCCGATGCCTCGCCGGCGGCGACGCGCGCCAGCACGTCGTCCTGCGCCCCTGGGCCCAAATCCGCGAAGGCTTGGCCGTGGAGCTGGGTCGCGGCCTCGTCGCAGCCGCGCAGGCCAAACCGGTAGGCGTCGCGGTCGTCCGGCATGTCCTCATAGCGGTAGCCGTCGCCCAAGCCGTCGTGCAGCCGCTCGTCGATCCAGGGGGCGAGCGGCACTCGCTCTGCGGGTGGTCGGTCGTCCTGCGGAACGATCCGGGCGCAGATAGCCTCGATCGTTCGCGCCTCCTCAACGGAGAAGAAGCGGTAGCGGGGCACCTGCTCGACCCGC
>JBBSML010000028.1:0-34735 GCA_038233215.1 Candidatus Limnocylindria bacterium
CAGACTGTGAGAGGGCCATCGGTGTCTCCTTCGTGATCCTTGGTCGGAACACGCTGAGAATCACACCGATGGCTCCACCACTGCTCGCTTACTCAGCAGTGAGGCGCCTGCTCAATTCCCACCACTCGGGGGGACACTCCTTCGCCCGCGGCTCCGATCCGATGGTCCTTGCCGCATTCAGGCCACCGCTTACCAAAACGTAGGATGGTCGAGGACCCGTTGGGCCAGCGGCCGATCGGGTGCGCTTATCGAAGCGGCGTTAGTCGCGCTTCGCCGTTTCATGCTCAGTCTCCCGCGGAGAGGCGAATGCGTGGGTTGGGCGTAGCAGCCACTTATTTGCCGATAACCCACCGGGTGGGCGCATCAGCCAGGCTCAATGGCCTCAGCCTGGCCACTCGTCCCGTCCCAAGCATATTCGGCCACTCATCAGCTGATACACCCATGGTGAGGGTATCCGCCGAGTGTGGAATAGCCGCCCTCGAGGGGCAACTAAACGCCGAATGCCCCACCGGTGTTGCGCACAACCCGTAGGATGGGCGATGGCCCGCCGGGCCGGCGGCCGATCGGGTCGCTCTGACAGGGAGGTTGGTTCATGCCCAGATTCGGATTGTCCATCATCGGTCTCGTGGTCCTCGCGTTGGTCGCGACGGCCTGCGGCGATACGCCGCCACCATCCACCAGCGGCCAGCCCGGGTCGAGCCAGGGCGCCGAAAGCCCAGCAGCCGAGAGCCCCGGTGCCGAAAGCCCCGGCGAGTCAACGCCTGCCGAGAGCAACGCCCCATCCGAGGAGCCACCCGCCTCGGGCGAGGGACGTTTGGCCACCGTGCAGGACCGCGGGCAACTGATCTGCGGCGTCAATGGCAGCCTACCGGGCTTCAGCTTCCTCGACGAGAACGGCGACAACACCGGCTTCGACGCGGACTACTGCCGCGCCCTGGCCGCAGCCGTCCTCGGCGATCCCGACGCGGTGGAATTCCGAGCCATCAACGCCGACCAGCGCGGGCCAGCGCTCCAGACCGGCGAGGTCGACGTCCTGATCCGCAACACGACCTGGACCGTCAGCCGCGACACCGCCTGGGGCCTGTTTGCCCCGACGACCTTCTATGACGGCCAGGCGATCATGGTGAACTCCACGCAGGTCGACGCGACGACCATCGATGAGCTCGAGGGCGCCGCCATCTGTGTCCAGTCGGGTACGACCACCGAGCTGAACCTGGCCGATCGGTTCGTGGACATCGACTACGAGCCGATCGTCTTCCCGGAGATCGACCCGACCTACGCCGCCTACGAGGAGGGTCGCTGCGACGCGGTCACCAGCGACCGATCGCAGCTGGTTGCGCGGCGCACGGCATTCGCGAATCCCGACGATCACGTCATCCTCGAGGAGGTCCTGTCGAAGGAGCCACTCGGTCCCGTCGCGCCCCTCGGCGACGACCAGTGGTTCAACGTGGTGAAGTGGGTCGTCTATGCCACCATCGAGGCCGAGGAGCTCGAGATCAACTCCTCCAACGTCGCGGACCTCGTCGAGTCGAGCGAGAACCCTGTCGTCCAGCGCCTGCTGGGCGTGACGCCGGAGGGAACCGATCCCTTCGAGTCGGGGCTCGGGCTCGAGCCCGACTGGGTGGTCACCATGATCGGCGCCGTCGGCAACTACGGCGAGATCTACGATCGCAACCTCGGCCCAGGCACGCCGTTCGAGCTCGAGCGAGGCCTGAACAGCCTGTGGACCGATGACGGACTCCTCTACGCCCCGCCATACCGATAGGCGTCACTGAGCTGTCGGGGCGGGATCGAGCCCGCCCCGACCTCGTCCAGCGCCGGTGCCGATGACCTCGAACGCCGATCAGCATCACACCGCGGTACCCCCGCCGTGGCGTGATGTCCGCGTCCTGAGGGTCGTGGCCCAGGTCGCGGTCGTCATCGTGGTCGGATTGCTGGTCGCGTTCCTGACCCGCAATTTCGCCACGGCGCTCAGCGAACGGGGTCTCGGATTCGGATTCGGCTTTCTCGGCCGCAGCGCCGGCTTCGACATCAGCGAGAGCCCAATTCCCTACTCGCCCGCCGACACCTACGGCACGGCGTTCCTGGTCGGCTTGCTCAACACCCTCTTCGTCAGCTTCATCGGCATCATTCTCGCCACCATCCTCGGCATCGTGGTGGGCGTGGCCCGAATCTCCCCGAACTGGCTGGTGCGGCGCATCGTGTCGGCCTACGTCGAGATCATCCGCAACACGCCGCTGCTGGTCCAGCTCTTCATCATCTACTTCGCGGTCTTCCTCCAACTGCCGTCGGTCGCGCAGAGCATCGGCCTCGGCGAGCTGATCTTCCTGAACCAGCGAGGTGTCTTCGTGCCCGGGCCGCAGCTGACCGGCGGGCTGCCGGCCTGGCTGGTATTCGTGGCACTCGGTATCGGCATCCTGCTGGCCGTCCGCGCCTTCGCCCGCCGCCGGGAGGACGCCGGACGGCCGATTCGCGGACT
This sequence comes from Candidatus Limnocylindria bacterium, assembly GCA_038233215.1. Classification (GTDB taxonomy): domain Bacteria; phylum Chloroflexota; class Limnocylindria; order QHBO01; family QHBO01; genus JACDBZ01. The sequence goes on from JBBSML010000028.1 coordinate 2,480, forward strand.
GCGCTCGATCGGCAGCTGGCTCGTCCCGCTCGCCGTCGTCGGCGTCGGCTGGGCCATCACCGACCCGGTCGCCTTCGACCTTCCCGTCCGGGAGCGGTTTAACTTCCGCGGTGGCCTCGGCCTGTCGCCGGAGTTCTCGGCGCTGCTGGTCGGGCTCGTCCTGTACACGGCCGCCTTCATCGGCGAGGTGGTCCGCGGGGGCATCCAGGCCGTGCGTCGCGGCCAGCTCGAGGCAGCTCGCGCGCTGGGGCTCAGCGAGGGCGAGACGCTGCGGCTGATCGTCTTTCCGCAGGCCCTGCGCATCATCGTTCCGCCACTGACCAGCCAGTACCTGAACCTCGCCAAGAACTCGAGCCTGGCCATCGCCATCGGCTACCCGGACCTGTTCAAGGTCGGGCAGACGATGGCCAACCAGACCGGGCAGCCGCTGCCAGTGATCGTCATGGTCATGAGCACCTACCTGGCGATCAGCCTGGTGACGTCGCTGCTCATGAACCTCTACAACCGTCGCGTCCAGGTGCTCGAACGATGAGCGGGTCCGTGACGACAGAGACGCTCCCGCCGCCGAAGAATGCCATCGGACCCGTGGCATGGCTGCGCGATAACCTCTTCTCGAGCTGGATCAACGGCGCGGTGACGCTGCTCATCGGGGCCGCAATCGTCTGGTTGATCGTGACCATCGGCCAATGGGCGGTGTCCGAGGCGCGCTGGACGGTGGTGACCAACAACCTGCGGCTGTTCCTCATCGGCCAGTATCCGGCCGACCAGGCGTGGCGCATCCTGCTCAACCTGGGTCTGCTCTCGGTGCTGGCCGGGCTGTCGGCCGGGGCGTGGGGCCGCTCGACGCGGGCCCTGGCAATCACCCTGTCGGCGCTCGAGCTCATGCTTGCCGCGCTCGTCGTCGCCTCGCCCCTCGGGATCGTGCCGGCCGCAATCCTCGTCCTCAACGCGGCGATCGTGTGGGTGGCGTTCGTGCTCGCCGCGCGCGTCGGGATTCCACGACGACCGCTGCTCATCGCCTGGCTGCTCTCCCTCCCCGTCTCCTTCTTCCTCATCAGTGGCGTCGCCGGCACGCCATTTCCGTCGGTCAGCTCGAATGTCTGGGGCGGCCTGCTCCTCACCGTCCTGCTGGCCACGGTCGGGATCATCCTGTCGTTCCCGTTCGGGGTGCTCCTGGCACTCGGACGCCGCAGCCAGCTGCCCGTGGTTCGCATCCTGAGCACGGGATACATCGAGATCATCCGCGGCGTGCCGCTGGTGACGATCCTGTTCATGGCCGACCTCATCTTGCCACTCTTCCTGCCCGGGGAGTGGCGGCTCGACAGGGTGGCGCGGGCGATGGGCGGCATCACGCTCTTCTCGGCGGCCTACGTGGCCGAGAACGTGCGCGGCGGCCTCCAGGCGATCCCGACCGGCCAGATCGAGGCCTCTCAGGCGCTCGGCCTGAACGGCGCCCAGACGAACCTGTACATCGTTCTGCCGCAGGCGCTGCGCTCCGTCATCCCGGCCAACGTCGGCCTCTTCATCAGCCTGCTCAAGGACACCACGCTCGTGACCATCATCGGCCTGCTGGAAGTGCTCGGCATCAGCCGCGCCATTCTCGCCCAGCCCGACTCGTTCGGCGCCCAGATGGAGGTCTACGTCTTCATCGCCGCCGTCTTCTTCGTTCTCTGCTATGCCATGTCCCAGGCGAGCTATCGGCTCGAACGCGCGCTCGGCGTGGGGGAGCGCTGATGGCGGACCAATCGACTCTCGCTCGAGGTGAACCGATGACCGACCAACCAACCGAGATCATCGTCGCGCGCGACGTGCACAAGTGGTTCGGCCAGCTGCACGTGCTGCGCGGGATCAACCTGACCGTGACGGCGGGCGAGGTGGTCGTCATCTTCGGGGCATCCGGCTCGGGGAAGTCGACCTTCATCCGTACCATCAACCGGCTCGAGGAGCATCAGCGTGGCGAGATCGTGGTGGACGGAATCGAGCTGACGAACGACATCCGCAACATCGCCGCCATTCGCAGCGAAATCGGCATGGTCTTCCAGTCGTTCAACCTCTTTCCGCACCTGACCGCGCTCCAGAACATCACCCTGGCGCCGATGCGCGTACGCAAGTACGCACGGGCAGAAGCCGATGCGGTCGGCATGAAGCTGCTCGAACGCGTCGGGATCCCCGAGCAGGCGCACAAGTTCCCAGCCCAGCTGTCCGGTGGCCAGCAACAGCGGGTGGCCATCGCGCGGGCGCTCGCCATGAACCCCAAGATCATGTTGTTCGACGAGCCGACCTCGGCACTCGACCCGGAGATGATCAGCGAGGTGCTCGATGTGATGAAGGGGCTCGCCAGCGAATCCGGCATGACCATGATCTGCGTCACTCACGAGATGGGCTTCGCGCGCGCGGTCGCCAATCGCATGGTCTTCTTCGATCATGGCCTTATCGTCGAGGAGGGGCCGCCGAGCCAGATCTTCGAGTCGCCTCAGCAGGAGCGGACGAAGCAGTTCCTGTCGCAGATCCTGCACTGAGATTCGCGGACGGGCGCCACCTCAATTGGCCTTTATGACCCATAGACTGCGCCAGTTCGATCGGACTGCCGACCTGACTGGCGCACCGAGCGAGTAATCTGGGCAAATCTATGACTCAGGTTTGACCGCACGCGACACGATCCTTACGCTGCGATCGCCGCTCACTCTGATCCCGCGTATCGGTGACCGATCGCCTTGTCAGCAACGCCTCTGGACCTCGACGCGATCCGCGTCCGCTTCGCGACCTTCCGCGCGCATTCGGCCCGGGATCGCGAACGTCTGGCCCATGAACATCCATCCGAAGGCGTGATCGAGCACGTCCTGCTCGACACGTGCCACCGCGTCGAGTTCGTGTCGGTCGAGGCAGGCGCAGGCGCAGGCGCCGATGCATCTCAGGTCACCGGACGTGATGCCATCACGCGCGTCTTCACCGTCGTCGCGGGCTTCGATTCCGCCGTCGTCGCGGAGGAGCAGATGTTAGGACAGGTGCGCGGCGCGTACGAGGCTGCGCTCGCCAATGGCTCGACGGGGCCCATCCTGAACGAGCTGTTTCGCCGTGCACTGCGTTTCGGCAGGGGCGTCCGCAGCCACGCGCGACCCGGTGCAGATCGTTCCCTGGCAGATCGAGGCGCCGCCTGGCTCAACGATCGGCTGGGAGGCCCCGCTGCGAGGGTGGTGGTCGCCGGCACCGGTGAGATGGGCCGGCTGGTCGCCACGCACATCACGGAGCGCGGGCACCACGTCACGGTCATCTCGGCATCCACGGAACGCGGAGGCCAGCTGCTGGAGCGACTTCCTGGTGACGGCCATCGGCTTCATGTCGGAACCGTTACCGCGGAAAGCCTCTCCGGCGCCGACGCGATCGCCCTCGCAGTGCGCGGCCGCCTGCCGGTCTTGACCGCCGGGCTCGTCCAGGATCCCACGCCGTGGGTTCTCGACCTGTCCGCCCCGAGTGCAGTCGACCCAGCCGCGGCGCACTCGCTGGGGAACCGGCTGATGAGCCTTGATGCGCTGGGAGCCCTGGCCGGGAACGCGCCGGTGCTCGATCCAGTGGTGGAACTCCGACTCCGCGCGGAGCTGGAGCGCGAGGTGGACGGCTTCATCGGCTGGCTGGAGGCGCGGCGCGGGGCCGATGCGCTCGAGGTGCTCCACGGCGAAGCCGATACCGTCCGACGCCGGCACCTGGACAAACTCCGCGGACGCGCATCGCTCGACCAGCGCCAGCTGGAAGCGGTGGAAGCCGCGACGACGGCGATGCTGGGCGATCTGCTTCACGGTCCGTCAGTCGAGCTGCGGCGCGGCGGCGCCGATGCCGACACCGTCCGCCGTCTCTTCCGGCTCGAGCGATGACCGCGACGGCGACGCTCCGCATCGGGACACGCGAGAGTCGGCTTGCCCTTGTCCAGGCCACGATCGTCGCCGGCGCCATCGCTCCGCTCCTCGGTCACGCGCAATTGGTGCCGATCTCCACCCACGGCGACGCGATCAGCGCGAAACGCCCGAACGCGGGCTGGGTCGCCACCGATGGCCAGTTCACCCGTGAGCTGGAAGGGGCGCTCCTCGACGGCCGCGTCGCCCTGGTCGTGCATTCATACAAGGATCTGCCGACAGCGCCGGTCGACGGCCTCGTGATCGGCGCGGTGCTCGAACGAGCGGACGCAAGGGACTGCCTGCTCACGGTGAATGGCGCCACAATTGAAGATCTTCCGTTCGGCGCCCGCATCGGCACGAGCTCGCCTCGACGAGCGGCACAGCTGGCTGCCGCCCGAACCGATCTGATCGCCACGCCGATTCGCGGCAACGTCGAAACGCGCCTGGCTCGCATGGCGGCCGGAGAGTTCGATGCCCTCATGCTGGCTGCCGCGGGACTGGATCGACTGGGAATCGACGTCCCGGAGCACGCCCGCCTACCGTTCGAGCTCGTCCTGCCGGCGCCCGCCCAGGGAGCGCTGGCGGTGCAGGTGCGTACCGCGGATACGGAGCTCATCGCTGCGCTGACTCGGGTGGATCACGGAGCGACGCGCATCGGAGTCGAGGCGGAGCGCGCGCTGCTGCGCCAGATCGGCGGCGGCTGCCTGGCCCCACTCGGCGCACTCGGAGAGGTGGCCGACGGCACATTGCGCCTGCGTGCGGCCTTCGAAACGCCCGACGGAACGTACCTCCGCGCCGACGCTTCAGGCCCGGTCCGCGATGCGGCACGCATCATCTCCGAGGTCGCCGCTCAGATCGTGCCCCTATGACACGCCAGATCCTCGTCACCCGGCCGTCGGGTCAGGCCGAGGGGCTCGGCAGGCTGCTCCTCGATCGAGGAATCACGCCACTGCACGTACCCACGGTCGCGATTGACGCTGACTCGAGCGCCGCAGATCTCGATGCGATGCTGCTCGGCCTCCATGGCGCGGACTGGCTCGTGCTGACCAGCGCAAATGGGGCGGATGCGCTCGCCGCGAGACTCGGCTCGAATGGCACCAGGCTGCCTGAGACGACGCGAGTCGCCGCGGTCGGTCCGGCCACGGCGGAGGTGCTCCGCGCGGCCAACATCCGTGTCGACCATGTGCCGGACGAGTACCTGACCGTCGCCATCGCCGACGGCCTCGGTGACCTCGAAGGCCGGCGGGTCGTCCTGGCGCGGGCGGATGCGGCGACCGCCGATCTGCACGAGGCACTCCTCGCGCGGGGCGCGCTGGTCGAGCAAGTCGTGGCGTATCGGACGGTCGAGGGTCCTGGCTCGAGCCGAGACCCGCTTCGCGCTGCCCTGCAACAGGACCTCGACGGCATCGCGTTCACGAGCGGCTCCACCGTGCGCGGGCTGAATCGGCTCGCCTGGCCCGTCGACCGCGGACGCGCACGAACGTTCCCCGTCTTCTGCATCGGCCCCGTCACCGCGGCGGAGGCACGTCAATCGGGGTTCCACATCGCCGCGATTGCGCCCGAGCACACCGCGATCGGCCTGGCCGACGCCATCGGCGCCCATTTCGCGCGAGAGTCACGGTGACCGCCTTCCATGGCCGACGCCTGCGGCGCACGCCGGCCCTCCGCGATCTGGTGCGCGAGACGCGGCTCCATCCGGCCATGCTCGTTGCACCGCTCTTCATTCGCCCGGGACACGGCATCCGCGAGGAAATCGGCTCGATGCCGGGTCAGCATCGGCTCAGCGTCGACGAGCTGCCGGCAGAAGCGCATCGGCTGATCCAGGTGGGCGTGAAATCGGTGCTGCTGTTCGGCCTGCCGGAGTCCAAGGATGCCGAGGGGACCGCTGCATGGGCGGACGACGGGATCGTGCAACAGGGAATCCGCGAGCTGCGGCGAGCGGTCGGCGACCAGCTGGTCGTCATCGCCGATGTCTGCCTGTGCGAATACACCTCGCACGGGCACTGCGGCATCCTGCGCGATACATCAGTCGACAACGATGCGACCCTGCCCCTGCTGGCTCGCAGCGCCGTATCGCTGGCCGACGCCGGTGCCGACATCGTGGCCCCCTCGGCCATGATGGATGGGCAGGTGGCCGCCATCCGAGCGGCTCTTCCCGACACGCCGATCCTGGCCTACGCTGCCAAGCACGCATCGGCCTTTTACGGGCCGTTTCGAGAGGCCGCCGACTCCGCCCCGGCCTTCGGGGATCGACGCTCGTACCAGATGGATCCTGCCAACGGCCGCGAGACCGTGTCCGAGATCCTCGCGGACATCGAGGAGGGGGCGGACATGATCATGGTCAAGCCAGCGCTGCCAGCGCTCGACCTCATCGAGGCCGCACGTGCCGTCACGGCTGTCCCGATCGCCGCCTACCAGGTCAGCGGTGAGTTCGCGGCCATCTGTGCGGCAGCCGAGCGCGGTTGGCTGGACCGACGCGCTGCCGCCCTCGAATCGCTCACCGCCATCGCGCGAGCCGGAGCCGGAATCATTGTCACCTACTTCGGCCTCGAGGCCGCAGGCTGGCTGCGCGAGATGGACCGATGAGCGACGAGCGCTTCGTTCACGCCTGGCTCCTGCGCCTGGACCCTGCCTGGCGTCGACGGTCAGCTGAGGAACGACGTGCCGACGTGGCCGACTTCTGTGCCGCTGCCGATCGGAGTGAAGGACGGTTGATGCAGCACAGCTACTCGACCATCGGCCTGCGCGCGGAGGGCGATCTGCTCCTGTGGCGGATGGCCGAAACGATCGAGGCGGTGGAGGAGACGGGGGCCGACCTCCTCGCGTCGGGCATCGGTCAATGGCTGTCTCCCGCGATCAGCATGATCGGGCTGACCCGACCATCACAATACGTCAAGCGGCCGACGGTCCAGGAGCAGTCGCTGTTCAGCGGCGAGCGATCGAACTACCTCGTCGTGTACCCGTTCACCAAGTCGGTCGAGTGGTACCTGTCCTCCGCCGAGGAGCGGCAGGAGGTGATGAAGGGTCACATGCGCGTCGGGCATCAATACCCGCAGGTCCGCCAGCTGCTCGCCTACTCCTTCGGCCTGGATGACCAGGAGTTCATTGTCGCCTACGAGACCGATGAGCTGATCGCATTCCAGGACCTCGTCCGCGACCTGCGCGCGACCGAATCCCGCAGGTCAACGGTGCGCGACACGCCGATCATCACCGGCATCCATCGGCCATTGGCCGACATCCTCGGCCTCCTCTCGGGGGATTCGCGTTGATGCGGCTCGCGCGGCGCAGATCCAGATCCACACTCCCGCGACGCGAGGTGACCGATCTGGGGCGAATGCGGCGGATATCGGCAGCGGCCGCGCCACATTCACCCCTGGTCAGTCCGTTTGGCGTTGGGACGGCCCCCACCGCGGTCTCGCGTCGTCCTGGCGTCACTACGGTGAGGTCCGCAGGATCTCCGCACGGATGGGCGTGATCAGCACCACCCGCTCCGACCAGCTCATGGCGCGCGCCGAGCGGCTCTTCCCCGGCGGTGTGAACTCGCCGGTGCGCGCGTTCCGTTCGGTGGGAGGCACGCCGCGCGTCATCGAGCGCGCCGCCGGCGCGTGGGTCTGGGATGTCGACGGCAACGAGCTGATCGACTTCGTCGGCTCCTGGGGACCGATGATCCTGGGTCACGCGCATCCAACGGTCATCGCAGCCGTCACGGATGCCGCCCAACGGGGCACCAGCTACGGCGCGCCGAATCCGCACGAGGTCGAGCTGGGCGAGCTGATCACCGATGCCATGCCATCGATCGAGCGCCTCCGATTCGTCAGCTCCGGCACCGAGGCGGCCATGAGCGCCATCCGTCTGGCACGCGCGGCGACTGGCCGGGACCGAATCATCAAGATGGCCGGTGGCTACCACGGTCACGCGGATGCGCTGCTCGTGCAGCCAGGTTCGGGCGCGATCGGCATGCCCGCCAGCGCGGGAGTGACCGAGGGCGCAGCCCGCGACACGCTCGTCGCCCCATTCAATGACTCCGATGCCATCGCGGAGCTGCTCGCCACGCACGATGTCGCCGCGGTGATCGTGGAGCCGGTGGCCGCGAACATGGGTGTGGTGCCGCCGCTCGCCGGATACCTCACGGGCCTGCGTGAGCTCACGAGCCGCCACGGCGCTGTTCTCATCTTCGACGAGGTGATCACCGGCTTCCGCATCGCCAAAGGCGGAGCGGCCCAGCGGTACGGTGTCACGCCCGACCTGACCGTGCTCGGGAAGATCATCGGCGGCGGCCTGCCGGTCGGAGCCTACGGCGGCCGCGCGGACCTCATGAAGCAGATTGCGCCGGACGGTCCCGTCTACCAGGCCGGCACCCTATCCGGCAATCCGCTGGCAATGGTGGCCGGCGCCGCGACACTGCGGCAGTTGACCCCAACGGTCTATGAGCAACTCGAGGAGGCGGGCGCGACGCTCGAGGCCGGTATCGCCGACGCCGCGGAGGCGGCGGGCGCATCGGTCCGTATCAGTCGCGTGGGAAGTCTGCTGACGGCATACGTCGACGACTTCCCGACCTTCTTCCACGCCATGTTGCATGCGGGGATCATGCTTCCGCCCAGCCAGCACGAGGCGTGGTTCGTATCGACGGCGCACACGGTCGACCAACTGGATGCAACCATTCACGCGGCACGCGCCGCGTTGACGAAACACAGAGAGGATCAATGATCACCCCCACGACCGCCTGGACCGGCGAGGCGCGTTTCTGCGCAGCGCTGGGCCATGAGCAGCCCGACCGCACCCCGGTCTGGTTCATGCGCCAGGCTGGCCGCTGCCTGGCCGACTACCGGAAGCTGCGCGAGACGTACCCCATCCTGACGCTGGCGAAGACGCCGGAGCTGTGTGCCGAGGTCACGATCATGCCGGTGCAGGCGTTCGGCGTCGACGCGGCGGTCCTCTTCGCCGACATCATGATTCCGCTGGAACCGATGGGCGTGAGCCTCGAGATCCAGCCGGATGTCGGGCCGATCATCCACGACCCGATCCGCTCGCGCGCGCAGGTGGACGCCCTGCGGCTGATCGATCCCGACACCGAGCTGGCGTTCGTGATGGATGCCATCCGTCTCGTGCGTCGCGAGCTCGACGGCCGCCAGGCCGTCATCGGATTCTCTGGCTCACCGTTCACCCTTGCCTGTTATCTGATCGAGGGCCGGCCCTCGCGTGACTACGCCATCGCCAAGGCCTTCATGTACCGCGAGCCGGAAGCGTGGCACGAGCTCATGGACAGGCTCTCGTCGGTGGTGATCGCGTACCTGAACGCACAGATCGATGCGGGCGTGCATGTCGTGCAGCTGTTCGACTCCTGGGTGGGGGCGCTCAATCCGTCCGATTACGTGACCTACGTCCAGCGCCACGTCGCGCGCATCTTCGCGGAGGTCCGGGCCGCCCCGACGATTCATTTCGGGACCGGCACGGCCGCGCTGCTCGAGCCGATGACGGTCGCCGGCGGTGACATCATCGGGGTCGATCACCGCCAGTCGCTGGATCGGGCCTGGGAGCGCATCGGCTTCGACCGAGGCGTCCAGGGCAACCTCGATTCGACGCGGCTGATTGCCGGATGGCAGCCCACCGCCGAGGGAGCGCGAGATGTCCTCCGCCGCGCCGCCAACCGCCCGGGCCACATCTTCAACCTGGGCCACGGCGTGCTGCCCGAGACCGATCCCGATCTGCTCCGCCGTCTGGTGGACCTCGTCCACGCCGAGTCGGCGCGATGAGCGGGCGCCTGGGCGTCCTCCTCATGACCTACGGCTCGCCCGCCGCCGATCTCCATGACCTACCGCAGTACCTTGCCGCGGTTAGCGGCGGACGCGAACCCAACCCAGACCTGGTGGACGAGTTCCGGCGCCGCTACGAGCTGATCGGCGGTTCCCCGCTCATCCCGATCACGCGGGCACAGGCCGCTGCGCTGGAGGATCGACTGCGCGCCGATGGCCTCGACGCGTCCGCCACGATCGGCATGCGTTTCTCGGATCCCTCGATCCTCGAAGGGCTGCGCGAGCTGGCCGACCTCGGCTGCGATACCGTCACCGCCATCGTCATGAGCCCCCAGTACTCGGAGCTGCTCATGAGCGGCTACCGGCGCGCGGTGGACGCGGCGGTCGAGCAGCTCGGTACCGATGCGCCACGCGTGGAGCTCGCACCGGCCTGGCATCGCGAGCCGGCGTTCGTCGAGGCCGTCGCCGAGCGAGTCCGCGCGGGGCTCGCTTCGCTGCCCGACGGCGCGCCGGTCCTCCTCACCGCCCACTCGCTCCCCCGCCGCGTGGCCGATGCCGAACCCGTTTACCTCGCCCAGCTGCGCGAGACGGCCGAGGCGGTGGCGTCGTCCGCCGGCATTCCCGACGATCGCTGGCACTTTTGCTGGCAGTCTGCCGGCCACGAACCGGGCGAGTGGATGAAGCCGGACTTCGCGGATCTCGTCCCCGAGCTACACGTCGCCGGCCATACTGCCGTCCTGGTCGCACCGATCCAGTTCCTGGCCGATCACCTCGAGATTCTCTACGACGTCGACATCGGCGCACGTGAGCAGGCTGAAGGTGCAGGCATGGCGTTCGCCCGCATCAAGTCGCTCAACACCTCGCCGACCTTCATCGGCGCATTGGCGCGAATTGCGACTGCGGCCGCGCCCGTTCCCGCCCCACGGGCATAACGGAGCGTCAGAGGTCGCCGGTGCGGCGGGCAGCATGGCCCGCGGGTGTGAATCCTCATTACGCCAATGGTCCTGACCGCCCATCGGTTACCGTTGCGGCATGCAGCGAGTTGAACGCAAGGCCGTCATCGGCGCCCCACCAGCCGTGGTCTTCGCCTATCTGTCAGATATCGACAACCTGGCCGAATGGCAGACCGGGGTGGTGAGCGCGCGACGGACGTCCCAGGGCGCGATAGGAGTGGGCGCAACGGCATCGGTCACGCGCCAGCTGATGGGTCAGCAACTGGAAGCGCCCCTCACCATCACCGAGCACGATCCGCCGCGGCGACTCGGCATCGGCAGCGAGGTGAGTGGCGTGAAGGCGCACGCGACACTCGACCTCGAGCCCGCTGATGATGGGAGGACCACTGAGCTCACCTTCGCTATGGAGATCCGTGGCTCGATGCTGACCGCCTTCATGGAACCGATGATCGCCGGTGCCGCCGGCGGCGACATCGACACCAGCCTGGCGCGCCTTCAGGGTCGGTTCACATCCGACGGGCGAGTCTGAGCCTCACGAAGCCACGCCGCGCCTGGTTCGTCGACGCGCGTAGAGAATTTCATCAGCGCGGGCAATGAGCTCGTCCACCGTCTCCCCCACCGCGATATCGGGCGCGGCGCTGCTCATGCAGAGGTCGAGTGTGCCAGGCTCGCGTCGCGCCGGGCGTCGGCGCGTGCTAGGTGATCGAACGGTCGTGATCGGCCGACGGCGGTCGCAACGGCGGCGATCAGCTCGTCGAGCGTGAACGGCTTCGGCACGACCGCTGCGAATCCGGCTTCTCGCGACCGGTCGGTGAGATTGGCCTGCGCCTCGCGGCTGGCTTCGGAGTGAGCGCTGAACATGATGACCGGCACGGAGCGAGCACGCTGCCGGATCCACGAAGCGGCATCCCACGATTGGTGGTAGCTCGTCGCCGAGGCGCTATCGAGCAGGATGCAGTCCGGCTCCAGCTCATCGATCGCCCGATGCATGGCATCGTCGGTGATCTCGAGGAGACACCACACGTCGTAGCCTTCCTCCGCCAGGATCGCCTGCACGGTGGCGCCGACATTGCGATCGTCGTCAATGCACAAGATGCGAGGCCGAGACAACCGCGCGGCGCGATCGGTGCTGAATGAGATTTCCGTTCCTCCGTCACCGATGTCGTTCTACCCGAGCAGCACCGATGAACTTCTTCTCCGTCCCTGACCCGCACTCGTGGACCGCACGTGGAGACGGCTTCGTTGGACCCCGATTGCGGGTTCCCACCCTCACCTTCAGGCCGGACGCTGACCGCGTCATTACGAAATCGTCATCACTGGTCATGTGCACCCGCTCGTTGATGGCGTACCATCACACGATCATGCTGATTACTCGCCCTCGTGGCGAGGAAGCGCCGTGAGCGCGCCCTCGCCGAAACCGGCTGATGTCGAGGCGCGCCGTGCGCTGGTCCTGCACGACCGGCCCCTGATCGTGGATCTCATCGAGCTGACGCTGAACCACGGCGTCTTTCTCGTCCAGGCGGCTGACAGCCTGGACCGGGCAAAGAAGATCCTGGATGAATGGCTACCGCACATGGCCATCGTCGACATGGACCATGACGAGAGCTCTGATCTGCTGGTGCACCTGGGAGCCTCGAGTACGCTCACACAGAGCAAGACCCCGGTCCTGGGCCTCACGCGGCGCGGTGACCTGCGGACGAAGCTGAAGGCCTTCGAGCTCGGCGTGGACGATGTCCTGGCCGTGCCGTTCTCGCCCGAGGAGCTGCTCGCGCGATCGATCGTCATCTCCCGTCGCGCCACGGGCGCTCATCGAGCGATGATCCCTTCGATCAAGCTCGGCGAAATCGAAATCGACATCCTCAACCGCGAAGTTCGGGCGGGCAAGTCGATCGTGCACCTGACCGGGATCGAGCAGAGCATTCTCTACGTGCTCGCCAGCCGCGGTGGACGCGTGGTCACCAGGGAGGAGATCCTCGACGGCGTGTGGGGCACCGACTTCGTGGCCGAGAGCAACATCGTCGACCGCCACGTCCGCAGCCTGCGCATCAAGCTCCAGAACGACTATCGTCAACCCCGCTTCATCCTCACGGTCCCCGGGCAGGGGTATCGGTTCATTCCCACCTTCACGAACCAGGGTTGGAAGACCGCAGCCGAGCATGCCAAGCCGGCCAGCTGAGCCCAATCGGCCGCCGGTCCGGCAACTTCTCATTCGTCAACCGTGTTGGCGAAAGGACGAACATGCGTGGCGGGTCTCCGCCTATGGGGCGTTGAGGCGAAACGGACCCCTGTGCTATCCTCCACGCCGATGCGTTGACGCGGGATCAGTACGCGCAATTCGCTCGAACACAGCGAGCCGGGAAGGGTGCGAGCCGGCGTTCGAGGAGCGTGGAACTCACCTGCTGAGCAGTTGGGCGAAGAGTCCGGCCGGGTGGCGCCCGATAGCAGCGCCGACGAGTGGACCGACACGAAACACGTGGGGCTGTAGCTCAGTTGGGAGAGCACCTGCATGGCATGCAGGGGGTCGGGGGTTCGAGTCCCCCTAGCTCCACCACTTCATCGGTCAAGCTCAGGTGGTACCGCGAAGATGTGAACCCCTTCGTCCTGACGACGGAGGGGTTCGTTGTGTCCGGAGTTGCGAGAGATGATCCAGACGGGAAGCGGCGAGGCCAGGACGGCCCGCGACGGACGACGCTGGACGGTGCGTCCGGGACGACCGACCGACGGGCGGGCCCTCGCGCACCTGTTCGCGGTTGTTCGCGCAGAGGGACGCTGGCTGATCGCCACGCCCGGGACCATCAGCGAGCCTTCCGAGGCGTTCTGGATCAGTGAGCTGATCGGTGGCTCGCAGAGCCTGGCGCTGGTGGCGGAGTCCGACGGCGAGGTCATCGGTAACGTGCTGATCAGCGTCGATCGCGGCCGCGCGACGGAGCATATCGGCGTGCTGTCCATCTGCATCGCCATCGACTGGCGCGACGTAGGCGTCGGCAGCGAGCTGGTCTCCGGCGCGCAGGCATGGGCACGCGAGCGTGGCATGCGCAAGATCTCGCTGGGCGTCTTCCCCGACAACGAGCGCGCCATCGCCGTCTACGAGCGCCGTGGGTTCGTGCGCGAGGGCGTCAGACGCCAACAGTACCGATCCGGCGACGAGTACCGCGACGAGGTGCTCATGGCATGGTTCCCACAGGAGGCACAGGACCGATGACGACCGGGACACCCGCCCGCGCGCCGCGCGCCAACCGATTCCACCCAGCCTCGTTCGAGCAGAAGTGGCGCGACCGTTGGGAGGCGGACGGGCTGTATACCGCCCGCGATGACGACCCGCGCCCGAAGCGCTACATCCTGACCATGTATCCGTATCCGTCGGGCGAGCTGCATATCGGTCACTGGTACGCGGCCACGGGGCCGGACATCGTGGCGCGCCTGCACCGCATGCGCGGCGAGAATGTCATGTTCCCCATGGGCTTCGACAGCTTCGGGCTGCCGGCCGAGAACGCGGCAATCGACCGCAACATCCACCCGGCGACGTGGACGAAGGCGAACATCGAGCGCATGCGCGCCCAGTTCAGATCGATGGGCACCATGTTCGATTGGTCGCGAGAGCTGGCCACCAGTGACCCGGACTACTACCGCTGGACGCAGTGGATCTTCGTCCAGCTCTTCAGTGCCGGCTTGGCGTACAGAGCCAAGGCGCCGGTCGACTGGTGTCCCACGGACAAGGTCGTGCTGGCCCGCGAGCAGGTGGAGGGGACGAATCGGCACTGCTGGCGCTGCGGGACGCCGGTCGTCAAGCGCGACCTGGAGCAGTGGTGGTTCCGGATCACGAACTACAGCGACGAGCTGCTCGACTTCAGCGGCGTCGACTATCCGGAGCCGATCAGGCTGATGCAGACCAACTGGATCGGCAGATCCACCGGAGCCGAGGTCGACTTTCCCACGGAGGCTCCCGACGTCGCTCCGATCCGGGTCTTCACCACTCGCCCGGACACCCTGTTCGGTGCCACCTTCATGGTGCTGGCGCCCGAGCACCCGCTCGTATCGGTCCTGACGACGGAAGACCGCAGGGCCGATGTGGACGAGTACGTGACGACCGCCCGCCGCGAAACCGAGATCGAGCGCATGAGCACGGAGCGGCCCAAGACCGGGGTCTTCATCGGTGCGCATGCCATCAACCCCATGACGAAGGAGCGCATCCCAATCTGGATCGCCGATTACGTGCTGCCCGGCTACGGCACCGGCGCGATCATGGCCGTGCCCGGCCACGACGAGCGCGACTTCGCGTTCGCGCAAAAATTCGATCTGCCGATCCACTACGTGGTGGCGCCCGTTTCCGGCGAGGTGCCGGACGGCGAGGCGTTCTTGGGGCATTCGGGCGACGAGGTCCTGGTCGACTCCGGCGAGTTCAGCGGCATGCGTGCCGACCAGGCGATCGCCGCCATCACCAAGACGCTCGAGGAGTCGGGGGAGGGGCACGCGGCCGTCACCTACCGCCAGCGCGACTGGCTGGTCAGCCGCCAGCGCTACTGGGGTGCGCCGATCCCGATCATTTACTGCGAGGAGCACGGCGCGGTGCCCGTGCCCGAGGACCAGCTGCCGGTGCTGCTGCCGGAGGACGTCGACTTCGCACCGACCGGAGTCTCGCCGCTCCAATCACACGCCGATTGGCTCACCGCGCCATGCCCGACCTGTGGCGCGCCTGGGCGGCGCGAGACTGACACGCTCGACACGGTCGTGGACTCGTCCTGGTATTTCCTGCGCTACTGCGCGCCGCGCAACGCCGAACACGCATGGGATCCGGAGCAGGTGGCTGCCTGGATGCCGATCGACCTGTACACCGGCGGCGCCGAGCACGGCGTGATGCACCTGCTCTACTTCCGCTTCTTCGTCAAGGCGCTACGCGACCTCGGCCACCTGAACTTCGATGAGCCGACCCTGAAGCTGCGCAACCAGGGCCAGATCCTGGGCGCGGACCACAATCGCATGAGCAAGTCGCGCGGCAACGTGCAGGCGCCCGACGAGTTGGTCGACCGCTATGGGTCGGACACGGTGCGCGCATTCCTGATGTTCATCGGCCCATGGGACCAGGGCGGTCCATGGAACCCATCGGGGATGGAGGGCATCCATCGCTGGCTGGGCCGCGTCTGGGGCGCCGCGCAGCCGACCCATCGCGACGTGCAGCGAGCTACCGCGACTGGCTCCGAGGTGCTCGGCAGCGCCGAGGAGCTGGAACGGGCGCTGCGACGCGCCACGCACACCACCATCGCGGCTGTCACCGAGGACTACGAGGCCCTCCACTTCAACACCGCCATCGCCAAGCTGATGGAGCTGACCAACGCGATCGTCCGCGCCAGGGAGGCCGGTCAGGCCGGCAGCCAGGCATACGCCGATGCGGTCACCACCCTGATCGTGCTTCTGGCACCGCTCACCCCGCACATCGCGGAGGAGCTTTGGGAGCGCCGCGGCCATCCGTACTCGGTCCATCAGCAGCCATGGCCGGAGGCCGATCCGGCCCTCGCCGCATCCGACACCATCGAGCTGCCGGTGCAGGTCGACGGCAAGCTGCGCGACCGCCTGGTCGTGACGGTTGATACGCCGGCCGAGGAAGTCGAGCGGATGGCGCTCGCCTCCGACCACGTGCAGCGCTACCTGTCCGGTCGTGCGCCGATGCGGGTCATCCAGATTCCAGGGCGCCTCGTCAATGTGGTTACGCCGAAGGGTTGATACTACGTCCTGGCCGCTCGTGTCTATACGTATATACACGAGCGAGAGTAACCTCATCCTGACGCGTTTCAACAAACCGGCGCCCCTGATAATCCGCCAGTAACCGGCCGATAAGGCGCGGGAGCGTAGCCTACGGTTCTGCTTCCGATGCCCGGCGTCGAGTGCCCGGATGCCGGGCGTCGGACGCAGCTGGTCCTTTCCCATCCTCGCCTCCCGCGTGGAGGCTCGGTACGTGTCTCGATCGGACCGCATCATGATCGCCGCCGGAGGCGGTGCCCTCGTCCTCGCGTTGGCCGCTGGATGGCTGGCCTTCGCGCCGGTGGAAGCAGACTCGACTGACCTCGCCAACGGCGGTCTGGCGCTGCCCACCATGCAGAGCGCCAGTGCGGCGCCAACGACCGACTCCGCCGTCGGTGGAACGATCGTGGTGGATGTCCAGGGCGCGGTGCTTGAACCCGGTGTCCGACAGCTGCCTGCCGGGTCACGGGTCGCGGAGGCGATCGCAGCGTCGGGCGGATATGCCTCGGACGCCGACCTCGCGACCGCCGCGGCGAGCATGAACCTCGCACAGGCGCTGGCTGACGGAGAGCAGGTCCGGGTGCCTCGCATCGGCGAGGCATCGCAGGTCGCAGGAGGCACTGGGGGCGCAGTGCCGTCTGCGGATTCGGTGGACGGTGGCGGAGGCGGTGTTGTCGGCGGCGGCGGTGGGCTGGTCAACCTGAACACGGCAACGCCCGAGGAGCTGGAGGCCCTGCCGGGAATCGGTCCTGTGACGGTTCAGAAGATCGTGGCCGCCCGGCAGGAGCAACCGTTCGCGTCACTGGATGACGCGGTACAGCGCGGTGTCATCCATCGCGGCCAACTGGAGGATATCCAGGGCGTCGCCACCGCCGGCTGACGGGTGGGCCCCGGTCGATTCGCGCTTCCCCTTGCCCTTGCCGGCATCTCGGTCGGCATCCTGTCGGCCGATCTGAAAGTCGCCCCAGCCACAGAAATTCTCCTCATTGGTGGAGTCGTCGCCGTGGCCCTGGGCGCGCTTCTCGGGGCGGGATCCGGAGTCGGAGGCGGCCTGCTGCTTCTTGGCGTGGTCCTTGGCTTCACCGCCTGTGGCACGTGGCGCCAGGCTGCGACCGATCCATCACGACCGACCGCGCAGCCGTCAGTGTCAATCCTGGCGGACGGCGATGAGCATGAGCTGATCGGCACGGTCGCCGACGACCCGCGGCCGCGCGAGGATCGAATTCAGCTCGTCATCGGTGAGGTTGAGACCGTGTTCGGCGGTCGGCCACTGCAACTCGCCGATCGGCTGCTGCTCTGGATGCCGCGTGGCATCGACGCCAGCAGTGGCGATCGCCTGCGCGTGCGAGCGAGCATCGAACTGGCCAAGGACTTCGATGGCTTCGCATATCGCGAGTACCTGGCGCGACAGGGGGTCGGAGCCATCGGGCGTCCGCGCTTCGCCGAGGTCGTGCGGGCGGCGACCGGGCCCGCGGCGATCCTCGTCGGCATCCGGGGAGCGCTGCTGGGTGGCTTACATGCCGTGGTGCCGGAACCGGAGGCCGCGCTCGGCGCTGGAATCTTCCTCGGCGTTCGCGCATCCATCGCTCCTGAGATCAGTGATGCCTTCGCGACCGCCGGACTGACGCACGTGGTCGCGATCTCCGGCTGGAATATCGCGATCGTGGCCGCACTGGTCGCAGCCATGGTTCGACCGTTGGAACGCCGCCCCGGTGGCCGCTGGACGACCGCGTGCATCGCTGCGGCCACCGTCGGCGGATACGTGGTACTCACCGGCGCAAGCCCGTCCGTCGTCCGCGCCGCGCTCATGGCGGCCGCAATGCTTGTCGCGCGGTTGGGTGGCTCTCGTGCCCACGCTGCATCGGCCCTGGGCCTGGCCGCGCTGGTCATGCTGCTGATCGCCCCGTCCGTCCTGTGGGATGTCGGGTTTCAGCTATCGCTGCTCGCCACCGCCGGGCTCATCTGGTTCGGGGGCGCCATTGAGCGCCTCATGCCCGCCTGGCCAGCATGGATCCGCGAGCCGGTCGCCCTCACCCTCGCTGCACAGCTCACCACGCTTCCGGTCATCCTGGTCAATTTCGAGCGCCTCTCGCTCGTCGCGCCGATCGCGAACGTGCTCGTGGTGCCGTTCGTGCCGGTCGCAATGCTGTTCAGCGCCATAGCGTCGATGACGGGCGTGCTCGATAGCGCCCTGCACCTTTCCGCCTTGGGCGACGCCATGACGTGGCTTGCAGGCGGTGCCGCCTGGCTGGTGCTTCGCGTGATCGTGTCCCTGGGAACGGCGGTCGCCTCTCTTCCCTACGCCGCGATGGACGTTTCCATCCCGCCGCCGATCGCGGTCGCATGGCTTCCCATCCTGGGCCTCGCAACCTGGGCACTCGGAACATCGCCCGCGGAGGACCGCTCGCCAGATGAGCGGACGGCCAGCGCAGGCGCTGCACTCGCCCGACGTCTCGTCCGTCCGCTGCCGGTCGGGGTTGCCCTGGTGGCCATCCTCCTCGCTGTCACGGTCGCGTCACGTCCGGATGGGCGTCTCCACCTGACAACGCTCGACATCGGACAGGGAGACGCGATCCTCCTGGAGACTCCCACGGGCACGACGATGCTGATCGACGGCGGGCCTGATCCGGAGCTTACTCTCAGGCGACTGGGAGCCAACCTTCCGTTCTTCGTGCACCGCATCGACGTCCTCGTCCTGAGCCATCCACATCAGGACCATGTGGCGGGCCTGGTCGACGTCCTGGCCCGGTTCGATGTGGGCGCCGTCCTCCATGCCGGCATCCCGTTCGACAACCCGGCATTCGCTCGATTGATGGCCGATGCCTCCAAGAAGGACGTCAGCGTCACACTTGCCCGAGCCGGCCACGCATTCATGCTTGATCCGACCACATCGGTCCAGGTCGTCTATCCGTCCGCGACCGATGCGACTTCGTCGCTCCCGGGGGGCGACATCAACAACGGATCCGTGGTGGTGCTGGTCGGCTATGGCGGGTTCACCGCACTGCTGCCCGGCGATGCCGAAGCACCCATCGAGGCGGCCCTCGTGAGCCGGGAGGCACTCCCCGTCGTCGACGTGCTGAAGGTCGGCCACCATGGGTCGAACTCTTCCACAAACCCAGAGCTGCTCGACGCGATCCGGCCCAGCTTGGCGATCATCTCATCAGGTGCGGACAACGAGTATGGGCATCCCGCGCACGAGACGCTTGCCACCCTCGCTGCGCGCCCTGAGATTGCGGTGTATCGCACCGATCTGCAGGGCGACATCGAGGTCATCAGCGACGGACGCTCCTACCAGGTCAGGACCGACACCGGCACCAGCGCGCCCCGGGCGGTGCACGCGGCACTGCCCACGGCTAGCATCGGCACATGGCCGTTCCCGACCGATCCACCGCCCGACGCATGCTGGCCGACGCAGGGCTGCCTGACGGCATCGTCGTCCATTGCGAGGGCGTGGCCCGCGTGGCGCTGGCCGCCGCCGAGCTACTGGCCGAGGTGCAGATCCCAATCGACGGAGGGCTGGTCGAAGTGGCCGCCCTTCTGCACGACATCGACAAGCACGAGATCCGGCGCACGGGTGGCGAGCACGGCATCGTCGGCGCACGGCAACTCGAGGCGGCCGGATACGAGGAGCTCGCCATGCCGATCGCCTCCCACCCGATCAACTGTCTGCTCGACGATGATCGCTATCCGCGCGGCTGGCCCTCGATCCTGGTGGCCGTGGCCGACCGGCACGTGGCGCAGGCCTTCCTGACCCTCGACGAGCGGCTGGACGACATGAAGCGAAGGCACCCCGAGTACGCCGATGAGGTCGAGGCGGCCCGGCGTCCGGCCCATGCCCTCGAGGCGGAGCTGGCCGAGGTGGTCGGGCTGTCGGTCGACGATCTCGTGGCCCGCCTGCGCGCCGCGTGGGAGGCAGGCGCGTGAAGGCGCCCCTCCTCTTCGTGCACGGCGACGACGGCCTGGGCCTCGACACCGCGCTGCGCGCGTTCGCGACCGAGGTGGACGCGACAGAGCGGATCGAGATCATCCCCGACCGCACGCCCGACGAGGCGTCCATCGATCGCGCCCGGCTCGAGGCCGGCACCATGAGCATGTTCGGCGTCCACCTTGCCGTGCTGCGGCAGCCTCTGAGGGCAGCGGGCCGCTCGACACCCGCGGCGGATCGGCTCCTGGCGCTGGTGCGCGACCTGCCGGACGGCTCGGCGCTGGCACTCGTGGAGGAGCGCCCTTCGCGCGACATCACCAAGCCGCCAGCCCTGTTGAAACGACTGGCTGAAGCCGTGAAAGAGCGTGGCGGGCGGATCGAGGAGCGCGGCGCACCGCGGCGCGGCGACCTGCGTGCCTGGATCACCGGCCACGCGGCGCGCACGGGGGCGAAGATCGAGATGCGGGCTGCTCACGTCCTTGCCGAGCGTATCGGCGGAGGGATCTGGGAGACCGATATCGAGCGCGGCGAGATGACGCGGATCGCCGATTCCGAGTTGCGCAAGCTCGCCACCTACGCCGGTGACCGGCCGATCGGCGTGGAGGACGTCGAGGCGCTGACCGCCGACACGCGGCCCGCATCGGTCTTTGCCATCACCAATGCGCTCGACCGACGCGAGCCCGCAGCCGCGGCGGAGGCATTGCGACGTGCGCTGGCCGACGGTCAGCCCGGGCTGCGCATCCTGGCCTCATTGGCGGGCCGCGTATCCGACCTCATCGTGGCACGGGACCTGATGGCCGCGAAGACCTCGCCGAACGAGATCGCGCGCCGCATCGCGCGCGGAAACGCACGGATGGCCGAGCGAATCGTGGAGGCCGCGCAGCGCTATCGCGGCGATGAGCTGGACGCGATGTTGACCGGGCTGTTCGAGGCCGACCTCGCCATCAAGACCAGCGTGATGGCCGAGGAGCCAGCGCTCGTCGCCTGGCTCGGAGAGCATCTGCTCGGCGCCCGACGAACGTCTTCGACCTGAGTCGAGACGGTCTGTCCCGAAGCACGACCTCGGAGACTCAGGCTCCGAATTGCCGTGCTGCACCAACTGGAGGAGAAGCAGCGGAATCCGGTAGGACATCCGGCGCGGCGACGCCCAACCCACTCAGGCGGCGGGTGCCTGTCCTGCGTGGCCAGCGGTAAGCACCCGGTCGGACTCGATCGCAAACGTGCAGCGAGCACCGTCCAGACCCAGAATCCCGATCAACTGCTGATCCACATACAGCTGCCGACAGGGTACGCACAGCGCGCCGGGGATGGCGAAGAAGAGTCGCTCATCGGCCGCCGGGTCGCGGAAGACGGTGTCGTACACGCTCGTGAGCAGCTCTCCGCTGCAGAAGCGGCAGGTCTCGATCGGTCGCGAACGACTCGTGCTTGCGGTCATGAGCCGAGCATGCGAAACAGGGCACCTCCGCTCAATGGGACCGTTGGGCTATGCCACCGCGATCCGCCCCGGTACTTTCCGCTACCCGGGAACTGGTCGAGACCGCGGTTCATTCGGTCGTGAACCAGATCTCGTCGTCCAGCCCGCGATGCCGGCTATTGGTGCGCGGTCGGAATGACGTCCCGCGCCATACCACCCGACACCGCTCTAGGGGCAGGTCGGTGGTGCCTCAGTCTGACTTGCCGAGCACGCCGCTCAATAGCGCAAATCCATCGGGCGTTCCGAGCCATCGGCGACGGAGCGCATCGTCACCGAGCCGCCGCCGCGTGTAGCGCAACACGATCACCGCCACCACCACATCATCGAGCGGTCCCAACACAGGAATGAACTCCGGGATGAGGTCGATTGGATTTAGTAGCCAGGCAAGCAGCCCGACCAGCGCCGCTCGGACACCGAACGGGACGGACCGATCTCGGATGAGGTCGCGGACAAGCCGCAACACATCGGGCACGATTCGGAGTAGCTCACCTACCTCAACGTTTCGGGGTCGGAATATCCAGAGCAGGACCAGGAACAGCAGCCAGACGCCGATCAGGCTGCCAACCGTGATCCAAACGATGCTCCAATCCACCGCTGCAATCCTGACAGTTAGTGCAGCAGCGCGGCCGATTTCATCGGCGCCGATTGGCGGACAGATTTTCGTGGCGTCCGGGAGCAGAGAGCATCGAGGCGGAGATCAACCAGCCCGTCACCGCCGAACCTGAGTTCAGACGATGCGGACGACCTGGGCGGCCTTGCTCCACAGGCGCTCCAGGCCGTAGTACTCGCGCTCCTCTGGGGCGAAGATATGGACGATCACGGTCCCGTAATCGAGGAGCACCCAGCGCGCCGACTGGCGACCCTCGAGGCCCATGGGACGGATGCCCTCGTCGCGCAGCTCGCCCACGATGGCGCTCGCCAGCGCATTGACCTGGCGGTCGCTGCGGCCGGAGCAGATGACGAAGAAGTCGGCCATGCTCGTCAGCTCCGCCGTGCGCAGCATGACGATGTCGTTGCCCTTCTTGTCGGATGCGATCTCCACGATCCGATGCGCCAGCTCGGCGGCATCGGCAGGAATCTCCACCCGGTCGTCGGGGACCTTCTCCTCAGCCGCCGAATCAGCCACGGCGGTACAGCTCTCGATCGATGATCAGCTCCTCCACGTCGCGGGGCACAAGGTAGCGGATGGTGCGCCCGGCCGCCACCCGGCGCCGGATCTCCGAAGCACTGACATCCAGTGACGGCCCCTCCAGCAGGTGGATCCGCGACGCACGATCGCCAAAGCGCTGCTCCAGGCTGGACCGATCCGGCAACGCCGAACCTGGTCTCGGACCGACCGCCCACTCGATCTCTGCGAGCAGCCGATCCGGCTCGCGCCACGTGTCGATCTGGGCGAGGGAATCGGCCGCCATGATCAGCAGCAGCTGGGTGTCGGGATGCATCCGCTTGAGCTCAGCGACGCTATCGATCGTGTACGACGGCCCCGGCCGCTCCATTTCGAGGCCGCTCAGCTCGAACGTCGGATCCGGGTTGATCGCAAGGCGCGTCATGAGCAGCCGGTCGCTAGGGCGGGACATGATCCGGCCGCCCTTATGCGGCGGTTGGGCGGCCGGCATGAACAGCACGCTGTCCAGGTCCAAGCCATCGGCGGCAAGGCTGGCCAACCACAGGTGCCCGACGTGCGGCGGATCAAAGGTGCCGCCGAGCACTCCGACGCGGCGTGGCGGCTCAGCCGACACCGCCGGCACGCCAGTGGCCGGGGCCACTGATTCGGGCGCCATCAGCATGGCGGCGCTCAATCGTCGTCTCCCCATTCGAGCTCAATGGGGCCGATGTAGACGGTCGTGCCGGCGCGCGCGCCCTGGCGGCGCAGCTCGGCATCGATCCCAAGCCGCTCCAGGCGGCGCCAGAATCGATCGCGCGACTCCTCGTTCTCAAAGTCGGTCCGTGCCGCGCCGAGCTCAATTCGGTGGCCGCGGACCCTGAAGCCATCTGCCTCGGCGACCACCTCCCAACCCTCCGCCAGGGGGTCGAAACGATGGACCCTCATCTCCTCATCGGCAGGGCGCGACTCCTCCGCGATCGTGGCCTCTCCGAGCGCCTGACCGAGCGTCGCGCGGAGTGCCTCCAGCCCAGTCCCGTCGTGCGCGCTGACGCCAATCGGCTGCATGCCTTCCGCGCCGAGGTCCTTGCGCAGCCGTGGCCATCGCTTGTTCACCTCCGGCAGGTCGAGCTTGGTGACCACCAGCGGCATTGGACGATCCATCAGCGCCGGGTCGTGGAGGCGCAGCTCGTCCGCGACGGCACGCCACTCCTCGACGGGATCGGGGGCGGCCCCATCGACCACGCCGACGATGACGCGCGTGCGCTCGACGTGGCGCAGGAAATGATGCCCAAGTCCTCGACCCTCGTTGGCACCCTCGATCAGGCCCGGTACGTCCGCGATAACCGTGTTGCGGTCCTCGTCGAGCGCCATGACCCCCAAGTTGGGCGTGAGCGTCGTGAACGGGTAGGCGCCGACCTCGGGGCGTGCCTCGGTCAGGGCAGCCAGGAGCGTGGACTTGCCGGCGTTTGGCGCACCGACGAGACCGATGTCGGCAATCAGCTTGAGCTCTAGCTCGATCCGCAGCTCCTGGCCGGGTGTCCCCTTCTCGGCGTGCTTGGGCGCGCGGTGGGTTGCGCTGGCGAAATGCACGTTCCCGCGCCCTCCGCGCCCGCCGTGCGCGACGAGCAGGCGTGCATCCGCCTCCATCAGCTCGCCGACGAACTCGCCGTCAGGCTGCGTGCGGACGAGTGTCCCCGGCGGCACGCGGATCGTCACGTCGGGCGCATTCTTCCCATGCGCGCGGCGACCCATGCCCTTTCCCCCATCCGCGGCACGAAAATGACGCTGACGCTTGAAGTCGCCCAGCGTCGTCATGCCAGCCTCGACGACCAGGATGACGCTGCCACCGCGGCCGCCATCCCCTCCGTCGGGACCGCCGCGCGGAACGTGCGCCTCGCGACGGAAGGAAGAGGCGCCATCGCCGCCAGCGCCACCGGAAACGAGGATGCGGGCACGGTCAGCGAACAAGGGTGGTCGAACCGCCATTCATCGAGGCGATCGCACTGGGCGGTTCCGCGCCGCGCGACGCCCGCACTGGAACGAGGTCCGAGACTCGCTTCGACGCATGGTTCATGCTGGCGCGGCCTCGGTATTTCGTGGGAAGCGCACGGGAACGGACCTTCGGGCGAGATTGCCTCGACAGATCGAGGCGAAGGTCCGAATCAGAGCCTAGAGGTAGAGCTGAGGGTTGTCGATCATGCCGTTCACGAACACCTCGAAGTGAACGTGCGGCCCGGTGCACATGCCGGTACAGCCGACACCGCCGATACCCTGACCGGCCGCGACGTATTGACCCGGGCTGACCCAGATCGAGCCGAGATGGTTGTAGACGGTCACGATCCCATTGCCGTGATCGATGCTGATCACGTTGCCACCGCCGTTGTTGCGCCAGCCGCCGGAGGTTACGACCCCTGCCTGGGCGGCGACGACCTGTGCACCGTATGGCGCTGCAATATCGACGGCCAGGTGACCGGCATGGAAGCCCTGGCTGTAAGAGCCGCCTGGGACCGGGAACACGAACCGCGGGGCGACCGGAGCCGGGGCGACCGGAGCCGGGGCGACCGGAGCCGGGACGGCGGGAGCCGGGACGGCGGGAGCCGGGACGGCGGCACCACGTGACGTGGGACCGGTGCTGATGGCGACTTCGCCGACTGCGCTCGGAGCGGGTAGTGGGGTGGCATCCGGATCGATGGCGACCGGCGTCGGCAGGGGCTCTGGAGTCGGAACCTGTGCACGTGCACCACGGTCGACCGGCGGAAGGTCGCCTGCTGAGAGCGACGACCGGGTGTGGACCGAGGGAGTGGAAGCTGGCGAATCGGCGGCAGCACCGCGGACCGCGGACACGATCGACGGGAAGCCGGTCTCGACCCGAGTGCTCGTCGTGGCGTTCGGTCGGCTGCTCTGCGCCTGGGCGATGCCGGCGGCAGAGGCGATGATGACAAGGCTGACCACCGAGAGGTGGGCGATGACTCGGGTCGGCAGGTGGCTTTCGGTGAAGCGGCGGTAACGCCGTCGCAGATCAGGCAATAGAAGTCCAACTCCGCCTAGGAATGATCGAGTTAACGCTGCCGCACGAGCCGCCACATCGGTCGATCCGAGAGTCGCTTCCCCCGCGCCGATGGGCCGGTTGCGTGCGGCGCCATGGTACCAGCGCTCATCAACGCGGGTCAAACGGGAAAGAGGGGCAACGGAGCCCGTACCTCCGGATCAAAGGGACGGCGTGCGCCCGTCTAGGGCGTTTGGCTGGAGACCTGAAGCGCCGGAGAGCCCAGGTCCGCTGTGGTCGTGCCATCAACCATGATCGAGATCCATGCCAGCGAGCGTGCCTCGGGAGCGGACGGCAGCTCCACGGACAGCACCACCGACTCCCCTGGACCCAGCGGCGGTACGGGAGTATCCAGCCCTGCCAGCTCGGTCGGCGGCACGGCGAGATAGGGCTGATCCGATGCGGTCCAGCCCGCCACGAGCTCGGCACCCGAAGGCCATTCGGTGATGCCCGTATTCGTCAGGCGCAGCGAGATCGGGCCAGCCGGGGCGACCGGCGCCCACAACAACGGTCCTTCGCCCTCCACCGGAGATGGCCTGGCCCCACTCGATTGATCGGCGAGGCTGATTCGCGCCGCGAGATTGCGTCCACCGAGGAACTCGGCCACACCGAGGAGCAGTCCTTGGGCGACTGCCTCCTGTCCCTCGGTTGAGGCAAGCAGGTCATGCTCGCTGCGCAGCGTGATCGAGCCCACTTCGGCGAGCACCACCGGCATCAGTCCTCCACGCGTCGGCTGCGCCAGGGGATCGGCGCGTTCCGGCGTCAGCTCCAGGAGGGGGGGTGCCACTAGGTAGAAGTTGTGCGCGGTGATCCCGCGGTCGCCTCGCTCATAGTTGGCGATCGGATCCAGGCGCTCGACGACACCATCCTGCACCGCTTCCGCCAACGTGGCGGTTGCTGTGACACCCCAGGGAGTCTCATCGGTGTAAAAGGTCTCGCTGAAAGCGATCTCGATGCGCTGCCCACCGTCGCTGGGCGAATTGATATGGATACTGACGAGCACATCCGCCTGCACAACATTCGCGAGATCCAGCCGCGCCTGGAGCTCGTCGCGCGTGCGTGTCGCCTCCGGCACGTCGGGACCGAAGCCGGCCAGGCCGTCGCCGTTCACGTCGCGCCACGGCGGACCCTCACAATCGAGGGGCGGATAATTGTCGCCGGCCAGGGCCTCGTCCTCCTCGCGGATCATCATCACACCGATGCCCTGCTCTGACAGCAGGTCTCGCAGCTTCAGCGCGATCTGCAGCGTCAGCGTCTTTTCGGCCAGCTGCTCGCCACGCTCCGACGGATCGGGCACGCCCCAGTCGAGACATCCCCCATGGCCGGCGTCGATGGCGACCACGATCGCTGCCGGATTCGGCGGGTAGACCGTGCTGTCGGATCCGGGCGCCACCTCGATCCCACCGGGGACCAGCTCTGCCGAGGCAGACGGGGCCGCAACGGTGCGCGGCGGCGGCACGACGGACGGGGGCGGGGCAACGCTGGGAGTGACTGCCGGCGTGCTGCATCCGACGGCCGCCAGTGCCAGGACGAGGAGGGAGCCTAGGTGAAGCGCGTTGCGCCGCATACCAGGGCCTATGAGCGCTCCGATGCCTCGACACTCTTGCTGAGCGACACGAGGAACTCGGCGTTATTCGGCGTCTTGCCGAGTCGCTGCATGAGCAGCTCGATCCCCTCATTGGGACCAACCGCGCTCAGCATGCGGCGCATGGTCCACACCATGCGAAGCTCATTCTCGTCGAGAAGCAGCTCCTCGCGACGGGTGCCCGAACGCAGGACATCGATGGCCGGAAAGATGCGCTTCTCGCTCAGCTTGCGGTCGAGCGCCAGCTCCATGTTGCCGGTGCCCTTGAATTCCTCGTAGATCACGTCGTCCATGCGCGAACCGGTGTCGACCAGGCAGGTGGCAATGATCGTCAGCGATCCACCGTGCTCGATGTTGCGCGCCGCACCGAAGAACCGCTTCGGCGGATAGAGCGCCACCGGGTCCACGCCGCCCGAGAGCGTCTTGCCCGATGCCGGCAGGGCGAGATTGTAGGCGCGAGCGAGACGGGTGATCGAGTCGAGCAGGATCACCACGTCGCGGCCGGTCTCGACCTGGCGCTTCGCGATCTCCAGGCACATCTCGGCCACGCGCGTGTGATTCTCGGTCGGCTCATCGAACGTGGACGAGTAGATCTCGCCGTCGACGTTGCGCTGCATATCGGTGACCTCCTCCGGCCGCTCGCCAATGAGCGCGACCATGAGGAGTGCTTCGGGATGGTTCTCGGTGATGCCCGACGCGATGTGCTTGAGGACGGTCGTCTTGCCGGCCTTGGCGGGCGACAGGATCAAGCCGCGCTGCCCCATGCCGACGGGGCTGATCAGATTGATCAGGCGCTGGGTCAGGTTCTTCTGATCCGTCTCGAGATCGAACATCTCGTCGGGGAAGACGGGCACCAGTGCGTCGAAGTTGGGCCGGCGCTTGGCGACCTCGGGTGCCACTCCGTTGACAGTGTCGACCCGCAGCATGCCCCAGTACTTCTCCTGGTCCTTCGGCGGACGTGTCTGGCCGGTGACCCGGTCACCCGTTCGCAGCCCAAATCGGCGCACCTGGGAGGTGCTGACGTAGATGTCGTCGTTGGACGGCATGACGCCGTTCACACGCAGGAAGCCGAAGCCCTCGTCCACGATCTCGAGGATGCCCTCGGCCTCGCCGGACTGCCCGTTGCGCTCCTGTGACTGAGCCGGGGCCAACTGGACAACGTCCAGCAGCTTCAGGACCAGATCGGAGTGCTCGAGCGTCTCGTTTCCCTCGATCTGGTGCTCCGCCGCCAGCTCGCGCAGCTCGTCGATCGGCTTCGCCTGGAGGTCGCCCAGGTTCATCCCCGGCTCATCAGCATCTGACGGAAACGGGCCGGTGAAGATCGAGGAGTACTGGCCCGATGCGTAGTCGTTCCGCCGCCGCGGGGCGTAGCCACCGCGCTGCTGCTGTTGTGGCTGTCGACGTGGAGCCGTGTCCTGGCGGCGTCGCGATCGTCGACGCTGTTGCTGTGGACGAGCTTCGTCGTTCATGACCGCCTCGCCTGACAGGGGTGCTTCATGTAGGAAGTGACCTCGATGAGCGTCTCGGGTGCCGTCCCTGCTGCGCGACCCTCGGGCCCATGGTCGGGTTCGAGTGAGTGGGGGCAGGAGCGGCTATGTGGAACAGGCCGGACCGGGGGTCGTTGCCGCGGCCGTGCGCTGAGTGCTCGGGATGGGTGGGGTCAACGGTCAGACCTTGCGGGTCCCGGCACGAGTGGTGATGTTGGGTCCCCCGTATCCGCTCATCTCGCCGATGAGCCGCGTCCGTATCTGACGCAGAACGGGTCTCCAGTCCAGGACACTATAACCGAACTGGCCGACAACGTCATCGACGTTCGACATGGCCGCGAGCGTTGCGGCGTGCGCCCGGGCCTCCTCATTCGCCCACCAGTCGCTCCCGAACCGGCTCGACAATCGCTCGCCGATGGCCCCGGCCAACATGATGCGCCCGAGCTCGGCCACCGACGAGAACGGCGCGCCGATGTCGACCAGGTACGCGGCCTCGGGCGCGGCGACGCCGGTCGTGTGCCCGACGATGCCGCTGAAATACGCGCGCTGGAGCGCCTCTTCATCGGTCCGGTAGAGGCGCATTTCGTAGTGAACGTGAGCCACCAGGCGGCGCAGGCGCCACAACCGGATGAACGCCACGAAATCCGCGAAGGAGGCGATCTCATGGGGCGCCACGTGAAGGGCGCCTCCCAGCCAGCTCGGATCACCGACGAGCGACCGGTACAGTTCCGACACCGCCATGGCTGGCACGCCGTCATTCGCATCATGCCCGGCGAGCCCGGATTCGCCGGACCGCCAGCCCTCGCCGTGGCGCGTGTCGCTCGCACCCCTGCCCGCCTCGCCGACCGCACGCTTTAGGTCACGTTCGCCGAACCACTGCGACCAGGCCGACCCTCGCTGGATGTGCCACAGGTCTGCGAGCGTGGCGTCTCCCTGCTCGATGCCGATCAGCGCGAGATATCGGCGCAGGGCAGCGTAGTAGACCGTCTCCGATTGAATCGCGAACTCCTCGAGCTCGAGCGTCAGGGCTTCGACGTCGCTGCCGGCAGAGAGCGCCGCTGCGACACCGTCATCCGTGCGTCGAGCGGCGAGACGCTCGCGATACCGAGGATTCAGAGCCTCCAACGCTTCGATCCAGCCCGCGAAAAGTCCGTCGCGCTCGCTACGATCATCGATCGATGCGATCCGCGCCTCGAGCGTGCGGAACGGAATTCGCTGGCCGTGCCACACGACGACCGCATCACGCTCAGCGGCAGCAATCGCCGCGTCCAGGTCATCCGTGACGGGTCGCAGCGCCGGTACCCCGGCGGAGGTGTCGGTGGTCATCCTCGGGTTTGCGCTGCAGCGGGCGCACGCGACGGCGTTCGGCGCTTTGCTGGTTCCGGCACGACGTCCCGTGCCGCGGACCCCACGAAGTCCCGGAAGAGCGGATGGGGTCGATTCGGACGGCTCTTCAGCTCCGGATGTGCCTGCGTCGCCACGAACCACGGGTGATCGCGGAGCTCGATGTACTCGACCAGGCGACCATCAGGAGAAACGCCACTGAAGGCCATCCCGGCTTTCGAGAGCCGTTCGCGATACCCGTTGTTGACCTCGAACCGATGGCGGTGCCGCTCATAGGCGATCTCCGTGCCGTAGGCAGCGCGCACCTTCGACCCCTCCTCGAGCCGGGCTGGATAGAGTCCCAGGCGCATCGTCCCGCCCTTGTCGGTGACATCGGCCTGATCGGGCATGAGGTCGATGACCGGGTGCTCGGTGAAGACGTTGAACTCGCTCGAATTGGCGTCATCGGTCCCGAGCGCCTCGCGGGCGAACTCGATCACCGCGCACTGGAGGCCAAGGCAGAGACCGAGGAAGGGGATTCCGTTCGTGCGCGCCCAATGGATGGCCCGGATCTTTCCTTCCACGCCGCGATAGCCAAAGCCACCGGGGACGAGCAGTCCGGCGACACCGGCGAGCTCATCCGCCATCTGGGCCGGGTCGACCCGCTCGAGACGTTCTGATCGGATCCAACGAACCCCGACCTCCACGTTGTGGTGGAGCGCGGCATGCTTGAGGGCCTCGGTGACGCTGATGTAGGCGTCGGGCAGCTCCGTGTACTTGCCGACGATGGCAACCTCGATCTCCGGTCGCGGCGCGCGGATGCGGCCGACCAGCGCCTGCCATTCGGCGAGGTCGGGCTCGCGACCCGGAAGCTCCAGCTCGCGTGCAATGAGCTTGCCCAGGCCCGCTCGTTCGAGCTGGATCGGCACCTCGTAGATGCTCCTGGCGGTCTTGAGTGGGATGACGGCGTGCACGTCGACATCGGTGAAGAGGCTCACCTTGTCGAGGATCTCGTCATCGATCGGGTGGTCCGAACGCAGGATGATCACGTCGGGCTGGATGCCGATGCTGCGCAGTTCCTTGACCGAGTGCTGCGTCGGCTTCGTCTTTAGCTCCCCGGTCGCGCCGATCTCCGGCAGCCAGGTGACGTGGACGTACAGCACGTTGCGGCGGCCGACGTCCTTGCGCATCTGCCGGATGGCTTCGAGGAATGGGAGCGACTCGATGTCGCCGACCGTGCCACCGACCTCGACGATCACGACGCCATGCGCGGCAAGGCCGCTCGTGGCAACGCTCCCGGTTCCCTCGCGCGCGACGCGCGCGATCCGCTCCTTGATCTCGTTGGTGATGTGCGGGATGACCTGCACCGTGCCGCCCAGGTAGTCGCCGCGCCGTTCCTTGGCGATCACGCTCTGGTAGATGCGGCCGGTCGTCACGTTCGAGGCCTGGGACAGGTTCTCGTCGATGAAGCGCTCGTAGTGGCCGAGGTCGAGGTCCGTCTCCGCACCGTCGTCGGTCACGAAGACCTCACCGTGCTGGTACGGCGACATTGTGCCCGGGTCGATGTTGATGTACGGGTCGAGCTTGAGGATGCTGACCGGAACGCCACGAGCCTTGAGGATCCGCCCGATACTGGCCGCCGTGATGCCCTTGCCGAGTGAGCTGGTGACGCCACCCGTCACAAAGACGTACTTGGGCATCCGTTCGGGTCCTCCGCGAGCGGCTTTGCGTGTCGGGATGGCCACGACTCGCGAGCAGAGGCGCCGGGGTCTACTCGGGGGGTGATGGTACCCGACTCGGGGACGGTTCGTGCGGA
The DNA here is from genome assembly GCA_038233215.1 of Candidatus Limnocylindria bacterium. Lineage (GTDB taxonomy): Bacteria > Chloroflexota > Limnocylindria > QHBO01 > QHBO01 > JACDBZ01. Next base: position 34,573 of record JBBSML010000028.1, read on the forward strand.
TGCTCCGAGCCGACTCCAAGGTGCCGGATCAGCAGCTCCGTGGTGGTGCCCTGGATGATGAGGGTGAAGAGCACGACCCCGAACGTGATCTCCTGCAGCAGCGCTCGCTGCGGGAAGTCGCCCGGCAACGAGAGCGCCAGGGCCACGGAGACCGCGCCGCGCA
>JBBSML010000029.1:0-25147 GCA_038233215.1 Candidatus Limnocylindria bacterium
CCAACTGCCAACCAGGTTGGCGTTGAGCCCGAGCCAGAGCCGCGGATCGTATCGGTCACCCTCGCGTTCGATCGCCTGAGCGACCCGGCAACCAGGCAGCTCCCTGCGTTCGAGGCACGCACCGGGCGCTGGGAGGAGCTGCGCTGGTCGCTGGAGCGGATTCGGCATCGGTTCGGGGATGGTCGCCTCTGGCGGGCCGTCAACGAACGCCCGACCGCGGCGCTGCCGGAGCATCGGTCCCTGCTGGTGGATATCGGTCCATGACGAGGCGCTACGCGGATCATCCGCTCGTCCAGGTCGACATCGATGCGCATGGTGTGCCAACCCGCCTGCGCATGGATGGCATCGACCATGGTGAGCTCGGCATCTGCAACCGCTGGCGCGTCGACGACGGCTGGTGGCGTGAACCGGTGGCGCGTGCCTGCTACAAGATCGTCACCCGCTCGGGCCTGCTCGCGGTGATCTTCCTCGATGAGATCCGCGGCACCTGGCACCTGGAGCGGTTCTTCGACTGATGTGTGCCTCTCGCCGAATATATACGCATATACGCCGCGACCAGGCGAAGCCGATGGCACCGCTCATGCGGTGAACGGCCGGCATGAATGACTTCGACCGGCCGCCGGGAGCCATCGACGACCCGGGCATGAAGGGTGGCATCGACCCGCAGCTGGATTCCCTGCCGCCGGGCAGCTCTGCTGGTGACACCGGCAGAGCTGACGAGCCCGAAGCCGCGGAGCTCGATCTGCCGGGCCCGAACGACCCCGTCGCCTGGAGCTACGTCGAGGCCGATACCCTCGTCGTCGGTCCCAGCGGCGAGGAGCTTGGTCGCGTCGACGCGATGCTCGGGACGGAGATCGAGGGCATCTTCCATGGGATCGCGGTCACGCCATATAAGGACGGGACCACGCGGGTCGTCCCTGCCGACGCCGTCAAGCTGCTGACCTCAGCCAGGATCGAGATCGCGTACAACGCTGACCAGCTTGAAGCCGCCGAAGAGCACCATCCGATCAAGGTCGACTAGGGCTGTTCCTCGCACTCGGGTTCATTCGAGTCCGGTCAGGTAGGATCGGCCGATGAGCTCGGAGATCGAGACATCGCATCGCGTCGATCGCCTTTGGCCTGATCCTGCGCTCGCCCTCGAGCTGGACGATGCCATGGCTGGTTTCAGTCTTCCAGCCTCCCCGCCGGACCGGCCACTGGTGGCGATCAACATGGTGACCAGCATCGATGGGCGCGCGCAGATCGACGGGACGGCGGAAGGGCTGGGGAGCCGGACGGATCGGCGGCTCATGCGCCTCTATCGGGCGGCCTTTGACGCCGTGGGAAGCGGGGCGGGCACGCTGCGGGCAACGGGGGTCTGGCTTCGGGTCGGTGACGACCTTGCCGCGCAACGTGCGGAGCGGGGCCAGTCGCCCAACCCCGTCGGCGTGGTGATCGGCGGAGCCACCCCGTTGCCCATGGACGGTACGTGGTTCGATGGCGACGAGCGGCGCATCCTGATCGTCGGCTCGAGCAACCCGGTGACCGAGTTGCCATCCGGGACGGAGCTGCTTCGAAGTCCCGAGGAGCGACCGGATCCGGGCTGGGTCCTCTCACGCCTCGCCGAGCGGGGCATCGCCTGCCTGCTGCTCGAGGGGGGTCCGACTCTGAACGCAGCCTTCCTCGCCGCCGGCCTGATCGACGAGGTGTACTGGACCATCGGCGCTAACCTCCTCGGGACCGATGCGCTGCCGATGATCACGCCGAGTGAGGGTGCGGCGGCGCAGCGAGGAGGGCTCGTCAGCGTGCTCCGCCACGAGAGCGAGCTCTTCCTCCGCTACCGATTCGAAGCGCCCGCTGGCCTCGGACCATGACACGGCCGGATCTCGGGCGGCTCGGAGTGTGGGGCCATCTCGACTCGTTGGCTGCCCGGGATGCGATCTCGTATGCCCAACGCGCAGAAGCGCTCGGCTACGGGACGCTCTGGGTTCCCGAGACCGTGGGACGCGAGCCGATCGCCCTGCTGTCGCTCCTGGCCGGCGCAACCGATGCGATCAACCTGGGGACCAGCATCGTCAACATCTGGGGTCGCGATGCGCAGGCAGCACGTATGGCTGCGCTGACCCTCGCAGAGGCGAGCGACGGCCGTTTCGTGCTGGGTCTGGGCGTCAGCCATCCGCATCTGGCGGGCAAGCTTCGCGGCCACCACTTCGAGCGTCCGCTGAGCCGGATGCGCGCCTACCTGGCTGCGTATCGCGCGGCCGTCTACCTCGGTCCGCGGGCGGTCGAGCCAGATGAGCCACCGGTGCTGATCGCTGCCCTCCGCGAACGAATGACTGATCTGGCAGCGACCGATGCCAACGGTGCGCTGCCGTACCTCGTCACGCCGGAGCGGGTTGCCTGGATGAGAGGACGCCTGGATGCCGCCGCCGACGATGGGCATTCGACGCTGGCGGTCACATTGCCGGTGGTCATCGGCGAGCCCGACGATCGGGCCGCGGCGCGCGCCTACATGAAGTCGTATCTGCGCACGCCGACCTACCAGGCATCGTGGGAGCTCCAGGGTTTCGAGCCATCCGATTGGGAGCCACCGGGGAGTGACCGCCTCGTGGACGCCATGGTTGCCATCGGTCCTGTCGAGCTCCTCCGGGACCGCATCGGCGCGATGCTGGCGGCCGGTGCGGACCATGTCGCGATCATCCCATTGGCGTCGGATGGGACCACCGAGCAGACCGCAACGCTCGAAGAGCTGGCAACGGCATGATTCGACTGTCGCCTGGGGGGCTGGTTGCCACGGCAATGCTTCTGGCGGCGTGCTCCGTCACCTCGGCACCCGCCGCGACGAGCGCTCCGTCCTCCGCGCCCGCGATGGCTCCGTTGCGCTCGACGGACGCGCCCGAAAGCGGTTTGCCGGAGCTGATCAGTGATCACTCCTTCGAGCGGCCCGTCCAGCCCAGGATGGACGCGGCCTATCGCACCGGCGTCGTCACCGACCACTGTGTTGACCGCGATCTGCCTGCACCGCCGGTCGTCGAGCAGGCGCTCGTGGTGCTGGACCGCACCTACGCCCTGACGGCGAGTCATGTTCCGAATGACCTGGTGGCGGCGTCCGCGGCCGGTCTGTCCGGCACGTCCGGTACGAAGCTCGTGCGAGCTGCGCTCCTCGACGACCTGGCGGCAATGGCGGCGGCTTGGGATGCGGCCGGGTTCACCATCCTGATCGATTCCGGGTATCGGTCATATGCCACCCAGGCCGCGACCTTTGAGAGCTGGGTCGCACGCCTGGGCTACGCGGAGGCGCTGAACCGCAGCGCGCGGGCCGGCCATTCGGAGCATCAGCTCGGGACGACGCTTGATCTGAGCTCACCGGGATGGGGCGGCCGCTTCGGCGATTGGGCCGTGGAGGCCCCGGAGGGAGCCTGGATGGCCGCTCATGGGAGCGAGTACGGATTCGTGATGAGCTACCCGGCTGGCAGCCAGGGGGATACCTGCTTCTCGTACGAGCCGTGGCACTATCGATGGATCGGTCGCGAGGCGGCCGCGGCACACCGCGCGAGCGGGCTCGACTTGCGACGCTTCTTGGTGCGGTACGTCGGCACATGACGGTTGCACCGATCGACCCGGCCCGGCTTCCAGGCCTCCGACGGCGGATCGTCTGGACGCTGTTCGCCGTCTCGGCGCTTGGAAGCACCGGCTACATCGCGGCCATCACGGGCGGGACACTGGCCGCGGCCGAGATCGCCGGCAGCGCTGCTTCTGGTGGGCTCCCGACCGCCACGAGCACGCTTGGAACGGCGGCGGCCGCCAGCCTCCTCTCCATCCTCATGTTGCGGATCGGACGCCGGCCCGGGCTTCTGGTCGGCATCTTCGGCGGGACGCTCGGCGGGGCCGTCGCGCTGGCCGGGGTGCTCCTTGTCTCGCTCCCCCTGCTGCTGGTCGGAAGCGCGCTGGCGGGCTTCGCGAATGGAGCCGGGCAGCTGGGGCGCTATGTCGCCGCCGACCTGGTCCCGCCGGAGCGGCGGGCGCAGACGATCGGGACCGTGGTGTGGGGCGCCACCATCGGCGCCGTCAGTGGTCCGAACCTGGTTGCCCCGGCGGGCGTTGTCGCCGAATCGTTCGGCATGCCACCGCTGGCGGGAACGTACCTGCTGACGTTGGGCTTCATCGGCCTGGCCGCGGTCATCGCCTTCGTGTTCCTGCGACCCGAGCCGTACCAGCTGGCGGATCCATCGGCCGTTGCTCGGCGTCCCGAAGGCACCGCATCGGTTTCGTTCGCTGCGATCATGCGGACCCCGACCGTGCTGGTGGCCCTCGTCGCGCTCGCCGCCGGACAGGTTGTGATGACGCTCATCATGACGATGACGCCACTGCATCTCACCGATCACGGACATGGGCTCGAAACCGTCGGGTTCGTCCTATCGGCCCATACATTCGGCATGTTCGCCCTCTCGCCGATCTCCGGCCGCCTGACCGACCGGTTCGGGAGCCCCCGCATCATTGGCGCCGGGCTCGTCACTTTGGCCGCCGCGGCGTTCATCGCCGCCGGTGCGCCGCCGGATGGCGGCCCGTTGCTGACCCTTGCCCTTTTCCTGCTTGGCTACGGCTGGAACCTGGGCTTCGTGGCCGGGTCTTCGATGCTCACCGCAGGGCTGACGCTCGGCGAACGGACCCGCGTCCAGGGCTTGGGCGACGGCATGATCTGGACCTCGGCGGCCGTTGCCAGCCTGTCGTCCGGGCTCATCGTGGCGGTTGCGTCATACACCGTCCTCGGGCTGTTGGGAGTGGGTCTGCTCGTCCCGCCGGCCGTGGTGCTGCTTGCACAGCGCCGGACAGGACCCTTCGGCAGACCTGCCTGATCGGTGGATCTGCCGGTTGGCGCGATCGAATCCGCCTCGGCATACTGGTGTCGATGACGACTACGACATCGCCTGGCCGGCGCGGCAAGCTGAGACGGTCGCTCCTGGTGGCGCTGCCGATGCTCATCGCCCTGGCGGCATGTGGCCCCTCCGGTCCAGCACCGGCCAGCCCCTCGGCATCGGCGATCAGCGAGCGTTGTGGTCCGGAGGAGGTTCTCAATGGGGGGATCGACGGCATGGTGGTCGACTCGGCGGGCAACCCGTTGAATGACATCTACATCTTCATTCAAGCCACCGACGGGTTTACCGGCTCGACGCGCACCGGGGAGGACGGGGCATTCGGCGCGCCCGGGGTGTCCGGTGAGTTTCAGATCACGACAACCGACATCGGCTACGCCGAGGTGGTTCGCCGGGTAACGGTTCCGTGCGGGGAGCTCGTCGAGGTCGAGCTGGTTCTCACGCCGACGGAGTGATGATCCGCACCGAGCGCCTCCTCCTTCGGCGCTGGCGGGATGACGATCGACCGGCGTTCGCGGCCCTCAACGCTGATCCGGCTGTCGTCGAGCATCTGCAGGGTCCGATGACGCGAGACGCTTCCGATGCATTCATCGACCGCATCGAGGTCCACTGGCGTGAGCACGGGTGGGGCCTGTGGGCGCTCGAGGTGCCTGGCGTTGCGCCATTCATCGGCTACGTGGGCCTGTGGCCGGCGAACTACGTGACCGGCCGACCGATGGTCGAGGTTGGCTGGCGCCTGGCCAGGGAGTTCTGGGGTCATGGGTATGTCACCGAAGCCGCGCAGGAGGCGCTGCATTTCGGATTCGATAAGGTCGGGCTCGACGAGATCGTGTCGTTCACCGTGCCGCAGAACGAGCGCTCGTGGCGGGTGATGGAGCGGATCGGGCTTGTCCGCGATCCCGCCGGCGATTTCGACCATCCTCGCGTGCACGCGGTCCGTTATCCGGATCTGGTCCATCACGTCTTCTACCGTCTCGGCCATGAAGCATGGCGTGCCCTCGTGGTGGCCCAGGCTCGTCCTGAGACATCTGGACATCATTAGAACAGTTGTTCTATCATCTGTCGTCCAATGGGCACGCCGGATGACTATTGCGAACTTCACGCGCACACCAACTTCAGCTTCCTCGACGGTGCCAGTCACCCCGAGGAGCTGATTGCCCGTGCGGCCCAGCTCGGTCTGCCTGCGCTGGCCATCACCGATCACGCCGGTCTGTATGCCGCGGTCCGGGCCTGGAAGGCGGCACAGGAGACCGAGACCGATGCCGCCCGCGAGGCCGGACTTTCCCCGGTGCGCCCGATCATCGGCCTCGAGATCACCGTCCCGCGCAGCGACGACGAGCTGCGGCTGGCGCGTCGCGGCCGCAAGCTGAACGACCCGCTGCGTGGTGCCAGGGCAAGCCGCGGCTGGCCCGGCGAGTACCACGCCGGACCGATCCCGGGTGACCACCTCGTTCTCCTCGCGCGCGACGTCGACGGGTACACCGCGCTGTCGAGGCTGTCGAGCCGCGGCCATTTGGCGGGACAGAAGCAGTTCCCGATCTTCGAGCGTTCGCTCGTGCAGGCCGCGCTCGACGATGCGCGCGGCCACCTTATCGGCCTCTCCGGCTGCCGCAACGGGCATGTCCCGCGCCTTCTGCTGGCCGGCGAGCGCGATGCAGCGCTGGCCGTGGCGCGTGACTGGGCGCAGCACTTCGGCAACGGCGACTTTGCTGTCGAGCTGAGCCATCACCTCCAGCCCGACGACGACTGGCTCGTTGCGCAGCTCGCCGAGCTGGCCGAAACCACCGGCCTGCCGACCGTCGTGACCAACGAGGTCCATTACGCCGATCCCGACGGCCATCGGCTCCAGGACGTCCTCGTGAGCATCCGTCACGGCGCAGCGCTGGAGGAGGCTCGCGAGCTGCTCCTGCCCAACGCCGAGTACCGCCTCAAGACGGGCGCCGAGCTGGCGCGTATCGGCGAGAGCCTGCCGGACGAGCGCAGCCGCAGTGCCTGGGAGGCGGGCATGGCGCGCAGCGCCGCCATCGGCGAGGCGTGCCACCTGGAGCTCGGCTTCGAGCGCTATCGGTTTCCGGGATTCAGCGTCCCGAAGGGGGAGACCGCGTTCTCATATCTCTACCAGCTTGCTCATGACGGCTTACTGCGCCGTTACCAGCCGATTACCAAGCGCGCGCTGAACCAGCTGGCGCACGAGCTCGACATCATCGACCGTACCAACCTGTCCGAATTTTTCCTGATCGTGTGGGACCTGATGGAGTTCGCGCGGCGTGGGGGGATCATCGGCCAGGGAAGGGGGAGCGCCGGCGACTCGATCGTGGCCTACTGCCTGGGCATCACCAAGGTCGACCCGATCGAGCACAAGCTGCTCTTCGAGCGCTTCATCAACGAGGCGCGTGCGCTACCCGACATCGATATCGACTTCGACGTCAACCGGCGCGAGGAGGTGATCCAGTACCTCTACACGAAATACGGCGTCGACCATGCCGCCATGGTCTGCACCATCGTCACCTACCGGGCTCGGTCAGCCGTGCGCGAGGTGGCGAAGGCCCTGGGCTTTCCGCTCGAGAGCATCGACGCGCTGGCCAAGGCGCTCGACACCCGGGACGCGACCGACGTCGCCCGCGACCTGGCGCTGGATGGCTCCTTCGGCTGGCTGTTTGATGAGCTCGGCATGGATATGACCGATGCCGCCGTTCCGCCCGGTCGTGACGGACGAGGATTCGTGCATCCCACTTCGGATTCGTCGTGGAATTCGCGCCCACGCCCGATGCTGGATCCGCGACCGGTCAGCGAGGGCGGGTGGATCCCGCCAAAGCGCGCGCGCCTGCTCGACGCATCGGTCACGACGGTGAGGCACGAGTCTGAGACCACGAAGCGTTATGCCCGTTCCGGGGAGCTCAGCGGTGGCGACCTGCGGCTGCCGACACCGCGGGACAACGGCACGCCGGGGCCGTCAAGCAGTCGGCCGAAGCTTGTGCGGGTGGATCCGGAGAGCGGGATGCCGATGGTGGAGCGTTGTCGTCCGCGGGTCGTGCCGGAGCCCGGTGACCCCACCAATGTTGCCAAACGTTCGCCCCTACGCACGTTAGGCGAGGAAGCTGGCTCTGAAACCTTTGTAGATCTATGTCTTCAAGGTCCAATCAACGCTGAATCGCCGCCTAACGTGGACCTCACGCACATTTGGCAGGAAGGCGACCGGCACGGTCACCACTATGCCGACCACCCCCCGAAAAACCGATGGCAGTGGCTTCTCACCCTCTGCGCTGAGATCGATGGTTTCCCGCGCCATCTTGGCATTCACGTCGGCGGCATGCTTGTCACCAAAACGCCCCTGATCGACCTCGTCCCCATCGAGCGCGCCACCATGCCGGGACGGGTCGTCACGCAATACGACAAGGAGGATATCGAGCAGCTTGGCCTGGTGAAAATTGACCTGCTCTCACTCAGAACCCTGGGGGTGGTGAGTGACGCACTCGACCGCATCCAACGTGATACTGGAGAAAGACCGGACCTCGACACGCTCCCGCACGACGACCCCGAGGTCTACAGGAGCATCCAGGCGGCCGATACGGTCGGCATGTTCCAGATCGAGAGCCGTGCGCAGATGCAGTCCTTGCCGAAGGCGCGCCCCGAGCGCTTCGAGGACCTCGTGGTGCAGGTCGCGATCATCCGCCCCGGGCCGGTGCAGGGCAATGCCGTCCACCCGTATTTGAGGAAAAGGGCTGGCGAGGAAGAGGTCACCTACGCCCATCCCAGCCTCCAACCCATCCTGGAGGACACCCTGGGCGTGATCCTCTACCAGGAGCAGGTGATGCAGGTCGCCATCGACGTCTGCGGCTACACCGCGGTCGAGGCCGACATCTTCCGCAAGGCCATGGGCTCCCATCGCAGCCACGCCAAGATGCAGGCCGAGCGCGGTCGATTCGTGGGCGGCGCCATGCGCACCGGCCTGGCGGAGCCCGACGCCGAGGCCCTCTTCCAGAAATGCTCCGCCTTCGCCGAGTTCGGTTTCGCCCGCGCCCACGCCGCCGCCTTCGCCAAGATCAGCTACGACACCGCCTGGCTCAAGCACTACTTCCCGGCGCACTACACCGTCGGCGTGCTCAACAACCAGCCGATGGGCTTCTACTCGCCCGCTGTCGTCATCAACGACGCGAAGCGCCACGGCATCCGTGTCCTGCCGATCGACGTCAACAAATCTGCCTGGGAGCACGACACGCGCCTCATCAGCGGAACGTACGCCATCCGGCTGGGCCTGCGCCAGGTGAAGGGGATCGACGAGCGCGCCCGCGAGACCCTGGAGCGCGAGCGCGCCATCGGTCCATATGCGAGCGTTCGCGATTTCGTGGCCAGGACGGGCCTGGGTGAGCAGGTGGTCGAGCGGCTGATCAGCATCGGCGCCTTCGACTGGACCGATGCGCCCCGCCGTGAGCTGCTCTGGCAGCTCCGAACAACGTTGGCCGACGCGGATCCTGAGCATCCGGCGCTGGGCCTGACCGATGATGCCCAGCGCGCGCTGGGGGCCTCGCTCCCGCCAATGACCCCGGCCGAGAAGGTGGCCGCCGACTATCGCGATACCGGCGTGTCGCCCAACCTCCACGCCGTCGAGCTGTTCCGCGAGCGGCTGACCGCGCGCGGTGTCATCACCGTGGCTGACGCGGCCGGGCTGCGCGATCGGTCCATCATCCGGCTGGCCGGCCTGGCGGTCAGCGTGCAGCATCCGATGACGGCCAAGAATTTCGTGTTCATCGCGCTTGAGGACGAGACCGGCATGATCAATGTCACGCTGCGGCCGCAGGTCTACCAGGCGCACCGCGCGCTGCTGCACCGGCATCCGCTGCTCGTGATCGATGGGCGTCTCCAGGTCGAGGGGGCAGTGCTCAACGTGATAGCCACCCGACTGCGCTCGGTGGACGAGGCGCTCGACGGCCCGTCCGAACGTCTTGACCTCGCGAAGCAGCAGCGGATGTTCCGCTGAGACCTTGACGCCCCATCTTGCTTGGTGGCTCCCAAAGACCGTTCGCGAGCCCCACGCGGAACCGATGCCGACCTCACGGCGTCAAGCCTCGTGCTGCGCAGCATCGATTCGATCCAACGCCCGCAAATCCAAAGGAGGACGGTCGATGCGACGTCCCTTGCTCTCGCTCCTGGCGGCCGCGTCCGCGATCCTGGTCACTGCCGCGCCCGCGTTGGCCTGCGGCGGCCTCATCGGCCCCAACGGCCCCAACGGCGCCGTCAACCTGCTCCGCACTACCACGTTCGCCGGTTACACCGACGGCGTCGAGCACTACGTCACCTCGTTCGAATTCGCCGGTGGCGGAGGCTCGTTCGGGAGCATCACCCCACTGCCGGGTATTCCGACCGACGTCGTGCGCGGCGGCGATTGGACCCTCCAGCGCCTCATCCGCGAGACCGATCCAGTCGAGGACTTCGCGTTCCGCGCACTCGGTGACGGAGAATCGGCCGCCGCCGACGAGGCCGAGGTGCTGCTCGAGACAACGATTGACGCGCTCGACATCACGATCCTGCGCGGCGGCGGTGACGAGGTCGGGTTGTGGGCCAGGAACCACGGCTTCCGTCTGCCGCCCGATTCACCCGAGGTTCTCGACTTCTACGCCGATCGCAGCCCCATCTTCATGGCGGGGGCGTTCGACGCGGATGCCGCCGCGGCTCGCGGCCAGGCGCTCGGCGACGGCACCCCCGTGCACCTCACCATTCCCACCGATAATCCTTGGGTGCCGCTCCGAATTCTTGGCCTGGGGAAGACTCCCGGCGAGCTTGTCGAGGCCGATGTGTACCTGCTGACCGACATCAAGCCCGCGCTGATGCCGAATGCCGGCGCGTTCGCCGAGTCCGACGGGCTCATCCTTGACCACAGCGATGCGGCCAGGGAGTCGCTGCTCGAAGACCTACGATCCGACGTGGGCATGGAGTGGGTCCCCGATGAGGCCTGGCTGACGAAGGTCGTGGTGTCGTCAGGCGCCAGCGAGCTCGACTTCGATCTTGCGATCGACGCCTCCGGTGCCGGACGTCCATCGGCGATCGACGCCGGCTACGCGCCGTTCGGGAGCAATCGTGCACCGGGCGCGCCCGTGGCCCTCTACCTTCTGCTCGGCGCAATGATGGTCATCGCGCTGCCCCTCCTGTTCGACCGGTCGGTCAGAGGAGCCTCGCGCACTCCACCGTTCGCCGGCGCATGAGCCGGACGGGTCGCATCGGGTTGACGGCTGCGGCACTGCTTCTGGCAGTGACCGCGGTCGTCGGCTGCTCCGCATCCGCGCAGACGATCACGATCACGATCCATTACTCCGCCTTCGACCCCCCTCGGTTGACGGTTCCGCGGGGTGTCCCGATCACGTTCGTGCTGGTCAACGACGACCCGATCGACCACGAGTGGCTCATCGGCGATGCGGCGTTCCACGAAGCGCACCGCAGCGGCACGCAGCCGGGTCATGCTGGCGTGTCGACCGAGGTCAGCCTGCCGGCGCTCGCCACGGTCGAGACCACGGTCACGTTCGCGGATCCCGGAACGCTGCTGTACGTCTGCCACCTTCCGTCGCACGAGTCATACGGTATGGTCGGCGAACTGATCGTAGGCGGTTGACCACACGTCCGTATGATCTTCAAGGGGATCTAGGCCGCAACCTCGGGAGCGCCCAGCAGTATCGGCAGGATGCTGCCGAAGAAGTACCCGACGACGCCGGCGATGGCGCCGAGGACGAGGATCTCGAAACCGGATGCCCACCAGGACCGATGCGTCCATAGGCTCTTCAGCGCGCCGATGCCGAACAGCACGCCAAGCGTGGCCGCCACGGAGACCATCACGGCGATCTCGCCATTGATGAAGACGTGCGGCAGGATGGGAGGAATGGTGCCGAGCGCGAAGGCCGCGCCCATGATGAGGGCACCCTGGAGAGGCGAGCCGCCACCCTCCTCCACGGTGAGCCCGAGCTCCTTCTCGATCATCGTCTTGAGCAACACGTCGGGGTACTCGGCCATGATGCGAGCGACCTCCAGTGCGCGGTCGTGCGGGAGGCCATCCTCTTCGAACATGAACGCGATCTCCGCCTCGGCCTCGCCGGGGCGCTGGTGGACCTCTTGCCGCTCGTCCACCACCTGCGCGTCGATGATCTCGCGCTGGCTCTTGCTGCCGATGTACTCGCCGGCCGCCATGCTGAAGATGCCGGCCAGGCCGGACGCGATGCCGGCCACCAGGATCGGGTAGCGCTCGGAGGTCGCGCCGGCGACGGTGCTGACAACGGCAAGTGTGCTGACCAACCCGTCCTGCGCGCCGAAGATCGCCTCGCGAATCTCGCCCAGCAGGCTCGCCTTTTTGCGCTCGTCGCGGAGGTGCGTCCGCAGGAACTCGTGGTCGAACTCGTGTGCCGCCATCTTCGCGCGCGCGTCCTCATCGGCCATGAGGTCGGCAGTGCGTTGCTCCATGAACGAAGCCTAGCCGAGCGGCGTATTCGGGGTGCGGAACGATCGCCCGGCGGTCAGTCGCGGCTGGATGGGGTGCGCGTGAGATCGAGGCGCTCGAAGCGCAGCTTAAGAAATCGAGTGCGATGCGGACCAACCGAGCCTGACTGTCTCGCTCGTCCCGGTGGTGGAGCCGGTGGCCGACGTTGCCAGGACCTGGGACGCCGCTGCCGAGCTCGACGCCGCGCTGGCATCGCTAGTCGGCATCGCCTGGCTGCCCGTGCTGCCTGTGCTGAGCATTGTGGCGCTCGTTGCGTTGCGCAGGGTCCTCGAGGTTCGTCGACGCCTGCCACTGGTCACACATCCGCCGGCGACCAATCGCGATCTTCCACCAGCCTGACCCACAGGGTGGTCTAAACTGCACCAAGTCCTTTAAGCCGGCACCGTGATGCCGGGAAGGAGCGATAGGTGCAGACATCCTGAATCTCGAGCAGCTCTCCGAGGCGCCAGCCGCTGACCCGCGGTCGGTGCCTCGTTCGGCGCCGGGCCTGGTGGCGCTCGAGGGCGGGCGCGTGTGGCGCGGCGCTTTGCGCGGATACATCGGACCGGCCGAGGGCGACCTCATCTTCACCACGGCGGCCACCGGTTGGGGCGAGATCCTGACCGACCCGTCATACGCCGGCCAGATCGTGGTCCTGACGCACCCGATGGCCGGCAGCTATCGGATCGCCGCGTCGGAGCTGGAGTCGAACCGCGTCCACCCGCGCGCGCTCGTCTGCACGCGCCTCGTGACGCCGCCGCAGGGAGTGGGCATCTCGCTGGAGGAGATGCTCGCCGAGGCGCGCATTCCGGCACTGACCGGGATCGACACCCGCGCGCTGACCTTAGAGCTGCGTCGCGGCGTGTCGCGCAAAGCCGTCATCCGATCTGCCACCGCGACCGATGACGAAGCGGTCGGTGCGGCCGGCGCGATCGCGCCCTGGGGGTCGATCGATCACGTTTCCCGCGTGGCCACTCGCGAGCGATACGTGGTCGGCCCGCAGGGCGCACGCATCGCCCGGGCGACTCTGGTCGATTTCGGTGTCAAGCGCTCGCTCCTTGCGGCGCTCGCCGCACGCGGGTTTGAGATCACGGTGCTGCCACATGACGCGGACGCGGCCGATATCCTCGCCAGCGCTCCTGACCTGATCGTCCTGTCGCCGGGCCCGGGGGATCCTTCGGCCATGGCTGCGCAGATCGCAACGACCCGCACGCTCGCGGACAATGCCGCCGAGGACGGAGCGCCGATCCTCGGCGTCTGCCTCGGGCATCAGCTGCTTGCGCTTGCCGCGGGGGCTGGCACGCAGCGCATGGCGGTCGGCCATCATGGTGGGAACCATGCCGTCCTCGAAACGGGGACCGGCCGCGTCGACATCAGCGCGCACAATCACGAGGTCGCGGTGGTCGGCGGCCCGGCGCTCGCGGCCGGCGGCTACGAGGTCAGCCACCGGGACCTGAACGACGGCACGGTCGAGGGCCTCACGCACCGCAGCGGGCGGATCGCATCGGTTCAGTTCCATCCGGAAGGCGCCCCGGGACCGATCGATGCATCGCGGATTTTCGATCTTGCCGCGGAGCGCGCGCTGGCGTGACCATGCCGCGCCGCGTGCTCGTCATCGGCTCAGGGCCGATCCTCATCGGTCAGGCCGCGGAATTCGACTATGCCGGCGTGCAGGCCTGCCTGGCGTTGCGCGGCGAGGGCGTCGGGACCATCCTGGTCAACTCCAATCCCGCCACCGTGATGACCGACCCGGACGTCGGCGGCACCGTGCTGATCGGTCCGTTGACGCTGCCATACCTCACGCGCGTGATCGAGGAGCATCGGCCCGATACGCTGCTGCCGACCCTGGGTGGTCAGACGGGACTCAACCTGGCTGTTGCCCTGGACGATGCAGGCGTCCTGGACCACTACGGCGTGCGGGTGCTGGGCACGCCGCTGGCCGCCGTACGGGCGGCCGAGGATCGGGGTGGGTTCCGCGACCTCGTGATCGGCCTCGACGAACCGGTGCCGGAGAGCGCCGTGGTGGAGAGCGTGGAGGATGGAATGCGCTTCTACCAGCGTCTGGACGCCTCGATCGTGATTCGTCCGGCGTTCACGCTGGGGGGTGGAGGCGGCGGATTCGCCCACACGGCCGCGGAGGCTCGCGAGCGGATTGCCGCCGGCCTGAACGCCAGCCCCATCGGACAGGTGCTCGTGGAGCGCTCGCTGCTCGGCTGGTACGAGATAGAGTTCGAGATCCTGCGTGACGCGTCGGATACGACGATCGCCATCTGCGGGATGGAGAACATGGATCCGATGGGTGTCCACACCGGCGACTCGATCGTGGTGGCTCCGATCCAGACCCTGCCCGACCCGCTCGTCCAGCGCCTGCGCCGGTGCGCTCTGAAGATCGTCCGTGCGCTGAAGCTCGAAGGGGGCTGCAACGTGCAGCTGGCCGTGTCACCCGACGGACGGGAGTACCGGGTCATCGAGGTCAATCCGCGAGTCTCCCGCTCCTCGGCACTGGCGTCGAAGGCGACCGGCTATCCGATCGCGCGCATTGCCGCGCTCATCGCCCTCGGTAAGCGCCTGGATGAGATGCCCAACCCCGCGACCGGCGGCAACAGCGCGGCCTTCGAGCCCGCCGTCGACTACGTCGTCGTCAAGTTGCCACGCTGGCCGTTCGACAAGTTCCCGAACGCCGACCGCAGCCTGGGTATCCAGATGAAGGCGACCGGCGAAACCATGGCGATCGACCGCGAGTTCGGTCCGGCATTGCTCAAGGCCATTCGGTCACTGGAGCCCCGTGGAGGAGGGTGGCTCTGGGAAGATCGGGCGTGGGGTCTCAGCCATCGTGTCCCCGAAGACCTGGCGCGGTTTCTGACGCCGACCGACACGCGCTTGTGGCGAATGATCGCCCTCCTGCGTCACGAGTGGGCCGATGCGGCGGAGCTGGCAGCCGCGACCGGGATCGCGCCCTGGTTCACGGAGCGCCTGGCCGAGCTGGTGGAGGCGGAGCGCTCGCTCATCGGCTCGTCACTCGTCGACGCCAAGCGTGCCGGCTTCGGGGACGCCGACATCGCCGCGGTCTCCGGCGTTCCGTGGGCGGCTGTTCGGCGCGCCAGGGTGCGTTCCGGCATTCATCCCGCCTATCGGCGCGTGGACACCTGCGCGGGCGAGTTTCCTGCCGAGACGCCGTACTTCTACTCCAGCTACGCCGATGCCGAGGTCGCGCCGCCCGCCGAACGCCAGAGCGTGATCGTCGTCGGCTCGGGACCGATCCGCATCGGACAAGGGATCGAGTTCGATTACTGCAGCGTGAGGGCGGCATGGGCCGTGCGCGAGATGGGGCTGGATGCCGTCGTCATCAACAACAATCCGGAGACCGTGTCGACCGACTACGACGCCTGCACGCGCCTCTACTTCGAGCCGCTCGACACGGAAGCGGTGCTGGATGTCATCGATCACGAGCGCGCTCTCACGGGGACGCCGCCCATGGTCGTGCTCACCTTCGGCGGGCAGACCGCAATCGACCTTGCCAAGGATCTCGCCTATGCCGATGTGCCGATCGCCGGGCTGACGGCGGAGGCGGTCGAGATCACCGAGGATCGCGAACGGTTCGCTCATTTCCTCGACCGCCTGGGGATCGCGGGCCCGCGCGGCTCGCTGGCGGCCGATTCGGCCGGCCTCGAGTCCGCGGTCCAGGCGCTCGGTGGCTATCCGGTCATCGTCCGCCCGTCATGGGTGATTGGAGGTCGAGGTATCGCCGTGCTGCACAGCTCCGAGGATGTGCGCGCCTACCTGGCGACCGATGTGGGCTGGCCACTGCGCGTCGACGAGGTGGTGGCAGGTATCGAGCTCGATGTGGACGCGATCTGCGACGGGATCGAGTGGGCGGTGCCGGGGATCCTCGAGCAGGTGGATCCGCCGGGGGTGCACTCGGGCGACAGTGTCGCGGTTCTGCCGCCGCAGCACGTCACGCGCGCCGTTCAGGAGCTCGCGGCCGAGACGGCCGGACGCATCGCGCTGGCGCTGGGCGTGCGCGGCATCCTCAATGTCCAGATGATCGCGTCGGGCGACACGATCATCGTCATCGAGGCAAACCCGCGTGCGAGCCGCACGGTCCCGATCGTGGCAAAGGCCACCGGTGTCGACGTGGTGGCGGTTGCGGTGCGCTGCGCGCTCGGGCGGTCTCTGGAGGAGGCGGGGATGCGTCCCGGGCTCGCGGCGGACGGACCGCGCGTGGCGGTCAAGGCGCCGGTCGGATCGCTGTGGCGACTGCCAGGCGTCAGCGCCGAGCTGGGTCCAGAGATGCGCTCGACGGGCGAGGTGCTCGGGATGGCGACCACCGCGCGCCAGGCAACCGAGCTGGCACATGAGGCGGCTGCCGCCCACCGCGGCTGAAGGTCAGCCGGGTACGAGGAGGGGGCCGTCTGGCTCCAGTACGGAGGGTCCTGGAACCCGACAGCCCCCAGAAGACGTCAGGAGCGAGATCAACGCGAACGAGCGAAGCCGCAAAGTGTCGCGTCTGGCCCGAGCTTCCGTCGGCGACGGGCTTCAGCTTGATGTTCGGCGTCGATCGAAATGCTCTCGATGTCTACGTCGCTACTGTTTAGCAAGTGGCGTGCCGGATTGCGCCCCGGGCTATCGCCGGCGCTGACGAGGACGCAGTTCGGCGCTCAGCTGCGTCTGACGACGCCGCAGATACCCGCCATACCAGCCCCCCAGGAAGCCGAGCGCGGACTGATAGACCCCCTGGAGGATGAGCGGACCGATGACGCCGGCTGGTCCGCCGAACGTGTCGGGCGTGGCGCCGCGTTGGGCGAACGAGATCAGCACGATCGCGGCAGCCACGAAGAACCCGACCAGTGCGGCCGCAATGCCGAAGAGCGTCGGGCGCTGCCAGCCGAACCAGCCGGCTCCGATGAGTGCGCCGAACAAGATGAAGGTGCCCACGAGCCCCAGGATCCCCCGGGAGTAGCTGAACGAGGCCAGGAAGCCGACGAACGCGAGAATCCCGGGGAGGAGCCACGCGAGCGGATTCCGGCGCAGCAGGTAGAAGCGCATGGCGATCGGCCGCAGCGGACCGCTCCCGGTAAAGCCGGCGAGCGGATCCCGGCGATTCGGGAGCGGCGGTGCCGGCGGGAAGAGGCGATTCAGGAATCCGCCGCGAGGGGAACGCGATTCGGGTTCCGGCTCAGCAGTTAACGGTTCGGATGGTTCGCCGCGAGCGGCAAGACGGGCACGCCGACGCGCCTCGGCGCGTGAGGCGGATCGGTTATCAATGGACATGGCCGCCGATTGTACCGGTGATGCTCGATGCACGGTAAGCGGGCGCTAAGCGGGCGGTAAGCGTGCAGCTGGCATCATGCGTCGGCCTGCCTCCACAGCCGAGGTAAGAGCCGTGTCCGTATCTGCATCGATCGCCTTCCCGTCGCGCGGGATGCCCGCCCTGGTCCGCACTTTGATCGCGTGTCTGCTCCTGGTCGGGTATCTCCCGATCGGGATCGTCGACCGGACATCAGCGGCCGTCGTCGAACACCTCGTGGTCAGCGAGGTCATGACCGGGGGCGCCAGCGCCAGCGACGAGATCATCGAGCTGTACAACCCATCGACGGCGCCATTGCCGCTCGAGGGGCTGGAGCTCGTGTACGTCACGGCCAGCGGTGCGACGGTCAGTCGACGCGCCGTCTGGGAGCTTGGTGCGCGGGCGGTGCCGCCCCGGTCGCATGTCCTCGTCGCGAACGAGCTTGGCATCTTCGCACCCGTCGCCGATGTGCTGTATGCCGGCGGCCTGGCCGCCACCGGTGGCAGCGTCGCGGTCCGCATTCAGGGGGCCAGCAGCGCAATCGACGCCGTCGGGTGGGGAACGGCGGCGAACCTCTGGCTTGAAGGGAGCCCTGCCGCCGCACCGCCAACCGGCACGAGCCTCGAACGCCTTCCCGGCGGATCGGCAGGATCGACCGTGGACACGGACGTCAATTCGGTTGACTTCTTCGTTCAGGCTCTGCCGGACCCGCAGAACAGCGGTTCCCCACCGGTGCCTGACACGAGCGACCCGGAACCGACGACGAGTCCGGCCCCGACGAACAGCCCGTCGCCGACAGAGTCGGCCACGCCAGCTCCGACGACGCCAGCTCCGACGACGTCCCCGACTCCGACAGCGACGTCCGGGCCGATGCCGACGCTGATCGCGAGCGCGCGAGACATGGCCGATGGCAGCACGGTGACCGTTGAGGGTGAAGCCCTGACGGCATCTGACTTTGTCGAGGGCGGTGGGTACGTTGCCGATGCCAGCGGAGGCATCGCCGTGCTGCTTGACGGCGGATCCTTTGCGCGGGCCGACCATCTCGTGGTGAGCGGGACGCTGGACGATCGCTTCGCGCAACGCACCATCCGTGCGTCCGCCGAGGATGTTGTCGTGAGCGGTCCGGCCGGCAGAGCGCCGACGGCGCTCGCCTCTGCCACAGGTGCAGTCGATGAGTCGGTCGAGGCTCGCCTCGTTCGCATCGACGGCGCGGTCGATGGGAGCCCGACGTCCCTGGCCGCCGGTCTCGCATTCGAGGTTGACGACGGGACCGGGGCCGTCAGGGTGATCGTCGGAACCGAAACAGGCATCGATACATCGACCTGGGAGAATGGGGTTCGGGTGGCGGTCGTCGGCGTCGTCGGTCAACGTGACTCGTCGGGAACCGGAACGTCCGGGTACCGCGTGCAGCCACGCGACTCCAGCGATGTCGAGCTATCCGCCGCGCCCACGCCACCCCCCTCGCCGGGTGGATCGGCAGGTCCCAGCCCGAGCCCGAGCGCGAGTGCGAGCCCCGCGCCACCGGATGTCAGCGTCATTCCCATCGTTGATGCTCGTGCCGCGGCAAAGAACGCGAGAGTCACCGTGCGCGGCGTCATCACGCTCGCGTCCGGCACGGTTGATCCCGGATCGGCGGTGATCCAGGACGCGAGTGGCGCGATCCTGCTACGGCTCGGCGACGAGGCCGGGACCGTGTCTCTGGGCGAGCACGTCGAGGTCGACGGCGCGCGATCGACCAAGGAAGGCATGGAGTCCCTGCGAGTCACGATCGCGCCGCGTCGCTTGGGGAGTGCACCGGACCCGGCCGCCCGAACCCTGCGTACCGGCGACGCGTCCGAGGCGTCCGAAGCGCACCTCGTCGTGGTCCGTGGCGCCCTGGTGGCGTCGGCCAGACGAGCTTCGAGCGGAACCGTCTCCTTCGAGCTCGACGACGGCAGCGGACCCCTGCGAGTCGCGCTTGGTGCCCGCCTGGCGGCAGACGACGAACCGCTGGTGGCCGGCGCGTGGGTCGAGGTGAGCGGAGTCCTCGGTCAGTCGACCACGGGCGCTCAGCCGCTTCGCGGGTATCGGGTCTGGCCTCGGAGCGAGGCCGACCTGCGGATCCTGGCCGGAGCGACAGGGGCAGAGGCGAGCGCCAGCCGCTCCACCCCCGGCTCGGGCGCTTCGGGTGCCGCCGGTCGTGCCGCGACCTCGGGCGCTGGTGGCGGCTCGGCGGTGGCGGATGCCTCGACGCTGGCTGCCCTCGACGAGGCTGGCCTGTCCGAGATGCGCGTGGGTGCGACGCTCGTGGCCTCCGCGTGGCCGGAGCTTGGCGTCGCCGGCCTCCTCTGGGATGGCGTGCGCCTGGTGGGCGTGGCTTCGGACTCTGCCGAGCGTCTCGAACGTGTCATGAGCGGACGCACCGTCCCGCTCCCGCTCGAGCTCATGGGCCTGCGAGAGATCGAAGCCGCGGCAGGATCGGGACTGCCACTGGTGGTGTTGGGGGAGCGCCACGGCGACACGGTGGTCGGATCGGGTCCTGCCGCGACGCCCACGACGGCGATGCCAGAAACTGGCGATCCGCCGGTTTGGGTCTCAATCGTAGGGCGTGTGACTAATACAGATGAGCGCAGGACGATCGAGGCGGACGGGTCGGTCGTACACGTCGAGCGGCTCTGCGACCGTGGCTCCCGTAGAGAGCTGCCGGAAGGCGCTGTGACGCTGGTAGGGGTGGCCATGGCGGAACCGTCACGCCTCCTCGTCGGTTGTGACGGAGTTCGTCCGGCTCCGGCGCTGGTGCTGCTCGCGGCGGAGGCCGCTGGCCAGAGCCCGTCGCGGTCCAGCGCGGAGGCAACGGTCGGCGGCGTCCCCGAAGGATCCGGCGGACGACATCCCCTTGCGGCCATTCTGCTCGGCGCCGGTGTCGCCATTCTGCTCGGCGCGGTTGTCGTCGCTCGCCGTTATGGAACGGATCCGCCCGATGAGCTGCTGCAAGCCGACGAGCGCAACGCCGATGGGGTCGACGCCGATCCCGAGTCCACCATATCGCAGCTCGCACTGGTGCGTGTGCCGAACGAGCGCGGCCCCTGACCGAGCGTGCGGCGTATCATCCAGCGCGTTCACGAACTAGGAGGGCCCTTGTCCGATCTGACCCAGGCGGATGCACCGCTCACCGGGAATCGCCAGTACCACATCGCCCTCGAGCGGGGCGAGCTGGCCGAGTACGTTCTGCTCGTCGGCGATCCCGGACGCGTGTCCAGGGTGGCGGCCCGTTGGGATTCGGTGGAGCTTGAGCGCAGCCATCGCGAGATCACCACCATCACGGGCATGTATCGCGGCATGCGCATCAGCTGCATGTCGACCGGGATGGGCACGGACAACGTCGAGATCGTGCTCGCGGAGGTGATGGAGATCACCGAGCAACCCACCTTCATTCGCGTCGGATCGTCGGGAGCGCTTCAGCCGGAGATCGGTCTGGGCGACCTTATCGTCTCGACCGGAGCCGTCCGTCTCGAGAACACGACTGACTTCTATGTCCACCCCGGCTTCCCGGCAATTGCGCATCGCGACGTCGTCTGGGCGCTCGAGCAGAGTTGCCGAGAGCAGGGGATCAGGCACCACGTTGGCCTGACGGCCACCGCGAGCGGGTTCTACGCTCCGCAGGGACGGCAGATGCGCACGCTCCCAGTTCGCTATCCTGAGCTCGCAGATGAGCTTCGCCGTCAGCGTGTGGCGAATCTCGAAATGGAGTCGTCGGCACTCTTTGTGCTGGCACACCTGGCAGGACTGCGGTCTGGGACCGTCTGCGCGGCCTATGCGCAGCGGACCGACGGCACGTTGCTGGAAGGCGCGGCGAAGGAGGCCGCAGAGGCACGCTGCATCGATGCCGGACTGGCCGGCATCCACCTGCTCTGGCAGGTCGACGCCGACGGTGGCGATTACATCGCCCGCCGCGGAACATCGCTCGACCAACAGGCGGGGGGCTCTCAACCAACGACCGGCTCCGAGGCCGGCCAATAGGGAGGCAATGAACCGATGGCGACCGAAGCCTACTGCGTCAAGTGCAAGGCAAAGCGTGAGATGCAGAGCGAAAACAAGATCACCATGAAGAATGGCAAGCCAGCGACCGAAGGCGTCTGCCCGGTCTGTAGCACGAAGATGTTCAAGATCGGCGGCTGATCGCCGACCCTGCACCCAAGAGGCGCGCCGCTCACCGGCGCGCCTCTTGTCATGATTTCGGCATCCCATGTGCGGGCGTCGCCAACAACAGAGCAAGGAGCACCGTCGTGAGCACTCGCATCGGGATCAATGGATTCGGCCGCATCGGCCGTCAGACCCTCAAGGCAATCATCGAGCGCCACGGCGATGCCCTCGAGGTCGTCGCCATCAATGACCTGGCCCCGACCGCCACGAACGCACACCTGTTCCGCTACGACTCGACGTACGGCCGCTTTGACGGGGAGGTGACCTCCGGCGACGGCACCATCACCATCGACGGCCACGAGATCAAGGCGTTCAGCGAGAAGGATCCGGCCGCTCTGCCGTGGGACGACCTGGGGGTCGACATCGTGATCGAATCGACCGGCATCTTCACCGATGCCGAGAAGGCGGCAGCCCATCGGACCGCCGGCGCGAAGAAGGTCATCATCTCTGCACCCGCCAAGGGCGAGGACATCACGCTCGTGCTTGGAGTCAACGAAGGCGCTTACGAGCCGGAGCAGCACCACATCGTGAGCAACGCCAGCTGCACCACGAACGCGCTTGCGCTGCCGGCAAAGGTCATCTTTGACACCTTCGGCATCGAGCGCGGCCTGATGACGACGATCCACAGCTACACAAATGACCAGAACGTGCTCGACGTGTTCCACAAGGATCTGCGCCGTGCGCGAAGTGCCGGCCAGAACATCATTCCAACCACCACCGGTGCCGCCAAGGCGATTGCACTCGTCATCCCCGGCCTCAAGGGCAAATTCGACGGCTTCGCGCTACGCGTGCCGACGCCGACGGTGAGCATCATCGATTTCGTCGCCATCACGTCTCGACCGATCACTGCAGAGGCCGCCAATGCGGCGCTGAAGTCGGCCGCTGATGGACCGATGCAGGGCTTCCTGGGCTACACCGAGGAAGAGCTCGTCAGCATGGACTTCAAGGGCGACGACCGCAGCTCGATCGTGGACGCCGCCTCGACGATGGTGACCGGTGAGAACCTCGTGAAGGTCATCGCCTGGTACGACAACGAATGGGGCTACTCCTGTCGCGTCTCCGATCTCGCGGCGTTCATGGCCGAACGGCTGTAGGTCGGCAATGGCATTCAAGACTGTCCGCGACGTCGACGTTCGAGGCCGGCGCGTGTTCGTGCGAGCCGACCTCAACGTACCGCTCGACGACGGCCGAATCACCGATGACACCCGGATTCGCGCCAGCCTGCCGACGCTCGTCCACCTTCTTGAACGCGGTGCGATCGTCATTTTGGCCAGCCATCTGGGTCGGCCAAAGGGGAAGGTCAACGATGCGCTGCGCCTCAAGCCCGTCGCCGATCGGTTGAGCCAGCTGCTCGGTCGGCCGGTGCGCATGACCGGGGATGCGCTCGGTCCGGGCGTGCAGGTGGCAATCGACAAGCTGCGGCCCGGTGACCTGCTGCTGCTCGAGAACCTTCGCTTCCACGCGGGCGAGGAGGCGAATGCGCCGGAATTTGCCGCCGCCCTTGCGCGCCTCGCGGACCTCTACGTCAACGACGCCTTCGGCGCCGCGCATCGGGCCCACGCCAGCACGGAGGGGATCACCCACCACCTGCCAGCGGTGGCGGGCCTTCTCATGGAGCGCGAGGTGGACGCGTTGACCCGGTTGTTGAAAAAGCCGTCACGTCCGTTTCATGCGATCGTCGGTGGGGCAAAGGTGTCCGGCAAACTCGAGGTGCTCGAGGTTCTGCTCTCGCGCTGCCAGGCGGTACTGGTCGGTGGCGGCATGTCGAACACCTTCCTCGCTGCGCGCGGCCTCGAGATGGGGAAAAGCCTGGTTGAGGCCGATCAGCTCCAGAATGCGGAACGGATTGTCACCGAGGCTCGACGCCGGCGTGTTCGCCTCATGCTCCCGACCGATGCCGTGGTGGCGCCCCAGATTCACCATCGAGCGAGGACGCAGGTCGTGTCGGTCAACGCGGTACCGAAGGACCAGATGGTCGTCGACATCGGGCCTGAGACGCGTACGGCCTATGCGGAACACCTCGCCAGGGCGCAGACGATCTTCTGGAATGGCCCGATGGGCGTGTTCGAGATCGCGCAATTCGCGGAGGGAACCAACCAGATGGCCCGTGTCCTGGCGGCGAGGACCGCGGCCGGCGCGGTCATCATCGTGGGGGGCGGAGATTCGGTGGCGGCCGTCGAGGGCCTGGGATTGGCCGATCGCATGACGCACGTCAGCACCGGCGGCGGCGCCGCGCTGGAGTACATCGAGGGCAAGACGCTGCCCGGAGTGGCGGTTCTGCTTCCCGCCGACGCGGAGATCGAGTTTGCGGAGGACGATGCATGACCAGCCTGATCGAGGATGTGATCGGTCGTGAGATCCTCGACTCGCGGGGCAACCCGACCGTTGAGGTCGATGTGTTTCTCGAGGGCGGCGCCGTCGGCACGGCCATGGTCCCTTCGGGCGCGTCGACCGGTGCCCATGAGGCGGTCGAGCTGCGCGATGGCGATTCCGAACGCTACCGCGGCAAGGGCGTGCTGACGGCCGTTCGGCACATCAACGAGACGATTCGGCCGGAGCTGCTCGGCATCGATGCCATCGACCAGATCAGCCTGGACAGGCTGCTGATCGATCTCGACGGCACCGAGGACAAGGGCCGTCTGGGAGCCAACGCCATTCTCGGCGTCAGCCTGGCGGTCGCCCACGCGGCTGCGGAAGCAGTCGGCCTGCCGCTCTACCGATACCTCGGTGGCGCGGGTGCACGGACGCTTCCGGTACCGCTCGTGAACATCCTCAACGGCGGTAGGCACGCCATCAACTCGACCGACTTCCAGGAGTTCATGATCGTTCCGCTCGGCGCACCGTCGTTCCGTGAGGGGCTGCGCTGGGCGGCCGAGACATTCCATGCCCTGGGGGTGCTTCTCCACGAAGAGGGACTGGCCACGACCGTCGGAGACGAGGGCGGCTATGCGCCGAGCCTGGGCAACAACGAGGACGCGATTGCAGCCGTGGTGACCGCGATCGAACGCGCCGGCTACAGGCCGGGGGAACAGATCGCCATCGCGCTCGATCCCGCGAGCACCGAGCTCTACGGTGACGGTCGTTACGCGCTGGCGCGCGAGGATCGTTCGCTGACCGGCACGGAGCTCATCGATTTCTGGGTTGAGTGGGTCGACCGCTATCCCATCGTGAGCCTGGAGGATGGGCTGGCGGAGGACGACTGGGAGGGGTGGACCGCATTGACCGAGCGGCTGGGTGCGAAGATTCAGCTCGTCGGTGATGACCTGCTGGTGACAAACACCGAGCGGCTGGCGCGCGCCATTCGCGAACGAGCCGCGAACAGCATTCTCGTCAAGCTCAACCAGATCGGAACGCTGACCGAGACGC
>JBBSML010000030.1:0-23863 GCA_038233215.1 Candidatus Limnocylindria bacterium
ACCTTCCGAAGGGCCGAGTTCGGCTTCTTCGGCGTGCGCGTCCTCACCTGCAGACAGACGCCGCGTCGCTGTGGCGCGCCGCGTCCCTCGGACGTGGTCTGCTTGAGGGTGTTCAGCGTCCGGCGCAGCGCCGGGGCCTTGACCTTCTTGATGGCCGGCTTGCGACCCTTGCGGACCAGCTGGCTGATTGTCGGCAACGAGAACCTCGCGTTCGTACTCGCGTTGATGATGTCTGCGATCGTGGCGTCCGATGCGGCGCCCTCGGCATCCATTGCGGAAGCCGATTTCTGGGCTGCCCGGTGGCCACACACGAAGGCATCCCGCGCACGGGACACCGACGACGGAGTATAGGGAACACCCCTCCAGAGTGTCAAACGACCGCGGCGCGTGGTAGTGCATCAGTTTGAAACCAGTTTGAGACCTTGATGCACCCGCTACTCTGAAGTCGTGGAGGACGCCGCCTTAGTACGAGTGCGTGAGGCCGGGAACAACGACATTCCCGCGCTCGCGGCATTGACAGGTCAACTTGGGTATCCGGCGACCGCGGATCAGATGGCTGAACGTCTGTCGCGAATCGCGACGGACCGCAACCGCACGACATTCGTTGCTGAGCGCATGGGACGCGTGGTCGGATACGCGGGTGTTTGGAGCGGTCAAAACTACGAGGCGGATGCGCCGCAGTCGCGAGTTATGGCATTCGTAGTCGATAGTGCTGAGCGGCGCCAAGGCATCGGTACCGCGCTCATGGACGCCATAGAGGCTTGGAGCCGCGCCCGGGGGGTGGCGGTAATCGTCCTCAACTCGGGTGACGGCCGCGACGATGCTCACGCGTTCTATGAGCGACTGGGCTATCGGAGTACGGCTCGCCGCTACCTGAAGCGACTCTAGTCCAGCAGTGCGGCGATCTCCTCGCACGTCCAGGGGTGATCGGCCACACCTGCCGCCATCGCGGGTGTCCGGGGATAGGGATTGGCAAGACTCTTGTGCGGTCGCCCGAAGTTGATCCACATCATATTCAGCGATACGGCTGCCGCGTGATTCTCGACCTTCTTTGAGAAGGCGTTGGTAAGCCGTGTGAAGCGGCGCATCCCCATCCGCATCGAGAGGTTGTGGCGCTCGACGTAGCTGGTTGAGATATGGGCCGGGTCCGGATCGCCGCTGACCACATCGACCTCTTGGCTGGTCACTTTGTTCGGGCTGTACTTGCGGGCCTGATGAACCTCTCGGGCGTCATCCTTGCCGTACTGCTTGATCAGGCGGGCGAAATCGACGTTGCTACCGAACTCAGCTTCGATGGCTTGGATGTACGGCTTGTAGCCGTCCGTGGTGATCTGCACTCGGTTGGCTAGCCGTGATCCAAGGTCGCTGATGAAGTCACGCGCCGCCCAATCGTCCCGCGTGCCGACCAGCCAGGTGACGATCAGCCGTGTGTCCTGATCGATGGCGACCCAGGTCCACACGTCACCCCACCCGAACTCGCCCTTGTGCTGCTCCGGGACGTTGCGCTGCTTCGCTGCCACGAATGCCCAGATCTCGTCGCACTCGACGCGGGTGGTCGGCAGGTTTCGCAGGGTGGTGCTCTGAAACTCAGCGCAAGCCGCACCGAGTTCACGCAGGAGCTTCATGATCGTGTTCTGAGCGAACCCGGTCATGCGGCTGGTGGAGCGGACCGAGTTTCCTTCGACCAGCGCCCGAATGATCTGCGCCCGTTCTGTGCGGCTCAACCTGTTCATACTGCAAGAATGCTTGAGGATTGTGACAACAGTGTGTCCCATTCGAACCCAAGCAGATACTGCAGTACCACGGGCGTAGTACTTGTCAAGTGTTTCAGGCACATGCTACTGTCAAGCTCGCTAAGTGCCGTGGACGAGAATCGAACTCGCACGCAGGCCAGGGCCTGCACCGGTTCCCTAGACCGGAGCGTCTACCTTTCCGCCACCACGGCATGATAGGAACGGGACGGCTTCTAGGCTCCTAACCGTGAGGCCGTTCCGTTCCGGCTATCTACGCTCTATTCATGGCCCTCCCCGGCGAGCGCCCAAGTGCCGCGCTGGACTTTCACAAACAGATCAGGCTTGTTCCGCATGGTCTTGAGCAAGTAACCGTAGGCGCTGTGATCGCCCTTGAGGACGCCTGCGTCGATTAGGTTCTGCCGGAGCTCGCCCGACGCCGCTCTTCCGCCGAGCCACCGAAGCACCTGCTCCGCTGCTTGCGCGAGGGTGAGGCCGTCAAGCTCAGGACGATGACCGTTGTTTCCCACGAGCGGCGGCTCGATAACCTGCGACCTCGCCTCGGTCGGCTCTGCGGGCGTCGATTCGCTCGGAGCGAATCGACGGTAGACTTTCACTGCAATCTGAAGCTCGCCGAGTTCGCCGTCGATCTGCTCAAGCCGCGAGTCAATCTGGACCTTATTGGCGCGGAGCTGCGTCGCCTCGCGCTCAAGTTCTTCGGTCTGGCGCTCGACGAGCCTGGTAATCGGGTCCGGCCACAACTGATTCATGGTCGGGACTGTACTACACCACATTGTGGGGTGCAACACTGTGGTGTTGACCTAGGTGTTGTTTCTAGTCCATCGGGCCATCGCAGCCTTGCGGGCGATCTCTGATCGCCGCTCTGGACTCAGCTTCGCAGCCCTGAGCTTCCCGCCGATCTTCCCGCCGCGTCTCCCCGACTCGACCGCCGCCTGATCCTTCTCTCGGATCGGCTCGGAAGTCACGTCACCTAGCATTGCATCCAAGGTAGCCTTGGCACGCTGATTCGGATCGCGGGGCAACTTGAGACGCTTCACCCCTCAAGCATGGACCCACCCTCAAGCATCGTCAAGCGGAGCCCCGCTCAAACTGATGCACTACCCGGCGCGTTGACGCAGCACGAAGGGCGGCCCGGAGGCCGCCCTTCGCATCGGTCAGTTGGGGGCTACTTCTCGACGGTAGCCTTCTCCCGTTCGTCTTCGGTCAGTTCGTCGAAGACCTGCTCCTCGACCGCTGCCTCCATTTGTGGGTTACTCCCGGCACCCATGAGATCGGCCACGGCGTCACCCGCTTCCTCGGCGGCCGCCTCGGCCTCCGCGGGCTCGACGGTCCCGTCGCCATCGGCATCGGGATCACCAGACAGGAAGGCACGCGCCGCGGCCTCCTCGCGCTGCTGCTCCTCTTCGGCAGGTGACAGCTGGCCGGCACGTTCGGCCTGGAGGCGTCGCGCCTCTGCTCCGGTCCCTGCCGGGATGAGCTTGCCGATGATCACGTTCTCCTTGAGACCGATCAGGTGATCCTTGGCACCGTTGATGGCGGCCTCCGTGAGGACCCTCGTGGTCTCCTGGAAGGACGCTGCCGCGAGGAACGATGAGGTGTTGAGGGACGCCTTGGTGACGCCGAGCAGCACGGTCTGCGCCGTTGCAGGCTCCCCGCCCTCCGCGAGAATCCGGTTGTTCGTCTCCTCGAATTCAAACCGATCGATCAGCTCCGACGGGAGCAGCTCGGTGTCCCCGGCGTTGTCGACGGTCACCTTGCGCAGCATCTGGCGCACGATGATCTCGATGTGCTTGTCACTGATGGTCACGCCCTGCGACCGATACACCTTCTGGACCTCGCCGACCAAGAAACGCTGGACGGTGTCCACACCCTTGATCTGGAGCAGATCCTTCGGGTTCATCGAGCCCTCGGTCAGCGCATCGCCGGCCGAGACGACATCGCCGTCGGACACCCGCAGGCGCGCCGAGTGCGGCACCGGGTACTCGCGGACATCGACCTCTTCGGTGTGCAGCGTCAGGGTGTTCCCCTTCTTCGTCACGCGCCCGGCGGTCGGTGCCTTGACCTCGACGAGCTCGTCGTCCTCGCCCAGACGAGCCAACAGCTGGGCCTCGGCGACCTCGTCGCCATTGGCGACCAGGATCTCGTGCTGCGGCGTCAGCTTGAAGGTCGTGTCATAGGACTCGCGATGTGTGACGCGCACCGCGATCGGCTGGTCACCCGATGCCGGAGGTACCTCGACGGTGCCGTCGATCTCGGTCATGGTGGCCTGGCCCTTGGGGATGCGCGCCTCGAACAGCTCCTCGACACGCGGCAGGCCCTGGGTGATGTCCTCGCCGGCAACGCCACCGGTGTGGAACGTTCGCATGGTGAGCTGGGTACCGGGCTCGCCGATCGACTGGGCCGCGATGATCCCGACCGCCTGGCCGAGCGCAACGAGCTCGCCGGTGGCGAGATTACGGCCGTAGCACATGCGGCACACGCCATGGCGCGCGGCGCAGGTGAGAGGCGACCGAACGCTGACGCGCTCGAGACCGGATGCGTCGATGCGGAGGAGCGCCTCCTCGTTGATCTCGGCATTGCGCTCGACGAGCACCTCGCCGGTCTTCTCGTCGACGATCTCCGATGCCGCCATGCGGCCGATCAAGCGATCCAGGAATGGCTCGGGGATCTGGGCCGACTCCTCGACGGTGATCCAGGTGCCGATATCGGCCCCGCAGTCATCCTCACGGGTGATGACGTCCTGTGCCACGTCGACCAATCGCCGGGTCAGGTACCCGGAGTCGGCGGTGCGCAGGGCGGTATCGGCGAGGCCCTTACGGGCTCCGTGGCTGGAGATGAAGTACTCGAGCACGCTCATCCCCTCCCGCAGGTTCGAGCGAATCGGCAGGTCGATGATCCGGCCCGAGGGGTCGGCCATCAGGCCACGCATGCCGGCCAGCTGGTGGATCTGGGTCACCGAGCCGCGGGCGCCGGAGTTGGTGATGAGCATGATCGACCCACGCTCGTCGAGTCCGGTGAGCATCGCCTGCGTCACGTCGTCGGTCGCCTTGCGCCAGACCTCGACGGTCTGCGTGTAGCGCTCGTCCTCGGTGATGAAGCCGCGTCGGAACTCGCGGTCAATGCTGTCCACGCTGACCTGCGCGGCCGTGAGCAACTTGCCCTTGTTCTTGGGGACCGCCAGGTCATCGATGCCGATGGTGATGCCTGCAGCGGTGGCGTAGCGGAACCCGACGCCCTTGATGCCGTCCACGAGCGTCGCGGTGGCTTCAGGGCCGAGATCGCGGTAGCAGCGCGCGATGATCTCCTTGAGGCTCTTGCGGTCCATCGCCTTGTTGACGAAGCCGAGCTCCTGCGACAGGACCCGGTTGAAGATCACGCGGCCGGCCGTGGTCTCAATGACCTCGGCATGCGTCCGGACGGTGCCGTCCTCATCGGTCCCGTCGTACAGGTCGAGCTCGACCTTGACCGGGGCCTGGACGTGCACCTGTCCGAGCTGCGCCGCCATGATCACCTCGTCTTCGCTCGAGAAGGCGCGACCGGCGCCCGTCTCGTCGTCGACCTGGACCGTGAGGTAGTAGCAGCCCAGCACCATGTCGTGGGTGGGGCTGACGACCGGCGAGCCGTCGGCGGCGCTCAACAGGTTTCGGGTTGACAGCATGAGGTCCTTGGCCTCCTGCTGTGCAGCGGTGCTCAACGGCACATGCACCGCCATCTGATCACCGTCGAAGTCCGCGTTGAACGCGAAGCACACGAGCGGGTGGATCTGGATCGCGGAACCCTCGACGAGCACCGGCATGAAGGCCTGGATACCCAGCCGATGCAGGGTTGGCGCCCGGTTCAGCAGGACCGGGTGATCGGTGATGACCGCCTCGAGCACGTCCCACACCTCGGGACGCACGCGCTCCACGATGCGCTTGGCGCTCTTGATGTTGTGGGCGAAGCCCTTCTCGACCAGCTGCCGCATCACGAACGGCTTGAACAGCTCGAGCGCCATCTTCTTGGGCAGGCCGCACTGGTGCAGCTTGAGCTCCGGGCCGACCACGATGACCGAGCGCCCGGAGTAGTCGACGCGCTTGCCGAGCAGGTTCTGGCGGAACCGGCCCTGCTTGCCCTTGAGCATGTCGGACAGGCTCTTGAGCCGATGGTTTCCGGTGCCGGCGATGGCACGACCGCGACGGCCGTTGTCGATCAGCGCGTCGCACGCCTCCTGGAGCATCCGCTTCTCGTTGCGGATAATGATCTCCGGCGCCTCGAGGTCAAGGAGCCGCGACAGCCGGTTATTGCGGTTGATGACGCGACGGTAGAGGTCGTTCAGGTCGGACGTCGCGAAGCGGCCGCCATCGAGCTGGACCATCGGCCGCAGGTCGGGCGGGATGACCGGCAGGGTTGAGAGGATCATCCACTCCGGCCGTGCGCCGCTCTTGCGGAATGCCTCGATCAGCCGCAGGCGCTTGATCGCCTTCTTGCGGCGCTGGCCAGACGTCTGGCGCATCTCCACGTGCAGGATCTGGCTCAGCTCGTCGAGATCGATCTGCTCGATGATCTTCTTGACCGCCTCGGCGCCCATCCCGGCGTCGAACATGCGCCCGTGGACCTCGAGGAGGTGCCGGTAATCGGTCTCGGTCAGGATCTGGAGGACCTTGAGATCCGCCAGCCGGGCGCGCTCGGTGCGAGCCCAGAGGCGAGCGTCATCGGTCTCCTGGCGGACCTGCTCGCGTTCGGTGGCGGTGGCGTCCTGGATCCCCGAGGTCAGATCGGCGACGGCGGTGTGGTACTTCTCTTCGGCGCTGGCGAGCGCCTCCTTGGCGTCCTTCTCGACCGCCGCGACCTCGCCCTTGACGACGGCACGCAGCTTCGCGAGCGCCTCCTTGGACGTCTCTCCGCCCCGACCGATCACCTCGCCGGTGGCGGCGAACACGACGTCCTCCGCGAGCGTCTTGCCGCCCTCCTTGACGGATGCCTCGACCGCCTGAGCGGCGGTCATCAGCTCCTCGGTGCGAGCCGTCTGCTGCTCGGTAACGCGCTTCTTCTCGACCTCGTGCGCCGATTCGACCTCGGTGCGCTTGTCGGCGACGGCTTCCTCGAGTTCGGCCTTCTTCTCGTCGACGATGGCCTGGGCAGAGGCGATTCGGTCCTCCGCCTCCTCGTCGATGCGCTGGGCGGCCTTCTCACGCTGGGTCTCGTCGACGCGCGTGACGACGTACAGCGCGAAGTACAGGATGCGCTCGAGATTGCGGGGGCTGATGTCGAGCAGGATGCCGAGGCGGCTCGGCGTGCCCTTGAAATACCAGATGTGGCTCACGGGAGAGGCAAGCTTGATGTGCCCCATCCGCTCGCGCCGCACCTTCGAGCGCGTGACCTCCACGCCACACTTGTCGCAGATGATGCCCTTGTAGCGAATGCGCTTGTACTTACCGCAATAGCATTCCCAGTCCTTGGTGGGACCGAAGATGCGCTCGTCGAAGAGGCCGTCCTTCTCCGGCTTGAGCGTGCGGTAGTTGATCGTCTCCGGCTTCGTGACCTCGCCGGACGACCATCCCTTGATCTGCTCCGGCGACGCCAGGCTGATCCGGATCGCGTCGAAATTGTTGACTTCAAGCATGAGCGGCTAAGACTCCTGCGGCTGGACGCCGCTGCGCTCGTTGCCGGGATCGACCAGACCCCGGCTCAGGATGCACCGATGGGGGGACACCGCGGCGCCGTCGTGGGACGCCGGGGCGTGCGAGCTATTCCTCAAAGCCCTGGAGATTGATTCCGCCGAGGTCCGGTAGCGGATAGCTGCCGGTGTCCTCAATGAAGCGGATCTCCTCTTCGTTCTCGTTCAGAATCTCCACCGACAGGCCGCGCGCCTGGAGCTCCTTGATGAGCACCTTGAACGACTCGGGCACGCCGGGCGGCTGGATCTCCTCGCCCTTGACGATCGCCTCGTAGGTCTGAACGCGACCCATGACATCGTCGGACTTCACGGTGAGAAGCTCCTGGAGGATGTTCGCGGCACCATATGCCTCGAGCGCCCATACCTCCATCTCGCCAAAGCGCTGACCGCCGAACTGGGCCTTGCCACCGAGCGGCTGCTGGGTGATCAGGCTGTAGGGTCCGGTCGAACGCGCGTGGATCTTGTCCTCCACCAGGTGGTGGAGCTTGAGCATGTAGATGTAGCCGACCGTCACGCGATGGTCGAACTGCTCGCCGCTGCGGCCGTCGTAGAGAACGGTCTTGCCGTCCTCCGCCAGCCCGGCCCGCTTGAGCGCGCCGCGGATGTGCTCCTCGGTGGCGCCGTCGAAGACCGGGGTCGCCGCCTTGAGCCCGAGCGCCTGCATCGCCCAGCCGAGATGCGTCTCGAGAATCTGGCCGATGTTCATGCGGCTCGGTACCCCGAGCGGGTTGAGCACGATGTCGACCGGCGTGCCGTCCGGCATGAACGGCATGTCCTCGACGGGCAGGATCTTGGCGATCACGCCCTTGTTGCCGTGGCGTCCCGCCATCTTGTCCCCGACGCTGATCTTTCGCTTCTGGGCCACGCTGACCCGCACCAGGCGGTTGACGCCGGGGAGCAGCTCGTCGCCGTTGTCGCGGCTGAACTGCCGGACGTCGACCACGATCCCGCGCTCACCGTGCGGCAGGCGCAGCGACGAGTCGCGCACCTCGCGGGCCTTCTCACCGAAGATCGCGCGCAGCAGGCGCTCCTCGGCGGTCAGCTCCGTCTCGCCCTTCGGCGTGATCTTGCCGACCAGGATATCCCCGGGCTTGACCTCGGCACCTTCGTAGATGATCCCGTCCTCGTCGAGGTTGTGCAGGCTCTCCTCGCCCACGTTCGGGATGTCGCGCGTGATCTCCTCTGGGCCCAGCTTGGTATCCCGGGCCTCGATCTCGTGCTTTTCGATATGGATGCTGGTGAACAGGTCGTCCTTGACGAGGCGCTCGCTCAGCACGATGGCGTCTTCGTAGTTGCCACCCTCCCACGGAAGGAAGGCGACCAGGATGTTCTGGCCCAGTGCCATCTCGCCGTCCTGCGTGCTGCTGCCATCGGCCAGCAGCTGATCGGCCCTGACGCGGTCACCCACGTCGACGACCGGGCGCTGATTGATGCAGGTGCCCTGGTTGGAGCGCAGGAACTTCTTGAGCTTGTAGACGTCTCGCTCATCGCCCTCATCGCGCTCCACGGTGATGTGGTTGGCGGTCACGCTGACCACCGTCCCGCCGTGCTTGGCGACCAGCACTCCCTGCGAATCGAAGGCGGCCCGGTACTCGACACCCGTTCCGACGACCGGGGACTCCGGCTGAAGGAGGGGCACCGACTGCCGCATCATGTTCGAGCCCATGAGGGCGCGGTTGGCGTCGTCGTGCTCCAGGAACGGGATCATGGCGGTCGCGACGCTGACGATCTGCTTGGGGCTGACGTCCATGTAGTCGATCACGTCGACCGACTCCTCCAGGAATTTGTCCTTCCAGCGGACGAGGACGCGCTCCTCGGTGAAGCGGAATTGATCATCGAGCGCGGCGTTGGCCTGCGCGATGTGGAACTTCTCCTCCTCGGACGCATCGAGGTAGATGATCTCGTCGGTGACAATCGGCCGGATCATGACCTGGGCGACCTTGCCGTCCTTGATCTGGCCCCAGACCTTGTCGTCGATGGTCGTCCCCGACTTCGCGACCGGCTTGGCACCGTCGGTCAGCACGAGGTCCTCGGCAAGGATCTGACCGATGGCGTCGGCCTGCTTGTCCTTGGTCCCGACGTATCGGCGCACCTTGCGGTACGGCGTCTCGATGAAGCCGTGCTTGTTGATCTTTCCGTAGGTCGCCAATGAGCCGATGAGACCGATGTTCGGCCCCTCCGGAGTCTCGATCGGGCACATCCGGCCGTAGTGGCTGGGATGCACGTCGCGGACGTCGAAGCCGGCGCGCTCGCGCGACAGGCCACCGGGGCCAAGTGCGGAGAGTCGACGCTTGTTGGTCAACTCCGCAAGCGGGTTGGTCTGATCCATGAACTGGCTCAGCTGGCTGCCGCCGAAGAACTCCTTCATGGCCGCCACGACGGGGCGGATGTTGATGAGCGTGTTCGGCGTCGCCTGGTCAGAGTCGGTGATGGTCATCCGCTCCTTGACGACGCGCTCCATGCGCAGCAGGCCGATCCGGAACTGGTTCTGGATCAGCTCGCCGTTGGCGCGGATACGCCGATTCCCCAGATGGTCGATATCATCCGGCTCGCCGCGACCGTTGTTCAGCTCGATGAGCTTGCCGATGATCGCCACGATGTCGTCGCGGGTGATGACGCGGCTGGCACGCGGGTTCGCGCTGTCCTCCGACGGCAGGTCGAACTTCAGCTTGCGAGCGGCATCGCCCAGGGCCTTGTTCAGCTTGTAGCGGCCGACGCGGCCGAGGTCGTATCGGCGGAAGTTGAAGAAGAGGCTGGTGACGAGCGCGCGAGCGTTGTCGACCGTGGGCGGGTCGCCCGGACGCAGCTTCTTGTAGACCTCGATGAGCGCCTGGTCCTGGTCCTCGGCCGGATCCTTCTCCAGCGTCAGCGCCACGTACGGATGCTCGGGATTGTCGTCGGCCGGCCCGAAGATCTTCTCGATCTCGTTGGTCTCAAGCCCGACGGCACGCAACAGCGTCGTGACCGGGATCTTTCGCTTACGGTCAACCTTGACGCTGAGGAGATCCTTGTTGGATGTCTCGAACTCGAGCCACGCGCCGCGGTTCGGGATGACCTTGGCGGCGTGCAGCATGCGACCCGTCGCCGGATCCTCGGTCGCGGAGTAGTAGACCCCAGGCGAGCGAACCAGCTGGCTGACCACGACGCGCTCGGCGCCATTGATGATGAAGGTGCCCTGACCGGTCATCCATGGGAAGTCGCCCATGAAGACGGTCTGGTGCTTTACCTCGTCCGTCTCCTTGATGACCAGGTCGACCTCGACCTTGAGCGGGCGCGCGAAGGTGAGGTCGCGCGTGCGGCAGTCTTCTTCGTTGAACTTGGGCTCTTCGAAATAGAATTCGCGGAAGTGGAGCTCCAGGTTCTTGCCGGTGAAGTCGGTGATCGGGGTGATTTCGTCAAGTAGCTCACGCAGGCCGGTGGTGACGAACCACTCGAACGATTCGGTCTGCGTCTGGATAAGATTCGGGAGCGGGAGAACCTCGGGAATATGCGAGAAATTCTCACGGGTCGGGGCCAGCTCAAAACGGCCGGTCGACTCGGCCAAAACCATTCAGGACTCCTCGGAGAGGGCATGGAGGGGCGCGGAGGCGCGAACGAGGAGTATAACAGCCGATACCGCTTCGTCAAGTGAAGCGGTCCGGGGTCACGGAGGGCGCGGTTCGCCTGCCCGAACTGATCGTCACGCGCGATTCCCGGCGCTTCCTTCAAGCCACATCGTGCCGGGTATTTCGGCCATTACGGCCGGCAGTCTGCCTGGCTCAGTGTGAATTTGGGCCGTCTCAGACCGAAACGTGCGTACCGCAATCGCTCCTGAGCACGCGGGTCGGCCGGGAGTGTATACGTATATACTCTACCCGGCGGAGTCGATGGCGACGCGAGCCGCTGCGCCCAGTCACGCTCCCCAAACGCACCTCCGGCGCGAGGGCCAGCGTAGCGCGAAGGCGAAGGCAGAGATCGGCGGATAGTGCTCGTAGGTCTCCGTCATGGGAAAGGCACCCGCGATCTGGACGGCAACCTCGTTCACCGCAGCAGCGCTGAGCAGCGCGTAGGCGCCGTGGCCGACCTGCTCCGCAGCGGAATTCTTCAGAAGCCGATGCGCCATCACCACGTCCGGACCGGTGAGCTCACGGCTGCCGGCAATCTGCTGGAAACATAGCGCCCGGCGTGCAACACGAACGTGCGCCACTGAACCAGACGCTCGCGCCGGACGCGTGAAACGAGCCGGCCCCGAAGGACCGGCTCGTCGGTGGTCGCGTGAGAAAGGGAGAGCTACTTGACCTCGGTGGTCGCGCCGGCCTCGGAGAGCTTCTCCTTGGCGGCCTCGGCCTCCTCTTTGGTGACGCCCTCCTTGACCGCCTTGGGGGCGGCGTCGACGAGGTCCTTGGCCTCCTTGAGGCCCAGGCCGGTCAGCTCGCGAACGGCCTTGATCACGAGGATCTTGTTCGGGCCGACCTCGGTGAGGACCGCATCGAACTCGGTCTGCTCCTCGACGGCAGCGGCGCCACCTCCATCACCACCGGCGGGGGCGGCGGCAGCGGCCGCGGGGGCGGCGGCGGTCACGCCGTAGCGATCTTCGAATGCCTTGACCAGTTCACTCAGCTCGAGGACGGTCATCGTGTCGATCGCCTCGAGGATCTGGTCCTTGTCCAACGTCTTGGTCGCCATCGGTATCGGTCTCCTGTCTTACGGTCCCGAGGCGGCTAAGCCGCGGTCTCGGACTGTTGCTTCTTCTCGGCCACGGCGCTCAGGACGCCGACGAGGTTGCGGATGTTTGCGGCGAGCACGCCGGCCATGCTGGTCAACGGGGCGGCCATGCCGCCGGCGATCTTGCTCAGCAGCGCATCGCGCGACGGCAGCGTGGCAAGGCGGCTCAGCTGCGACGCATCGATCGCGGTGCTGCCCAGCATCCCACCCCGGATCGTGATCCCCATGCGGGAATAGGGTCGGAAGGCATCGGCCAGCGCCTTTGCCATGGCCGCCTCGTCGCCGTCGATCGTCGCGAGCGCGGTCGGACCGGAGAGCAACGACTTGAGCTCCGGACGCTCCGCCTCATCGGCGGCGATCTTCAGCAGGCGGTTCTTGGCGATGGTGAGCTGGACGCCGCTGTCGCGGAGCGTCCTTCGCACCGACTGCATGTCCGAGACCTTGAGGCCACGGTAATCGGCCACGGCCATGGCCGAGCTGTTGCGGAGCAGGTCCGCAAGCTCGGTGACGGCCTGGCGCTTGATATCGGTCGGCATCGGTCTGTGTTGGTCTCCTCCTTGGGCATGCAAAACGGCGGCCCCGTGCACGCGCGACACGAGAACCGCCGTCAGTCAGCAACGTTCGTATTCGTGCCTGCGTGTGCCGCGACGTCACTGCGTCGACGATTGGACCGGGTATCTCACCCGGTCACATCACGGTCTGTGGCTTCTTCTATTGAAGGCACATGGTAGCCGATGCGCCCATCGGTGTTTGTCGGCTACGCGTTTGCCAGTGCAAGGGCCGATTGGATGTCGATGCGCACGCCGGGTCCCATGGTCGGAGCCAGGGTCAGCGTTCGCATGTAGGTGCCCTTGGCACCCGACGGCTTGGCACGCTGCACTGCGTCGACCAGCGTTGCGACGTTGGCGGCCAGATGATCGGGGGCGAAGCTGGCCTTGCCGATGGGCACGTGCACGATCCCGGCGCGGTCGACCTTGAACTCGACGCGTCCAGACTTGATCTCGCTCACGGCCCGCTCGATGTCGAAGGTGACCGTGCCCGACTTCGGGTTCGGCATCAGGCCGCGTGGCCCGAGCTTCTTTCCGAGGCGGCCAACGGTGCCCATCATGTCCGGCGTGGCGATCGCAACGTCGAACTCGAACCAGCCCTCGTCGATCTTCTTGACGAGGTCATCGCTTCCGACGTCATCGGCTCCCGCCCGCAGCGCCACCTGAGCATTCTCGCCCTGTGCAAACACGATCACCCGCGTGACGCGCCCGGTGCCGTGCGGCAGGACAACCGTGCCGCGCACGAGCTGATCCGCGTGACGCGGATCGATCCCGAGGCGCAGGTGCAGCTCGACCGTGCCGTCGAACTTGCTCAGCGAGAGCTTCGGCAGCAGCTCGGCTGCCTCGCCGATCTCGTAGCGCCGCTCCGGCTCGACGAGCTTGGCGGCCTCGACGTACTTCTTCGAACGCTGCGGCATGTCAGGCCACCTCGATCCCCATCGAGCG
Organism: Candidatus Limnocylindria bacterium; assembly: GCA_038233215.1. Lineage (GTDB taxonomy): Bacteria > Chloroflexota > Limnocylindria > QHBO01 > QHBO01 > JACDBZ01. Next base: position 13,605 of record JBBSML010000030.1, read on the forward strand.
CGCGGTGCCCTCGATGATCTTCATTGCGTGCTCGACGTCATTCGCGTTGAGGTCCGTCATCTTCATCTCGGCGATCTCCCGCACCTGGGCGCGGGACACGCTGCCGACCTTGGTCTTGTTCGGCTCCGCACTCCCCGCCTCGACGCCTGCGGCCCGCTTGAGCAGCGCGGCCGCGAGCGGCGCCTTCGTCACGAAGGTGAAGCTTCGGTCCTCGAACACGGTGATCTCGGCCGGAACGACGTACCCACGCTGATCGGCGGTGCGCTCGTTGAAGGCCTTGATGAACTCCATGATGTTGATGCCGTGCTGGCCAAGGGCCGGCCCGACGGGCGGAGCGGCGGTCGCGGCACCTGCCGGCGCCTGCACCTTGATCATCGCCCTGATCTTCTTTGCCATTCATCTCCTTCTGAGGTCCTGACGGGGCCTTTAGACCCCTCCCTCGTCTCTGCGGCGGCGCCGCACGCCGCCATCGGTCTCTCGAGTTGAAGTATATAGGTATATACTCCGGCGCCGTTACAGCTTTTCGATCTGCAAGAAGTCGAGCTCCACCGGGGTTTCGCGGCCGAAGATGCTGACGAGCACCTTGACCTTGTTGCGCTCCGGGTTGACCTCGTCCACGGTGCCGATGAACTCGGCGAACGGTCCATCCTTGACGCGAACGCTCTGGCCCTTGCTGTACTGGACCTTGAACTTCGGTGTCTCGACCCCCATCTGCTTGAGGATCTTCTTGACCTCGTTCTCGTCCAGCGCCAGCGGTCGGTTGCCGGAGCCCACGAAGCTCGTCACGCCCGGCGTGTTGCGCACGACGTACCAGCTCTCGTCGCTCATCGCCATCTCGACCAGCACGTAGCCCGGAAACACCTTGCGGTTCACGGTCTGGCGCTGGCCGTTCTTGATCTCGATCTCTTCTTCCATCGGCACCAGGACCTGGTAGATCTGGTCCTCCACGCCCATCGACTCGATGCGGTGCTCGAGGTTCGTCTTGACCTTGTTCTCGTAGCCGGAATACGTGTGGATCACGTACCACTGCTTCTTGGTGCGGTCTTCCTCCGGCATGTCGCCGGGCCGCGGCGCCTCGCGCGAGAGGCGTGCTGCCTCACGGGCCTCGTTGCGCCCCTCGTTCACGGCGGTCGTCTTATCGGCCATTTAGATCACCTGGTCCACGAGCGTGTTGAAGATACGGTCGAGCACGAAGATGTAGATCCCCACGGCGACAGACACCGCGATGACCAGGAGGGTCAGGCGAATGACGGTCTCGCGAGTGGGCCAGGCGACCTTCTTGAGTTCGGCCCAGCTTTCGACCAGGTATCGGCGGATGCCGGTCAACACGATCTGCTACTTCCTGCTACGGCGTGATGGAATGGCGGCGATTCGGTGGTGGCAGGGGCGACAGGACTTGAACCTGCAACCGCTGGTTTTGGAGACCAGTGCTCTACCAAATTGAGCTACACCCCTCCGAACCCTGCCCTACTTCGTTTCCCGGTGCAGCTGATGCTGTCGGCAGCGGGGACAGAACTTGTTCAACTCCATCCGGCCCGGGTCATTTCTCTTGTTCTTCCGCGTGCTGTACGTGCGCTCCTTGCAGGTGGTGCACGCCAACGCGATCACGGGTCGATTCTCTGCCTTGGCCACTTGATCTCAGTCCTCGTCGTCGCCCGGGGCCGGCCACGCTGAACTAGGGCGGGCGACCGGGGGAAAGCCTCGAGAGTCTACGGCTGAATCGGGTCCTGTGTCAACGTGACCACGCATGACTCGGCCTCGTGCGGCGAGTTGCCCTCGAGGGCACCTATAGCGACCCGCCCTCCGCACGATCGCGCCGCCGGAGAACGATCCGCGTGAACGGCAGACGGACGTCGCTGAACACCTCGATGCTCACGAGGAAGCCGAAGAAGATGAAGATCACGCCGAGCAGCTCGCCCAGGAAGAATGCCCAGGTCACCCCGAAGCGGTTCAGCCCACTCGTCCAGCCAGGAATGAAGCCTCCGATGGCGATCAGGATGGTGGCCGGTACGCGCGAGTTAAGTGTCCCATTGCGAAGTGCGCGCCAGGCGGATGGCAGCGAGGCGACGAAATTGACCACGACGGCGACCGCACGTCCCAGCGCGCCGAGGATCGGCACCTCGCTCGTCACCCGCATCATCCGGACCTTCGGCATGAAGATGTATGCGGAGAACACGGCACCGAAGACCAGCGCGAACGCGCCCGCGATGTTGAACGGCGGCGTCAGCACCCGCAGGTCGGCGGGAAATGCCTCGCCGGTCGGCACGCCGGTGGCATCCAGGAAGAAGCCGGGTGAAGCGATCGGCGCGGAGAGGGTCAGGACCGCCACCACGACCGAAGCTGCCGCGAGCAGTACCGCGGCGGTCGGAGCGACCAGCCAGCGGCGGACACGCGTCACGAGCGCCAGGATGACCGCCGCCAACGTCGCAATCGTCACTACGGCGACCACGGTGCCGATCGAGGCCGGATCTCCTTCTCGCGCGCGCGCCGCCGCGGACAGGATGCTGAACAGGCCACCGGCGAACACGCTCGCCGCGAGGACGTAGCCGAACCGCGTTCGGTTCAACAGGAAGACGGTGCCCAGTCCCAGATACGCGGCGACGCCAAATGCCCCGAACAGGTACCAGGTCCGATAGAGAGTCTCGTTCCAGCCGAAAGCCCCACCGACAAGCTCGGTGCCGGCGCCGATCCCGTACCAGACCAGACCGAGCGTCCAGATCAGCTGGTACGGCTGCCGCCGACGAAGCCACTGGTCGAACACGAGCGCGGCAAACGCGAACGACAGGGCGGTGCTGAGGAACGGAAGGACGACGTTGAGGTCCACCGCGGGTAGACGCCTCCGGATGCGGGGTGCAATCGGTCCCGAGCGCTTCGGCGATGTGTGGAGCCCACGTCCGGGCTCGAACCGGAGACCTCTTCCTTACCAAGGAAGTGCTCTGCCAACTGAGCTACGTGGGCCTCGATCGCCGCGATTCCGTGCTTACGGAGACCGCTTACGTCCAGAATCTTCCGGTGGAGGCTTGCCTACAACGTTTGGATACCGCATACTTGCGAGGCTTAGATCGCCCGTATGAGGTCCCCTCCCGATGCCCGGCAAGGCTACCACCGGCCCCCGTATCGTGCCCGCGGCCCCCGATTCGGTCAACCCTCTGACAACCTCCGTAATCCTCGGTCTCCCGCTGTCCGAGGCGCTCAATGATTGGCGCGGCTACCTCGACGGCGAGGTCCAGCGCCGCCGCAAGTCACCATCCACCCGAGACATCTACACCGCCGGCGTGGAACGCTTCGCCGACTTCATCCGCGAGGCCGGCATGCCGTCCACCGTCGAGGGCATCCGCCGCGAGCACATCGAGGCCTTCCTCGCCGCGATCAGCGACAAGAAGCCGGCCACCGTCGACACCTATCGTCGAGCGGTCTCCCGCTTCTTCGCCTGGCTGGTGGAGGACGACGCTCTCGAGGTCAGTCCCGCGGCCAACGTCAAGCCGATCCCGATCCCGGAGACTCCCCCACCGGTGCTACGGCCGGCCGACATCCGCAAACTGCTCGATGCCTGCAAGGGCCGCGACTTCGAGAGCCGCCGCGACACGGCCATCATCATGGCTCTCCTCTGCGGCCTCCGCCGCGGTGAGCTGGCCGGACTGACCCTCGAAGATGTCGATCGCGAGCGCGGGATCTTCATCGTCACCGGCAAGGGCAACCGTGTGCGGGCCGTCCCGTTCCTGACGCCGGAGGTCACAAATGCGCTCCGGCGCTATGAGCGGGTCAGGAAGGCGCATCCAGGGCACGATCTGCCGTGGTACTGGCTGGGCTGGAAGGGACGGCTCGGTGCGGACGGCGTCCGGCAGGTGCTCGAGCGCCGCGCCAAGCAGGCCGGCGTCGAGGGCGTCTTCGCGCACCTGTTCAGACACAGCGCCGCTCACGCCGCGTTGGCGGCCGGCATGGCCGAGGGCGACGTGATGATGATCTTCGGGTGGCGATCGTCCGCCATGCTGCGACGCTACGGGGCCTCCGCCGCCGCCGAGCGTGCCATCGCCGCCGCCCGCAAGTTGGACATCTACGAGCTATGACTTCCCCGAGCTCGCGGCGCACGCGGGGCGTGCCCGCCCTGCGCTCGGCCCCCGGCCTGCCCTGTGAGTGGCGCTGTCCATACTGCGGCGCCCTCGTGGCGCGGTCCATCGACTCGGTAGTGCTGGGCCCGTGCACCGAACTGGTGGATAAGCGTGCTCGTCATATCGGGGAGCGCGATGGCCTGCCGCTGTTCGGCCTCCCCCGGCGCGATCGGATCGGCCAGACGGCTCGCCACCCAGGTCGCGATCCGAGCACCCGCTACCGACTCGACAACCTTACCGGCTCGTCCCGCGACGCCATCAGCGAGCCAGCCCTTGCGACCTGGTGCCTGCGTAGCTGCGGCAAGGCGGTGCAAATAACGCTATAGCGCCCACAGCGTGCCGCATGGTATCCTTGCTCAAGTTGAGATCCGTTCCGGTGGAGGTCTTCGCCTCCTGACCGGAAGAATTCCGGGCCCAAGGGCCGGGGGAGTTCTTCCATGGCCCGGAACGTCGATCCCGTCCTCTCCCTCTACGGCAGAGCCGGTGCCGAGCTGCGCTGGAGCCGCACGCCCGACCGCTCGACCGCCACCGCCCCCGCTCGAGCCGCGTTCACATCGAAGTTCGAGGCGCAGGTCCGCAACGAGTTCCCTGGCCTGCCCGACGAGCAGATCACGCGGATGGCCGAGCACCGTCGCAAGGCCTTCTTCCTCGACCTCGCCGCAAAGTCGGTGGCGTCGCGTCGCCGCCGGAAGGCGGGAACGTCATGACGCGCGAGAGCCGCCCGGTCAAGGCGGCCCTCACAAGTGCTCGATCGGAAGATACCACGCGCCACCGCTTGCGCCGACTCGGCTACGTGCTCCGGCCAGCTCGACGCGATCCCATCCTCGATCGCCTGGAGCGGGTGGGGGTTCGCACCATCCCCCTGAACCGCCTTCGGCCGGCTAGCGGTCACCGTTACGGCGCCTGCCCGCGCTGCGGCCGATGGGATGGACTGTGGGTCGATCCGGATGGCACGTGGGGCACGTTGTGCGGTTGCGCGGCGGCCGGCGGCCTCGACCCGATCGACCTCGCGTTCTTCCTGCGAGGCGTGGCATGAAGAATCCGAACGCCGCCTTATCGCAGACGCTCACCGCCGTCGTCAACTTCTTGACCACCTACGTCGCCTTCCCGTCGGAGCATGAGCCGGTCGCTATCGCGCTGTGGACGGTGCATACGCGCATGGTGGAGACGTTCGAGACGAGCCCGATCCTGGCCGTGACGAGTGCCGAGATGAGGTCCGGCAAGACGCTGGTGCTCGACTGCCTGGAGCTGCTGGTGCCGCACCCGTTCCGGGTCATCACGCCTTCCGAGGCCGTCGTCTACACCGTGCTGGCACAACGCCCACGACGGGTCATGCTGCTGGACGAGGCGGACGCCATCTTCGGGCCACGCACCGCGGAGCGCTACGAAGGGCTGCGAGCGATCCTCAACGCGGGGAATCGGCAAGGCACCCCGGTGCTGCGGGTCAAGCTGGAGGGGCGTCGACGCGAGATTGACGAGTTCGACGTGTACGGCGCGAAGGCCATCGCTGGCATCGGCAAACTGCCCGATATACCGTCACCGACCGCAGCATCCCGATTCGCATGAAGCGTCGAGCACCCGGTGAGCGCGTGGCCCGCTTCCGGCGGCGGACGGCCGAACAGGCTGCCATCCCGGTGCGTGAATGGCTCGAATCGGTGGCCGCTGTTCCGGTTGTTCCGGATGTTCCGGTTCCGGAGACACTCAACGACAGAGCGGCCGATTCGTGGGAACCGCTGCTGTCCATCGCTGACGCCGCTGGTGGAGCGTGGCCTGCCCGAGCGCGTCTGGCGGCCATCGTTCTTCTCGGCTGACGATGAACAGGATGTCAGCGTCGGCATTCGGCTGCTGGGGGAGATCCGAGATGCCTTCGATGACAAGGCCACCGACCATCTCAGCACACACGATCTGCTTGCCTTCCTGCACGAGCTGGAGGAGGCACCGTGGGGCGACTGGTATGGGAAGCCGCTGACCCCGCGAGCACTGGCTCGGCTGCTCGACCCGTATGACGTGGTGCCTGTTCGGCAGCGCGTGGGAGGCGTGAATCGACGCGGTTACTTCCGCTCCGACTTCACCGATGCATGGACCCGATACGTACCTGTCGGGGAAAGCGTGCCGGATGTTGACGGTTCCCTCGGTTTGTTCGCGCCATCTACCAAAGAGACATTGAGGGACGGAGGACAAGAGCCGTCAGAGGTACCTGTCGGGGGAATCGGAACAAGTGGAACAAGTGGAACAGTCGGGGAGGAGGCATGAGCCGGATTACCGGCCCATCCCCCACGTCTCCGACCGTGGCCCTGATCACAGGCATGATGCGCGAGCCTGTGCGAGGTCCGTGGCTGTCATCTGTGGCTGTCAGCCGCGCCGAGGTCGCCGAGGCTGAGCACGAATTGCGGCCCGTACCTGCTGACTACCCATCAGAGGCGCGGGTCCGATGAGCGCCGAACGCGACGGCCTGCGGCCTCGGCGCGGCTACTCATGGCCGCCGTTCCAGCCGGGTCACGAGATCAATCTCAGGCATGGCGCATACACCCCGCGTCGGTACGGCCCGGTCGCCGAGCGGATCGTGGGCGAACTGCTCGGCGGTGCCGACTACCTCCGCGCCGACAAGTACCGGCCCGCGGTCGAGGCCCTCGGCGTGACCGAGGCTCGCCTGCGGCTGCTCGATGAATACCTCGCCGAGCACGGCGTCCTCGACGCGAAGGGCAAGCCGCACCCCGCCGTCGACCTCGCCCTCCGCATGGAGCGGCTCGCCATCGAGCAGCGGTCGCAACTGGGGCTGACGCCGAGCAGCGCGGCCCGCCTGGGCAGGAACATCGCCGGGGCGAGCGTCGATCTCGCCCGCCTCATGGCCGACGATGCCGCCGCCGAGGATGCCGAGCGCGAGGCCGAGGAGCAGGCCGCTGGAGGCCACCAGACGCCCCAGGACGGCCCAGAAGACGAGGAGGGGGAATGAGTACCGCCGACGCCTCTTGGACGACTATGGACGCGTTCTGGAGGCTCGCCCGATGACGCTGCCGATTCGCCGCCTGCGGGAGTCGCTGCGAGCCTTCGCCGATACCGTCGGCCCCTCCACCATCGGTCACTCGCTGACCGAGGCGCAGGAACGTGCCTTCGATCTCGACAAGCGGCACACCGCCGTCATCGCGCCACGGCAGAGCGGCAAGAGCGACGCGCTGGCCCTGCTCGCCGCCTGGCATGCCTTCAGCGCTCCGAGTCGAGCGGTCCTGGTGGTGAGTGCGTCCGAGGACAGCGCTCGCAGGCTCCTCGGTCGGGTCCGGGTGATCGGCGGGCATGATCTGCTGCGAGGCTCGGTGGTGGATGAGCAGGCGGGCAAGGTGGTGTTGAGCAACGGCTCGACCATCGTCAGCGTCAGCGCCTCCGAGCGTGCCGTGCGCGGTCACACCGCCACGCTTCTCGTGCTCGATGAGGCTGCGCTCATCCCTGATGATCTCGCGCTTTCAGCGGCTCTGCCGACGGTCGCGGCTCGCCCAGAGGCGCACGTCGTGGCCTGCTCGACGCCGTTCAGCACGAGTGGCTTCTTCTACGACTGGTGCATGGGCCAGAGCCAGCACACCGCCGTCCGCTCGTGGTCGGTGGCCGACGCGCCATGGCTGACCCCGACCGCCCTCGCCGCGCTGCGCGAGAGCCTCGGCGAGTTCCGCTACAGGATCGAGGTCGAATGCTCGTGGCTCGGGCGCGTCAACGGCCTGTTCAGTCCCGAGGACCTGCTCCGCGCAACCTGCGATTACCGCGTGCTCGTCGGTGGCACCGTCTCGGTTGGCTGCGACTGGTCGGGCCAGAGCCGCGATCCGCATGCGGTGGTTGCCCTCGCTGTGGCGGACGACCACGGCGCGAACGAGCGCCCTGTCCTGATCTTCGCGGTGGCCGATTCGCAGCATGCGCCGTACGCGGAGCAGATCGACTGGATCGCCTCGCTCGGCGAGCGGTTCGACCTGGCGAGCCGAAGGTGTGGTTCGGTCCCGGCAGCAGCGCGTCCCCGCCATGGCCATCGCACCCGGTCGAGCGCATCGTGTGGCTCATTAGCACGGACGCCGAGGTCTGGATGCCGACCCGCGTCGAAGTGGAGGATCACGTCGCCGCGCTGGAGGATGAGCGGCGGGCCAACTCGCCGGTGCAGACGGTCGAGATGCCGATCGTGCGCCAGACGAGCACTACCCGCAGCGCACAGCGTCCGGCCCTGTCGCGCAGCGGGAAGTGGGTCGAGAACGCCGCCGACCTGCTCGGATGATTGGGCCATGATGACGGCGGTGATTATTGAAGGCCTCCTCCGGGGTCGCTCCTCCGGGAGCGGCCTCGGACTCCGTTAGCGCCGATGCCACCCGCGGACTTCGTGCAACTACCCGCCGATGGTCGCGTGCCGCTCGACCGGCTGCGCCGTTTGGCGGGCGAGTTCGATGAGATCAGCGCCGAGACGGAATACCGCGCAGTCGCATCCGAGTTCGTGGAGTGGCTGGAGCAGGAGCACGCGGCGGCATCGCTGTACCGTCGGCAGGTGTTCGTCCAGAACGGGGAGCGGTTGATCGAGCGCCGCCGAGAGGTGGCCGCCGAGGAGCGGGCGCGGCGCTAGAGGGATGGAGCACCCGCGCCATCGGCAAGGCGCTCGGGCGACGGTCGGCCTAGGAGCCGGGCGTCATACTGGAGACGTGACCGACTACACCTACCTGCGGCGGGATGACCTGCTCAAGGGCGGCGTGCTGTCCCTGCACCGCATCGACGAGGACACCGCCACTGCCGCGACGTGGAGCGGCGTGGGCTGGGTCACCGTGCCGATCAAGGTCTTCACGAGGCTGGACGATATGGCCGTGACCCAGATCACCGAGGCCGAGGCGCGGCTCATCATCCGCGGTGGAAGCCTCCTGCGAACTGACCGCGGAAGCTTGTCGATCCGCCCGCGCTACGGGTCACATCGCGACGGAACTGCCCCGCCAGCCGCGTCCAATAGCCGTTAGCTCCGTCCCGCGGGTGGCCGGCCCTGGACCTCCGTTGCCCGAAGGCGGTCCGGCGCAAATGCGAACGAGGCGTGCTTTGCGCACGCCCCGTGTCATTCGCAACAGTCGCCTATCAGCTCTCGACGACGACCGAGCCGGTCATCTCGTTCGGGTGGATATCGCAGACGAAGAAGTACTCGCCGGCGTCGAGTGCCGGAACCTCGACCAACCAAACAACGGTTGCGCCACCATCAATGACATCGCCGAGGACAATCTCCTCGCCATCCTCTTCGGTATAGACGGAAACATTGTGCGGAGCGGTGTCGTTGTTGGTGAACCTGATCGTGAAGGCTTCACCGGCCGTGGCCTGGATCACGTTCGCGTCAAAAGCGAGATCGGCGGCGCTCAGCTCGACGGCGCCATCCGTCACGGCGATGGTGCCGCCGCCTGCGTTGCCTCCGCCATCGTCGGTGCTTGCGGCCGGGCTGCTGCACGCAGCCATCAGTGCGACGAGAGCAATCACGGCAGTCAATACCAGGCCTCGGCGCAGGAAGGTACGAATAAAGGTCACGAGAATCAGATTCTAGGCCGGATCCCGAAATTCAGTCCGAGGTGATGGCTCCGATACGCCGCATGGCTCGATGCTCGAGAACGATCTGGTCGCAGTCGTAGGGTTGACATTCGCTGTAGTACCCGTCCTACGGCGTCATACGGTCGCGTCAGGATGACAGTTCCCGAGCGTGTACAGACCGCTTACGTGCGGCGCTAATGTTCGAAGGGCCACGCTCGGGCCATAGCGTCGGGGCCGCCCCACTTACCAAGGAAGTGCTCTGCCAACTGAGCTACGTGGGCACGCGTCGATGCGTCACCCGCGGTCAACGGGTGCTTGCAGTGTCGCAGGATGGGCCGATCCTCCACAACCGTCGGTCAACCTGGGCAAATCTATGCCCGCTGCTCGAGGATCTGGTTGGACCCAGCGCGTCTTCGGTTGGGAAATCGTTGGTGGGCAGGGAGGGAATCGAACCCCCACAGTCGAAGACGGCTGATCTACAGTCAGCGGAGCTCACCACCTGCTCAACCTACCCACGGATCACCGCCGGCGCGTGGTGCGTCAACGGGGGCCGATGGTATCAGACCGATGCGGCCGCCTCAACTGACGAACGAGGTGTCGTCAAGCGGACGCGAGCGGCCGGCCTAAAGC
>JBBSML010000031.1:0-23228 GCA_038233215.1 Candidatus Limnocylindria bacterium
CACTCGAGCGGGATCGCGCGGTGGTAGCGATCGCTGATGAGGCGGCTCGTGCCGCCGACGAGGAGGTAGACGACCAGCGCGCGGCCCGCGAGGATGGCCAGGATCGCCCAGCCGATCGGGATCACCGCGTCGACGAGCTGCTCGAGCGAGATCGCCAGGCCGACGAGGAGAAAGACGAGCGCGGTGAGCAGGAAGGCGAGGAACTCCCAGACGGTGTCGAGCGCCTCCTGGGTGCGCTCGCTCATGCCGATGCGCCGGCCGTAGTTACCGAGGACCACGCCGGCCACGACGGTGGCGATGATCCCCGACTCGTGGAACGTGTCGGCGATGAGGTACGCGCCGTAGGCCGTGGCGAGCGAAACCGTGAGCTCGAGGAGATGGTCGTCGACGGTGGCGACCACCCGGGAGGCGACAAACCCGATGACTCCGCCGATCAGGGTGCTGACCACGACCGTCACGACGAACGAGCCAACCGCATCGGCGAGGTTGACGGTGCTCCCGACCGCGGCAATGGCGATGGCGAAGACCACGACCGCTGTCCCGTCGTTGAAGAGGCTCTCGCCCTCGACCAGGGTTGCGAGGCGACGGGGCGAGCCAAGGCGCCGGAAGGTCGAGACGACGGCGGCCGGATCGGTGGCCGAGACCATGGCGCCCACGACGAACCCGAGCTCGAACGGGAGCCCGGTGGTCAGCGCGAGGACAGCGGCCACCGTCAGCGCCACGATCAGCACGCCGGGAACGGCGAGGATTGCCACGCCGCCGAACGCGCGGCGCAACTCGCCGAAGTCGAGCTGGTAGCTTGCCTCGAAGATCAGGCCCGGCAGGAGGACCGCGAGCACAAGCTCCTCGGTGATCTCGAAATCGAGCTCGGGAGCGAAGAGCACGGCAGCAAGCCCGAAGACCACGAGCGCGACCGTGTACGGGACGGCGATCCGGCGGGCGAACAGGCCCACTACTGCGGCCACGGCGACGAGCGCCACGAACAACTCGACCGCATTCAGCGTCACTTCGCCCGTCATCGCGCCATCGTACGGCGCGCGCGAGCAGGAGCGCCATAGGTCGACTCGGGAAGTTATCCCAGGGCACGAGCCGCCTGCCCGTCGGGTGCGGACACCCAGCATCCCGGGTCGGGTCGGGTCGGGTCCAGCGTAGGATGCGGCCATGCTCGCCATCGCTCGTCTCATCCATCCCGCGCCCGCGGTCGCGGTCGTCAGCCTTGCCGCAGCCCTCGGTGCGATCCTGAGCACGCAATCCGCCGGTTCGGCCCTCTCCATACCGGTTGTCCTCGTCACCGTGAGCGTGCTGGGCTCGCAGATCCTGACCGGAGCACTCAACGACTGGGCGGATCGCGGTCGAGACGCACTCGTGCAGCGGACGAAGCCGATCCCTTCCGGGCGGGTGGGACCGCGCGTCGCCCTCAGCCTGGCCGTCGGCGGGCTCGCGCTCCAGGTTGCGAGCTCGATCGCGCTCGGGGCCGCTCCCCTGCTGCTCGGGCTGGCGGCGTCCGCGTCGGGGATTGCATACAACCTGTGGCTCTCTAGGAGCGTCGCATCCTTCCTCCCCTACCTCGTCAGCTTCGCGCTCCTCCCGGTCTGGATCGCCGTCGGCGTGGGAGCGCCGCTGGAGCGAGTCGCCGCGTCACCGCTCCTGGTCGGACCCTTCGCTGTGGCCGCGCACCTCGCAAACACGGTTCGCGACTTCGATGCGGATGCCCGCCTGGGTTCCGGCAATCTCGCGCAGCGCCTGGGACGACGTGCCGCGTTCGGGCTGGCCTGGGGAATGGCCATGGCGGTCGGCATCGGCGTGGGGATGGCATTCCTCGTTGGTGGCACCACCAACGTTGCAGGACTTGGGCTCGGCGCCGCCGGGATCGCCGCCGTCGCGCAGGGAATCACCGGAGCGCGGCGACTCTGGGCAGGCATGTTGGTGGCCGCGGTGTGCTGGACGGCATCCTGGGCCCTGGCCACCGGCTAGATACGCAGGAGGAGACCCGCTCCGGCTCAGGTGACCCGCGGGGCGTGGCTATCGTTCATCGGGATCAGGAACTGGCCCGGCTGCGGCACAATCTGACCCGTGCCACGGGCAAATGGACCCGGAGCCGCTACTCGTTCGTTGTTAGCCCCGTGGTACGGGGTCAGATGGCAGGAATCCGACCGAATATTGGATATGTGCCAACGGCCGGAGGCGCGTCAGATGGCGTCGTCGAGCTCCATGACCTCGTCATCGGTCTCTTCGGTGACCTTCAGCCACACGAACAGGCCGGCGAGGATGGTGAGCGGGATGACGATCATCGCCGCGATGATCGCTGCAAGGCTGATGAGAAGGACCTTGATCGCCTTCATGCGGACTCCCCTGTTTACTGGGCGCCGGTGGATTGCGGCGCGGGCTGCTGTCGCTGCTCGGGTGCGGACTCGATCATAGCCAAGATCTCGTCCCGGGTGAATTCGGAGAGCTGATGACCGCTGCGTGAACCGCTCACTCCGAAGAGGCGCAGCACGAACGAACCACCCTGCTCCAGGAGGAATACATCGTGCGCCTTCTGTCCGTCGATGTAGGCGCCGATGATCCGCAACGCGAGTTCGTAGTAGTTGAGAAGGTCCGGATGAGGACGGTCAGCGTCGGACGATCCACGCTTGGCAGCGGTCACGTCCATCATTTCGCCGACCTGATCGTCGGTCAGTTCATGGGTGCGCTTGATGAGTGAGCCGAAGCTGTCCGAATCGGCGGAGCCGGTGGGTATCCCCAATCCCTGGAGCAGGAAGCCGCCCTCCAGCTCGAGAAAGAGGATCTCCTTGAGGCGCTGGCCGTCAGCGAAGGCGCCGATGCTGCGCAGCACCTCCTCCCAATCCTGCCGCGGGCTGCCGTCATAGATTCGCATGGGCTCGAGCATCCCTCCGTTGGCTTGCCGATCGGCCGCCCGAGCATAGCGTTCGGATCGGGCAGGTCAAGGCCAATCCATCAATGCCGCTGCGACCAGGCCGGCCGTGCGGGCATTGTTCACGATGAGGCCGATATTCACGCCCAGCGTGCGCCCCCCGGAGGCACGAGCGAGAAACCCGAGCAGGTGGGGCGTGACCGCACCCCCGCGCACTCCGGTATCGACCGCGTCCCGCAGGCCATCCCTTATCCAGGCGTCGACCTCCGCGAGGTCCAGCGCCAGATCGGCGGGCGGCGGCTGCACGATGAGGAGACCACCCGATCCCTCGATCGCTCGGTGTGCGCGCACCGCATCCGCCGCCTCGGCCGGTCCATCCGCGCGATGCGCGACCCGGAGCCCCGAGGTGACGCTGTAAAAGGCCGGGACCTCGTCGACACCGTAGCCGATGACCGGCACGCGGCGCGTCTCGAGCATCTCGAGCGTCGCTGGCAGGTCCAGGATCGACTTCGCGCCCGACGACACGACGGCCACCGGGGTCGCAGCCAGCTCATCGATGTCGCTCGAGACGTCAAAGCTGCTGCCTGCCCCGCGGTGCACGCCGCCGATGCCGCCCGTCGCGAAGATGGCGATGCCCGTCATATGGGCGATCCGCATCGTCGCGCTCACCGTGGTCGACGCGAGGCGGCCCGCGGCGAGCAGTGGCCCGAGATCCCGCGACCCCGCCTTCGCCACCGATCGGTCTGGGTCGGCGAGGCGCTCGAGCAGCTCGCGATCAGCCCCGACAACCAGCCGGCCACCGTCGAGCGCGGTGGTGGCCGGCACCGCGCCGGACTGGCGAACCGCCGCCTCGGCGGCCAGCGCCGTTTCGAGGTTGTGCGGGACCGGCAGTCCCTGAGCAATGAGGCTTGACTCGAGAGCAACGACCGCTCGCCCTGCGGCGAGCGCGGTGAGAACCTCGTCCGAGACACGCAGGAACGGCGATGTCACGCGGGCGCCTCCGCAGCCACCCGTGGCTGGGCGCCGGGAGCACGAGCCACCTGCGACGCGAGGGCGACGGCCTTGGTCATGGCCCCTTCGAGCGAGGAGTGCGGCGGAGGCCATGCTGCGCGGCGCAGCTCAGCGACCAGCCCGGCAGCAAAGGCATCGCCCGCCCCGGTCGTATCGGCGGCTCCCGTGCCGGGTGGCACATTGACGGTCGCACGTACCTCGCCGATGGAGGCCACCACGACGTCCGGCGCCGTGATGACGATCGCCGTGCTGAGCCCGTCGATCGGCGCCAGCGTTCGCGCCTCATCCCTGTTGAGGATAAGCAGATCCGGATGCATGGCAGCCACCGCGGCCTTCCACGCCGAGCGAGACGGCTCGGGGACGGCGCAACCCACCACGACGCGGCGTGTCGTGCCCGCACCCAGGGCCCGAGCCAGTGACACGCCCTCCGCCTCAAGGAAGAGGTACCCGGAGATGACGGTCCAATCCGCGGACAGGACCCTCGCGTTCGCTGCGAACGGCGCTCGGCGGCTCAGCATCGTCCGCTCCCCGACCTCGTCGAGGAGGATGACGACCGCACCGGTGGACGCGACTGACACGGGGCTGAGCTGAACGCCCTCGGCGCGAAGCGCATCGGTGACGAGCGCGCCGGCGCGATCGTCGCCCAAGCCGCAGACAAGCTCAACCTCGACCCGCTGCCGGGCCAGCCGGACCGCCAGGTTGGCCCCCTGACCTCCACAGCCAATACGGATCTCGGCGGGCACATCGGCTCCCGACTGTATCGGCGCGGCGGGCTGCACCGTCACGTCCAGGAGCGCGTCGCCGATGACGAGGACATCGCGCCTGGCGTCCACCTAGAGCGGCTGCCGCGTGCTGAATCCGTCGCGCGTTGTGTGCCAGAAGCCCAGCTCGGGGTCGGAGAGACGCCAGCACAGCCATGCACGCTCGTCGTCGCGCAGCGTGGGGATGTCGACGAGCCCCGCATCGAGGTCACGCACCACCATGCCGAGCGACTCGAGATGGTCCAGCAGGTCCCGGATGCGGGTCCGCAGCTCGTCGGCCATGACCTCGAGCCGCGCCTGCTCGGCTGCCCCGGCAGTGCCGTCATGACGCAGCCGGTGATGCAGCGCATCGTGCGCGTCGTCCGCGCGGCGACGTTCGACGGCGAGCTGGAGCAGCGTTCCACGGATCAACGGCAGCAACGCGCGGGCCTGGTCAACGGTATAGGTCGGGTCATCGTCCATCGGTCCTGCGATGGTAGCGTGCTACGATCGTCTCCCGGGTGGGCCTGCTCCGCACCGCGACGGCGTCCGTCCCGATCCGCCGGAGGTGAGCGCGAGCGCGCCATGACCGACGAAGCCGGCCGCGCAGCACGCGGCATCAATGATGAGGCTCCTGACGGGGCCGACCCGTACACCGCCTACGACGACTTCAACCTGCCCGCCTACGTTGGGCTGGCGAGCTTCCAGAAGCTGCCATGGATCACCGATGCCGCGGCCCTTGCCGCCGAGCGCCCCGACGTGGCTATCGTCGGGGCGCCGTTCGACGACGCTGTCAGCCACCGCCCGGGTGCCCGCTTCGGGCCACGCGCCATTCGCCAGGCGAGCTACCACTCCGGCGCCATCAACTCGCTCCAGCTCGGGATCGAGCCGTACGACTGGCTCAACGTCGTCGACGCCGGCGATGCACCGGTGACACCGATGAACATCGAACGCGCCCACGCGGTCATCGAACGCAAGGTGTTCGAGGTGGCGCAGTCGGGGGCCATCCCGATCATCCTCGGTGGCGATCACTCGATCACGTATCCCTCTGCGACCGCGGTGGCCCGCCACGTCGCGCCGCGTCGTCTGGGGATCGTCCATTTCGACGCGCATGCTGATGCCGCAAACTCGACCTGGGGGACGCTTCGATCCCACGGCGCGCCGATGCGGCGCCTCATCGAATCAGGTGCCGTTGCCGGCCGCAACTTTGTGCAGGTCGGCCTGCGCGGGTATTGGCCGGGCACCGAGACCCTGGGCTGGATGCGCGAGCAGGGCATGCGCTGGCACCTCATGACCGAGATCGAGGAGCGGGGAGCCGAAGCGGTGGTCGCCGACGCGATCACCCAGGCGCTCGATGGACCCGAGGTCATCTACCTGTCGGTCGATATCGACGTCATCGACCCGGGCATGGCTCCTGGCACCGGCACCCCCGAGCCGGGTGGCATGCTGACCCGCGAGCTACTGCGCGCGGTGCGGCAGATCGTCCGCTCCGTCGAGCTCGCCGGAATGGACGTCGTAGAGGTCTCGCCGCCGTTCGACCAGGCTGAAGTCACGGCTGCAGCCGCCCATCGCTGCGTGCTCGAGGCGATCAGCGCCCTGGCGGCCCGCCGCCGCGACACCGGTCACTCTCCGATCACTCGAATGCGTTCCGGCAGCGACTCATCGGCTGGCGGCTGATCACCCGCCCTTGGTGAAGCTGGTGGTGGCCACCTCGCCTCCATTTCGCGTTGCAGTCACGGTGTATTGGCCGGCTGCAAGGCCACCGGCCTGGACGGTCGAATAGTAATAGCCGTCACCGCCACCCTGGAGCGTGTACGGACCTCCGGCGATCGTGCCGCCCGGCCCATTGAACACGACACTGATGGTGTCCCCCGCGTTGGCGTTGGTGAACCTGACGAGCGCCGTGAACGAGGCAAGGTCATCACGAACGATGCTGAGCTGCTCGTTGCAAGTGGACCCGGAGATTGATCGGCAGACCATGACGTCAGCGGCGAAGCCGTCCGCGGCTGGAGCCTGCGTCGGCAACGGCGTGACGGTCGGCTCGGCGGTCGGCTCGGCGGTCGGCTCGGCGGTCGGCTCCGCGGTCGGCTCGGCGGTCGGCTCCGCGGTAGGCTCTGGCGTGGGCGGCGGACTGAGCGTGGGAATGGGTGTGGCCACCGATGGCGCAGCGGACGGAGAGAAGACCTCGCCGCCCGGGATGCCGACGATCACGCTCGGTTGCGGCGTCGCTGTCGCGGCATCCGAGATCGGGTCACCGTCCCCGCGCGGCCACAGCACAAATGCAGCGATTGCGAGGAGTACGAGCGCCGCGGGCAGCCGCAAGAGATCAAAGGTTTGCCGGGACATCGTGGACGTGCCTTGCACATCGGGGGCCACCGTTGGCTCCGATTCAGGAAACCTCGAAGCTCGTAAAGCTGGCGGGTTCGCCATTGCGGGTGACCTGGACCTCATACGTGCCGGGTGCAAGGCCGCTGAACGGGAAGTACGTGTACCCATTGCACGTGGAACCGCACCGAATGCTGGCGAGATCCACGGAGCCATCACCGACGATGTCCCCGTCGGGATCAATGATGCTGGCGCCGACGACATCCTCAGAGGTGCCGTTCTGGAACCCGACCCAGATCTCGACCTGGCCGCTGTTGCTCTCGCCGTTCGAATCACAACCACTCAGGGTCACGCTTCCCGGGACGCAGGGTTGCGCTTCCGCGGTGAAGCCGTCAGGAAAGACCACGGGCTCGCCGCTGGCCGGTGGCTCAGCGCTGGGCGCGACGCTGGTATCGGCGCTGGGTGCCGTGCTGGCGGCCTCGCTCGGTGTGACGCTCGCCTGGATCGTCGGGCTTGGGGTCTGCGTTGGATCGGTCCCGCCGACGTTCGGGTCGCTGCTGAAGACTCCGGCGAGGACAGCGCCACCGAGCAACGCCAGAACGCCGAGCGCCAGAAAGCCGAGGATCGCGAAAGCGCCGGTGCCGGAGGATCGCTGCTCGCGCCCGTCATCCCACTCGTCGTACTCATAGGGATAGCTCGCGTCGTCGTAGGCAGTCTCGGCATAGTTGTCGACGCGCTCCGGCTCATCGGCCGCCAGCGCCGGCGTGACTACCGGCTGCGCGGGCGCGGAAGGCGGTCGATCGTCCACAGACGGTCGACGCTCCCAGTCATCGATGTCGCGTGTGATGTCGGGACGGGGCGCGGACGCCGCTGATCCGGCAGCGACCGATCCCTGCTCGAACGCGTCTTGCCGAGATCCGTCCGGCCCGCGCGCCCGACGGGCACGCGCATCGTCAGGCTCAGGCTCGTAGCGCTGGTAAGGGCCCGTTCCTGCGTCAGCCGCGCCACCACGACGATACGGGTCCGCCCCGGAGCGCCGCGCCCGAATACGGTCCTGGAGCTCGTCGCGGTCCATACCGCGCGGCCGTATGCGAGCGTCCGAAGGAATCGCCGATCCGCACTGCGTGCAGAAGGCCGCCGGCGCAGTGGATCGGTGGCAGGTCGGGCATCTGATCTCGCCCGGCTTTGGGGTCGCCATGTCAGCGGCATTGTGCCTGCCCCGGACGTTGATTGCACGCCACACGCGTCGGCGCAACTGACCGCCCGGGCCGACCTGTGCCAGGTTCGACTGCGATCGCCAGCGCAGGCCGAACGTTGGCTGGAGGCATTGCGGCCGTCAGCCGGCCTCGAAGGCCGCCACCACTGCCGGAGCTATCGCATCGGCCCAGAATCCGTAGCCGATCGAGGATGGGTGGAAGCCGTCCGAGCTCGTCGCCTCCGGACGACCCTCAAAACGTGGGCTGGCTTCAGCCGCGAGGTCGACGAAGCGGACGCTCGGGAACTCGGCCACGGCCGAGCGCTGCTCGCCGCGGAGGATCCCGGAGTACCTGTCCACCATGGTCCGCAACGGCTCGGGGATGATCTCGGTGCCGCTGAATCGAGGTGTGCCGGCGAGGATCACGGCCGCTCCGCTGGCCGTTGCCTGCTCGAGCATCTCGACGGTCTGGCGGCGCATGGCCGGCCACGGGGTTGAATGCGTGGCGTCGTTCGAGCCGATCACAAGCACGACCACGTCGAACGCACCGACCTCGAGCGGGAGCTGGCCCGAGGTGATCGTGGCGGTGCGGGCACCGGGGACACCGAACCCCTCGACCTCCACGGAGCGGCCAAGGCGATCCGCGACACGCTGAGCGATCAGGACCGGCAGCGATTCGACTTCCGTCGGCGAACCGACGCCGGCGACCGTCGAGTCGCCGAGCACCGCCAAGCGCAGGGCCGGCGAACCGGCGAGCCCGGCCGCCGGTTCGACTCGAGACTCAATCCGATACCCCGGGTCGCTGGGCAGGAACTCGCGTCTGGACAGGAGGAACAGCTCGATGCCGATCAGGGCACCGAACGCCACCACCGCCAGGCCGATGAAAACGACGATGCGTCGCATCATGCGCCGGGCCGCTTCCACTCGGTGCCATCTGCGAACCGCTCGCGCTTCCAGATCGGCAGCCGCTCCTTGGTGGCTTCGATGATGAACCGATTCGCATCGTACGCCTCGGCGCGATGCATCGCCGCGGTGACGATCGCGATCGCCGCCTCGCCGATGGGCACGACCCCGTATCGGTGGACGACCGCCGCGACGGCACCCCATCGCTGCTCCGCCTCGGCGGCGATCTCGGCGAGCACCGACGCGGCCATCTCCGGGTAGAGCTCGTACTCCAGCTCGATCACCGTCCGGTCGTCATCGGCGCGATCTCGTGCCCGACCGACGAAGGTGACGACCGCGCCGTGGCCGACATCGGCGACGACGCGTTGCAGACCGTCGACATCGATCGGCCCATCGACCAGCGCGGTCGTTGCGCCGCCGCTGACCGGCGGTAAAAAGGCGATCACGTCGTCATCGGCCAATCGGTCGGTCCATGCTGCGTATACGCCATTGCGTGCCGCCCGCACGTATGGACGGTGCGGGCTTAGACCCGGATGGCGCTCCGCCAATGCCGCCCAGGCATCGTCAACGGTCGACGGGTCATCCAGCGCCAGCTCGCTCCGACCCTGCGCGAGCTCCCGCAGGGAGGCGAAACAGCGGATCTGCACTCGCATTGGGCGGCTAGACCGGGATGCCGGTGAGGTAGGTGATGCTTGATCCAGCAATCGATCCCGCCATGATCAGCGCCAGGCCGATGTAGAGGAGACCGGTGGAAGCCTGAAGGGAGGCGGCTCGCGAGGCGAGGATGGCGAGCACCGTGATCAGGATCGGCAGCAGGGTGCCCGCCGCAAGGCGAAGCCAGGTGAGCCAGCCCAGCCCACCGTCGAGTGCGCCGCTGCCATCCAGGCCGATGAGCGCGACGGCGAACGCCACTGCCTGGAGCCCAAGGCAGCCGATCAGCAGCCACATCATGCGGCGCAGCGGCGCCGGCGACAGCTTCGGCGTGACGAGGTACCAGTGGCCGAGGAGCATCGCCGCGTTCACCGCGCCGAGGGCCAGGGCCGCGAGCACCAGCTGACCGGCGAAGAGCGGCGCGCTGCGGCTCCCACCTGCCGCGGCCAGCACCACGAGCGCGGTGAGCCCAACGACCGCGGTCCCGATTGCCAACCAACTTCGCGGCCAGCGCGCGATCGACGCAACGAGGTAGGCCACGCAGCCGGCGGCGAACGCGATCACCAGCGGTCGCCGGACGTCGACCGTCGCGGACGCTTCGACGCCCGGTGGAAGCCCCAGGTCGCTGGCCACCAGGATCGCGGCGAAAACGACCAGCATCCAGGCCATGAAGAGTCGATAGCCCCGCGTGGTGCCACCGAGCATCTCGGTCAACCCGACGACGAGCAAGGTTCCCGCCGATAGCGCGGCCCAGAAGATCCAGTTGACGAAGAGAAGGGCCGATAGCTGCATCTGGCCTCAGGCCGCCCCACGGTCACGAATGAGGCTACCGGTCAGCGCAATCTCGACCCACCCATCAATGACGCGCACTTCGAAGGTCTCGACCGGATCGATCGCGGGCCGCACCACCGCCCGGCCGCTGCGGACATCGAAACAGCCCCCGTGCCAGGCGCACACGAGCACGCCGTCGCGAGGGTCGAAACCCGCCTCGGAGAGCGGAAAGTCGCGGTGGCTGCAGTTGTTCTGGACGGCGAAGAACTCGCCGGCATGGCGCACCAGCACGACCGGCGTGCCGTCGATCTCGACCGGCAGCAGCTCACCGTCGCGCAACTCATCGGCGCGCAGGACGCGAACGTGCCGAGTGATCGGGACGCCGATCTGGGTGGTCATGCTCAAATTCTAGCGGCGCTTCCGTCGCCCCTCAGGTTTGCGGAGAGCGCGCAATCTGTGCGCCGAGCGCGACGGCGGCGTACAGGGCCACACCGACCACCATGGCTGGCTCGTCGAACACGACGAGATTGGAGTGATTCTGCGGCCCCTCGCCCGGCGTCGTCCCGGGCGGGCAGGCGCCCAGGAAGGCCATGGCGCCCTGAACGCGCTGGAGGACGTAGCTGAAATCCTCGGCGCCCATGATCGGCGCCTCCATCTCCGCCACGTCGTCAGGGCCGATGAGGTCCCGCGCCAGGTTCGAGACGTGATCGGCGAAGTCGGCGTCGTTGACGGTCACCGGGTAGCCCGGCTCGATCTCGACCTCGGCCCGCGCACCGTGAGCGGCAGCGATGCCCTCGGCCACCTGGCGGACATGCGCCCGCATCTGTTCGCGCGTCGACTCGCTCAGGGTGCGCATGGTGCCCTGCATGAAGGCAGTCTCCGGAATGATGTTCGTGGTGGTTCCCGCGGTGATGTTCGCGATGGTCAGCACCGCCGGATCGAAGACGTTGATGCGTCGCGTGGCCATGATCTGCAGTGCCAGGGCGATCTCGGCGGCCACCGTGATCGGGTCGAGCGCGTGGTGCGGGGCGGATGCATGCCCGCCGCGGCCGCGCACGGTGATACGGATGGTGTCTCCGGCAGCGAGGAGCGGCCCGCGTCGCAGGTTCACGGTGCCGCTGCGATACCGGGTGCCGATGTGGATCGCGAAGGCGCCACGCACGTCTCCCGCGGAGTCCAGCAGCCCTTCGTCGAGCATGAAGCGCGCGCCGTGATAGCCCTCTTCACCGGGCTGGAACATGAACAGAACACGGCCGGCAAGCTCGTCGCGACGCGCGGCGAGCAGGCGTGCCGCGCCGAGCAGCATGGCGACGTGGGTGTCATGACCACAGGCATGCATGGCGCCATGGGTCTCCGAGGCGAACTCGAGACCGGTGTCCTCGTTCAACGGCAGCCCGTCCATGTCGGCCCGCAGCAGGACGGTCGGACCGGGTCGGACACCCTCGAGCACCGCCGTGACCGATCCGACCGATTTGCCGCGGCGGATCTCCAGCGGAAGGCCATCGAGTGCGCGCAGGACCCGCTCCTGGGTGCGCGGCAGCTCGAGACCGATCTCCGGAATGCGATGGAGGTCGCGGCGCAGTGCGATGACGTCGGGCAGGAGGGCTCGGGCATCGGCGAGCAGCGTGCTGTCGTTCATGGATCGAGTATGAGGTCTGCGGCGCTGCCCATTCAGGACACATTCGCCGGAGCTCCTGGCTCCGTATGATCGGGTGATGGATCCTCTGTACCTGCTGCTGGAGATCGCAGCGGCCACCTTCTTCGTGCTCGCCGCGTGGCTGGCGCTGCGACGCGGACGCCTGCCGTTCCTGGAGCTCATCAGTGCGGCCACGTTCGGTCTCCTGCTCGAGGAGGGCGACCAGCTCATCTTCGAGACCTACAACTACGCCGATGCCTGGATCCTGTCGATCGATCGGGCGCCGATCGTCATCGGTCTCACCTGGGCGCTCATCATTGCCGGTGCCATGCGCATCACCGATGCGCTCGGGGTGCGTCGCCGATACGCCCCGTTGGTGGACAGCGTGCTCGCCATCAGTCTTGATCTGGCCTTCGATGCCATCGCCATCCGGATGGGGCTCTGGACGTGGCGAGAGGTGGGCGTCACCGATGGGTGGTTCGGCGTGCCGGCCGGCAACTTCTACGCGTGGCTGTTCGTGACCTGGGCGTTCAGCTTCCTGTCCCGATGGCTGCGCGATTCCAGAGCGCGGCGCACCTCCCTCGAATGGCTCCAGTTGGCCGTCCCGTTCCCCGCCTTCGTGCTTCTCCTCGTCAGCCTGGTGCCGTTCACCGTGCTGCAACCGGTGTTCGACCCGACCCCCGGCGGCGGCATGGTCCTCTTCCTGATCACGCTCGCCGCCTTCGGAGGTGTAGCGGCCTGGGGCGTCTTCGGTCCGGATCGCGGCCACCCCGACGGATCTGCCACCGCCATCCTTGACCTGCGGCTCGCCTTCGGCACCCGCGTCGCGATTCACCTGTTCTTCCTGGCTGCCCTGTTCGTGCTCGGTGTGGCAACCACGGAGCCGATCCTGCTGCTCGTGGCCCTGGTTCTCCTCGCCGCTGAGCTGCCACTTGGCGTGATCGTCGAGCGCCGGAGACGGGCACCATTGCCACGGAAATATCGGCCAGAGTCGGCCTGAGTGTTCGCTCGGGCCGGAGACGCACCGAAATATCGATCGAACCACGACGGAACTGACCTTCGGGACGGGACGGCCGAAACTCGAAGGAACACGAGGAAACCGGTACCCAGTACCCTCGACTCCATGAATCTCGAAATCGGCCCGTACCTGGACCTCGACGAGTGCGTCGAGCACCTCCGCGCGCTCATCCGCATCCCGTCGGTGAACCCTCCTGACGGCGGCCCCGGTGTCGCGGCCGGACGTGATCCGCTCGGCGGGGAGACGGCCGCCGCTCGATTCTGCGCTGAGGTGCTCGGAGAAGCCGGGATCGAGGCCGAGGTGATCGAGCTGACGCCGGGCCGCGGCTCCTGCGTCGCACGGCTGCACGCGACCGGAACGGCGACTGATCCGCCGCTCATCCTGCTCAGCCACCTTGACGTCGTGCCGGTTGATGCCGAGTCGTGGTCCCGTGACCCGTTCGGCGGCGAGCTGATCGACGGCGTCGTATGGGGACGTGGCGCGGTCGACATGAAGGACATGGTGGCGATGGAGCTGGCCGTCATGCTCGCGCTGAAACGCTCGGGGGCGGAGCTGCGTCGCGACGTGATCTTCGCGGCGGTTGCGGACGAGGAGGCTGGCGGCGAGCACGGAGCACGTGGCCTTGTCGAGCAGCGCCCCGACCTGTTCCACGATGCTGAAGGGCGACCGGCGGCCGGGGCGCTCAACGAGGTCGGCGGATACTCGATCACGCTCGGCGGCCGTCGGTACTACACCATCCAGGTCGCCGAAAAGGGCATCGTCTGGACGCGGCTGCGCACGACCGGCACTCCCGGCCATGGCTCGATGCCGCACACGGACAACGCGGCGGTCAAGCTGGCCGGCGCGGTGGCCGCCGTCGCCACGGACCAGGCCGAACGGAGCGCTCGCGTGACGCCGACTGTCGCAGCGTTCCTGGCCGAACTCGGCCTCGACGACGTGACGAGCCTTGCCCACGACGATCCGGAAGCGGCCTCCGTCACCCTGGCCAGGCTGGTGGAGGACCCGGTCATGCGCCGGTCGCTCGATGCGATGCTGCGTGACACGATCACCCCGACCATCCTGCGCTCGGGCAAGAAGGTCAACGTCATGCCCGGAACGGGGGAGGCGGAGCTCGACATTCGAACACTGCCGGGCACCGATCAGAAGGAGCTGCTGGCCCACCTCCAGCGCGTCGTCGGCGCCGATGCAGTCGTCGAACCGGTCGTGGCGCTGCCCGCGGTCGAGTGGCCGGCAGACGCGGAGATCGTCGGTTACATGCACGAGGCGTTGGCGCGCGCGGATCCTGACGCCACTGCAGTGCCGATGATGATCACGCCTGGAACCGATGCGAAGGCGCTGGCCCAGCTGCGCATCCCATGCTACGGGTTCGCCCCGCTCCGCCTCGAGCCGGACTTCCCATTCCTGGAGCTCTTTCACGGCCACGACGAACGCGTCCCGGTGAGCGCCATCGGCTTCGGGCTGCCCGTCCTCTGCGAGGTCGTTGCGCGCTACGTCACCCGCTGATCCATCGGCGACGCCGACATATCAGGCAGGCGTGCACGCCGCTGGGCGCTCATGCGTCGTTTCGATCGATAGGTCGGGCCATGTGGCACCTGGTGGCGTGGCGGCGTGCTCCAACGCCCGATACGTTGGCAGACGGGCCGTGAAAGAGCCCCACAAGACCCCCTCGGGTATACTCGCGCGAGCATCCCGAGCACGCTGAGCCCATGACCAAGAACTCCCACGCGAGAAACTCGTCACGCTCGCGCACGATCGCGTTTGTCTTTCCCGGCCAGGGCTCCCAATACGTCGGTATGGGTGCCGACCTGGTCGCGCGATCACCCGCGGCCGCCGATGCGTTGGAGCGGGCGGATGCCGCCCTCGGCATGCCGATCTCAAGAATGATCCTCGAGGGTCCCGCTGAGGATCTCGACCGGACCGTCAACGCCCAACCGGCGATCCTGGCCACGAGCATGGCCTTCCTCGAGTCGATCCGCACCGAAGCGCGTGACGCCGGCATCCAGATCAAGCCGATCGCCATGGCGGGCCACTCAGCCGGGCAATACGCCGCGGCCGTTGCAGCCGACGCCATCGACTATATCGATGCGCTGCGCCTCGTTCGCGAGCGCGGACGGATCATGCAGGAACGTGGAATTGCCGGTGGCATGGGCGCCGTCATCGGCCTCTCCGACGAGATGGTCCACGAGATCGTTCAGGAGGCGAGGCAGCACGGGGAGATCAGCGTGGCCAACGCGAATGCGCCGGGCCAGATCGTGCTTTCCGGCGTCATTCCTGCCCTCGTCTTCGCCCTCGAAATGAGCAGGACGGTCGGCGCCCGCAAGGCGGCGCGCCTGACCGTCAGCGTGGCCAGCCACTCCCCGCTCATGCGGCGGGCCCGCGACGAATTCGGGAAGATCCTCACCAGGGTCCCGTTCCGTGATCCCCAGGTGCCGATGCTCGGAAATGTTCATGCCAGCGTCATCAACACCGCCGAAGGGCTTCGCAGCGAGCTGACCGAACACCTCGTCCATGGCGTCCAGTGGAGCGCGACCGTGCGCCGCATGGTGAGCGGCGGGGTCACCGATTTCGTGGAGGTCGGCCCGAGCAAGGTTCTCTCCGGCCTGATCCGTCGCATCAGCCCCGACGTTGAAACGCACCATGCCGACAGGCCGGGTGATCGCGCTCTGCTCGCCTCCCTCACTACGCTGCGCGAAACGCCGGCGTGACGGATCGACGGGTGGTCGTGACCGGCATGGGCATCGTGTCGCCGGTCGGAATCGGCTCGGAGGCGACCTGGGACGCTCTCACGGCCGGCCGTTCCGGCATCGCCGACATCACGCTCTTTGATTCGGCCGCGTTCGAGATCCACGTGGCCGGCGAGGTCAAAGGCTTCGACGCCAGCGAGTTCATGGATCCGAAAGACGCCCGGCGTCACGATCGCAACACTCATTTTGCGGTAGCTGCCACCGGTGAGGCACTGCGAGACGCGGGTCTGATGGGCGACAACGGGCTTGTGAGCGGAGACGTCGACGCCGACCGCTTCGGCATGGTCTTCGGGACAGGCATCGGCGGCATCGGCCTGATGCTGGAGGGCCACAAGATCCTCCTCGAGCGCGGACCGCGACGCGTCTCGCCATTCATGCTGCCGCACATGCTGCCCGACTCGGCGTCCGGCCAGGTCGCGATCCAGTACGGCCTGCGGGGGCCGAACATGGCGGTCGTCAGCGCCTGCGCGACCGGAGGCCACGCCATCGGCGAAGCGATGGAGGCGATCGTGCGTGACCAGGCCAACATCATGCTCGGTGCCGGGACCGAGGCGCCCCTGGTGCCGCTGGCCTTCGCCGGATTCGGCCAGATGCGCGCCCTCGGCACGCCGAAGGACCCTGACAGCGGCGAATACTCGGCGCCGATGGCGTCCCGTCCCTTCGACGCCACCCGAGACGGCTTCGTAGTGGCCGAAGGATCGGCCGTGCTGGTGCTGGAAGAGCTGTCGCATGCCTTGGCGCGTGGCGTGGGACCGATCGCGGAGGTCATCGGCTATGGATCTTCGGCCGATGCGTACGACATGGCGGCCCCGGCCGAGCGCGGCGAGGGCAACCAGCGGGCCATGCGCGCAGCACTGGCGCGCGCCGGCATCAGTCCTGAGGCGGTCGACTACATCAATGCGCACGGCACGAGCACGCCGCTCAATGACCGATACGAGACGATGGCCATCCGCGAGGTATTCGGCGACCACGCCGATCGATTGGCGGTGAGCAGTACGAAATCGATGACCGGCCACGCCATGGGCGCCGCGGGGGCGATCGAGGCCTACGTCTGCGTCAGGGCCATCACCACGAGCTGCATCCCCCCGACCATCAACTACCGACATCCCGATCCGGAGCTGACGCTCGACTATGTGCCGAACCAGGCGCGAGCAGCCAAGGTCAATGTCGCGCTCTCCAACTCGATGGGGCTCGGAGGCCACAACAGCAGCGTCATCTTCCGCCGCTACGAGAATTAGCGTCGTGATCGCCGAGTATATAGATATATACTCCACGCGGCGAGGCTCAGTACTGTGACCCGGCGGCCCCCGCCACCGCGAGACCCGGCGCGTCGCGCCGTCGTCACCGGCCTCGGAGCGATCACGCCGATCGGTAACGACGTCGCCACCTTCTGGGCGAACCTGCTCGCCGGCGTGTCGGGCGTGGGACCCATCACCCAGTTCGACGCGTCGGCCGAGGAGGTTCGGATCGCCGCCGAGGTGAAGGACTTCGAGCCGCGCGACTGGATCGAGTTCAAGCAGGCGCGGCGCATGAGCAGATTCGCCCAGCTGGCGGTCGCCGCAGCGCGTCAGGCCATCGACGATTCCGGGCTCGAGATCGGCGACCACAACCGGGACGACATCGCGGTGGTGGTCAACACCGGGGGTGGCGGCATCGGCGAGGTGGCGATTGGCCAGCAGACGTTCCTGGAGCAGGGCGGGCGCCGCGTCAGCCCGTTCATGGTGCCGATGCTTTCGCCGTCCATGGCCGCAGCCCAGATCAGCATCCAGAACCGGATCCGTGGCCCGGTCATCACCAGCGTCGCCGCTTGCGCGTCCGGCGTGCAGGCGTTCATCGAGGCGCAGCGCATGATCGAGCACGGCGATGTCGACGTGGTGATAGCCGGCGGGACCGAGTCGGCCATCCTGCCGGTCGCGTTCGCCGCTCTGTCCAACATGGGAGCGCTGTCGAAGCGGAATCATGAGCCCGAGAAGGCCTCACGACCGTTCGAGGCCGATCGAGACGGCTTCGTGTTCGGTGAGGCGGCCGCAGTGATGGTGGTCGAGTCCGCGCAGCATGCTGTCACCCGCGGCGCGACCATTCTTGGCGAGATCGCAGGCGGCGCGCTGACCGGCGACGCGTTTCACATCAGTGCCCCCGATCCTTCCGGCTACGGCGCCACCCTGGCCATGCAGCGCGCGCTGCGCGACGCGCACTTCGAGATGGAGTCGGTCGACTACGTGGTGGCGCACGGCACCTCCACCCCGTTGAACGACGCGACCGAGACGAGGGCGATCCGCGCCGCGTTCGGTGCGCATGCCGATCGGCTTGCGGTGAGCAGCAACAAGAGCATGATCGGCCACACCCTGGGTGCTGCCGGGGCGGTGTCAGGCATGGTGGCCATCCTCGCCATCCGCGACGGCATCGTCCCACCGACCATCAATTACGAGGCGCCCGACCCAGCGTGCGATCTCGACTACGTGCCGAATATTTCGCGGCACATGTCCGTGAACGTGGCAATTGCGAACGGCTTCGGTTTCGGCGGTCAGAACGCGGTGAGCGTCCTGTCCCGCTACGCCGGCTGAGGCCGACCGGTCGCCGCGCGTACGGGGCGGGGGCGGACCTTCGATCCGGTCAGGATTCCGGCCCTCACCGCCTACCCTCGGATGGTGACCGAAGTGATAGGGCTCCGCCTGGCGTATCGCGGCTTCGTGGCGGGACTGGCCGGTGGCTACGTGTGGGCTGCCATCGCCATGCTCCTGTCCGGCCTGGCAGAGGGCGATCCTCTGCGTCCGCTGCGCCCGATCGCCCTGGCCTTCTCGCCGCTCGCGAGCTCTCCTGAGCTCGCCTTCGTGCTGGGACTGGCCGCGATTCAGGGAGGAGGAGCAATGATCGGCATGTGCTTCGCGTACTTCTTTGCCCGGTTCTTCACCGTGCGAGCCACGCTCGCGATCGGCGCGCCGGTCTTCACCGGTCTGATCTGGGGTCTCGTGGCGGCCGCGGCGTCACGCGACGGGGGCATCGTCGACTTCGCCGCGCACCCCATCCCGGTGCTGGCATCGCTGGGATACGGCCTGCTGCTGGGCGCTGCGCTGCCGATCCGTGGGGACGTCACCCGTTACGCCGGATCACCCTCCACGTAGAGCTCCGGCTCGAAGCGGGGACCACGACCCGGCAGCGACGCGACCCAATCGCGCAGCGCGCTCTCCACGGTGCTGAATGCCAGCTCAGCCCATGGGATCTCTTCGGGGCTGTAGGCACGCACCTCGCTGGTCTCCGCCGCCGGCTCCGGGCGGCCGCCGACCACGCTCGCCTCGAACACGATGGTGACGATGCCGACGTGGGGCCGCGAGTACACGCCGATCAACCGACCGATCTCGACCAGGAGCTCGGTCTCTTCCTCTGTCTCTCGCCGAGCACCTTCCTGCGCCGACTCCCCGAGCTCGAGGAAGCCACCCGGATAGGTCCACCGGCCCAGCCCCGGCTCGATCGCCCGCCGTGCCAGGTAGAGCTGACCGCCGGAGACCGGCACGGCGCCGACCACGACCCTCGGGTTCCGCCACGTGACGTGACCGTCCGGACAGATCAGCCGTGGGCGATGGTCGTTTTCGAGCGTCCGCGGCTCGACCGGCTGCCCGCACGCGGGACAGAAGCGCGGCTCCTCACCCAGCGTAAGGGGGTGGTCCTCGGTGGCATGGCGCTTCGGCATCGGTCCCATGGTACCGATCTGCCGATGCAGACCCCTTCCGTGCGAGGCGTCTCCGGCGCTATGCTGCCTTCCACGAACGGAGGCGCCCCCGCCATGGCCCGCGACGAGAAGATCGACCTGCTCCGAACCGTCCCGCTCTTTCACGGACTTCGCCCGCGTGAGCTTGAGCGCATCTCGGCTCTTACGGACATCATCGACCTCCCGGCCGATCGGCGCATCATGACCCAGGGCGACCGGGGTGCCGAGATGTTCGTCCTCGTTTCCGGCGCGGCCCGCGTCGAGCGCGACGGCGATGTCCTGGCCGACGCAGGCCCTGGCACCGTACTCGGCGAGATCGCGCTGCTCGATGGCGGGCCGCGCACGGCGACCGTGACCTTGACCGAGGCGTCACGCCTGCTGGTGCTTGCGCGGCGCGAGTTTCTGACGCTGATCGACGAGTTTCCTGACGTACGGCTGCACGTGTTCGAGACGGTCGCCCGGCGCCTTCGCGCACTCGACCACGAGGCTGTTCACTGAACCGGGTCGCTCCATCGGTACAATGCGCCGACCATGTCGGATTCCCTGCCGCAGGTGCGCCTGCACAATTCGCTGACCCGTCGCACCGAGCCGCTCGCAACGCTGGAGCCGGGCAAGGTCGGCGTCTACACGTGCGGCAGCACCGTGTACAAGTACGCCCACATCGGCAACCTGCGCACGTACCTGTTCGGCGACCTGCTGCACCGGACCCTGGAGTACCTGGGCTACGAGGTGCGCTACGTCAAGAACATCACCGATGTAGGCCACATGCGGGACGACCAGCTCGATTCGCTCGCCGGCCCCGATAAAGTCGAGCTGGCTGCCGAGACGGAGGGCAAGTCGCCGATGGAGATCGCCGACTTCTACACGGCCGCCTGGCTTGAGGACGAGGCCCTCCTCAACATCCTTCCAGCAGACGTGATGCCGCGAGCGACCGACCACATCCCTGAGATGCTCTCGATGACCGCGCAGCTGATCGACAAGGGGCTCGCCTACGAGGTCGACGGCACCATCTACTACGACGTGAGCGAGTTCGCCGGATACGGTCGGCTCTCCGGGCAACAGATCGACAAGATGCGTGCCGGCCATCGCGTCGAGGTGGAAGGCGACAAGCGCGACGCGGCCGACTTCGCGCTCTGGAAGCATGCGCGCGAGCAGCGGCTCATGCAGTGGCCCTCACCGTGGGGCGACGGGTTTCCCGGCTGGCATATCGAATGCTCCGCCATGGCGCTGAAGCACCTGGGTGAGCGGTTTGACGTCCATACCGGCGGGATCGACCTCAAGTTCCCGCACCACGAGGACGAAATCGCACAATCGGAGGGTGCCCTGGGCCATCCGGTCGTCAGCGTCTGGATGCACGGCGAGTTCCTGACCATGGACGATGCCAAGATGGCGAAGAGCACCGGCAACATCATTCGCGTGGCCGACCTTCCCGCCCTCGGCCATGAGCCGCTCGCCTTCCGCTACCTGGCGCTCACCGCCCACTACCGATCCAAGCTCGATTTCACGACCGATGCGCTGCACGCCGCATCCTCGGGCCTGGCACGTCTCCGGCGGGCCGCGGCTGACCTTGACGGCCCAACCGACCTGTCTGCTGAATCGATGTCGCGCTACCGCACGCGCTTCGCCGATGCCATCGCGGATGACCTCGCCACCCCCCGGGCGCTGGCTGTCGCCCACGAGGTGGCATCAGCCTCCGACCTGACCGATGCACAGCGCCGCGCGCTCCTCCTCGACTTCGACGTGGTTCTCGGCCTGGACCTTGGCGTCGCCACTGCCGAAGAAGCTCAAGTGCCCGATGGTGCGGCGCAGCTCGTTGAGCGTCGCGCCGCCGCTCGCGCCGCCCGCGACTGGGCGGCCTCCGACGCTCTGCGGGACGAGTTAGCCGCCCTCGGCGTCGAGGTTCGCGACACCGTCGGCGGCCAGCAGACGACCGTCAGGCGAAGCTAAATACGGCGATCCCGTTGTCCGAACCCCCTCGCGCTAGTCCTCACGCCTTTGCACTGGCCGTGGCGTATATACGTATATCCTCAGCGGCATAACCATCAACCCGTTACGCCTCAGAAACGCCCGCCGTTGTATCCGCCACAGGTCGTCAAATGCGGCGCCCGCGTCGTCCCCATAGATCGCCGCGATCTGTTCTCCGAGCTCAGCAGAGTTCTCGTCCAACGCAGTGACCGCCGCATCGAGATCGACGGCATCGGTCAATTGCGCACGCATCGCGATGGCCGCCAGGTACGTGTGCTCACCGATGAGCCGATCGAGCCCGATACGGAGATCGAGCGCCGGGCTGAAGGCAGTCTCGCGACCGGTAAATCTATCATCAAAGCGATCCAGGATGCCCAGCGCCAGGCCATCGCCGACCATGAATATGTGCTCATAGGTGTCACGAATCGCCGAATACGCATCGGAGAAACCCATTTCAGCCAAACGGCCGATCTGCTCGAGCCGCTGCACGTGCTCGCGCAATCAGCGGGAGCATCCCGACATGGCCACCGCCATTACATATGCAAGGGGCCTCAAGAGATTCATTGGTGATGTGCTCCCCTCCTCATCGTTAGTCATAACCAGGTTGTCGTAGTTGACGGCTGAGTCCACCGGTCCATCCGCGCCAAGACATATTTCGCCCACTGCGTCGAGCGAAGACCATTCGACGGGCATATCCACACCGGATCCCGATGGATCATCGAGCGGGCGCCCCCGCCACTTCGCTCGGTCGCCGAGGACCTCGACGCCGTACCAGCCACCAGGCCTGAGCCCTTCCGCCATCGTCACGCCCTCGCCGCCGCTCTTCGATAGCGCTGCCTGCGCCTCGCCGAGGTTCAGCGTCAGGGACGATTCACCGGCGGCACCACGCAGCTCGATCGTCGCCGCGGCCGTCACCTTCAGGTCAAGGATCACCTCCACCCTGAACCGCTGAACCTCGGCCATCGGTGGATCCACCGCACGACACGTTTCAGTGCTCCCATCCTGCGTGACGAGCAGTCGAGCGCTGCGGTCGGCGGCCGTCGGGTATGCGGCCACGGCTACTGCCGCATCGCTTCCGTTCGACTGAACTCATCCCTCGCCTATTCCGTTGCCCATTCGTACGGTGTCGAAGTCGATGAGAACGGTGGATGGCGATGCGCGAGGGGCTGCAGCCGGCGACGGGCTGCCAGCCTGGGTCCGATCGATGGTGGTTTCCTCGTCGCCAGAGCCCTCGATCGGCACTCCCCCCGAGAACGCCCTCGCCGTCCCGCGCTCCGCCGAACTACAGTTGAGCAAGCCATCCCTGTGCCAGAAATACGATGGCCACGACGCTCAAGGCGACCATGGCCCCTGGCCGATGAGGAGCCGCTTCCTTGCCGATGCCGGAGACTTGGCGGACTGCATCCGCCGCCATCCGCCCGCCACCCGCCTCGAGCCCGGGGAACATGGCGGAGACTCGCTCGACCGAGTCGTGCGCAAGCCACTCGTGACGGCGGATCCGGCGAAGCAGAAGCGCGACTTGGCCCGTGAACACCGAGTGTCACCGAGGCCGTGCCCCCTGGAGTGGTGGGATTTGAGCGATCGGTCGTGATCCGCAGCGACGGTGTCGACGGCGCCGGTCAGGACGCCAGCAGCACGGTCTTCGCTCGCTCCACCTCCTTGGTTGACCCATCATCGCCGGACCGGTC
>JBBSML010000032.1:0-21629 GCA_038233215.1 Candidatus Limnocylindria bacterium
GGTTCGCCGATCTACAACGAGCGCGGCATGCAGGTCTCGGCCATGGGCATGTGGAGCAAG
The DNA here is from genome assembly GCA_038233215.1 of Candidatus Limnocylindria bacterium. Taxonomy (GTDB): domain Bacteria; phylum Chloroflexota; class Limnocylindria; order QHBO01; family QHBO01; genus JACDBZ01. The sequence continues at coordinate 61 of JBBSML010000032.1, forward strand.
GTCATCGGCTCGTGGAGGGCTGCGCGGCGAGCCCGTCCGGTTCTCCTCCTCACGCATGCGCCGCCGCGCGACGTGAATGATGACGCAGATCTTCCTCACCGGGGCTTCGTTGCGTTTCGATGGCTGGCTGATCGGCTCGAGCCGCCGCTCTGGCTGCACGGTCACACCGCGCTCGTACGCCGGGGAATGGACGACCGCTGCGCGCAGCACAACGGCACGCTCTTCTACAACTGCACCGGCTCGACGCTGGTCGAGCTCCTGCCGCCCGATGCCGATGGATGAGCCGGTCCCGATCCGGCGCGCCGTCGTCGGCTTCTTGCTGATCCTGTTGGGTGTCGTCGCCGTCGCCCTGATCGTCCGTCCAGCGATTTTCAGCGTCGCACCACCGCGCGACGACTCAGTGGTTACGCTCGCCACCGCCAGCGAAGTCACCGCGGGGCCGATCCGGCGCGAGGTCATCCTCGCCCGCTCTCACGGCTGGTCCGGCGAGCGCGACGTCGGGGATGGTCGTGTGCAGGTTGCCGTGGTGGTGGCTTCTTCGATCGCCGGCGGCATCAGCGCGGTGAACGCCTCCGCCCCGGACCGGGACGATTGCCCGGTCGAGATCGGCGCCGATCGGCTCACCGATTGCGATGGGCGCGCGTGGACCTATGACGGGATCCCCATCGACCCGGCCGATGCGCCGCTCGAGCGGATTGGCGTGGACGTCGTCTCCGGCTCCGTGGTGCTTGACATGACCGGACCCCTGGGCGAGTGACGGCGGTTCGCCTCGGTACATCGCGGAGATCTGGTTCTTGAACGGCTCGGTCCCGGAGCACAATACGTGCGAACTGGTGACCGGACAGTTAAGGAGGAATCATGCCTGAACTCGGCATTTTCGGGTGGATCATCATCGGTCTGCTGGCGGGCGCCATCGCCGGTGCGTTCGTTCCGGGCCGCCAGCGCTACGGCTGCCTCGGCACGATGGCCATCGGCATCATCGGTGGCCTGCTCGGCGGATTCCTGTGGGTCAACCTGCTCCACCAGAACGAGGCGTCAGGCTGGCTTGGCGCGCTCGTCATCGCAACGCTCGGCTCCGTACTCGTGATCCTCGTCCTGCGCGCGGTCAGCGGACGCCGCTCCGGTTGACCACGACGAATGCATCGGCGACCATACGGCATCGTGGTGGCCTTAGCTCAATCGGCAGAGCATCGGATTGTGGATCCGACGGTTACGGGTTCGATTCCCGTAGGCCACCCCATCCTCGCACGACCGCAAGAGTATATACATATATATCTGTGCGCCCCTTGGTCAGCGGTCTGCCGTTCGTTCGCCTGGCATCGCGGTCCAACCGGTGCGTCGAGGGGCCGATGACGGATGGCGTGACCCTGGGGCACGACTTCTTCCTTCGTACGGGCGACGGCGGGAGTCATTCCTGTCATGCCGCGATCCCGATGACGCTCCACTGACGCCACGTCCGCCGCTTCGTGACCGCGGCAACGCGGCGAAGCCGGGCACGACCTCGACGGCAATGGGGCGTCCCATGAGTCGTTCGATGTCGTGAAGCTGAGGGAGCTCGGACTCCGAGACCAGTGAGATCGCCACGCCGTCCACCCCCGCGCGACCGGTGCGCCCGATCCGGTGGACGTAGTCCTCCGCCGAGCGTGGAAGGTCGTAGTTGACGACGTAGGGGAGGGCGTCGATATCGATGCCGCGGGCGGCGACCTCGGTTGCGACGAGGACGCTGACGCGACCCTCCTTGAAGTCATCGAGGGCCGCAATGCGCTGTGACTGGGCTCGGTCACCGTGAATGGCCGCCACCCGAATCCCGTCACGGGACAGGTGGCCGGTCAGTCGATCCGCGCCATGCTTGGTGCGCACGAACACGAGTGCGGACGTGATCCGTCCACTCCGGATGAGATGGCTGAGCGCGGCTCGCTTCTGGTCGTCCTCGACGCGCAGGACGACGTGCTCCACCAGGGTGGTCGTGGAGTTCGGCGGCGTCACCTGGACCGTTGCGGGATTCTTGAGCAACGTCTTCGTGAGGCGCTTGATCGCATCGGGGAATGTGGCCGAGAAGAGCAGGCTCTGCCGCTTGGTCGGCAGCAGCGAGATGATCGTGCGGATGTCGTCGATGAAGCCCATATCGAGCATCCGATCGGCCTCGTCGAGGACGAGGAACTCGATCGCGCCGAAATCGATGCTGCCGCGCCACACGAGGTCCAGGAGCCGCCCGGGAGTTGCGACCACGATTTCCGCACCGGCATCGAGCTCGCGGAGCTGATCGGGCAGGCTGGCGCCGCCGTAGACCGCGACCGAGCGCAGCGGCACGTGGACGCCGTAGGTCGTGACGCTCTCCTCGACCTGGATCGCCAGCTCACGGGTCGGCACCAGGATCAATGCGCGGACGGCGCGGCGGTCCACCTCAGCGGTGGAGGCATGGAGTCGCTGGAGGATCGGTAGCACGAAGGCGGCCGTCTTGCCGGTGCCTGTCTGTGCCCCTGCCATGAGGTCGCGGCCGGCGAGCACGATCGGAATCGCCTCGCGCTGGACGGGGGTGGGCGTGTCGTAGCCGGAATCGGCGATGGCACGCAGGAGTTCGGGACGCAGCCCGAGCCGGGAAAAGGACATTGAATCTCCTGACGACAACGCACTCGCCGCAGCGAGCCCGGTCAGGCGCAGTATTTGAAGGGAGCGGCGACCCGGCGAAACGTTGACGCTGACCGGAGAGTCAGTCGAGCCGGGCGTTGTGCAGCCGCACTTGGAACGAGTTGTGTTGAGGTTCTGCGCTCCCGCGTATCACCGGCAGCTGTGCCGAGATCGGTATGCAGCAGCATCCACAGTGTCCGCTGCGCAGCCGAAGGTGTCAACCGACCATCGGCGCGCGATAGGGGTAACGAGCGCTCTGACGTACTATGGCGCATACAGATGAAGAGTCTGCGCGCCCGCCGCGGAACCGCTTGCTGGCTGTGACCCCGATACATCCAGGAAGCCTCGTGACCATCTCCGCTTCGACCCCCAGCTTAAGCCTCGACCTGCCGGAGAGCGCTGCCCGCAGGCGAACGTTCGCGATCATCAGTCATCCCGACGCCGGGAAGACCACGCTCACGGAGAAGCTCCTGCTCTTTGGTGGCGCGGTCGCCGAGGCAGGGTCGGTGCGCGCTCGTCGCCAGTCGCGGAACACCGTCAGCGACTGGATGGAGATGGAGCGTCGCCGCGGAATCAGCGTGAGCTCCACTGTCCTGCGCTTCGAGCACGGCGGCTACCAGTACAACCTGGTCGACACACCCGGCCATGCCGACTTCAGCGAGGATACGTATCGCACGCTGTGGTCGGTCGACGCGGCGCTGATGGTGCTTGATGCCGGCAAGGGCCTGGAGCCGCAGACCCTCAAGCTATTTCAGGTCTGCCGGATGCGCGGGTTGCCGATCATCACCTTCATCAACAAGTGTGATCGACCAATGCTCGCGCCTCTCGCGCTGCTCGACGAGATCCAGCGCGAGATCGGGATCAGCCCGGTGCCGATGAACTGGCCGATCGGGACTCACGGGCAATTCCGTGGCCTGCTCGATATCGCGGGGGCCGAGGTGGTGGAGTCGGAGGCGACGGTCCATGGAGCCAGGATCGGGACCGGGCGACGCACGCCGGTAGCGGCCTGGGATCCGGGACCCGCGTACGAGGAGTGGCACATCGCGCAGGAAGAGGCTGCATTGGTGGAGGCAGAGATCGACCCACGGGACGTTCGCGCCGAGCGCGTGACGCCGGTCTTCTTCGGCAGCGCGCTCACCAACGCGGGTCTGTCCACGCTCATCGAAACATTCCCCGGATTCGCGGTCGCACCATCGGCGCGTCAGGCGGCGGACGGGGCGGAGCAGCCTCTCGCTGGGCAGTTCAGCGCACAGGTCTTCAAGGTCCAGGCCAACACGGATCCCCGGCATCGGGACCGGGTGGCATTCATGCGCGTCAATTCCGGCCGTTTCGAGCGCGGCATGACCGCCGTGAATGGGCGGTCCGGGCGGCGTCTGACGCTCAGCTATTCGAACGAGCTGTTCGGGCAGGAGCGGCAGACGATCGATGAGGCTCTGCCGGGTGATGTCATCGGTATCGTCAATGCCACCGGGGTCCAGGTCGGGGACACGCTGTCGGAGGACGGCACGGTCGTGTACGCCCCGATCCCCGAATTCCTGCCGGAGCGCTTCGCCTACCTGCGCAGCCTGGATTCGTCGCGATACAAGCAGTTCCGAAACGGGATGCGCCAGCTCGAGGAGGAGGGCGTCATCCGCGTCCTGCGGCGGCCCGACGGGACGGGCGATCCGATCATCGGTGTCGTCGGCCTGCTCCAGCTCGAGGTCGCCGAGGAGCGTCTTACGCACGAGTTCGGCTGTCGCGTTGAACGCGGGGACGTGGGGTACGCCGCCTGCCGGGCGATCGAGCCAGCACATTCGGAGCGCCTCCCGAGCTCGCGTTCCATCGAGATTGTCGATGACGGCAGAGGGCGCCGCCTGGTGCTGGCGACCAACGCCTATGTCTTCGAGCGCCTCGACCGCGATATTCCCGGTCTGCGTTGGGAGAAGGGAGTCACGGGGAGGGAATGAGCGAGCCTCGCTGGTGCCCCGATAGGCGTCGCGGTCCGACGGTACATCGTAGAACCGATCGATCCTGACGACCTGAATCGGGTCACTCGCGCTGCCGCGGCCTGCCGAAGTCCATTGTCAGGTCCTATGATGAACCGATGGAACGGGCATACCTCGAGCGCAACGATCGGTCGTTGCGCCGGCTGGGCGCGTGATCGATGAGCTGGGTGATGACCCGCGGACCGAGGCGACCGATGGCCGGTGGACGAGCGTTGTCCTGCTCGCCCATATGCCATTCTGGGATCGGTTCGTCCAGGAGCGCTGGGAGCACGCTCGTCGAGCGCAGCGGCTCACGCTGATCTCGCTCGACCTGAGCCTGGTGGATCTCGTCAACGATGCATCGGTCCCGGGCTGGTCGCTGACCCCTCCTCACGACACGGCGCGCATGGCGCTGGCCGCCGCCGATGAGGTCAAAAGCACCATCGCAGCTCTGAGCGACGACGCCGCCGGGGCGATCATCGCAACGGGCTGGGACAGTCTGCTGGACCGGTCCATCCATCGCGATAAACACCTCGCCGCGCTCGAGCGGCTCGTCTCCCCTCCCGAACTGGTATGACGATCTGAATCTGCCCCACTCCTCGGGAACAGCAGGCACCTTTGCGGGCAAGCGGCGCAAGGTCAAGCCGTTCGAAATTCCCGTTCATCCAGGTCATGGGGCGTCACGTGAGGCACTAATGACCTACGCCGCCGACAAGGCGGCTAGCCTTAACCAGCATGTCATCGGCTATGGCGCTTTGGCCGAGCGTGAATGGGCGGTACTGGGGCTTGATCCGCCTGATATGGATGCAGCGCGACGCTACCGGCTGGTGCGCATCCGTAACGACCTCAGGGCGCGGGATCTGGCTGGAGTCCTCCTTTACGACCCCCTCAACGTCCGTTATGCCACCGACTCGACCGATATGCAGCTGTGGTGTACGCACAACGCGGTGCGATACGCCTTCGTCGCAACGGAAGGCCCGGTGATCCTGTGGGACTTTCACAACTGCGAACACCTATCCCGGCATCTGGACACGATCGACGAGATCCGTCACGGTACCGCTTGGTACTACTACTTGGCCGGCGAGCACGCGCGCGACCGGGCAATGCGTTGGGCCGTCGAGATCGCAGATCTGATCCGGAACCATGGCAGTGGCAATCGGCGGCTGGCAGTCGACAGGATTAATCCGGAGGGGGTCGACGCGCTCGCGAAGCATGGCATCCACGTCGCCAGTGGCGAAGAAGTGATGGAGCATGCCCGAACGGTGAAGTCGCCGGATGAGCTCCAGGCGATGCGTCGGGCCATCGCTGCCTGCGAGGCGGCGATGGGCATCATGGAATCGGCACTGCGACCGGGCATGACCGAGAACGACTTGTGGGCCATTCTGCATGCCGAAAACACTCGTCGCGGCGGGGAATGGATCGAGACGCGGCTGCTGACGTCTGGGCCGAGGACCAATCCATGGTTCCAGGAATGCTCAGCCCGTGTGATTGAGGACGGCGATCTGGTCGCCTTCGACACCGACCTGGTGGGGCCCTACGGCTATTGCTGCGATATTTCCCGGACCTGGCTGGCCGGCACGAGGCGGCCAACCACCGAGCAGAAGGCGCTGTATGCCATGGCGACGGAGCAGATCGCCGCGAATATGGAGATGCTTCGGCCGGGCAGAGAGTTCCGAGATCTGTCCCATGCAGCCAAGAGTCTGGCGTCGGAGTATCTGCCCAACCGCTATTCGGTTCTCTTTCACGGCGTGGGGTTATGCGACGAGTATCCGTCCGTGCCCTATCCCGACGATTGGGAACGTTCCGGTTATGACGGCGTGCTCGAGCCCGTCATGGTCGTCTCCGTCGAGAGTTATGTCGGTCGCCTCGGTGGGCATGAGGGCGTGAAGCTCGAGGAGCAGGTGTTGATCACGGATAGTGGCCACGAGTGTCTATCGCGCTATCCGCGCGATCGGAGATTGGGCGAGGCGGGCTGAGGCTGGCGACCCTGCGACTACGCGGGCGGTGTCCACTGGGGTAGTATCCTCGCCGATACGTCCCGGCTGCAGGTCATGGAGGTCACCAGAGATGGCAAAGGTCCTATGCGTCCTCTACGACGATCCGGTCGACGGGCACCCGACGTCCTACGCCCGAGACGAGATTCCCAAGATAGACGGCTACCACAACGGCCAGACCGCGCCGACTCCCGAAGGGATCGACTTTCAGCCGGGTGAGCTCCTGGGCAGTGTCTCCGGTGAGCTCGGGCTGCGGCAGTTCCTCGAAGGTGGGGGCCACACGTTGGTCGTCACCTCGGACAAGGAAGGGCCGGACTCGGTCCTCGACCGAGAGCTTGCTGACGCCGATGTCGTGATCTCGCAACCGTTCTGGCCCGCGTACCTGACGGCGGAGCGGATCGCCAAGGCGCCGCGCCTGAAGCTCGCCATCACGGCTGGGATCGGCTCCGACCACGTCGATCTCGAAGCTGCGAATGCGCACGGAATCACCGTCGCCGAGGTGACCTACTCCAACAGCATCAGCGTGTCAGAGCACGTCGTGATGATGATCCTCTCCCTCGTTCGCAATTACATCCCGTCGTACCAGTGGGTCGTCAAGGGCGGCTGGAACATCGCCGATTGCGTCGCGCGGTCATACGACCTCGAGGGCATGCAGGTCGGGACCGTGGCCGCTGGAAGGATCGGTGCTGCCGTGCTGCGGCGTCTGAAGCCGTTCGAAGTCGGGTTGCACTATACGGATCGACACCGGCTGCCGGAGGACGTTGAACGAGAGCTCGGCGTGACCTATCACCCGGATGCGGCGTCGATGGTGCCGCACTGCGACGTGGTGACGATCAATGCGCCGCTGCATCCCGAGACCGAGCACCTTTTCGACGACGAACTCATCGGCAAGATGAAGCGCGGCGCCTACATCGTGAACACCGCCCGCGGCAAGATCTGCGACCGTGATGCCATTGCGCGGGCCCTGGAGAGCGGCCAGCTCGCCGGCTATGCGGGCGATGTCTGGTACCCGCAACCGGCTCCTGAGGATCATCCCTGGCGGTCGATGCCTCATCACGGGATGACGCCACACGTGTCGGGGTCATCGCTGTCCGCCCAGGCTCGCTACGCTGCTGGCACACGCGAGATCTTGGAGTGCTGGCTGGACGGTCGACCGATCCGCGAGGAGTATCTGATCGCCGATGGCGGTAGGCTGGCAGGCGCCGGTGCCCATTCGTACAGTGTCGGCGGCGGCGCCGCCGAGAGCCCGGATGACGCGCCTGGTGTCACGCCCACCTAGCCGGCGCTCCAAAGGCGACTCTTGACGGACGATTCGATCGCCAGTTTCCTGGATGAGTTGGCGGCGGATCCGCCCGGCCCTGCAGCCGGGTCGGCCGCCGCGGTCGCGGTCGCGATGGCTGCTGCGCTTCTCGAGCTCGCCGCGAGGCGATCGGGCGAGAACGACGGTGCCTCGCGAGCCTCCGCTCTTCGCGCGACGGCGCTACCGTTGGCGGAGGCGGACGCGCGCGCCTACGAGGCGGTGTTGCGATCCCGGGGTGATGCGCGACGAGCTGCGTTGACCCGTGCGTCGGACGTATTGATCGAGATCGGGATTGCCGCCGGTGCCGTGGAGGAGCTCGCATCTGCCCTCGTCGAGCGCGTGAAGCCGGCGCTCCGCGGCGAAGGGGTCGCTGCTTCGGAGTTCGCACGAGCCGCGCGCCACGTCAGCGAGCGTCTGGTCACGCTCAACCTTGCCGGGACGGAGGGAGGCGAGGTCGGATTGCATGGATGGGCTCTTTCTCGTCGGGCCGAGCTGTCGCGCGGAACGGTCGCGTGGGACGCCTTCGGCGCCGGTCCGCCAGTCGTACTTGTGCACGGCACGCCGAGCTGGTCATATCTCTGGCGCAACATCGTGCCTGCACTCGCTCGGGAATTCACTGTCTATGTCTTCGATCTTCCCGGCTATGGTGATTCTCCAGCGCCGGCTGACGGCAACGTTTCGATCGCGACCCACGCGACGACGCTCGTCGAGCTGCTTGATCTGTGGGGACTCGAAGCACCGGCAGCCGCAGGTCATGACATTGGCGGCGCAATCCTGCTGCGGGCGCATCTCGTGCATCGACGTTCGCTTCGCCAGCTCGCCCTCATCGACGCGGTCGCCCTGGCGCCATGGATCACGCCCACGACGCGCCACATCCAGGCACATCTCGACGTGTACCGCACGATGCCGCACCATATCTTTGATCGGGTCGCGGCGGCGCATCTGAGGACGGCCGTGCACGGTGAATTCGACGAGGATGCTTTTGCCGCGTATCACGGGCGCTGGGATGGCGTCCAGGGCCAGACCGCCTATCTGCGCAAGGTGGCGCACTTCGACGAGGAACACACGCGCCAGTTTGAACCAATGCTCGGGACGATCCTGGTGCCGGTGCTCGTCGTCTGGGGCGCGGACGACGCATGGCTCGACCCGGCCCTCGCCAACCGATTAGGTGCCCTGATCCCAGGGAGTGCAGTCCGGCTCATCGCGGCTGCCGGTCATTTCGCCATGGAGGACGCGCCGGCCGAGATCACGCAGGCGCTCCTCGGTTTCTTTCGGTCGCCCCCATCGCAGGCCGTCGGCGGCCGCTGAACGGGGAGCCCGATCGCGGGCGCCACGGCTCACGAGACCCGGCGCAACCGACTTGAGATCCTGGCTGCGGCCGCCAGGACGCGTAGGGCGATCGCCGCTTGGGCGCTGGGTGGCGGAAAGCGGTACGACGGGCCGTGGACGTGCAGCGCCGCACTGACGTTGCCGCCTGCGTCTGTAATCGGCGCCGCGACCGAGTTGATCCCCTCGGCAAACTCGTCCCCGACCCACGCATATCCATCAAGCTGGATCCGGCGAAGCCGGAGGCGAAGGACCGTCGGGTCCACCAGGGTCCGTGGGGTGAACCGCTCGAGCGGATCGGCCAGGAAACGATCCACCGCGGACGGCGGCATGTGAGCCAGGAAGACCTGCCCGGAGGAGACCGCGTGGATCGGCAGGCGGGTTCCCGTCCAGTCACGCACCAGGACGTGGTGTGCCGTGTCGACCTGGTCGATGTAGTGGACGACGTGGACGTCGAGAACGGCCAGCCCGGCGGCCTCGCCGACCTGCGATGCGAGATCGACGAGCACGGGACGAGCGAGAGCCACCAGGCTGCGGATCGGCACGATCCCGGCCGCGAGGGACACGATCCGCGCACCTAGCCGGTAGCGCGCATCGCCGGGAACCTGCTCCACCGCACCCTCGCCCGCGAGAGATGCCAGCATCCGCGCCGCCGTGCTCTTGGGCAGATCGGCCCTCTGCGCCACCTCGGTCACGCCGATGGGACCATCGCCCAGCGCCGACAGCACCGCAAACGCGCGCTCGACCGCCTGGACTCTGGACATCGGCCTCTCCGTCGGTTACATTTCGGTACAGTTGCGTGCCATGATACGGCATCGTTCCACATCGTGGAACGTTCAGCATCAATTTCATCGCTCGGAGCGTGGCACGTGGCAGACGAATACGAGGAAATCGATCTCGCAACACTTTCGGATGACGAGCTCGTGGAGCAGATGCACAACGACCTGTATGACGGGTTGAGGGACGAGATCGTCCTCGGGACGAACATCCTCTTGTCGCGCGGTCTCTCCGCGGCAAAGGTTCTCGACGACGCGCTGGTGGCCGGCATGAAGATCGTCGGTATCGACTTTCGCGATGGCATCCTGTTCGTCCCCGAAGTCCTGCTCGCGGCCAATGCCATGAAGGCCGGGATGGCAATCCTGCGGCCGCTCCTCGCCGAGACGGGCGCCGAGCCCATCGGAAAGGTCGTCATTGGTACCGTAAAGGGCGACATCCATGACATCGGCAAGAATCTCGTGGGAATGATGTTCGAGGGCGCGGGCTTCGAGGTCATCGACATCGGGATCAACACGGACGCGGAGAAGTTCATCGCGGCGCTGGAAGAGCACAAGCCGGACATCCTCGGCATGTCCGCGCTCCTGACGACCACGATGCCGTACATGAAGGTCGTCATCCAGGCGCTCAAGGATCGCGGAATGCGCGATGACTACATCGTCCTCGTTGGTGGAGCGCCGCTCAACGAGGAGTTCGGGTTGGCTGTCGGCGCCGACGCCTATTGCCGAGACGCCGGCGTGGCCGCTGAGACGGCGCGCCGGCTGATCGATGAGCGCCGTGCAGCGGCGTAGAATCGTGGACGCGGAGGCGCCGCGAGTGCTCGTGATCGGCTGCGGCGCGCTCGCCCGCGAGCTCGTTGACTTGACCCGTCCACTGCCGAATGTCGACATCGCGTGCCTCCCGCCGTCGCTTCACAACCGCCCGGACGGTATCCCCGGGGCGGTGAGCGCAAAGATTCGCGCGAGCCGCGAGGAAGGGCGCCATGCACGGATCTTCGTGGCGTACGCCGATTGCGGAACCGGAGGGCTCCTTGACCGCGTCATCGCTGACGCAGGTGTCGAGCGCCTTCCGGGCGCCCACTGCTACGAGTTCTTCGCCGGTCGGACCGACTTCGCGCGCCTCGCCGATGAGGAGCCCGCCACGTTCTGGCTGACCGACTTTCTCGCCCGGAATTTCGACCGGCTGGTCATCCGAGGGCTCGGCATTGACCGGCATCCCGAGCTGAAGGCGACCTATTTCAACAACTACCGGCGCCTGGTCTACCTCTCCCAGACTGACGATCCGGGGCTCGTCGCCATGGCCCGCCGCGCAGCCGACAGGCTTGGTCTGGCATTCGAGCACCGTCACACCGGTTACGGCGAACTGGCGAGCTCCATCTCGTCCGCAGCGGCCGGCGCACCAGGGCGCTCGACCCAGCCGGGAGCTGCCTGACCGATGGCCACGCTCAACGTCATCTTCTGGCGAGACATTCCGGCCCAGGTCGTGGGCCGGGACGGTCGACGATCGAGCAAGATGGTCCTCCACCCGCGCTTCCAGATCGCGATCGACAAGGCCGCCAACCGCGCCGGCAAACGCGCTTACAACGATTACATCGAGGAGTGGCGCAAGGTCCAGAGACCGTGCGGGCAGGACATCGAGGTCGCGGTCCGGGAAGAGTCCGAGCGCCTGGAAGTCGAGTACACGAAGCACCGCCTGGCCACGCTTATCCTGAGTGGCGGTGCGGAGGGCGAATCGACATACCGCCCGCCCACCGAGGAGACGCCTGTCAGATCGGCACCGAGTTGACCCACACCATCGTCTCATCCGCCACCCGAGAGATCGTCATCGGCGATGATCGGCCGTTCGTCATCATCGGCGAGCGGATCAACCCGACCGGCCGGACGCTGCTCGCGGAGGAGATGAAGGCCGGCGACTTCTCTCGAGTCGAGCGCGACACGCTCGCACAGGTCGAGGCCGGGGCCCACATGCTCGACGTGAACGCCGGGATCCCGCTCGCGGACGAGCCGGCCATCCTTGCTAGGACCATTCAGCTCGTGCAGTCACTGACCGACACCCCGCTTTCTATTGATAGCTCGATCGTCGAGGCACTCGAGGCAGGTCTCGCGGTCTACCGCGGTAAGGCCCTCGTCAACTCCGTGACCGGTGAGGAAGAACGACTCGAGCGGGTCCTGCCGCTGGTGAAGCGATACGGTGCCGCCGTGGTGGCGATCAGCAATGACGAGACCGGGATCAGCGAGGATCCCGACGTCCGCTTTGCCGTCGCGAAACGGATCGTCGAGCGCGCTGCAGACCATGGGATCCCGCGCGAAGACGTGATCGTCGATCCGCTGCTCATGCCCATCGGCGCGTTGCCGACGGCCGGCCGCCAGGTCTTCCGGATCCTGGGCCGGCTGCGCGACGAGCTCAAGGTCAACACCATCTGTGGAGCATCGAACGTCAGCTTTGGCCTGCCGAACCGCGCGGGGATCAATGGCGCGTTTCTCGCGATGGCCATGGCGAGCGGTTTGACGTCGGCGATTACGAACGCGCTTGCCGATGGCGTCCGCCAGTCGGTCATGGCCGGCGACGTCCTGATGGGCAATGACCGGGACGCAGCGCGCTGGATCCGGACCTTCCGGATTGCCCCCGCGGCGGGTGAGCAGGGCAGGCGCATCAACCGCCGCCGAGTCGTGTTGTCAGCTCCCTCCAGCATCAGCTTGGAGTCGCGATGATCGGAGCCGAAGGGCCGCTCGTCATCTTCACGCCGTCGGGTCGCCGCGGCCGCATGCCATCGGGGACCACCGTCCTTGACGCGGCGCGGGCGGTCGGCGTCGACATCGATTCGGTCTGCGGCGGCCGTGGGATCTGCGGTCGATGCCAGGTGCAGCAGGGCGTCGGCAGCTTCGCCAAGCACGGGATCGAGTCTCGCAGCGAGCACCTGTCTCCGTTCTCCGGCGTCGAGGTGGAGTACCGCGACCGCAACGGGCTCGAGGCCGGCCGTCGCCTCTCGTGCGTCGCGCGTCTGCACGGCGATGCGGTCATCGACGTTCCGCCAGAGAGCCAGGTGTACCGCCAGGTCGTCCGCAAGGGCCTCGACATCCGCGACTTCCACATCGACCCGGTGGTTCGGCTTCATTACGTCGAGGTCGCTCCGCCGGAGCTCGCCTCGCCGTCCGGCGACCTCGTGCGCCTCACCGAAGCGCTCGAGGTGGAGTGGGGACTTACCGGCCTCGAGGCGGACCTTCCTGTTATCGGGGCGCTCCAGCCGGCGCTTGAGGTCGGCAGATGGGCGGTCACGGTGGCGGTACATGATGGTCGCACGATCAGCGCGGTCTGGCCCGGCCTGCACGCCAAGGCATACGGGGTCGCCATTGACGTCGGATCGACCACGATTGCCGGACACCTGGCGGACCTGTCCGACGGCGCGGTCCTCGCTTCAAATGGAGTGATGAACCCGCAGATCCGGTTCGGCGAGGACCTGATGAGCCGCGTCTCGTATGCAATGATGCATCCGGAAGGGGCGGCCGAGATGACCGCGGCGGTGCGCACGGCGCTGAACGGCCTGTTGGCCGGGCTCGCGTCGAAGGCGGGGATCAAGCGCAACGAGATCCTCGAGCTCGCGATCGTCGGCAATCCGATCATGCACCACCTTGTGCTCGGCATCGACCCGATCCCTCTCGGATCCGCTCCGTTCGCGCTTGCCACCGACCGGGCGGTCCGCGTGCGTGCCGCGGAGCTCGATCTGAAGGCGCATCCCGGCGCTCGCGTCTACCTGCTGCCGTGCATCGCAGGACATGTCGGCGCCGACACGGCCGGGGTCATCCTCGCCGAGACTCCGCACCGGGGCGAGGTCGTCAGCCTCGTCGTCGATGTCGGCACGAACGCGGAGATCATCCTCGGGAACCGCGATCGCCTGCTCGCCGCCTCGAGCCCGACGGGCCCAGCCTTCGAAGGAGCTCAGATCAGCGGCGGGCAGCGCGCGGCGCCCGGCGCCATCGAGCGCGTCAGGATCGATCACGAGACGCTGGAGCCCCGGTTCAGGGTGATCGGCTCCGATGCCTGGTCGGATGAACCGGAGTCAAGCGAGACCAGCCGCGAGATGGGTCCGTCCGGGATCTGCGGATCCGGGATCGTCGAGGTCGTCGCGGAGCTCTTTCTGGCGGGTGTCATCACGCCCGACGGGGTGATCGACGGGTCGCTGGCCACTCGCACGCCGCGCGTCATTGCCGAGGGCCGGACCTTCTCGTACGTCCTTCACGACGGCTCGGCCGCTGGGCGGCCCCGTATCGTCGTGACCCAGAACGACGTTCGAGCTATCCAGCTCGCGAAGGCGGCGCTGTACGCGGGCGCGCGTCTGCTCATGGACCATCTGGAAATCGATGCCGTTAACGAGATCAGGTTGGCCGGGGCGTTCGGCAGCCAGATCGATCCGTTCCACGCCATGGTCCTTGGCCTCATCCCGGACTGCGACCTCGCGCACGTTCGGTCCGCCGGAAACGCGGCCGGAACGGGGGCACTCATCGCGCTGTTGTCCCGAGCTGCCCGAGGTGAGGTCGAGGGCGTTGTCCGCACGGTCGAGAAGATCGAGACCGCCGTCGAGCCACGCTTCCAGCAGCACTTCGTGGACGCGATGGCGTTTCCTCATCGGACGGCGGCCTATCCGCGCCTCAGCGCAGTGGTCGACCTTCCGATACGGCCCGTCGATACCGGGTCTGATGGACGGCCAGAACGAAGACGGCGGCGACGGACCGACGCTGCGTCGATCCCGGTCTCGGAGGCCTGATCATGTTCTTCCGCCGTCGCCCCAAGATCTCTGCCGCCGGGACAGAGGCGCTTGCTCGCGTCCTCTCCGCGCCGACCTTCGAGCTCCTCCCACTCAAGGCTGCGATCCATCACACGACGTTCCTGCCGCCCGGCGCGCGGGTCTCAGTGACCGCCTCCCCGGCCAAGGGGATCGAAGCCACGCTCGCGTTGTGCGAGCAACTCCAGGCAGATGGCTTTCGCGCAGTGCCGCACCTATCGGCGCGGATGGTACGCGACCGCGCCCACCTGACCGACGTCGTCGCCCGGCTGAAGGCGGCCGGCGTCGACAGTGCGTTCGTCGTTGGAGGCGACGCGAAGTCGCATGGCGAGTACCCCGATGGGCTGTCGCTCCTTCGCGGGATGGGCGAGATCGGTGATCGCATCGGCGAGATCGGCATCCCCTGCTACCCCCAGGGTCATGAGTTCATCCCGGACCACCCGCTTTTGGAGGCGCTCCGTGAAAAGGCCGCGTACGCCACGTACATGACCACGCAGCTCTGCTTTGATCCGGTCGCGATCGTGTCGTGGCTCGCAGCCCGACGGTCCGAGGGCCTCTTGCTGCCGGCGCACATCGGCGTGCCGGGCGTCATGGAGCCGCACCGGCTCCTCGCCATCAGTGCACGAATCGGCGTCGCCGACACGCAGCGCTTCCTCAGCAAGAACGTGCGGTTGGTGGCGCGACTGGTGCGTTCCGCCGGATTCTTTCGACCGGATGCGCTGCTCGAGGGGCTCGCCCCGCATGTCGCCGACCCGGACATGGGGATCTCCGACCTGCACGTCTACACGTTCAACGCGGTCGAGGTGACGGAGGGCTGGCGGCGCCGCTACCTTGCGTCGCTTGGTCGCCTGAGGCCGTCGGCAGCCGAGGCACGCCCCACCGCTGATGGTGCGGCCCGATGACGTTCCCGTCCGACCTGAGCATCGCCCGATCCGTCACGCCGCGCCCGATCGCCGATGTGGCACGAGATCTTGGACTGCGTGACGAAGAGATCGAGCCATATGGCCGCACCAAGGCGAAGATCACCCTTGACGCCATCCGCCGGCTCGAAACGGAAAACGCGCGTGGCAAGTACGTCGTTGTGACCGCCATCACGCCCACACCTCTCGGCGAGGGCAAATCGACGACCACCGTTGGGCTGGCGCAGGGTCTCAACAGGATCGGCCGCAAGGCCGCGGTATGCATCCGTCAGCCGTCGCTCGGACCGGTCTTCGGGATCAAGGGCGGGGCAGCCGGGGGTGGCTACAGTCAAATCCTGCCGATGGATGACTTCAACTTGCATCTGACCGGCGACGTGCATGCCATCGGCGCAGCGCACAACCTTGCGGCTGCGTTCCTCGACAACAGCCTCCATCATAAGAACCCGCTCGGGATCGATCCGCATTCGATCCTGTGGCCGCGCGTGGTAGACATCAGCGACCGATCGGTCCGGCGCACGATCATCGGTATCGGCGGCCGGGAGAACGGCGTCCCGCGCGAAACGGAGTGGCAGATCACCGTCGCCTCCGAGGTGATGGCGGCCCTCGCGCTGACGAGCGACATCCACGATCTGCGCGCCCGCTTGGGCCGGATGGTCCTCGCGATGCGTACCGACGGGACGCCGGTGACCGCCGACGACCTCAAGGTTGCCGGGGCGATGACGGCCCTCCTGACTGATGCCATCAAACCAAACCTGCTTCAGACCCTTGAGGGCGGTCCGGCGTTCGTGCACTGCGGCCCGTTCGGGAATATCGCCCACGGTAATAACTCGGTACTTGCTGACCGGATCGCTCTGGCCACCAACGAGATTGTCTGCACGGAGGCCGGCTTCGGGGCGGACATGGGTGCCGAAAAGTTCTTCGACATCAAGTGCCGCGCGTCCGGCATCCGGCCGGATGCGGCCGTCGTCGTGGCCACCATCCGCGCGCTCAAGATGCATGGGGGCGTCGGCAAGATCGTCGCGGGCGCATCGCTCGATCCGGCGTTCGCCGTGGAGAACGTCGCGGCCGTCCGAGCCGGAGCCGCCAACCTCGCCAAGCAGATCGAAAACGTCCTGGCCTTCAACGTCCCGGTGGTCGTTGCGATCAACGTGTTTCCGACGGATACCCCTGCGGAGATCGAGGCGGTTCGTGAGGCCGCGCTCGCGGCAGGTGCCCGTGACGCGGTCATCGCGACCCACTTCACCGATGGCGGTGCGGGCGCAGAGGCGCTAGCCGAGGCAGTGTGGGAAGCGGCGCAGATCGGCGCGCCCGACTTCCGGTTCCTTTATCCGGATGACGCTCCGCTTGTGGAAAAGATCGAGACGATCGCCTCAACCATGTACGGCGCGGATGGAGTGGATCTGGCCCCGGCCGCCGCGAAGGCCCTGCGCCGATACGAGGGACTGGGCTTCGGGCATCTCCCGATCTGCATGGCGAAGACGCAGGCGTCGCTGAGCCACAATCCCGCGCTCAGGGGTCGCCCGACCGGGTTCCGGGTGCCCATCAGGGACGTCGCGCTGTCCGCCGGCGCTGGATTCGTCACCCCGTTGGTCGGTGACATCCGGACGATGCCGGGGCTGCCATCGCGGCCGGGTGGGGAGAACATCGAGATCGACGCCGACGGCAACGTCGTCGGCCTGTTCTAGTGTCTCGCGCCGTAACGGACTTCATGCTTGCGCTCCCGCAGCATATATACGTATAGACGCTCAGGCCCGCGGCGATCAGTCGACCGAGATGCTCCCGAAAATCAGGACCTTGCGCTCAAGGTCGAAGACCGCCTGGTCACTGCGCTGGATCAGTTGGAGCAGCACGCCAGCGTCGTCGGCGGTCGGGCGCAACACGTACTCGTCCGCGCCGTTGTCGAGAATGAGCTGGAGCGTGAACGCGCCGGGGGCGCCGCGTTCGGTTTCGGTCCACGACGCCTGAACCTGCGTGACTTCTCGGATCAAGATCTTGCGCTCAGTGATCTGCTCCATGGAAGTACCTCAATCTGTGCACTGGGTGGATGGGATGTGACCAGCTTGGCCCGTCGATAGCCTATACCAGGCGTCTCGCGTCGGACGTCGAACCACACGCGACCGCATCGCGACTCTCACAGCGTACGGTCCTCCGTCCAGCGGGCGACGTTGCGCAGGATCATGTCCGGGCGAGCGTAGCCATCGCACAGAATGCGGTGGTATAACGCCTCTTCGGCCGAGCGCAGCGGTTCGCTTGTCGTGGCGCGAGAGGCGTCGAGATTGATCCCTTCCAGGAGTGGGCCGAGCGCGTCCACCAGGAGGTCGAGGGTCCCGCTGCCCTCGTCGAACTGCTCCTTGTTCCTCCACACGATGTCGGCGGGCAGCAGATCCTCGCACGCCATGCGCAGCACCCATTTCTCCACGTGGCGACCGTCGGCCATCGTCCGCAGCTTCAGCTCAGCTGGGACGCTGAGGGCGAGCGCGATGAACTCGGTGTCCAGGAATGGCACGCGTCCCTCGAGGCCGTGGAGCATCGTCAGGCGATCGACGCGCTGGAGGTTGATGTTGTGCAAGGTGGAAATGGAGCGACCGAGCTCCTGGTGCAGCATGGCGGCATCGGTCGAGTCCCTGTGATAGGCGTACCCGGCGAACAGCTCGTCCGCACCCTCGCCGGTGAGAATCACTTTCACGCGCTCGGCTGCCAGGCGCGAGCAGAAGTAGGTCGGGATTGCGCTGCGCACCAGATCCTGGTCCCACGACTCGAGCGCGTGGATGATCTCAGGCAGCTTCTCGACCACCTCTGCGGAGGTCATCAGGTACTCGTGATGGATCGATCCGATGTGAGCGGCAACCCGTCTCGCCGCAATGATGTCGGGCGATCCGGCCAGGCCGACCGAAAAGGTATGCAGCTCGTCGACGTGCTTCCGGGCCATCGCGGCGATAACGCTCGAGTCCAGTCCGCCGGAGAGAAATGCACCGACCGGGACGTCGCTCATCAGGTGTGAGGCGACGACGTCCTCCAAGCCCTTTCGCACGAGACTCACATGGTCCTCGACCGACCGATCGACGGGAGGCGCGGTCGGTACCTGGTAGTAAGGAACGAAACCCTCACGGCTGTCGAAGTAGGTGCCGGGCGGGAACTCATGGAGCTCGTCGACCCAATCGGCGAGCGCTTTCATCTCCGACGCGAAGGCCATGACCGGCCGCCCGGATCCATCGATCCCGCGACCGTAGTACAAGGGCTTGATCCCGATGGGATCACGCGCAAGAAATAAGTGCTCGTCGTCGCAGATGGCGAACGCGAACATGCCCGCCAACGCCGCCGGGGTGTCCGTGCCGCGCTCTTCGTACAGATGGAGAATCGCCTCGTTGTCGCTCGTCGTCGTGAGCATGTGGCGATCGGCCAGGTCATCGCGGAGGGCCGCGAAGTTGTAGATCTCGCCGTTCGCGACAATGGCCATTGCGCGCGTCTCGTTGTACAGCGGCTGCGCGCCACCTTCAGGGTCCATGATCGCAAGCCGACGATGGCCAAGGACGCCGTTCGACTGCACGTGCACGCCGGCCCCGTCTGGGCCCCGGTGCCGGATGCCATCCATGGCGCGCTCGGTGAGGACGCGGTCTGATGCGCCCCAGATTCCGGCGATGCCACACATGCCGCGTCATCGTACCTGATTGCATCTCATGCGATAGGTATTGCATCTGACGCATCAATCTGCCAATGTGCGCGGGTGGCAGACGAGCACCCGAGCAGTCTCCGTCGCGCTCTTGCGCTCCTGGATGCGCTGGCCTCGGACGACGCCGTCGCCCACGGCGGTTGGGGCGTGAACCGCCTGGCGGCTCACGAGGGTCGCGACCAGAGCCAGGTATCGCGCACGCTCCGCGTCTTCGCTGATGCGGGCTACGTCGAGCGCGACCCGGAATCGATGGCGTACCGCATCGGCTGGCACGTGTTTGCGCTCGCGGCCAAGGCGGCCGACCAGCGCCTGATCGCGGCGGGCGGGCCGATCCTTCGCCGGCTGGTCGAGAAGGACCTCGGGGAACGGATCCACCTCTCGGTCCTCCAGGGCTCCGAGGTCCTGACGGTGCTGACCCAGTCGCCGCCGCACGCTGTCCAGACCGTGGCCTGGGCCGGGCGCATGGTTTCGGCGCACAACACGTCGTCCGGCCGCGCATTGCTCATCGATCACGAGCGGGCGGAGATCGAAAGGATGTTCGCGGGCGTCGCGTTCGGTGTCGGCGGGCCCAACGCCCCACGTGACGTCGAGGCGCTCTATGAGCGGATCCTAACCGCACGCCGCGCCGGCTACGCCATCGTTGACGAGGAGTTCGAGCCAGGTCTGGTGGCGGCGGCAGCACCCGTTCGCGACTTTCGCGGCGGTGTGATAGCCGCACTCAACGTGTCCGCCCCGAAGTTCCGCCTGTGGAATCGCCTGCCGTTTGCGGGTCAAGCGATCAAGTCCGCAGCCGATGAGCTGTCAGTACAGCTGGGCTGGGATGGGGTGCGCGCCAGTCAGCTTGTCGGTGCCCACGTCCCGTCCGAGGTGCCGGCATGACGATCTTCGACTACGTCTCGCGGCAGGGCGATCGGCTCTTCGGCGCAGCCCTCGAGCACGTGGTGATCGTGCTCATCTCGGTGTCGATATCGACCGTCATCGGAGTTGCCCTGGGGGTCCTGACCTATCAGACCCAGAGGCCCCGCCTGATCGTGTTGGGCGTCACCGGCATCTTTCTTACCATACCCTCGTTCGCTCTCTTCGGGCTCCTCATCGGACCGCTCGGGCTGGGGGCGACGCCGGCGGTGGTGGCGCTGGTGATGTACGGGCTGCTGCCGATCGTGCGCAACACGATCGTCGGCCTGCGCTCGGTCGACCCGGCCGTGGTCGAATCGGCGCAGGGGATGGGCATGGGCCGCTATCGCCGCCTGCTGCGCATCGAGCTGCCACTGGCCTGGCCAATCATCATCACCGGCATCCGGGTCGCCGCCGTGATCATCGTCGGCATCGCGGCCATCGCAGCGGTGGTGAATGGACCCGGCCTGGGCAAGGACATCTTCCGGGCGCTGGCGCGGTTTGGCACGCCGACCGCGCTGCCGCAGGCCCTGAGCGCGGTGCTGGGCATCATCATCATCGCCATCCTCATCGATCTTGTATTTACAGTCGTCGCCCGACTGACCACCTCGAGAGGAATACGTGCCTGACATGACCACGAGCGCTGCGACCAAGGGCAATCAGACGAACGGCAAAGAGTCGATGATCAGCCTCCAGCAGCTGACGAAGGTCTTTCCGGGACAGGCAAAACCCGCGGTCGAGGCTCTCGACATGGAGATCCCGGCCGGCGAGATCGTCGTCCTGGTTGGCCCGTCTGGCTGCGGCAAGACGACCACCATGCGCCTGATCAACCGGCTCATCGAGCCGACCTCCGGCCGCATCATCCTCGAGGGCGAGGACGTCACCAAGGTCAACCCGGACAAGCTCCGGCGCCGGATCGGGTATGTCATCCAGCAGATTGGCCTGTTCCCGCACCAGACGATCTCGGACAACATCGCCACGGTCCCCAGGATGCTGGGCTGGGACGAGAAGCGCATCAGGGCACGGGTGGACGAGCTCCTGGCGATCGTGGGACTCGACCCGGCGGCCTACCGCGACAGGTATCCGAAGCAACTGTCGGGCGGTCAGCGTCAGCGCGCTGGCGTTGCGCGAGCCCTCAGCGCGGACCCACCGGTGATGCTGATGGACGAGCCGTTCGGCGCCATCGATCCGATTACGAGGGATCGCCTCCAGAATGAGTTCCTGCGCGTCCAGGAGACGATCCGCAAGACCATCATCTTCGTGACCCACGACATCGACGAGGCGATCAAGATGGGCGACCGCATCGCCATCCTGCGCGA
>JBBSML010000033.1:0-21488 GCA_038233215.1 Candidatus Limnocylindria bacterium
CGCCGTGGCCCTCGGTGTCGTCGTCATCGATCTTGCGGCCGAAACCGCCGTGGCCCTCGGTGTCGTCGTCATCGATCTTGCGGCCGAAACCGCCGTGGCCCTCGGTGTCGTCGTCATCGATCTTGCGGCCGAAACCGCCGTGGCCCTCGGTGTCGTCGTCGGCGACCTTGCGGCCGAAACCGCCGTGGCCCTCGGTGTCGTCGTCGAGCTTCCTGGAGTCGTCGGTCTGGTCAGTCATGATGTGTCCCTCTACTTCGTCGTCATTGAATGCCTCGCCACCGAGCTGTCCCGGTCGAGAAAACCCTTCCATCGGCGGCCGCCGCCGGTAATTGTCCATGAGTCCGTACCTCCTGTGGCGAGCGGCGTCTCCGCGATGACGTCATCCTATGGGCCAGCCCGACGGTGGCGAAGCGAATCGGCGACAGGTGCGGTGTCGGCAATGCGACATCTCATCGGGCACTTCGCGCTTCGAGGCCGGCCAGATCGCTGATCACCAGCGTATCGTGCTCGATCTCCAGCAGCCCCTCGTCCACCAGGCCGCTCAGGAGCTTGTTCACGCTCTGGCGTGTCCCACCGATCATGGCTGCCAGGTCGGATTGTGTGAAGGGCCAGTTCAGCTCGATGCGACCGCTGGCTCGCGGATCGGCGTCGCGGGCCAGCCGGACGAGCCTCATCGAGAGACGACCCGCCAGATCCAGGAAATGCAGCTCCTCGACATGGCCGGTCAACCGACGAAGCTCGCCGGCAAGGGCTCGGAGAAGCGCGGTCACCAGTCGGGCGTCCTCAGGCAACAGGCGCAGGAACTCGTCGCGCGGAAGCGCCAGCGTTTCGGTGGGCTCCATTGCGGTGGCCGTGGTCGAGCGCGGTGATCCATCCAGCAACGCGAGCTCGCCGAAAAAATCACCGGGCTTGAGGCTGGCGATGATCGCTTCGTCGCCCTCCTGGGAGGGAAGAACGATCTTCACCGCGCCGTCAACCACGATATGAAGCGAGTCTCCGACGTCATCCTGATGGAAGATGACCTCGTTCCGACGGAATCGGCGCGGACGCATCAGCCCGGCAAGGGCGCGGAGCCCACCATCGTCCACATGCGCGAATAGAGCACAGCGTCTCAGGCTATCGGTCGCCAGTCCGTGGTCGGGCACGTGATCCTCTCTCGACGAGTGTTTGCCACTGTCGCCCCGTCCCATGGCATTCGTCAAGAAAGAGTCACCTGCGCGACATCGCGCGAGCGTGCTACACGATCCTCGCGTGATCGTCGGAATGACCCAAAGGACGTCGGCAACTGGATGGCGCCGATACGGCACCCGCCGGAGGATTCCCCTATCGAATCCGGCAACCCGCCACTCACCCGAGGAGCCACTCCGATGTTCGCACCCAACATCAGCACCCATCAATTGGCCGATCAGATTCATCACGAGCGGCTCAGCCATGCGGCGCTGATGCAGAAGGTCGCTCGCGAGCGGTCAGTGGACTTGGTCACCGTTGATCACCAGGCACAGCGACGAGTCACCTCTCGCCGGCTGGCCGCCACGCTCGGCACCGCGACACTCACCTTCGCGATTGCTGCCGTGGCTGCGGCCACGGACGCGGCGGCGCTGATCCGTTAGATCGCCCGTCGAATCGTTGATCACTTATCAACGACCGCTACCTCACCGACGCCGAGCCCTACCCCTCGGCGTCGTGGTGTGCCTCACATCAGGTACTATCGCGGCCCTGCCCGGGCGGGAGTAGCTCAGTTGGCAGAGCGCCACCTTCCCAAGGTGGATGTCGCGAGTTCGAATCTCGTCTCCCGCTCCATTCGCTCAAAAGGCGAGCGAATGGTCCGGATTCACATGGCATGTGCGTTGCGCATTGCTTGGCCACGCCGCGCGCTGAGCGGCGCATCGGTCCTGTCACAGATACGTCACATGGCGGACGTATGCTCGTGACGTGAGCCGATCTCTACCGCCGATCATGGTGATCGTTGCCATCGCCCTCGGGGCATGCAGCGGGCCTCCGACCGCGACCCAACCCCTGCCCACCGTCCGCGCGTCGGAGACAGCCGCATCCCCGACCACGACCCCGACCCCGGCCCCCTCCGACGCGCCGACGTCGGCAGAACCATCTGTTCCGAGCGCGACAACAGAGCCGGAACCTGAGCCGGAGCCGCTCGCCTGGGCCAGGCTCGAAGCCGATGGGCCAGCTGCACGCGAAGACCACACCTGGACCGTCAATGCCGAGGGGACCGTCGCCTATCTGTTCGGCGGACGCGACGGAGCGACGGTGTTCGACGACACCTGGGCCTTCGATCTCCGCGACGACAGCTGGACGCAGCTCGCACCCGCCGCATCACCGGAGGCGCGCTTCGGGCACGAGGCTGTCTGGGTCGACGGCATCGGGCTCGTCGTCTTCTCCGGTCAGGCCGGCCCGTCCTTCTTCAACGACCTGTGGGCCTACGACCCGGCTGACGAGGCGTGGACCGAACTACCGGCCGAGGGGGCGCTGCCGACTCCGCGCTACGGTTCATGCGCGGGAATCGGTCCGGATGGCCGGCTCTGGATCAGCCACGGCTTCACCCAGGATGGCACCCGATTCTCCGACACTCGGGCGTACGACTTCGGGTCCGCGACGTGGACCGATGAGACTCCGGCCGATGGAGCACGGCCGGTCGAGCGATGCCTGCACGGCTGCTGGTGGACCGACTCGGGCGAACTGGCGCTCTACGCCGGTCAGACGACGGGTGTCACGGCGCTCGACGACCGATGGATGCTCGCGGATGGCGTCTGGTCTCGCGTCGAGGGAGTCCTGCCGCCCGCCCGCAACTTGTACGCACGTGCGCGCGTCGACGCCACCACGCTCGTGTTCGGCGGCCAGGCCGTTGACGGCGGCTTCCAGAACGACCTGTGGCTGCTGGGCGATGACGCGGTTGATGCCGAGGCGCTGGAGCCGGCCGGCGACCCTCCGCCCGGACGAGCCGGGGCCGAGCTGGTCGTCGACACGATCGGTGGCCGTGCGATTCTGTTCGGCGGCCGCTCTGCGGACGGGGCTCTCAACGACATCTGGGTCCTGGGCGGCGTCTGACCCGGCGGTCCTCTGGCGTATAGACGTATATACGCCAAGCCGATGCCACACGACGCCTACTGGTGCGCATCCTCGAGCGTGGCCGAGACCGAGAGTTCGACATTCCCGGCCAGCGCGCGGGAGATCGGACAGCCATCCTTGGCAGCCTGCGCGGCAGCACCGAATGCGGCGTCATCCAGTCCCGGCACGACGCCGATCACGTCAAGCTGTGAGGTCGTCACCGTCCAGTCATCCCCGACCTTGTCGAAGGTGACGGTGGCCGAGACGTGGAGGTGATCCGGCGGCGTGCCGGACCGATCGAGCGCGCCGGAGAGTGCCATCGAGAAGCAGGCGGCGTGGGCCGCGGCCAACAGCTCTTCGGGCGACGTCTGACCGTCGGGCGCCTCGGTGCGGGACGCCCACGAAACGGGCAGGTCGGTGAACAGCTCGCTCGAGCCGGCGGTCACGGTGCCGGAGCCTGCGGCAAGATTGCCGTTCCAGGTCACGGTCGCGGTACGGGTGGCAGCCATCGATATCGGTTCTCCTTCGGACGCTAGACTCGGGCACAGATGAGCAGCGTACTCGACCGCCCGCCGATCATCAGGGGCGACCACGTGTTCCTTCGTCCGTCGGAGCGCGCCGACCTTCCGCTCTTCGTGCGCTGGTTCAATGACGCGGAGGTGCTGCGCAATCTCGCCATGCACGCGCCGATGAGCGCCGCGAGTGAGGCCGCCTGGTTCGATCGCATGCTAGCCGCGCAAGGCCGGACCGACTACCACTTCGTCATCTGTCTGCTGACGGATCGCAGACCGATCGGGACGACGGGACTGCATGGCGTCGATCTTCATAACGGAAGCGCCGAGTTCGGCATCGCGATCGGCGAGAAGGCCGAATGGAGCAAGGGTTTCGGGACCGATGCGCTCCGCGCCATCTGCGACTTCGGCTTCGGCGCGCTGCGTTTGGAGCGGATCAGTCTGCATGTGTACGCAGGGAATGACCGTGCTTGGCGCTCGTACGAGAAGGCAGGATTCACGTACGAGGCAACCCTGCGCCGCGCCCATTTCTCTCGCGGCGAGTACCACGACGAGCATGTCATGAGCCTGCTGCGGGGCGAGTGGTCGGCCCTGCCGCATCGGCCCATCTGGGAGGAAGCCTCAGGTCAGGCTCCAGCGGCGAGTGCCAACGAGGTTGGCCTTATGACCGACGGGTGACGGTTCCTCGGTCGAATGGCCACCTGGCTGGCTCAGCGACCGACCTCCCGTTGCCGACCGCACAATTCCCGCCATCGAGTACGATGCGGCCGTGTTCGAGCTGCGTCGCGACCCGGTCACCGGATGGTGGTCGGCCATCGTCGCTGATCGCGCGTTCTCTCGTGAGGCCTTCGAAGTCGAGGCGCAGTCGGTCGAGGGAACGCACTGCCGCCACTGCGATGACGCTCCCACCGATGATGCCCCCCACCACGTGCGTCGCGTCCCGCTCCGCTCGGATGCATTCCATCGCATCGATTCCACGAAGGAGCGCGCAGCCCAGCTATCGATGAGCGAGGTCGAGCGCGCCACCGGCTCCTGGGAGATCCTGGTCGGACCGCGCGAACATCACGAACGCCTGGCCGATGCGGCGCCACAGCTGGCCGGCACCATGCTGCGGGCGGCGCGCGATGCCATGCGCCAGATCGGCGCCCAGCCGCGCGCGACGGATGCAGATGGACGCGCCGAACCGCTCTACATCCAGGTCGTCCAGAGCCACGGCCGGCAGGCGGGTGCTCGAACCTCACACCTGAACGTGGAGCTCTACGCCATCCCGCAGGTGCCGCACTGGGTTGCCGAGGAGATCGGCGGTGGCGCGCGTCAGATGATCAAGACGCGCCATTGCGTGTGGTGCGCCCTTTCAGGGGCAGAGGAGGAAGACGGAGAACGGCTCGTTTTCGCCGATCACCACGCCATCGTCTTCACCCCCGCCGCCAGCCGCTCCGCGTTCGAGATGATGGTGGTGCCCCGCGGCCACGCCGCCGATTTCACGAGCCTTGACGACGACGCCATCACCGCGACGACCGCCACGCTCCAGCGCGCGCTCCTCGCGCTAGACGCGCTCGGTGATCCGCCGTACAACCTGTTCCTCCACACCGCCCCGGCCGGGGAGCGGCTCGACCAGACCTTCCACTGGCACTGGGAGATTCACCCCCGCCTGCGCGTGATCGCCGGCCTGGAGCGCGCTACCGCGCTCGCGGTAAACCCGGTCGCCCCGGAATACGCGGCGGAGGTGCTTCGAAAGCATCTGCACCAGTAACACATATCAAAGCTCATGCGTCACAGGCAGACCGAGGAGGGGCGGTACGTGTGGAGGACGAGGTGCATTCAATGGCGGTTCCCGGCCAGATCCCGTGGGATATTCCCACGATGACGCGCCGCGCCACCGACGCACGCGAGGCCGAGTTCGCTCAGCTCTTCGACGAATTCTCCGCACCGATCCACAACTATGTGCTGCGCATGGTCGGCGACCCTGATCGCGCAGCCGATATCACGCAGGACACGTTCATCAAAGCGTATCGCAAGCTCGACACCGTGACCGAGGCCAGCTCGACCAGGTCGTGGCTGTATCGGATCGCCACCAACACGGCCATCGATGACATGCGCCGCCGTCGAATGGTCACGCCGATGGGTGACGATGCGCCGGCGTTCGCCAATCGGCCGGACCCTCGACCTGGACCCGAGGCCCAGGTGATGGCAGCCACCCTCGATGAGCGGGTTCAGCGCGCGCTCATGAAGCTGCGGCCGAATCATCGTCAATGCCTGCTGCTCAGTGATCTCGACGACATGGGGGCGCAGCAGATCGGCGATGTGATGGGCCTCTCGTACGCCGCGGTGCGTACGCTGCTCTGTCGCGCTCGGGGCGAGATGCGCCGCGCGCTGTCTGCGGAAGGATTCGCACGATGACGATGAACCGACACGAGTCGTTCGAGGAGCTCATCAGCGCGTCGCTGAGCGAGGAATTGACGGAGAGCGAGCGACAGCGTCTCGACACCCACCTTGCGTCCTGTGCGCAGTGCACCTCCACACTCGCCGCCTTTTCCGATCAGCGCCGCATCATGGCCGGGGTGCGACACGTCGGCCCTCCGCGGGATCTCGGCGCTCGAGTCCGCACGGGCATCGAGCGCGGTCGGTTTGCAACGCTGCCCTGGTGGCGGAGACCGGCCACGATCTTCGCGGGTGTCGGCGGAAGCCTGGCGGCGGTGGCCGGCGCCCTGCTCGCGGTGGTCCTGCTCAACGGCTCGGCGGATGAACCACAGCTAGGCGACGCCTCACCGACGCCGACCGCTTCGACCGCACAGGAACCGTCCGACGCGGTCACGACCCTGCCACCCGTTCAGTCGTCTGCACCGTCGGCTGAGCCCGCATCGGCCGAACCCGCATCGGCCGCTCCGTCTCCGTCGGTCGGGCCGTCTCCGTCGGTCGCGCCCTCGTCATCGGTCGGGCCATCGGCATCCGCAGCTCCGACACCGACCGCCACCCCGGCCAAAACATCCCCCGAACCGGACGTCTACCTGGCGCTCACCGGCCGGTTCGACAACCTGGGCCTGACGCTGCGCCACGGACCAACCGGCGAAACGATCACTGAGCTGGACACGTCCTCTGGGCCACCAATCGCCGCTGAACTCTCGCCTGATGGCCAATGGCTGGCGTACATCACCCAGCTCGGGCAGAGCGGGATGAACGAGATTCGGGTGAGCCGCATCGCGGCGGCGCCGGGCGATGAATCTCCCATCGGCGTCGGTGGCACCCTCGTGCTCGGTGAGTCACTCGCCGGCAGCGCGTTCCTGGAGCAGATGTCCTGGTCGTCCGACGGTCGCTACCTTGCCTTCACACTGGCCGACCCGGACGGCGGCGAAACCGACGCGTGGGTCTTCGATACGGACAACGGTGAACCACGCCAACTGTCAGATGTCGGGCACGCGTATGCCGGCGACTGGATTCCCGGCAACGACGGCGTGACCAGTCGCCTGTGGGTCAGCCTCGCGCAGGAAACTCCCACCAGCTACGTGCTCGCGCTGCGTGATGACGCGCCGCTCGGCCCGGCCGATCCGGCCGAGATCGGCACCAATAGGGCCGATGGCATCTTCCAGCCCCTGCTCAGCTCGGATGGTGGGCTGGCGATCTTCTGGCAGGGACGCATGGCGCGCGTTGGCGAAGAGTGGCTGTTCAGCGAGAGCGGCGCGCCATATCTCGCCGAGCACGACATCAGGGGCGGCACGTTCGCGTTCACCAACGAGCGCCCGCTGTTCAGCGACCTGTCGCTCGATGGCGGTGCCTTTGCTTCTGCCGCCATCAGCTGGGGAACCGATGACGACGCCTACGCGGTCTGGAGCACCCAGTGGACCGCAGATTCGCCGGACGGCGACACGCCGTATCCCGACGCGTCGCGCGTGTATTTCGGACATGCCACGGATCCTCGCGGTCTGACGCAGGAACACGCCATCGACGCCGGCGACCTGCCCGACGGTGCGGGAGTGGTGGACGTGAAGGTCTCTCCCACGGGGCGGCATCTGGTGATCACGGCGCTCCGGCCAATCGGCGGGGTGCAGGAGGCGCCGAGCGCGGACCTCTTCCTTGTCGAACGCAACACCGGAGACGTGGCCGACGAGGTCTTCACGCTCGGCTCGGCCGACGATGGATGGTTCGGTCCGGCCGCCTTCGACGAAGTCCCGTAGCGCGTCGGTATACTCGGAAGCGAACCCTTTAACGCGGTCCCGCGAGGCCGCCAAGGAGACGCATGACCGAACGCCGCATCCTCGACGCCGATGATCTGCGCCGCGCGATGACCAGGATCGCGCACGAGATCGTTGAGCGAAACGGCGGCGTCGACGATCTTGTGCTCGTCGGCATCAGAAGCCGCGGCGTGCCGATTGCGCGGCGCCTGGCCGGCCTCATCGAGCAGCACGAGGGCGCATCGGTCCCGGTCGGATCTCTCGACATCACCTATTACCGCGATGATCTGACGCGTATCGCGCACGCACCGATCGTGAAGCGAACGGACCTGGAAGCGGACGTCAGCGGTCGCACCGTCATCCTCGTTGACGACGTGCTGTACACCGGCCGCACGGTGCGCGCGGCGCTCGACGCCCTGACCGATCACGGTCGCCCGCGCGCCGTGCGCCTGGCCGTCCTCGTGGATCGGGGCCATCGCGAGCTTCCCATCCGGCCGGACTTCGTCGGAAAGAACCTTCCGACCGGGCCGGACGAGCTCGTCCAGGTCCACCTGGATGAGATCGATGAGCTGGATGAAGTGGTGGTCGAACGGCCGGATGACGCGGCGTGATCGGTGGCGGTCACCTGCTCGACGTCGACACGCTGAGCCGAGCCGAGATCGAGCGCGTCCTTGACCTGGCCGTCGAGATGCGCGCGGCCCGCGGCACCCCGACATGCCGGTCGCTGCTGGAGGCCGAAACCGTGGGGCTCGCTTTCTATGAGGCCTCGACGCGGACACGCGTCAGCTTCGAGCTCGCCGCGAAGGCGCTCGGGGCAACGGTCGTGGACCTGCACGTGGCCGGGAGCAGCGTCGGCAAGGGTGAGTCGCTGATCGACACGCTGCGCACGCTGGAACGGACAGGAGTCACAACCCTCGTACTCCGCCACGAAACGTCCGGCGCTCCCTACCTTGCCGCCCGCTGCACCGGCATGGCGGTCGTGAACGCCGGCGATGGCATGCACGCCCACCCGACCCAGGCGCTGCTCGATGCGCTGACCCTGCGCGAAGCGATCGGCCCCCTCGACGGGCGCGTCATCGCGATCGTTGGTGACGTGGCGCACTCGCGAGTCGCGCGGTCAAATCTTCACGTCCTTGTCTCATGTGGCGCACGCGTTCGGCTCGGCGGACCCGCGGCCTGGGTCAGCGGCTTCGAGGGCTATCCCGGCGTCGAGGTCGCAGCGAACATCCACGACACCCTCGCCGACGCCGACGCGGTGATGGCCCTGCGCGTTCAACTCGAGCGATCGGCTGTGGGCGCGATCGGATCCCTGCACGAGTATGTGGCACGCTGGAGATTGGATGAGGCGCGAATGGAGGTTGCCGCCCCGAATGCGCCGATCCTGCACCCCGGCCCGACGAACGCGGGGGTCGAGCTGACGGGGGAGCTCGCGAACGGCCGGCGCAGCCTCATCGGCCGCCAGGTGGAGAACGGCGTGCCGGTGCGCATGGCGGTCCTGGCGCTGGTCACGGGCGCGGCGTGAGCGAGGAGCGTTTCGGACGCCTGACCGATCCGCCGGTCACGTTCCTGATGACCGGGGTGCGCGTGGTCGACCCTGGGGAGGGATCCAACACGATTCGCGATCTGGCCGTCCTGAACGGCTTCCTGACGGACTCCGCGACGTTGCCGCCGGGAGCCGAGCAGCTGGATGGTACCGGCCTCATCGCCGCACCCGGATTCTGCGATCTGCACACTCATCTGCGAGAGCCCGGCGGGGAGGACGCCGAGACGATCGCCTCCGGGACGCGGGCCGCGGCTCGGGGAGGGTTTACGACCGTCTGCGCCATGCCGAACACGGATCCACCGCCCGATACGCCGATACAGCTGACGCGGTTGCTGGAGGCAGGCCGAGATGCAGCCTGTCGGGTGCGGGTCGTCGGCTCAGTGACGATCGGACGCGCGGGACAGGCACTTGCTGACCTGGCGGGCATGGCCGATGCCGGTGCAGTCGGCTTTTCTGATGACGGGGCTGCCGTACCCTCGCCCGACCTCGCGCGCGCGGCGCTGAGCTGCCTGGCCGGAGTCAATCGGCCGTTGATCGAGCATGCGGAGGACTCGTCCCTAGTCGCGGGGAGCGTCATGCGAGCAGGGCCGACCGCCGTCCGCCTCGGGCTGGCGGGATGGCCACCAAGCGCCGAGCTGTCAGTGGTCGAACGCGACATTGCGCTGGCCGCCGAGAGCGGGGGGCGGCTCCACCTCACGCACCTCTCCACGGCGGCCGCGCTGGAGGCCGTGCAGGACGCGCGGGCGCGGGGCGTGCCGGTGACGTGCGACGTGACGCCACACCACCTGGCGCTCACCGACGCCTGGGTGGCCGGATCACGCCACTTCGCCTGGGATGAGCCCGCCGATGTAGGTGTGATCGCCGCTCGCGCCTTCGACGGATCGTGTCGCGTCAATCCGCCGCTGACGTCGCGCGAGGATGCGCTCGCGCTGCTCGCCGGCCTTGCCGATGGCACGATCGACGCGATCGCGACCGACCATGCCCCGCATCCACGCGAGCGCAAGATCGTCCCGTTCGAGGAGGCGGCTCCCGGCATGATCGGGCTCGAAACCGCCCTCTCCATCGGCCTCGCCGCCGTCGAAGCTGGGAGGCTGGATCTGGCGACGCTGATTCACGCGCTCTCCCTGGGCCCCGCGCAGATCATCGCTGAGCGCCGAAGCCTGGCGCCGGGCCAGCTCGCCGACCTCGTCGTCTTCGACCCGCTGGCGCGGAGACGACTCGAGGCCGAGGGTCTGGCATCTGCATCGGTCAATACCCCGCTATTGGGGATGGAGCTTCCTGGCGTGGTTCGGTTGACCGTGGCCGACGGCCGCGTGATGTATCGGTCCTGACAAACGACATCCGCCACCCCGCCATCCGGTCAGGTCAGTCAGCGAATGGTTCATTGCGCGGAGGGGCATCGCCGGTCGTGGCCGGAGCGTGGCAACGCCGGATGTGGGACCATGCGGCTCGCCACTCGCCGTCCCCAGCCCACCGAGGAATGGCTTGTCAGTTCACTACAACGAGGAACTCGATCCGAACGAGGGTCCTGGCTTTGGTTGCTTCATCACGCAGGCGATCCTGTTCGCCGCCATCCTGCTCCTCATCCCGGTTGGCCTGTTCACGTTCAACTGGCCGGTCTGGCTGCTGGCCACGCTGCTGTTCATCGCCCTCATCCTGCTCTTCTTCGTGAGCATGACCAGTGTCTTCCTCCTTCGC
Source organism: Candidatus Limnocylindria bacterium (assembly GCA_038233215.1). Taxonomy (GTDB): domain Bacteria; phylum Chloroflexota; class Limnocylindria; order QHBO01; family QHBO01; genus JACDBZ01. The sequence continues at coordinate 10,986 of JBBSML010000033.1, forward strand.
GTCTTCTTCGCCGACCGGCGTCGCGGGCGTGGCCGGCAGACGGGTATCGCCAGGCCTCACACTCGGGTCATCAGCACTGAAGAACCAACCGATGACCCGGGAGATCGCTGAATGCCCCTGATGGTGACGTTCTTCAACGTGCGCAAGGGTCGCGACGCGATCTTCAAGCGCGGCATGCGCCATGTCTTTCCGCGGACCGCGCGCCAGACGGAGGCCAAGTACGGCATACGCTTCGTGGGCTGGTTCAACGTGACCGAGGGTTCCACCTGGAACAACGTCCTCATCATCGATCTGCCCAACTACGCCGTCCTGGACGAGCTGTACGCCGATCCGTCCATGCGCGGCTTCGGACATCGCGTGGCGGAGTCGGTGTTCGACTCCAAACACACGATCTTCCTGCGTGAGCGGATGGGCCCCGACTTCGTGTACAGGCCATGAAAACGCCATCGTCCTCGCCGCGACTCGTGGCCCTGCGCGAAGTCGCCGCCGAGGCCGAGCTGGAGCGACGCGATTTCCTCTACGAGGCCACCGAGCAGCTGCGACGATTCCTGGATCAGAATCGCGAGCGCCTGCGCGAGATCGGACCGATCAAACTGGTCGACAACGAGCAGGACTACCTCCTCTACCACCCCGCCGATCAGACCTGGACCACGCGGCTCACGTACCAGGATCCCGCCGATAGCGAGTGGTATGACCAGGAACAGTTGGTCGATACGGTGAGCGAGCTCCTGGAGCTGTACAACGCCGCCGACATCTTCTCGTGGCTCATCGAAGCCTCCCGGGACGCGCCGGCGCACCTTGTCTCCGCCGACGAGCTCGCGCGTGAGGAAGAACTTGCCGATGGTGCGACCGCCGACGACTGGGAGGCGGGGCTCCCGACGTCGCAGCAGGAGACCCTTGCGGCGCAGCGGCTCTGGCAGCTGGCCGATGCCTATCGAACTCAGCTCGGAACCGCGCAGGCGCAGCTCCTTCGCGAGTTCACCTCGAACGCCGAGGAGGTCCTGCGCCGCACCGGCGACCTCCTTCTGCTCGACGATCCGGATGACATGCTCATCCTTCGTGCGGACGGCCGCTTCGAGACCAGCCTCGATCTCTCGGACCGACCGGAGGACGTGCTCGGCTCGGTCGAGGCTCGCCGACAGGGGCTCATGGTCATCGAGGCGAAGACGATCGCCGCCTTCTACGATCCTGCCGACATCCTGCACTGGGTGACGGATGCGCTCGCGGAACGCTATCCGGCGGTCGACTTCTCCGCCGTCTACGAATGACCGATGCGGGTTTGCGCGGCGCGTCGGTCGAAGCCCTGTTCGCCGATGCCGGCGCGCTCCTGGACGGCCACTTTCTCCTGAAGTCCGGCCGCCATGCCGGTCGCTACCTCGAGAAGTTCCTGGTCCTCCAGCATCCCCGATTCGGCGTCGAGCTGTGTCGGCGCTTCGCGGGGGTACTGGCTCCGTCCCTGCCGACCCTGGTGGTGGGACCCACCACCGGCGGGGTCCTTCTCTCCTTCGAAACGGCGCGCCAGCTGGGTGGCTCGGTGCGAGCCGCGTTCGCCGAGCCGGTTCCTTCCGGCGGCCGAGAGCTGCGGCGCGGCTGGCCGATCGGTCCCGAAGAGCGCGTCGCCATCGTCGACGACATCCTCACCACGGGTGCCTCCCTGGTTGAGACCGTGGAGGCGGTCCGCACCATCGGGGCCGAGCCCGTGGCGGCCGTCGTGATTGTCGATCGGTCCGCGGAACCGATTGATGTGGGCATGCCGCTCCATGCGCTTGGCAGGATCGAGATTCCGTCTTGGGAGGCCGACGCCTGCGAGCTGTGCAAGGCCGACGTTCCGTTGCGCAAACCGGGAAGCAGCAGTGGACAGCCGGTCAGCTGAGTCCGCTGGCCAGAGCTCACCTCCGGTCACTCTCTATCCCTTGGCGCCGCCGGTGAAGTTCCAGGAGGCCAGATGCAGCGACGGCACCACGTAGGCGCCAACCCCGAACGTCGCGCCTCCGACAAGCGTGAGATCCGAGCCGACCGCGCGCACGTTGCCAGGCGCAAGGGCCTCCACGAATGACTGGGTGAATCGCATGTTGGTCACCGGACGCACGATCCGCCCATCCTCGATCAACCACACGCCGTTGCGGGTCAATCCGGTCACCACCTGCGTGCGCGGATCAAGAATTCGGGTGTACCAGAAGTCGGTGACGAGCAGCCCGCGCCCGACACCGGCGATCAGCTCCTCCCGTGAAACCGATCCGCCTTCGAGGACCAGGTTCGCCGGCAGCGCGCCCCACGGGCCCGCGCCAGCCACGGCATTCCCGGTCGACTCCGCGCCGAGTGCCCTGGCGGTGCGCCGATCGTGGACGAGACCGCTTGTGACGCCGCCGTCCACCAGCTTCACGCGACGCTTGGGCGTACCCTCGGCATCGAACGGGATGCCCACCGCCATGGGGTGCGCGACGTCATCGGCCAGCGAGATGGACTCGTCGAACTGCGCCTCGCCGATACGCGCGAAGGAGCGACCCTCCTCGACGGCCCGCCCGTTGAAGCCATACATGGCCAGAAATCCGAGCAGATTCACCACGCACGACGGGGACAGGAGCACCTCGTAACGCCCCGGATCGAGGTCGCCGGCATCGGCCGATTCACGTGCACGCCGGGTCGCCCCGGTCCCCACATCGACCCCGTCCAGGTCCGACAACCCTACCGACGCGGCATGTCCACTGCCGTCGGAGGTGGCGGTCCGTGCGATGCCGTCGAGAATCGCAATGGTGGTACGTCCTTCCAGCCGCTGCCCCAGCGTGTTGGCGAACGCAACCGTCTCTTCCTTCGTGGAGCAGAAGCCGGCCGTCTCGAGCTCACCTGCTGTCCGAACGAATGCGCCGATGCGCTCCGCGCGCTCCGCCGGCTCCGCCCGCGCAGTGGCTTCGTCCCAATGCTCGACCGACGGGGCAGATGCGGACGGCGCAAGTCCCGGCCAGCCGGAATCGATCGGCCGTAGTGCCGCCGCCTCCAGCGCGGATCGCACCAGGCGCTCGACCCCGTCGCTGTCAGTTTGATTACCGACCGCCTCGGCGACTCGACCGTCGAGCGCCACCCGCAGGTGGACGCGCCGCACCGCATCCGCGACGTTCTGATGGATGAAACTGGTGGCAAAGCGGGTCAGCGCATCGGTCCCGACCGTGACGGTCACCTCCGCCTCAGCGTCGCGCCCGACGCGAGCGAGCACGCGCTCGCAGATTTCGAGCAGCTGGTCGCTCATCCACGAACTCCCACCCGGACGCCGCGGAAGCGACACGGTACCGACGGGTGCCCCGTGTGGCCGATCTGCCCGGGCTGCCCCTTGCCGCAATTGGGCGTGCCCCAGAAGGTCCATTCCGACTCGTTGCCGAGCATGTCCAGCGAGCCCCAGAAGCGCGGGCCGATGCCGGTGTAGGTCGGGTTCTTGATCATGCGGCCACGCTTGCCATTCTTGATCTCCCAGCCGATCTCGCAGCCGAACTGGAAGTTCAGGCGCTTGTCGTCGATCGACCACGAACGGTTGGTGTCCATGAGGATGCCATCGTCCGTTGCGGCGATCATCTCCTCCAGGCTGCTGGTGCCCGGGAGCAGGCCGACATTCGTCATGCGCACCATGGGCAGACGGTTGTAGCCGTCGCCGCGAACGGCACCGCCGGATTCATCGAGGCCGGCCAGGGCGGCGGAATCACGGCCGGACAGGACGCCCACCCAGATGCCGTCGCGGACGATGTCGACGGGGTGAGCGGGCGTGCCTTCGTCGTCGTATCCGAAACTCCCCAGGGCGCCCGGGAGGGTGGCATCGGCAGTGACGTTCATGAGGTCGCTCCCGAAGCGGAGCGCGCCGATCTGGCTCAGGTCGAGCCATGAGGTGCCGGCGAACGCGGCCTCCCAACCGAGGATGCGGTCGAGCTCGACGGCGTGGCCGACCGACTCGTGGATCTGGAGCGCCATCTGCTCCGAGCCGATGATCACGTCGGTGGCCTCGATGCTCGGACACTCGGACGCGGTGAGCAGCTGTCGCGCCTCCTCGGCGATGCGAGCAGCGTTTGCCTCCAGGTCAAGCTCGCGCACCAACTCCCAGCCGCGCGTTCCGTACTGGCCACGAATGCCGGGATAGCTCCGCCGCTGCGTCTCTGACTCGCCATTGACGGTCGCGTTCATCTGCGCGCCGCACTCCACGATGTGCTGGTCGATCCGGTGACCCTCGCTGCTGGCGAACCACTTCTTCGTATCCCAGGCGTCGTACCCGGCCAGGGCGACATCGGCGCCGTGTTCCTTCATGGTGCGAGTCGCGTTGCTGAGCAGATCGCCCTTCTCGGCCAGCGGAACCGAGAACGGGTCCTCGCGTACGTCATTGGCCCACGCGTCCTGCCGCGCCTCGACCGGCGTCAGCTCGAGGTCAGGTCCTGACACCGAGGCCGACGCCCGTGCAATCGCGGCCGCCTGCGCCCCCGCCTTGCGGGCCGATGCCGTGGTGAGGTCGGAGGTCGAGGAGAAGCCCCACCCGGAACCGATCAACGCTCGTACCCCGATCCCGATCGACGCCTCCTGGGCCAGCTCCTCGACCTCGCCGTTTCGGGCTCCCATGGCTTCGTGGCGGCGGTCCATGACGCGCGCATCGGCGTAGCGAGCGCCCGCGGCAAGGGCGGCTTCCACCGCCGCCTCGGCGTAATCGAACATCGGTGAATGGTAGCCGGGCTTCTGGCTTCCCGTGGCTCTGGAGCCGTTAGCTCCACTTTATCTGAGAGGAATGTGCGGCGGAGGACGGGACGACTCAGTCCGTGCGGCCAGGTCCAGCCGCGATCCCGCCCCCGGGCCGATGCGCCGCGTCCGCCCGCACGACCGGCTCCTGCCAATTGATCTCGGTGATGCGACCTGGCGGGAACTCGCCATCTGCTGGAACGATCCCGTCCTCGGCCTCCAGCGGGATGCCGATCGGCGCAACGAGGTAGCGACCGGCCAGGCGCCGAGCGTCGCGGTCGAGCGCGAAACCCGCCTTGGCGCGGTGGAAGGTGACGGTGACGTCCGCGGTGATCACCGGCGTGGAGCGACCACCGCCGGTGAGATCCACGCGCGTCGGCGTATCGATGGCGAGCACGGCACACGGACGACTGGCGGCCTGCGCGTGCGTGCGCGTTGCGTTGATCAAGTCGACCGCCGTCGCGACCGGCTCGCGCAGTGGACCCGAGGCGCCGGAGCCAAGCAGCGCGTCGATGATCAGGGTCGCCTCGGCGATCCGCTCCCGGAGGCGGAGCAGAAGTTCGGGGGACGGCGCCACGAACAGCTCCAGGGATCCAGCCGAGGCCATCGCCTGGAGGACGGTCCAGTTGTGCCCCGCGGCGCGGCCGGAGACCTTCGAGGCATCGGCGACCAAGATGGCGAGCACGGCGCGACCCGTGGCGGCCAGGCGCCGCGCGACCACGAATCCGTCAGCGCCGTTATTGCCCGGCCCGCAGAGCACCGCCACCATCGGGGGACGAGCCAGCGGACCCGCGGGGCCACGCACCTTCTCGGTCAGACGGCCGAGTTCCGCCTGCGCAACTTCCGCAACCGCGGCGCCCGCGGACTCCATGAGCGCGTCCTCGGTCAGGCCGAGCTTCTGGGCGGCGTCGTCGATGCGTGCCATCTCCTCCGCGCCGATGAGGACGGGCACCCCGCGCTCGGTTCGCGCGGCGGGTTCGATCACACGGGTGCTCAGAGCGACTTCAGGTAGGCGACGATCGCGTCGATCTGCTCGGGCGACAGCTGATCGCCGAACGCCGGCATGCCACCTCGGTCGAGTCCTTCAGTCTCGGGGACCGTCCCATTGATCCAGAGGGCGATCCACTCTTCGGGATACTCCGCGCCAAGATCCTGGAGGTTCTCGCTGATCGGCCCCTCCGCGACGCCGAGCAGGCTGGGGAAGTTGCCGCCACCGTCGAGCTCGGCGCCGTGACAGGCGGCGCACTGGGCCTCGGCCACGAGTGCCTCGCCGACAGCCGGATCCGCTTCCCCGCCGCCTGACGCGACCGGGGCACTGGCGCCGGGAATGGCAAACGCCGGATTCTCGCCCGCAAGGTTCGAGGCCAGGTAGACCCCACCGACCAGGAAGACGAAGATGGTGAGGCCGATCGCCCACGGCGGCAGGCCACCGGAACGTGTCTCGATCGGCGTATGGACGGTCATCGGCTCAGTGCCCTGCTGCTGCGGTGGCGGAAGTACCCGGAACGGCATAGTCCACGCGCTCACCGCTCGTGTACATCAGGAACAGGTTGACCAGGAACGAGAGTCCGGCCAGTGCCACCATCCCGAAGCCCGCGAAGGCGATGGCCCGATAGCCGAGCAGCATGTCGCCGACCGCGTCAGGCGCCGTTCCCTGACCGAGCAGAGATGCCTCGGCCATGCCGCCGCCCATCAGCGCCAGGCCCGCAACGGTCACGCCAACGAACGTGAGCCAGAGCTGTGCACCGGAGAGGAAGCCGCCGCCCCAAGCTCGTCGCAGGATGCGGGGCAGGGCGTGTTCGGCAAGCGCAAAGGCGGCGAAGGTGAACGTGCCGTAGGCAACCCACAGAAAGGCGCCGCGCTGCCAATCAGTCTCGCCGACAAAGAGATCGACCGCGCGTAGGGCGCCGATCGACTCGAGCAGCGTCCCCGCGAACAGGAACGCGATCGAGGTGACGGCAAAGGCGGCGGTGCCAACGCTGAAGACGAGTGTCCAACGACCCTGCATGGTCACCACCGAGTTGATGGCCGTGAGCGCGGCCGGTACCAGCAGCAACATGGTCGCGACGATCCCGACGCTCGTGATGGCGTAAGGGACGCTCGCATCGGCAAGTGAGCTCAGGCCCGCGAGCGGCGCGACGACGAGCCAGGTGACGAAGCTCAGCATCCCGATTCCGGCCCAGGCGAGGGGTTGACCGGCGGCGCGCGGCACAACGTAATAGAGGGTCGCGTGCGTCATGCCCAGCAGCCAGATGACCGGGATGGCGCGCTCGATATACGCCGATGCCAACGCAACCGGCAGGTCGGCCAGGTCGAAGAAAAAGTCAAGCAGACCTAGCCCGGCATTCAGACTCAGGAGGCCCAGCAGGCCCAGGAGGGCCACTCCGCCGAACCAGAGGCTGACGTAGCCGGTCCGCAGCGACGAGGCGGCGGAAAGGAAAAAGCCACCCGTCACGATCAGCGCCGCGGTGGCCAGGCCACCGTCGATCAACCACGGGAAGGCGGTCAGCGGCGCGGTCGGCCCAAGGTCGAAGACGTAGAGCGAGGCGATGCCGGCGGCGAGCGTGAGGTTCCAGATGGCGAGCGCGCCGTTCAGCCCGGCCTCCATGGCGAGCCTTCGCCCGAGCAGGCGCGGGGTCATGAACGCGACGGTGGCGAAGCCGACGTTGGTGAGCCATCCATAGACGGTGGCGTTCACAAAGGCGTAATCGACGCGCCGCATGTCGAACGTGAGACTGAGATCGAACAGCCCCAGCGGGAGCGAGAAGCCGATATCGACCAGGCGCAGGCCAATCGCCATGGCGCCCAGTCCGGTGGCCACCGCCAGCCAGAGCGCGGCGGCAACGAAGAACCCGGTGGCCGCGCTATCGGGGCCAGAGGGAATGAGCGAACGACGGCGCTTCGGTGGCTCGTCGTAGGGGCGCAGCTTCTTCGGATTGACCGTCATCGGGCGCGTTCACCCTCCTGCGGGCTCGCTTCGGCGGGAATAGGCCGCCGCATTGTACCCAACCATGAGCGGGCCACGCCGGGCAACACGAAAGCCGCCCCGGGGGAGGCGGCTCTCGATCTCGTATGCGTGGTTGCGGGGGACGGATTCGAACCGCCGACCTTCGGGTTATGAGCCCGACGAGCTACCACTGCTCCACCCCGCGACCGCCAATGGTAGTGGCGGGCCGAGATTCGGTCAAACGCAAGAACCTCAGGTTGGCCGATGCGTCCCGGGCTCCATCTCGACCACGGCGTGATGGATGCCGTAGCGATCGAGCAGCCCCAAATACGGATCGGGATCGAAGGCCTCGGGGCCGAGCACGCCGGCACCTGTCCAGGCGCCCTCGGCGAGCAGCTCCATGGCGATCACCGGGTTGAAGCCGGTCTGCCAGCCAACGACCTGGAGGCCGTGCTTGGCCCAGATCTCCTCCGCGTCGGCCATCTGGTAGGCGAACGTTTCGCGCGGCTTGCCATCCTTGAGGCCGAGCACCCATGTGCCGACGACCGCACGGCCGCGGAACTTGTCCCCCAGGGAGATCGGGTCCGGAGTAATGGCGGCCAGCACATCGCGCGGAGCCACCTCCACTCCCTTGACCGCGACGCGATCCGTGCGGTCCATGCCCAGCAGGTGGATCGTCTTGAGCTTGTCGATGAAATCGGCGCCGAGCGCGTACTTGAAGGTCGCCTTCCGCGTCTCGAGCCAACGCGGAAGCAGTAGGACCTCCTCGTGCTCGACATTGACGCATTCGACAGGACCGATGCCCTCTGGGAACGGGAACGACTCGGGGGCGCTGAAGGGCTCGGTCGTATGCCAGTCGCCGTTCTCCCAGATGATCGGCGGGTTCAGACACTCCTCGATGGTGGTCCAGATGCTGAAGACCGGGGCGAAGGCGAAGCCGGGGATCTCGAGATCGCCTCCGTCGCGGACGTGGATCTCGTGAACCTCGTAAAAGGCGTGCTTGGCGGCGTGAGCAGCGAAGACATCGGTCAATCCAGGGTCCATGCCCATGCCGACCAGCGCAAGCTTTCCGCGCGCCTCCCAGTCGCTGGCGAGCGCGAACTGCTCGTCGCCGAGCTTCAACCCCGGTTCGCTGAATGGACGCTCCGGGTGCGGCTTCGACAGGCTGACCGCCATGTCCATGTAGTTCGCATCGGCCTCGAGGGCGCCGGTGAAGATGGGCATCACGAACTGCGGATCGACCGCGTTCATGACCAGGTCTGCCTTGTGGGCCCGCGCGACCTCGGTGATGGCCGATGCATCGCGCGCATCGATCTGGACGGCTGAGAAGCGTGGAGCACCACCGAGCGAGTCGGCGAGGGTGCGGGCACGGGATTCGTCGTAGTCGGCGAGGACCATCGCCTCGCACCAGTCACGTTCAGCGGAGAGGCGTGCGATGGCCTCCCCCACCGTGCCGACACCGACCAGCAGGACTCTCATGGGTCACCAGCATGCGTGTTCTCGATGGGCACGCGTCTGCGCAACAGGATCTCGAGTGCCAGTGCTGCCGGATCCGTGCCTTCCAGCCGGTCGAGGCCGTTGGCTCGGTGGAGCAAACAACATGCTAGCACCGATTCCGCATGTTCTACCCTGGCGCCGGCGCCTCCAACCCAACGGCCATCAGCTGCGCCTTCATGCGCCGCATGCCCAGCCGAATGCGTCCGTGGACGGTGCCGAGCGGAAGCCCGGTCTTGGCTGCGATCTCCGCATGAGAACGTCCCTCGAGGTACGCAATGGAGATGGCCTGCCGCTGAAGCGGCGGCAGCCTGTCGATCGCGCTTCGGACGGTCTCGCCGTCGAGCCTGGCGACGACCTGATCCAGCACCGCCGGACTGGAATCGCGAAGGGAGAGCAGGAGCGCCTCGTCATCAGCACCCGATTGGCGCTGGGCGCGGAGGATGTCGATGGCGCGGTTGCGCACGATACCGAGGATCCAGGACTTCACGCTGCCCCGACGGGGCGAATAGGAGCCAGCCTTCCGCCAGACCGATAGAAAGGCTTCCTGGACGACATCCTCCGCCCGTCCACGGTCATGAACGATGCGCAGGGCCACGCGAAACGCGACCTGATGGTGACGGTCGTAGAGAGCAGACAAGGAGGATTCGCCGGCAGCCACGATGCCGTCCATGAGGTCCGCATCTGTCGGCCCTATGTCTAAGGTTTGTTCGGTCATGCGCGCAGGATATGCCGATCTTGCCACTCTTGTCAACTGTTTGTCCATGGTATGCTTGGACACAGTATGTACACGATCAAAGAAGCATCCCAACGGACCGGCGTCAGCGTGGCGCTCCTGCGCGCGTGGGAACGGCGCTACGGCATCGTCGCTCCGACGCGCACCGAGGCGGGCTATCGGCTCTATGGCCAAGAGGCCATCGCCCGCCTGCGAGCCATGCGCGCGCTCGTCGACGGTGGCTGGTCGCCCCGCCAGGCCGCGGAGCGCGTAATAGCCGCCGCACCGGTTGAGCTCGATGCCCTGACCACGGAACCGTCGACCGAAGATCGGTCGTCATCCGATCCAATCGTGGCTTTTGTCCAGGCGGCTGCGCGCATCGACGGCGCAGCCATCGAACATGCCCTCGACGAGATCTTCGCGAGCGGCAGCTTCGAGCGGATGATTGAAGATCGGCTCTACCCCGCCCTTGTCGCGCTGGGTGACGGATGGGTGCGCGGCAATGTCGATGTGGCGGGTGAGCACGCTGCCAGCGCCGCCACGATCCGCCGCCTGGGCATGGCCTTCGAGGCGGCCGGGAATAGCGGCCTCGAAGAGCGGCCGGTCCTGGTGGGGCTGCCGCCCGACGCCCGTCACGAAGTCA
>JBBSML010000034.1:0-21129 GCA_038233215.1 Candidatus Limnocylindria bacterium
ACGTCGCCGTCGGATGTCGCCTTGCGCAGCAACTCGAGCAGGTCCATCCTGTCATTGGCCATCGGGTCAATACCTCGTGACGTGGGCTTCCAACTCCAACGTCGTGAGGATGGCACGGTGGCCTCTTCATGCGAGGCCTTCAGCGGCGTCTGTTACACCACCTGCTGGGACACTAACCAGCGCCACGGATGCCAGAATCGTCGGATGACCAAGCCTTGGATGATCGACGAACGCCGCGCGACGGTTTGGACACGTCACGGCCGTCGACGTCTCGCCGATGATGTTGAAGGTCCTCCGCGACCGGGCCACGGCGACCGGGCTAGCGAACCTCGACTGCGTGCAGGCTGGCTTCCTCAGCTATGAGCACGCCGGAGCACCCGCTGACGGTGTGTATACGCGAAATGCTCTCCATCAGCTGCCCGACTTCTGGAAGGGACTCGCGCTCGAACGCATCGCTCGGAGCATGCGGGCTGGCGGTGTCCTACGCATCCACGATCTGATCTACGACTTCCAGCCGTCGGAGGCCGACGGGGTGTTCGAGCGGTGGCTGAACCAGGCCGCTGGCGATCCAACGCGCGGATACACAGGTGCCGACCTCGCCGAGCACATCCGCACCGAGTCCAGCACGTTCAGGTGGCTCTTCGAGCCGATGCTCGATGCGACCGGCTTTGAGATCGTGACCGCGCAGTTCAGCGGATCGGTCTACGGCGCCTACACCTGCGTCAAGCGCTGAGTCCCGCCCAGGATCCGACAGGACCTATGGGCTCAACAGCGTTCGACTTCGGCCACAGGCCCTGAGTCGAAGACAGCTGCTCAGACCGACTGCGTCGTCACTGATACCGCCTGCTCGCTTCGCCCGGGGTGAGCCGCGACGCGCCGTCAGGGCTCCTGTGCCGAGCGGCTAAGCACAGCGAACCCGACAGCTGGCGCCGTCCATGGCAGGTCGGCGGGGGCGAACATCCCGTTATGGTGACAGAGGCGCCGCTCTGACTGGGCGTCCAGCTGCCCAGGATGTAACACCGCCCCGGTCGAGCGGGCCGATCAGGCTAGGACCAGTTCGCGGCGAACGAGCATCTGCGACGCAGTCAGAAAGGGCCGGGCAGCAGTGGACGGCGTGCGCTGCGCGACGCGCCTAACATCTGAGGGCCAGTGTCTGATTCGCAGCGACTCCTCGAAGAGGCATCCGCGCATCCGGTCGAAGGATGGGACTTCGGCTGGCTTCGGGAGCGGCTGTCGAGCACCCCGCTTCCATGGGATTTCGAGGCGATCGTCACCGAGCACGCGCGCGAGTCACCTGATCTTCTCGACATGGGCACCGGAGGTGGCGAGTGGCTCGCCTCGCTGACGTATCGCCCCCCGCGGACCGTCGCCACCGAGGGCTGGGCGCCGAATCTTGAAATCGCAGGTGCGAGACTACGCCCGCTTGGCGTTACCGTGGTCTCCGTCGAGGGAGCACCGGACAACGTCGAACAAATCCCGAATGAAGCGCGCGGCAGACTTCCGTTTCCTGATGGGTCTTTCGCCCTGATTTGCAGCAGACACGAGTCATTTGTCGCCGCGGAAGTTGCCCGCATCCTTACGCAGGGCGGGACCTTCATTACTCAGCAGACGGGCGGTAACTACGACGACTTCTACGATGCTCTCGGGCTGACGCGGCCGAGTGGTCGGAGCCGCGCATGGAACCTTGCCCTGGCCATCGAGCAGGTCGGAGCCGCCGATCTCCACGTCATCGCCTCAGCGGAGAGCGAGCACGAGATGACCTTCTCTGATGTCGGCGCGTTTGCCTGGTACCTGAGGGCGATTCCATGGGCAGTCTCCGGATTCTCGGTCGAGTCGCACCGTCGAGGCCTCGAGCAGATGCACGACCGCATCAGGTCCGGCGGGCCGGTAATCATCCGGCAGCCGTCCTTTTGGCTGAAGGCGTCCTCGAACCTGCACGGCTCGAAACCCGGGTCGCAACGGTACGGGACCAGTTCGCGCGCGTCGACGTCGAACACGACGACCGATCAGGTGTTAATGGCTTTGTCTTCGAATGCCACTTGCGCGGCGTCTTCGTCCCACTGGCCGGAGCGAGGTTGATGGTGATGCGGCGCGACGGAACCTCGAATCCCGAGTTGCGGAGGGCCGCTCGCACGCGCTCGCGAGCCTCCAGCACGGCGCTCCCCGCCAGCCCGACGATCGTCAAGCCGGGCAGGCCGAAGGCGACATCAACCTCCACGTGCACGGGCACGCCGTCGACGCCAACAATCGATGCGCTCAACGCCGTGGCAAGCATCGCTGGTCCTCGGTGGAGGCAAGGATGGTGGGCAGTGCCGGTCGCCCGCCTGCTCGCCTCCCTACTAACCAGCGGCGACCGGCGCTGCCAAGGCTAGGGAGCGCCGATTACCGGCTGCTTAAGGCTGGCTTATCGGCGCCTGGGGCCGGGAACCGCCTCGGCGGCGAGCTTCGCATCGAGCTCGGCGGCGAACTTCGAGACGCTCTGGCCCAGCGGACCGTCCGGTCGAGATGACATGAACGGCTCGCCGGAATTGAGTGCGCTGATGGCGCCGTTATACTCATTGATGACCTGGTAGTCGATCCTGCGGCCCAGGGCCGACTCGGCGTTGTCGACGTTGATGCCGGTGAACGCGTTCGATCGGTTGAGCACCAGCTGGATCTTGCCGCGCTCATAGCCCAGTGACTCCATCGTCTCGATCACGAGGCGCACGTTCTTCAGGCAGGAGAGGTCGGCGGTCATCACCACGAAAATGACATCGGCCTCATCAAACAGCTGCAGGTTGAAATCGTCGATCGACTTGGCCATGTCGACGACCGTGTAGTCATACGCCTTGCGCATGAGGGCCAGGATGTGCGAAAGCGATCGCGGATCGGCGCGCTGCCGCTCGACGACCAGGTCGGCGGATTCAGGATTCGGGGGCGCCAGCAGCAGCTCCAGACCGGAGCGATGCGACACCATCAGCTTCTTGAGCAGGTCCGCGTCAAGGTCGGGCTCGCTGATGGCATTCACGATCGAAGAAGAGTCGAGGCCGAGATCCAAAAAGACGCGCATGTCGCCGAACTGGAGGTTGGCGTCGACGAGTGCGGTCTTGCGCTTCATCCGCCTGGCCAGGGCGATGGCAGTGTTGATGGCCATCGTCGTGGTCCCGACACCGCCCTTGGCGCCGTAGAAGCACGCCAGACGACCCAGCAGCTGCTTCTCGGCGTCCGGCTTTCGCGGCTGTCCGCGTCCCGAGCGCGCCAGGAGTGCCTTGATACGGGCGATCAGCTCAAGCGGATGGAACGGCTTCACGATGTCATCATCGGCACCGGCGCGAAGTCCCTTCACCCGCTGCTCCACGTCGGCCTCGGCGGTCAGCATGATGATCGGAACGCGCCGACCCGCCTTCTCGGCAGCCCGGATCTGCTGGGTCGCCGCGTATCCATCCAGCCGCGGCATCGCCACGTCCATCAGGATGAGGTCCGGATCGATGGACCCTGCCATCTCCACGCCCGCCTGCCCATCGGAGGCGACGTGCACCTCGAACCCCTCCTGCTTGAGGGTGAAGACCAGGACGCGCTGGATATTCAGATCGTCATCGACGACCAGGACGCGCTGGATATTCAGATCGTCATCGACGACCATGACCTTGGTGGCAGCCAATCTCAGACCCCTGACGATGGTGGGACGGCGCGATTATAGAGTCCGGCCACCCCATTCCATGGACCGATGCGCACGGCACCTACCCCAGGTACTTCTCCAGAAAGGCGAGCACGCGAGACCGATACGCCTCGGGGGCGACCGCATAGGCCTCCGCGTGTCCCGCGCCTTCGACCACCATCAGCTCCTTCGGCTCCCCGGCCGCCTCGAACACGCGGAGGCCCTGTGTCCAGTTGATCAGGCGATCCTCGCGCGGCGCGATCACCAGCAGGGCCCGCGGCGCGATGCGCGCCACCGTCCGAATCGGATTTATCAGGCGCGAGCGCGCTCGCAGCGTGGCGCCGCCGACGACCAGGCGCGCTCCGATGCCCGGCAGCGGATATCCGGACTGGCGCATGCGACTGGCGATCGGATGGCTCAGCTCGGCGAATGGAGCATCGGCCACGACAGCTGCGACTGGGAGGTCAGGTGCCGCAACCAGGGCGATGGCCGCTCCCATGCTGATCCCGAACAGCGCCGTCGGGCCAAGCCCGCGACTCTCGACGAATTTAACGGCAGCGGCCACGTCGCGGCGCTCGCGCGATCCCAGCGTGACCATGCCGGCATCGCTCTCCCCGTGGCCGCGGAAGTCGAACTGAAGCACGTGATGCCGCTCCTGCAACCACGGCACGAAGGCGGCAAGCTCCGGCAACCGATTCCCCGAGAATCCGTGCATCACGATGACGGCGGTCCGTGTGTCGCGGGCGGAGGGAATCAGCCAACCGGAGAGGGTGATGCCGTCCTCGGTCACGAAGCGAACCGCCTCGAACTCCAAGCCCATATCCGCCGGCGTGGCCGGCCCACCGAGGGGATCCGGCCGGAAGGGCCGGATCTCGGGACGAACGAGCAAGCGGGAGCCGCGCACGCCGACGAACGCGAGGTAGGCACCGGCAGCCAAGCCGGCCGAGCGGCCGACCGCACGCAGCATGTCGCGGATCATCCGACCTGCGGCGTCCTCGGCTCGTTCGCCGCGGTGCTGGCCGAAGGCCGCATCTCGCGCATGGCGGCGGTGATCGGCCGCGTCAGCTCGGAAAGCTCCATCGGCACAATCCACTTGGTGCTGGTCCCATCGGCGAGCGTCTTGAGCGCCTCGAGGTACTGGAGCGCCATCGTCTTCTCGTCAATCCCGCTGGCGGCGCCGAAGATCGTCTGGAGCGCGTTGGCGTAGCCCTCCGCGCGCAGGATCTGGGACTGGCGCTCGCCCTCGGCGCGCAGGATGTTGGACTGCTTGTCGCCTTCCGCCACGTTGATGGTGGCCTGCCGCGTGCCCTCGGATTCGGTGATGTTGGCGCGACGGTTGCGCTCTGCGCTCATCTGTCGGTTCATGGCGTCCTGGATGTCGCGCGGCGGCAAGATCTCGCGAATCTCGACGCTGGTGATCTTGACGCCCCAGCGCTCGGTCACCTCGTCCAGCTTGGCGCGCAGGATGTGGTTGATCTCCTCGCGCTTGGCCAGCACGTCATCGAGCGGGATGTCACCGATCACGGCACGCAAGGTCGTGGCCGCCAATGCCTGGGACGCGCCGGTGAAGTCAACCACCGCGGTGACGGTGACATCGGGCTGGAAGACTTTCGAGTAGACCAGGAAGTCGATGCTGATCGGCGCGTTGTCCTTGGTGATGCAGGTCTGCTGCGGCACCTCGAGGAAGCGCTCGCGCAGGTCGACCTTGACCGACTGCTGGACGAACGGGATGAGAAGGACGATCCCAGGACCCCGCGAACCCTGGAGGCGTCCGAAGAAGAAGACGACCAGGCGTTCGTACTCGCGCACGATGTGGACGATGCTGAACAGCAGCCACAGCACGACCACGAGGCCGATGGCCAGGAAGATAAGGCCGCCAAAGTCTTCAAACATGATGTGTCGCTAGCCCTCCGTTGCTGCCCCGTCGCCGGCGCGCGCCGGCTCCACGATCAATTCGAGTCCTTCGACCCCGACGATGCGCAGCGGGGTCCCCGGTCCGATGTCGGCTGCTCGGCTTCGAGCCGACCAGCTCTCGCCGCCAGCATAGGCGATCCCCGTCGGGCCGATGAGGGTCTGGGCCGTGCCCATGGAGCCGACCAGTTCAACGACCGGCTTGTCCGTCACGCCGCCGACGCGCCGCATCTGCAGCAGCGCTCGCACCATCACCCACATGTAGATGACACCGACCGCGACCGCGATGGCGATCAGCCACGGGCTGACGCTGACATCGATGGCATCCACGCCAGGCTGCACACCGGTCCACAGCGCGAAGGCGCCCAGCACGAACGCGGCGATGCCCCCGATCGTCAGCAGTCCGAAGCTGGTGACCACCAGCTCCAGCGCGAGCAGCCCGATGCCGATCAGGATCAGCAGCAGGCCACCCACGTTGAGCGGCAGCGCATTCGAGCCGATGAAGGCCAGGACCAGGGCGATCGCCCCGAGAATCCCCGAGAAGAAGTTTGGCTGGAAGAGCTCCGCGATGATGCCGAAGAAGCCGAGTGAGAACAGGATGAAGGCTATGTTCGGGTCACTCAGCGCCTGCAGGAACTGCTGGCCGAAATTCATCTCGATCTCCCGCAGCGGCAGGCCACCCAGCGTCGGGAGCGGCTCACCGTCGAACTCGTACGCGCGTCCGTCCGCACGCTCGCCGGTATCGATCGCAGCCAGCAGCGCCTCAACGTCGCCGGCGATGAAGTCGGCCACCGGCGGATCCATGGCAACTGCTTCCGCTGCGCCGATGCTGGCCGCATCGCGGACCGCCGACTCCGCCCAGTCAGCGTTTCGATCGTGCGCCTCGGCGAGCTCCCTGATCCGAGCGACCGCGTCATTCGTGACCTTGGCGGCCAGCGTCTCCGGCAGCTCTTCGCCACCGCTGCCGACGACCGATGCGGCCCCGATGTTCGTATTCGGCGCCATGGCCGCCACGTCTGCGGCGAGCGTGATGAAGGTCGCCGCCGAACCTGCCCGTGCCCCCTCCGGCGCCACCCACGCGATCACGGGAATCTCGCTGGCCAGGATGGCCTTGATGATCACATCCATGCTCGTCAGCGCCCCGCCCGGCGAGTCGATCTGGATGATCACCGCGACCGAGCCCTCCTCGGCCGCAACACGAAGCCCCTCCTCGATGAACGCCGCGTTGATCTGGTCGATCACTCCGTTCAGCTCGAGGCGGGCCACCTGCTCACCATCCGCGGCAACCGGTGCGACCACGCTGATCACGCCCAATGCCAAGCTTAACGCGAGCAGCGCACGACGAAGCATGTGAATGAGTATATCGGTGCCTTGTCCTGCCGCCCGCGGAGCGACCAAGCGCCGGCTCCACCCGTACCCCGGGGCTAACAGCAACCGGGGACGCGGCTCCGTGGTCATCTGCCCGTGGCGCGGGTCAGATCGCGCCTGAGCCCCCTCGATTGCGCCCCCCGTTTGTCGTTAGCCCCCCCCACGGGTCAACAGGCGACCAGCGTGCGTTTCCGTCAGATGGCATCAGGAGTGCCACTAGCAGACAATCAGAGCCGATTGGGACCGATACCTACCAGAGGCTGACGCAGCGTCCACGCCGACACGCGCCTAATGCGCGGATTACGTGCAGACGGCACCAGGATTGCCATTTGACGGAACCGGCGCGAAGCCGAGGGCGGCCGCAACGAGCTGCGACCACGTCTCGAGGCGATCCCATCTCGCGACAACCTCGGTCGCATCGACGAAGGCGCCGCTGAGCTTGTCGCGCTCGCGCACGTCGACGGCGCGCCCGGCCGCTTCTACGCTGAAGACGACGCCGAGGTGAACGGCGCCGACCGGGTTGCTCTCGTCATTGAGGAGGCCGAGGAGCTCGAACTCGGGTTCCCACGCGACGTCGAGCTCCTCAGCCCACTCGCGACGCAGGCCGGCCATAAGCGCATCAACTCCCTCGTCGACCGGGTTCAGGTGGCCGCCGACCCCGATGCTTGCCTGGCCGTGCAGCCGCGCGTCACCGCCGGCATCGGTCCGCTGCATGAGAAAGACGCGCTCTTCATCGCGCACGACGACGTACGGGATGAGCTGCTTGTGGCTCGCATCTTCTTCAGCCGTCGCGCGATCCAGGTACCGGCCATGCGCGGCCACCGCCGCGCGGAGGTCATCCGGGGCGGAGGCATCGGCCTTGCGGATTCCGTGGAAGTCGCAGCCACCCGGGACGGCGGCGCGCGGGAGTACCAGGACTCGCTCGATCATCGGGTTTAAGTCTATGCGGGGGCCAGCGTAAGGTGAGCAGCAAGGTCTTCTGGATACAGTGTCGTTCTCACAAGTCCGCACCGGTCAGCCCTGCACCACCCGTTCGCCTCGGAACTACGGTGTACCGCGTCACCGATCGAGATCAGGAACGGTAGTCAGGGGGAGGCACTGGTACTAACGTACCGCCCCTAGCATAGGAGCAAGAAGCACTTTTTCAGGGGCTAACGACGTCGCTGCTCGACGTTGTGAGCGCTCGACATCGTGCCCACGTCAATGTCGGACCGAGCAGTAACTTCAACGCCAGATGGCTCCGCCCCGCGCTCGCGTCGCGGCCAGTCCCTTGTGGAGTTCGCACTCGTACTGCCTATGCTTCTTATCCTCTTGTTGGGGTAGCTGATTTCGGCCGGGTGTTCACCGCCGGCATCACACTCGAGGCGGCCGCACGCAACGCGGCCGAGGCGGGGGCACAGGAATACGTCCAGCTCACGCGAAACAATGCCGGTGGCACCTTGACGGCAGCCGACTATTCGCGACTTCATACCCTCGCGATCGACGTGGCATGCGGCGACGCCGAGGTCTTGCAACCGAACGAGGTGTTCTCAGGAGGATGCAACCGGGCCGCCGTGGCAGTCTGCGTCCATGATGCCGCGATGGCCGATGCCTGTGGCGGGGAAGCCCCCGCCACTCCGCCTGCGTGCACCGGAATGACCGGTTGGACGCCGGGTATTGAAGGGGGCGGCACGGGTCCCTTGGGGTCGCAATCGGTCGGACCGATCCCGCACATCGAGGTGCGGATTTGCTACCGCTTCACCACGATGGTGAACCTGTCGAGCCTAGCGCTCCCATTCGGCTGGGCCCCCAGCTCAGGTGAGGATCGCGGCATGCTGGTCAGGCTATGTGGAAGGAGGCAGCCCTGACGCGCCCCCACCAAACCCAGCGCCAGGCGGATACGACTTAGCCGGAACAGGTGTCCTCACCCCGGTTGACAGCACTTGGTCACCGTGCAGCATCGATGGTGAAGACCCGAGTTCCAAGCCCGAAGCCATCGGCTGCGGCGCGAACGTGCACACCACCACGGTCGATACCGCGAGTGCGTTATCAGAGAAGGCGGGGGTCATCGTCGCCAATCAAGTGACCGCATACGCCTGCTTCAACTGGCAACCACCGATGGCAGGTTTCCTTCTTATCCCCCAGACCGTAATCCTGCGAGGAGTCATCAGTGAAGCCATCCAACGCCAGCAGTAGGCGCCTGATGGGCGACCCTCGCAGGAGCGAGCGCGGCCAAGTCCTCATCATCACGGCAGCGGCACTCGGTGCTCTTCTCTTGATCGGAGCGCTGGTGGTCGACCTCGGATTCTCGTGGATGCTTCGGCGCCAAGAGCAGAACGCCGCCGACCCTGCCGCCATCGCGGCGGCACGTTGGCTACGGGATCCCGTGACCAATGCGGCGACTTCTGTCCCGGGCGCCATGAGAGCCGATGCCTGCTTTTTTGCTCAACAGAACGGTCTCTTCGCCAGGGATTCGGCATGCACAGGGGCGATCGGTGCTGGCGACCTGCAGGTCAATCACCCGCCCGCGAGCGGCGACTACTCCGGTCGTCTCGACGCCGTACAGGTCGTGATAAGGAGCACGCATCCGAGCTTCTTCGCGCGGATAATCGGTCGGGATACTGCCACCATAACGACCGACGCCGTGGCTTTGAACAGCGCTGGCAACTCGAACTCTGCTTCGCTCGTCGCCCTGCAGCCCGATTGCTCCGGCGGCGCAGCGGGCAAGGTGTCTGGTGGTGGGACCGTGACCATTTATCCCACGGTTGCGGGGGCGACCGGCGGCTACGTGCACGTCAACTCACCCTGTGGATCGTCCACAGATGACGTGTGCGCAAATGGTGTTGGCTCGAGTGGATTGGCCATCAGCGGCACCCTGGTGACCCCGCAGGCCAACGTGAAGGGTTCCTGCACCTATAACGGCAGCGGAGCGAACGGCCTTCAATGCTTGGCCGTGGCACCGTGTCTGGACGAGGGTGCCGTGCCGCTCGGAGACCCCCTGGCTGACCTTCCCGAGCCCCGCTTGTCGGACTTTCCTAATGGTACGTGCCCGAACGGGACCGCATCGACCCCCAGCTCGACAGCTGGTTGCGAATTGAAAAAGACGACCGGCGGGAGCGCGGCATGCCCTGATGTTGGAGGCATCGGGGTCTGTCAACTAACGCCTGGCGTGTACTACGGGGGGTGGGACATCAAGTCGAATGTCAAGGTCAAGCTCGAGCCGGGAATGTACATCTTGGCGGGAGGTGGCATTAAGCTTTCCGGCAGTTCGTCGATCGAAGCGGTAACGAACGCGGCTGGACTCGACGCCCGGATCACGATCTTCTCTACCGACGGACCGGGATGCGCGTCCGGGATCGGAACGCAGTGCCAGAGCGCAATCACGTTCACCGCCAATCAGGCATTTCGTGCTAAGGCCACCAATTCGACCACCTGTGCCGCCGTCACACCGAGTATCTGTCCCTGGAAGGGAATACTGTTGTGGCAAGACGGATCGGCAAGCAGCCCCGACGTTACGGTGAAACTTGGTGGCCAGGCGAGCACGATCATGGCCGGAACGATTTACGCGCCGAAGGGGGATGTTCAGATCAGCGGCGGGACGAGCACGACAGGCTGCAGCGGCACGGCGACGGCGTCCTGCTTGGCGATCCAGATCATCTCGTATCGCTGGACAATCGCTGGTAAGGCGTCCGTTGACATGCCATATGACCCGGGTGAGCTGTATCAATTTCCTCAACGGGGTCTCGTCGACTGAGGTTCAAAATGGCGCTCGCCTCTCCCGGCGTGCGCAGGCGTAACGGTTGTCACGGACGGATTCGGTTTGCGTCGTGGAGGCGGCGCACGCGTCCCTCCAGTTGATAGCCCGAGACGATATGACGGTGACATACGGCGGACGCAGGTCCCTCGCGAGCTAGACACGGACGGCGACGTCCAGTGAGACCGTCGCCAGCGTCTCATAGCGCGCCGGTCTCCCGCTGACATGGCTCCGCATGAGCTCCACCCGGTCAACCTCCATCACACCCTCAGGAACCGATGCAGACGCGAGCCACGATCGCAGGTCGACCGGCCGGCGTGCCCGCGCCAATGTCAGGTGCGGTCGAAACGGCTGCGAGGCATCGAGATCCAGCGCGGCCGCGATGTCGTGCGCAAGCTGCGCCAACCGTCCGAGCTCATCTTCGATCCCGTACCACACGACGCGGACGCGGTCGGGCGTCGGAAATGCCCCGAGCCCGCCGGTGCGCACGCTCATCGCAGAATGCTTCTTCGCAACGAGCGCCAAACGCGCGACGAACTGTGGAACCGAAGCAGCCTCGATCGGACCGAGGAACGCCAGGGTGACGTGCCATCCGTCGGGATCGGTCCAACGCAGATGCATCTCAGGGCCGCTCCAGGCATCAACGGCGACCCGAAGATTGTCGCGCAACGCCCCACCGATCGGGACGGCGACGAAGCAGCGCCAGCGGTCATCGCTCATCGGTCCGGGAGGCGGGCGTCCACGATCGGGAGTAGCTCATCGAGCGAGCGGATGACCGGCACGCCTTCCGGAACCTCATCGGAGCGGTAGCGCTCCGCGCGGTCGATGAGCACGCCGTCGATGCCGACCGCCCTCGCGCCCTCGACGTCGGCGTCTACGTGGTCGCCCACATGGATGACGGACTCCGGTGGCACATCCGCCTGATCGAGCGCCCACTGGAAGATCCGCGCGTGGGGCTTCTCGAAGCCGATGCGGGCGCTGGCAGCAATGAAGTCGAAATGGCTCACCAGGTCGAGCGCGTGCAGCAGCTCCGGCAGATTCCAGACCCAGTTGCTGACCGCCCCGACGATGAGGCCGCGCTCCTTGAGCGCGATCAGCGCCGGGTACGCATCGGGGAAGATGTGCCAGTGGCTGGTCACCATGAAGAGCTCGTTCAGGCGCCGATAGAACGCCTCCGGCATCGGCTGCAACCCGAGCTCGGCGATTGCGGCCGCGTCGATCGCGACCGTCCGCTGGAAGCTCGTCTCCTCGGTCGGATCGAATCCCCCGTCCATCCCCCATCCGCCGTGGTGATAGGCGCGCCGCAGGGCCGCGTGCAGGTCATCCATGTCGACATCGAACCCGAACTCAGCGAACGCCATGGCGTAGACGTGCTCCCAGGAAGGGTTCGGGCGCATCACCGTATCGCCGATGTCCAGGAAGACTGCGCGGAGTGAGGCTTGGCTCATTGCCCGGCCAAGCCTAGCGCCAGTCAGGCGGCGGAGACACCCATGGTGCGCAGGATGCCGTAGATCTCGGTGCGGTAGCGGATGCCGGAGGAATGGCGCGAGAGCCACCGGACGTAGTCCGGATCCTGGCGTGCGAGGTCACGCAGGCTCCAGCCGAGATAGCGGCCGAAGGTGAGCACGCTGCCCGCGGGGGCAACGGGAGGTGGTGCCGCATGCGACCGGGCGGTGGCGGCCACGGAGATCCCGGCGATGGTGGTTCGGCGCGTCCGATCGTGGGCGGCGCGCGCGGTCGCGTCGCGCAGGAGGGCGTAGGCGCGGTTCAGGTCGGCCATCTTCTCCGCCGCGTGTCGCGATGCGTCTCGGTCGGGGTGGTACTTGAAGGCCAGCGCCTTGAACGCGCCATGGATCACCTCCTGCTCGGCGGTCGAAACCACTTGGAGGATCGCGTAGGGATCGAAGATCGGCCCGGTCAGCATCGGTCGAACAACCCTCAGTCGTTGTAGAGCCGCTCTTCGATCAGCTTCTCGGCCGTGACCCGACCGGTGGGGTCAAAGCAGCTGTACTCGAAGAGCTTCTCGTATTCGAGGTCGATATTGTCCTGTCCGCCTCGGTTCTTCTCGAGCGTCGCAACCACCCAGTCGCGGTATCGCTGGGCCTGGTACGGATTGAACTCGATGTTCACCTTGGCCACGATGTTGTACTTGTCGTTCAGGATCAGGATGATGTCGGACTCGTAGTTGATGGCCGATGAACCGCGCAGATGATGGTTGCGCAGCCGCTTGGCCTTGAGCCCTTCGCGGTCCGCGGCCACGATCGCCACCACCGGCACGCCCTCAGCGAGCGCGATGTCCTTGAGGCCCGACACGATCCGCGTCACCTTCTCGGCCTCGTCGGAGGGCTCGGGAATGACCGGCACCTTCTGGAGGTAGTCGACGAAGAGCACCAGCCGACGCTCGTCGTCACCGCCGCGGTGCTCCTGGACGAGCGCCCGCATGTTCTCGATGGTCGAATGAGTCGCGGTGCCGCGCATCAGGAACAGGTTCGACCCGTAGCGCGCGATGCGCTCGAGTGACGGGCGCAGACGCGGATTGGCGCCCAACTTGGCGCGCATCCCGGTTTCGGCCGAGGTCGTGTACGAGCTGACGACCTCCTTCTTGACATCCTGGATCTTGACCGCACCCGACTTCTTGGGCAGATGCGAGAGGGCGGACTCCATGGCGACCATGCGCTGGATCAGGTACTCCTCGTCGTGCTCGAAGCACACGTAGAGAACGGTCGCCTGGCCCGATACGGCCATGTTGCGCGCCATCTGGAGCGCCATCGTGGTCTTGCCCTGGCCCTGCGCGCCGCCGATCAGCATCAGCTCACCCGGGCGCAGTCCCCCGCCGATCGTCTTGTCCATCGGCACGAAACCGGTCGCGATCGGCACCAGGTCCTCGATGCCTCCAGATGCGACTCGCTCGTTCAGGCTGGTCAGCACATCGAGCGCAGAGCGCGGCCTCAGCGTGCCGTTGGCGGCCTCGAGCTTCCATTCGGTATCGGTCTTGTGTGGCTTGGCGATCGGCTCGTCGATCATCTGGTGACAGGCTCCATCCGTTCAGGTCGTCCACGCTCCGCTCGGCAGGTGCCTGCGGGCAACACGCCAGCGAGTATACGGCCCACTTCCCAGAGGACATATGACCCGATCGGGCTACCCGCGGTCAGACCTGGGCCGGTGGCGCCGCATCTGGATCATCCGGGATCGGCGTGCCCGCCTCCTCCGGCGGCAGGGCGTAGGCCTGCTCGGGATGCAGCGACCAGGAGACCTCCTCGCCCGCCTCGTGTAGCCCGTGACCCATCCACTCGGCATCTACCGCGGCCAGGACATGGTCACCGACCGCCAGCTCGTACTCGACCAACGGGCCCAGGAACGTGCTGTGCCGTACGGTCCCGCGATACTCGCCGCTCCCGATCCGGATCGACTCGGGGCGCACGACAACGGTGGCGGTCGCATTGGCCCTGACGTCCGGCGCGGCGGGCACTCGCACCGATGTGCCGAACAGTGCCACCTCGGCCATCCCCGCATCAGTCGAATGAATCCTGGCGTTTACGAAGTTTGCCCGGCCGATGAAATCGGCGACAAAGCGGGTCGTCGGACGCCGATACACCTCGTCGGGCGTTCCGGCCTGTTCGACGCGGCCGGCGTTCATGACCACCACCATGTCCGAAAGCGCCATCGCCTCCGCCTGATCGTGCGTCACGTACACTGACGTGATCCCGAGCTGTTGCTGAATGCGGCGAATCTCGGAGCGCAGGGAGACCCGCAGCTTGGCATCCAGGTTCGAGAGCGGCTCGTCGAACAGCAGCACCCTCGGCTCGATCGCCATGGCGCGGGCCAGCGCGACCCTCTGCTGCTGGCCGCCCGACAGTTCCGAGGGCCGTCGTCGCCCGAGTCCGTGCAGGTTGACGAGCGCCAGCGTACGCTCGACCGATTCGGTCAGGGCAGCGCCGGATCGGCGACGCAGCCGGAGCCCATAGGCGACGTTCTCGAACACGGTCAGGTGCGGGAAAAGCGCGTAGGACTGGAACACCATCCCCATCTCGCGCTTGTCCGGCGTGCGTCGCGAGACATCGACGCCATCAAGCAGGATGCGTCCGGTGGTGGGGGTCTCGAATCCGGCGATCATGCGCAACGTCGTGGTCTTGCCGCATCCGGACGGACCCAACAGGGTCACGAAGCTGCCGCCGGCAAACTCCAGCGAGACATCGTCCACCGCCACGACATCGCGTGACTCCGGCGATCGAAAGCTCTTGGTCAGTCGCTCCAGGACAAGCGTGGCGGGTGTGGTCATGTGGTGGGCACCACCGTGGGATCGGTCGGTCGATCGGCGCGGGTTGACGAGCCGATGATGGCGTAGAGGAGTCCGATGGCGGTGCACACGATCACGATCAGGATGACGCAGTACGCGAAGGCATTGCCGAACCTTGCCGAATTCGTCTCGTTGAGGATCTGCTGAGTCATGATCCGCGTGGATGGGGTGGTCAGGAAAATCACGGCGCTGATGGCGGTCATGGACCTGGCGAACGAGTAGATCAGACCTGTCAGGAAGGCGGGCCTGATGAGTGGCAGCACCACGCGCCGGAACGTGGTCGCCTGGTCCGCACCGAGGCTGACCGATGCCTCCTCGATGGTGGGATCGATTTGCTGCAACGCCGCCGCCCCCGAGCGCAAGCCTCCGGGGGCCGAGCGCACGACATAGACCATCACGATGGCAACCGCTCCTCCCAGCAATCCCGCCCCACCGGCGAGTTTGGGAAAAATCGACAGGCCAGCCACCTCGACCGGCGTATTGAAGGCGACCAGGTAACCGATCCCGAACACCGTTCCCGGGACCGCCACGCCGAGCATCGTGCCGAAGTCGAGCGCGGCACGGCCGAAGAAACGACCGCGGATGACCAAAAACGCGATGACGACCCCCAGCACGCCGGCCAGCGGCGTCGCGATGGCGGCGAGCAACACCGTGTCGGTAACGGCCTCCACTCCGTAGCCAAACAGGACGAACTCGAAGTTCTTGAATGTGAGCGTATTGTCGACGCCCACGAGGTTCGTCACGGCGCCGAAAACGATCGTGCCGTACATCAGCAGCACGAGAAACGAGATCAGGAGAGCGAGGAGCGTGAGCAGCAGCGCCACCGGTCGGTGGGTCAGCTCCGCCGGCCGGCCGGATGGCTTGCCCGTGACAGAGACGACCGAGGCGCGCTCCGCATAGTAGCGGTGCACGAAGTAGACGATCAGGCTCGGCACGAGCAGCAGGATACCGAGCACCGCCCCGCCGAGCAGATCGTATTGACCGATGATGGCAAGGTACAGGCGACTGGCCAGCACCTGGAAGCTGCCACCGAGCACGATCGGATTGCCGAGGTCGGCGAGCGCCTCCACGAACAGGAGCAGGAAACCCGAAGCCAGACCGGGGAGCAGCAGCGGCAGCGTGACGGTGCGGAAGGTCCGCCAGCGCGATGCGCCAAGGTTGGTGGCCGCCTCGTCGAGCGCGGGGTCGAGCGCACGGAGCAGGCCCGACAGGGTGATGTACGCGACGGGAAAGAAGCTGAGCGACATGACCAGTGTGAGCCCCGGCAGCCCGTAGATATCGACCTGGAGACCCAGGAGATCACGGGTGATGAGCCCCGACCGACCGAACAGGATGATGGCGGACAACGCAAGCGCGAACGGCGGACTCACGATGGGCAGCAGCGCCATGACGTGGATGAAGCGCTTCAGCGGACGAGGCAGCGGCACCCGGACCTGCACGTAAGCGAATAGGAAGCCGATGAGCGAGCCGACCGTCGCCACGACAGCCCCGAGGATGACCGTGTTGATCAGGATCTGACCCTGAGGCGGGGTGAGATAGCGAATGAAGATCGGGATTGCATCGGCGCTCAGGCTGATGCCCACCATCGAGATGATCGGCCAGATGATGGCGACCAGCACGAACGCGGCGCCGATGCCAAGCGCGGTGGCCATGGCCGGATCGATTGCTCGACGACGACGCCGCGCGGCGCGGACGGTCACGAAAGGCACGAGGCCGGCATGATGCCGGCCTCGTATCGACGCGTCATGGGTACGAGACCGCAGTAGCTACTCGGCCGGCGCGGTGGCAACCTCATCCTCGAAGCGTGCCGTCAGCTCGTCTCGTGCCTCACCGGCGGCATCGAAGTCGTAGTCGATCAGCTCCACGTCGTCGAGGTTCACGGATCGTTCGCTGACCGCGGCATCGGGGTTAGTCGGCAACTGGAATGCCGCGACCGTCGCCCCGATCTCCTGGGCCTCGGCCGTCAGCGACCAGTCGATCCACATCTTGGCCGCCTCGGGCTCGGGGGCGTTGGCGATGAGAGCCACGCCGCCGATCTCGTAACCAGTGCCCTCGCTGGGGAACGAAACCTCCAGGTCGCTGAACCCGGCATCGATGTTCCGCACGCAGTCGTGGCTGAAGACGATCGAGACCGCGATCTCGCCACGCCCCGCCATCTCGGCCGGTGCCGATCCCGAGCTCGTGTACTGGAGGATGTTCGGGTGAAGCTCCTTCATGTAGTCGATGCCCTCGTCCTCGCCGCCCAGGCGCGACACCTGTGTGTAGAAGGCGGTGTATGCCGTTCCCGAACTTGCGGGATGAGCGACAGCCACCTGTCCCTCGAGGGCAGGATCGAGCAGGTCATCCCATGAATCTGGCACCTCGACGCCGAGCTCGTCGAGAACCGCGGTGTTCGAGCAGAACCCGAGCGCGCCGACGTAAACGCCGGTCCAGACTCCGCCCTCGCCCTTCTGCTCCGCGGGGATGGCTTCGGCATTCGGTGAGTCGTACGATTCGAGCAGTCCGTCCGCATTGGCGGCCACGAATCCGTCCGCGGGTCCGCCCCACCAGACGCTGAACTCGGGTGCCTCGGACGCGGCACTCAGCCGAGCCAGCGCTTCACCCGACGAAAGTCGAACGTAGCTTGTCTCAATGCCGGTGTCCTCCTGGAATGCGTCGACCATCGCCTGGCACCAGTCCTCCTGCGGCGTGCACAGGACGGTGAGCGACTCGGGTGTCTCCCCGCTTCCTGCGCTCGCCGAAGCTCCAGGCGAAGCCGCCGGCGTGGAGGAGCATGCAGCCAGAAACAGCACGAACGACAACGCAGAACCCTTCGCGGCCAGACCTCGCGACATAAACCGTCCTCCCAATATCAAATGAACGTTAAGGCTCCGGGGGCGCACCGTAGCACACCGATGGGTTCGGCAACGCCAATGCGCGAAGTCCCTGGGGCACGAAGGGTTCGCGAACGAAACGGGAGGCCCGCCAAATGGGCGGGCCTCAATGCACGGTCTGAAGCGAAGAAACCTAGGCCGGCTGCGGCGCCGGTCCCGGACGGCGCTGCTTGCCTCCGTCCTCATCGGCCTCCGGCTCTACATCAGCCTCCGGTGACGGGGCATCCGCGACGGCGCCGCTACGCGTTGGGCTCGGACCTCCTGATCGCGGGGGAACCACCCCCTCGAAGAGCGACTCGAACTCCTCGGACTCGATCGTCTCCTTCTCGATGAGGAGCGCGGCGAGCCGATCCAGCACCTCGCGGTGCGTCGTCAGCGCTTCCTTCGCACGGTTGAAGCCATTGTCGATGATCGCGCGCACCTCGGCGTCGATCTTCGCAGCGACCTCATCGCTGTAGTTGCGCTGCTCGCTGATCTCGCGGCCAAGGAAGACCATCTCCTCCTTCTTGCCGAAGGCCAGCGGGCCGAGGTTTGCGCTCATCCCATACTGGGTGACCATGGCACGGGCAAGGCTAGTGGCCTTCTCGATGTCATTGGAGGACCCGGTGGTGGTATCACCGAAGACAAGCGTCTCGGACACGTTTCCGCCGAGCATACCGGCGATCTTGTCCTCGAACTCGGTCTTGGAATGGAGGTATCGGTCCTCCTGCGGAAGACTCATCGTGTACCCCAGCGCCATGCCGCGGCTCACGATGGTCACCTTGGTGACCGGATCGCACTTCGGAAGAATCCGCTGCACGACGGCGTGACCGCCCTCGTGGTAGGCGATGATCTCCTTCTCCACCTCGCTGATGATTCGGCTCCGACGCTCGGGGCCGGCAATCACGCGGTCGATCGCCTCGTTGAACTCATCGTTGCCGACGGACTTCTTGTTGCGGCGAGCGGCCAGGATTGCGGCCTCGTTGACAAGGTTCGCGAGATCCGCCCCTGAGAAGCCCGGTGATCGGCGCGCGATCGCCTCGATGTCGACCGTCTTGTCGAGCGGCTTACCCTTGATGTGGACGTTGAGCACCTCGCGTCGACCCTTGATGTCGGGTCGATCGAGAACCACCTGGCGGTCGAAGCGGCCGGGGCGCAGGAGTGCCGGGTCGAGGACGTCCGGGCGGTTGGTGGCAGCCACGACGATCACGTTCGTGTTGGTGTCGAAGCCGTCCATCTCCACCAGGATCTGATTCAGGGTCTGCTCGCGCTCGTCGTGCGACCCACCCAGGCCGGCGCCGCGCTGGCGGCCGACCGCGTCGATCTCGTCCACGAACACGATACAGGGCGAGTTGCGCTTGGCCTGCTCGAACAGATCGCGCACGCGCGAGGCACCAACGCCGACGAACATCTCGACGAACTCGGAACCGGAGATGCTGAAGAAGGGAACGCCCGCCTCGCCTGCGACGGCGCGTGCGAGAAGCGTCTTGCCGGTACCGGGCGGGCCGACGAGCAGCACGCCGCGCGGAATCCTGGCGCCGAGCGAGTTGAACTTCTCTGGGTACTTCAGGAACTCGACCACCTCGGTCAACTCCTGCTTCGCCTCGTCGACGCCGGCGACATCATTGAAGGTCACGACGGTCTTGTTGCCCAGGAACATGCGGGCCCGGCTCTTGCCGAAGCTCATCGCCTGGTTATTGGTGCCCTGCGCCTGGCGCATCATGAAGAAGATGAACCCGCCGATGAGCAGGACCGGCAGCAGCGCGGTGATGAGCAGGGTGAGGATGCCGCCCGCGGCACTCGGCTCGGTGGCTCCCAGGTTCGAGCAATTGAATTGACCCGAATCGCCGCCGGCATCACAGCCGAGGTCAGCGACGATGTTGGTGAGCTGTGACGGGATGACGGCCGTCTTCTCTTCGCCGTTCGGCAGCGTGGCCGTCAGGCGCGTGTCCTCCTGGGAGATGGACTCGATCTGTCCGCTGCGAGCGTCCTCGATCAGCTGACCGTATTTGTAGTCGGCAGAGGATTCTTCATTCCCCATGAATGTCCACAGGACGGCCAGTCCGAAGACGGCCAGCACGACCAGCACGACGCTGTTGCGAACGATGCGGCTTGTCAAAATGAGTCTACTTTCGCCTCCGTGCGATCGGCTTCCGGCCCGCGGCCATCAACCGGCCCGACACATGCGTGTCCCGGGCCGAGCAAGTATAGGTGGGGCCGATGGGCCGAACAAACTGCCCCTTCTCAACCGATCCTCGCCTTCCATACGGTACGAATGACGGATCGGATCATGTGATGCGGATGACATGCGCCTTGACCGATGCGACACGTCCGCCCCCGAGCTCGATTCGCACGCCACCGCTGCCGCTCGCCGCGACCCCCAACAGCGCCTCGATCCGCTCCGCGCTCGGCGCGGGATCGCCGATGGCAAGCCGAAGCACCCGACGACCGATGGCCGCTCGGGGTGGATCCCGCCAGTCCACGCCGCCGTCGGCCGTGCCGCGCCGAAGGAGCTCCACCGCCGCGAGCTCATCCAGGAGCATTTCATCATCCGCAGCCAGGCGCGAGAATCGGCCGATGCGCTCAACCGCACCCGACCGCAGCTCCTCGAGCAGCGGCAGAAGCTCACCGCGTACCCGGTTTCGCAGGTAGGCCGGGTCGTCGTTCGATGGGTCCAGGCGATAGGCGATACCGGCCGCGTCAAGGAGGAAGCGCAGATCATGGCGGCGCTTCGTGAGCAGTGGCCTCACGATGCGCCCACGCCGCGCCGGAATGCCGCGCACACCACTGAGCCCGCTTCCGCGCAAGAGATTGAGCAGTACCGTTTCTGCGGCGTCATCGGCCGTGTGAGCAGTGGCGATGAGAGCGTCCTGCGGCGCCAGCGCCCCGAGGAATCGATATCGCGCCTCGCGCCCGGCCTCCTCGATCGATCGTCCCTCTGCGCGCGCAAGTGCTCGGACATCGGCCTCCCCAAGCTTGGACGGCAGGCTCAGCCCGGCGGCCGCATCGGCCACAAATGGCCCGTCATCGGCGCTGTCTGGCCGCAAGCCATGGTCGAGGTGAGCCACGGTCACGCGCCAGTGACGTGCATCGGTCGCGACCAGGTGGGCAGCCGCGTGCATGAGCGCGACGGAGTCAGGGCCTCCGGACACGGCGAGGATCAGGGCAGCGTCATCTGCGATGCCCAGTTCGCCCGCGCCGGCGTCGAGCGCGGCCGCCAATTCCTGGAGCGCCGTGGAATTGGTAGCGGAGGGCGGATTCGAACCACCGGCCAAGGGCTTATGAGTCCCCTGCTCTACCTCTGAGCTACTCCGCCACTGTCGTTTTCGCC
>JBBSML010000035.1:0-20712 GCA_038233215.1 Candidatus Limnocylindria bacterium
AGACTGTGAGAGGGCCATCGGTGTCTCCTTCGTGATCCTTGGTCGGAACACGCTGAGAATCACACCGATGGCTCCACCACTGCTCGCTTACTCAGCAGTGAGGCTCTTGCTCAATTCCCACCACTCGGGGGGACACTCCTAGTCGACCGTTCAGCGGCGTGCCGACCGGGCGGGTCGCAAACCATGGAATGGATATAGCGCTCCATCAATCGGGCTAAGATGGCCGCGGACTCATGACCCAGCGCCTGCTGCCCTACACACCAGAGCGAGACGTCTACCGCCTCCTCGACGTCCCCTCCAGCGCCTCGATCGACGAGATCAGTGCTGCCTGCCGCCGCCTGGCGCGCACGTTCCATCCCGACTTGAATGAGTCCGGGCGCGCGACCGAGGAGATGCAGGTGGTCAACACGGTGCGCAAGGTGATGAGCGACCCGGAGTGGCGCGCCGTCTACGATCGAGAGCGGTATCGCTTCCAGGCCGCCATGGCCCGCCCGTCAGACGCGATGCTGCACGCATGGCCGCCGATGGAGCTCAGGCGGTCGTCACCCAGCTCGTTTGCCCGATACCTGGGCGCCGCCATGGTCGGCATGCGCGCGGCGGTCCTGAGCCTGGCGCCTCCGCGCTGTCGTGGATGCCGGACCGTGGTCGCGAACGGTGATGCCTACTGCGTCGCGTGCGGCACGCCGCTCCTGTCCGGCGGCTGACGGCCGCTCCTACCCTGACGCCGCTGAGCGGCGCTACGTCGACCAGGGCGCCGTGCCGACCGGCCGCATCAACGATGCAAGCGCCAAAACCGCGGCTGAGCGGCGGTTTTTCGCCAGAACGGGCCAATCACGTGGAGGACGGGTGCTGGGCGTGCTTGCGGAGCGCGGTCGCGCTGGCTCCTGTGTTAGTTGGCGCCGCCCAGTGGCGGTCCGGACGGGTGCCGGGACGAGACGGTCCGGACGAGGCCGCCAGGACGGATGTTGGCCCTACGCGTAGAGCGGGTTGACCCGTTCAGCGTCGATTCCCAGTTCGGCGATGGCGCGCTTCAGCTCATCGGGCGTGGACTTGCCGTCGAGGCACAGTGAGTAAAGCGCCGCGTATGCGATGTGCTCGGCGTTGACCTCGAAGTGGGTACGCAGCGCTTCACGGGTGTCGGATCGTCCGAAGCCGTCAGTGCCGAGTACGGTGTAGGGCCGATCGATCCAGCGCGTGATCATGTCAGGCACGGCCTTCATGTAATCCGTGGCGGCCACGATCGGTCCTTCGGTCGGGTCCAGGCATTTGCGCACGTAGGGGATGCGCGGCTCTTCATCGGGATGCAGCCGATTCCAGCGTTCAACGTCCAGAGCGTCGTTGCGCAGCTGCTGGAAGCTGGTCGCGCTCCACACATCGGCGGCGACGCCGAACTTCTCGGCCAGCATGTCGCGCGCCGCAAGCGCCTGGAGCAGGATCGGTCCCGAGGCAAGGATCTGGACCCGCCGCTCGCCGGTTTCGGCGGTGCTGAACCGATACAGGCCACGGAGCACGCCCTCCTCGACGTCGTCGGGCTTGGCCGGCATCGGCCAGTTCTCGTTGTAGAGGGTGACGTAGTAGAAGACGTCCTCGCCACGCTCGCCGTACATGCGGTCGATGCCTTCCCGCACGACGATCGCCAGTTCGTAGGCGAACGCGGGATCGTAGGCAAGGACGTTGGGGACGGTCGAGGCCAGGACGTGCGAGTGTCCGTCATCGTGCTGGAGCCCCTCGCCGGTCAACGTGGTGCGGCCAGCGGTGGCGCCCATCATGAAGCCACGTCCGCGCGCATCGCCGAACGCCCAGATCTGGTCGCCGGTGCGTTGGAAACCGAACATCGAATAGAACGTGTAGAAGGGGACCATCGGCTCGCGCCAACTGGCGTACGCGGTGCCGGCGGCCTGGAATGAGCACATTGAGCCCGCCTCCGTGATGCCCTCCTCGAGAAGCTGGCCGTCCTTCTTCTCGATGTAGCTGAGCAGCAGCTCCTTGTCGACCGGCGTGTACCGCTGGCCGAGTGGGTTGTAGATGCCGACCTCCTTGAAGAGGGGATCCATGCCGAAGGTACGCGCTTCGTCCGGGATGATGGGGACGATGCGATTGCCGATCTGCGGGTCACGCACGAGGTTGCGGACCAGGCGGCTGAAGGCCATGGTCGTGCTGGCCGGTCGGTCTGAGCCCGCAAAGAATGCGCTGAATGCCCCGTCATCTGCCGCCGGCAGGGGCTTCGACACCACCACACGCCTGGGGACCGACCCGCCGAGCTGCCTGCGACGCTCCATCATGTACTGGATCTCTGGCGCGTCCGCCCCGGGGTGGTAGTACGGGGCCTCCTTGAGCTTGTCGTCCGGAATCGGCAGCTCGAGGCGGTCACGGAAGATCTTCAGCTCTTCAGCCGTCAGCTTCTTGGCCTGGTGCGTGACGTTGCGGCCCTCGATCCCCGGCCCGAGCGTCCAGCCCTTCACCGTCTTGGCCAGGATCACCGTTGGGGCGCCCTTGTGCTCGACAGCGGCGGCATAGGCCGCGTGGACCTTGCGGTAGTCGTGGCCTCCGCGCCGCAGCTTGGCGAGCTCGTCATCATTCAGGTGCTCGACCATGGCTCGCAGGCGCGGGTCGGGACCGAAGAACTGCTCGCGGATGGTGGCGCCGTCGCTGACCGCCATGCGCTGGTAGTCACCGTCGAGGGTGTCGTTCATCTTTGCCAGCAGGACGCCGTCCTTGTCGCGGGCCAGCAGATCGTCCCACTCGCGTGCCCAGATCACCTTCAGCACGTTCCAACCTGCGCCGCGGAAGAGTGCCTCCAGTTCCTGGATGACCTTGCCATTGCCACGCACCGGGCCGTCCAACCGCTGGAGGTTGCAGTTGATCACGAAGGTGAGATTGTCGAGTCCTTCACGAGCCGCCAGGCTCAATGCGCCGATCGACTCCGGCTCGTCCATCTCACCGTCGCCGAGGTACGCCCAGACACGCGCGTGGCTCGTGTCGGCGATGCCGCGGGCGGCGAGGTAGCGGTTGAAGCGCGCCTGGTAAATGGCCGCCATCGGCCCGAGGCCCATGCTCACTGTCGGGAACTGCCAGAACTCCGGCATCAGTCGTGGATGGGGGTAGCTCGAGAGACCCCGATTCGGCGTGAGCGCCTCGCGCCGGAAGTGGTCGAGGTTCTCTTCGTTCAGGCGACCTTCAAGAAAGGCGCGCGCGTAGATGCCCGGCGCGGCGTGGCCCTGGAAAAAGATCTGATCGCCGGGGCCATCGTCGGAGCCGCGGAAGAAGTGGTTGAAGCCGACCTCGTACAGGCTGGCGGCACTCGCGTACGTGGAGAGGTGGCCGCCGATGCCCTCGAAATTCGTGTTCGCGCGCAGCACCATGGCCAGCGCATTCCATCGGATCAGGCGGCGGATCTTGAGCTCCATCGCCTCGTCGCCGGGAAAGTACGGCTCCTGCTCGGGGCTGATGGTGTTGATGTAGCGCGTCTGGGTCAGCGTCGGCAACCCGACCTGGAGCTGCCGGGCGCGCTTGAGCAGCTTGAAGATCACATAGCGCGCCCGCTCCGGGCCAGCCGCCTCGACCAGGCTGTCGAGCGACTCAATCCACTCCTGCGTCTCGACTGGATCGGTGTCCGGGAGCTGCTGCTTGAACTGGTCGAAGATCTCGTGGTTCGGCTGCTGCATGTCGGCTCTATGGTACAGACCGATGCGGATCGGTGGGATCGGGGAAGGGGGAGCGGCGGAGCGGCAGTTCTTCGGACGCCGAGCGGGCGAACCCGACGAGATCGTCGCGGCATCGTGGCATCATCGGACCGCATGCGCACCATCTACCGATCCGAGCCACCCTGGCCGCATCGCGTCCTCGTGCTCGGCGGCGGCTTTGCGGGGGTCGAGACGGCGCGGCACCTCGAGAAGCTGACGCGGCGGCGAGACGATGTCGAAGTCTGGCTCGTCAACCGCGAGAATTTCACGCTCTTCACGCCGCTGCTGCCCGAGGTCTGCTCGGGCAATCTCGAGGCGCGCCATTGCGTGACCGCCCTCCGCGCGCAACTGCGCCAGCCAAGCAGCTGGGCGCTGACCGCCGAGGTGGAGCAGATCGACCTGGACGCGAAGCAGGTGAGCGTGATGGGTGGCGACGGTGACCTGCATCGGCTCAACTACGACAGCCTGGTGATCGCGCTGGGAGGCGAGACCGCGACCTTTGGTATCAAGGGGATCACCGAGTACGCGGTCGGCATGAAGACGCTGGCCGATGCGTTCGCGCTGCGCAATCGAATCATCGAGATGCTCGAGCGGGCGGAGCTCGAGACCGATGCGGACCAGCGCCAGGCACAGCTCACCTTCGTGGTCGGCGGCGCGGGGTTCAGCGGGGTCGAGACGGCGGGCGAGATCGAGGATTTCATTCGTCGCGTCCGGCGCCGCTTCTACCCCAAGATCGGACCGAACGAGGTGCGCGCGCACATCGTCGAGCTCAAGGACCGCGTCCTGCCGGAGATGCCGTCGGAGATGGGCGAATACGCGGGCAAGAGTCTGCGCAAGCGTGGCTACGAGATCCACCTCGGTACGCCGATGAGGGAGGTCCGCGAGGACGCGGTGGTCATCGGCGATGGAGAGGTCATCCCATCCAGGACGATCATCTGGACCGGGGGCGTCAAGCCCTCGCCGGTGGTGCGAGCCTTGGGCATCGACGTCGACAAGGCCGGCCGCGCACTCACCAAGGCCACCATGGAAACGAGCCGAGAGGGTGTCTGGGCGATCGGCGACTGCGCCCTGATCCCCGATGTGCAGACCGATGGTGGCTACCACGCCCCGACCGCGCAGAACGCGGTGCGCGAGGCGAAGCAGCTGGCGCGCAACATCGTGGCCAGCATCGATGGCCAACCTCAGTTAGTGAAGCCGTTTCGCTATCGCACCATCGGGACCCTGGCCAGCATCGGTCACCACACCGGCGTTGGCGTCGTGTTCGGGATCAAGATCCGCGGCCTGCCTGCCTGGTTCATGTGGCGGGGTTACTACTGGAGCCGGGTGCCGGGAATCGGTGGCAAGGCACGCGTGGCGCTGGATTGGGGCCTCAACGCGCTCTTTGGCTCGGATCCTGTCCAGCTGAAGGTCGACGGCGGCGTTGGCGGGATGGGCCCGTCCGGGAAGCGCCGCGCGCCACCTCGACCGCCCGATCCGCGCGCCTGATCCATAGCCCCGCTCCGCACTACACTGCTGAACGATGTCACGAGAAGAGCGGCGCAACTACGAGCGCATGATGAAGAACATGGAGCGTGGACCGGCGCTGCCGCCTGCCGCGAAGGCACGCGCGGAGCGGAACGCGCAGCGGCGATCGGCGCGATCAACCGGGCCGCCCACGTTCGCCTTCACGCCGCGCTTCATCATCATGTCGATGGTGATCGCGTTGGCCGCCGGGTACATCGCGTTCAGTCTCCAGTTCTCGAACATGCCGTTCGCGCTGTATCTCGGCGTTGCAGTGACCGCCGTCGTGCTCGGCATCCAATTCGGAATCCGGATCTTGAGGCGCCGCGCCGCCGCCCTGAAGCGCTGACCAGCGGTTGGCCGGTGGGCTCAGATACGGACCACCACTGAGCGTGATGATGCGAAGGCACCGATGAACTTCCTGGTGGCTGCGGGTTTCGGCTACCTGCTCGGTGCCATTCCGTTCGGCATCATCGTTGGTCGCTTGACGAAGGGAATCGACCTTCGGACGCACGGGTCACACCGTACCGGCGCGACGAACGCGCTGCGCACGCTCGGTACCCGCGCCGCGGCCGCCGTCTTTCTGCTCGACGTGGCGAAGGGCGTTGCGGCCGTGTTGCTGGTGCGCGCCCTGTTCGCTGGCGACCAGGCGGTCGAGTGGTCGGCAGCCGTCTCGGGGTTTGCCGCGGTCGTCGGTCATAACTGGTCGGTATTCATCGGCTTCAGCGGAGGTCGCGGCGTTTCGACCACCGCCGGTGCACTGGCCGCGATGACCATCTGGACGTTCTTCACCCTGGTGCCGATCGTGGCCTTCGTGATCTGGCGCTGGCGCTACGTGTCGCTGGGCTCCATCACCGGCGCGATCGCCGCGCCGATCATCACCGCCGTTCTGGTGGCCATCAGCGCATCGACCATGGCGGCGCTCGCATACTCTCTGGCATCGGGGCTGCTCGTGACGGTGGCCCACATCGACAACATCGGTCGCCTGCGCGCCGGGACCGAACGGAAGCTCGGCCAGAAAGAAGTGGTCACGCCGCAGGCTGAATCCGAGGAGCTGGCACCGTGATCGATCACCGCCCGGCACGCATCGGCTCGTTGGCGAACCTGCTCGGCGTCGCGCGCATCCTGGCGACGCCCGTCATCGTCGCGCTCATTCTCATCGGAAGCCCCGGCCTGGGCACGATTGTGGTGGTGCTCTTCTTCCTGGCCGGCGTCACCGATTTCCTGGATGGCTGGATCGCCCGATCGAGGGGCGAGGTGTCACCACTGGGGATCTTCATGGATCTCACCGCGGACAAGGTGCTCGTGGGAGGCGTGCTGGTGGCCATGGTCGAGGTCGATCTGCTGCCGACATGGATCGTTGCCACGATTCTCGTTCGCGAACTCGTCATTGGCGGGGTGCGCCAGATGGCGGCGGCTGAGAACATCGTCATCGCGGCCAAGCCGCTTGGCAAGGCGAAGACGCTGACGACCCTGCTCGGCATGGGGACGCTGCTGATCGCGTACGACGCGCTCACCGGCGGGCCGCTGGCGGCCACGGGAATCGGGCCGGTGGTGGAGGTCATCGGCTACTGGCTGATGGTGATCGCCACTGCCCTGACCCTGGTTTCAGGCTGGGATTACCTGCGCGGCGCACTGCCGCTGTTGCGGGGTCAGCCGGAATGAATCACTTGATGAGCTTACGTTCCATCTGGCGCATCGCGATCCAGAGGCAGATGGCGAAGAAGACGACCAGGTAGAGCAGATCCCAGACCTGCCCGATGCCGAGGATGCCGGTCGACAGTCCACGGATCAGGTTGATGCCGTGATACAGCGGCGTGAGCTGGATGACGGTGACGAGCCAGTCGGGCAGCACCGACTCGATCGGGAAGAAGGTGCCGCTGAACAGGAACATGGGCATCACGATCAGGCCCATCGGCACATCGAAGTCATTCACCGTCCGCAGGAAGGAGGTGCCAGCCAGTCCCGCGGCGGCGAACGAGGCCGCCACAAGGAGTGCAGCCGGGACCATGAGCACGCCCCACGGGGACAGGATCAGGCCCATCAGCAGCATGATCACGAACATGGCGACGGCGTAGAGGGCGGCGCGAATGAGGGCCCATAGCATCTCGCCGATCGCGATCTCGGTGATCCCCATCGGCGTGGCCAGCACGCCGTCATAGGTCTTCGCGTAATTGAGCTTGAAGAAGACGTTGAAGATCGTCTCGAAGACGGCCCCGTTCATCGCCGCGGTGGCAACCAGCGCGGGCGCCACGAACGCCGCGTAGGGGACGACCTGGCCGTTCGCGAGGGGCACCTCGCGGATGATGGCGCCCAGTCCCAGACCGATACCGACGAGGTAGAAGATCGGTTCGAAGACGCCACTCAGGATGATGATCCATTGGTGGCGGTAGACCATGATGTTGCGCTCGACGAGGCGCCGCGAGCGCCAGATGCGCGCCCATGCCGTTGCCAGTGGGCCGGGAGCGGCAACGGGCTTGGTGAGGGTCGTCATGGGCGCAGGTGCCCTTCCCGGTGCGTGGAATATGTACGCATATATTCTGCGATCCCAGGGCCCATTCCCAGGCCCATCCCAGGGCCTATCCCAGGGCCGAACACGGGTGCCATCAGCCGGCCATCCGCTTCGTGAGGGTGCGCTCCGCAAACCAGGCACCCACGGCGAACATGATCAGCAGGTAGCCGATGTGCAGCGGTGCGGTCAGCGGATCAAGCTGGTCCAGGATGGATCCCCGAATGAGCTCGACGCCGTGGAAAAGGGGGGTCGCCCACGCCACCGCGCGCAGCGGCTCCGGCAGGTTGGTGAGCGGGAAGAACGTGCCGCTGAACAGGAAGAGCGGGTTGATGACGAAGCGGAAGATGGCGCTGAAGCCGACGTCGTTCTTCTGGGTGGCCGTGAACGCGATCAGGCAAGCCGCGAAGGCGGTGCCGATCAGCGTGGCAAACGGGATCGCCAGGATCGCGAGCGGCGTGCGCACGATCCCGAACAGCGCGAGCACGACCAGGAAGACCGAAGCCAATGAGCCGATGCGGAACGCGGTCCAGGCGAGCTCGCCGTAGACGATGCTGCGAATGCCGAGCGGGGTCGAGAGCATGGCCTCGTAATTCCGGCCCCACATGATCTTGTTCATGATCGGGTAGGTCGACTCGAAGGTGGCCGTCTGCATCGACATGGCGGCCAGCAGGCCGGGGCCCAGCCAATCGATATAGGGAACGCCGCCGAACGCCTCCAAGCTGCTCGGCGTCAGCAGGGCGCCGATTCCGATCCCCATGGCGGTCAGGAACAACACCGGCTGGATGAAGCCGAACGCCAGGCTCCGATGCCAGAGACGCTTGTAGACGAGCCAGTTGCGCTGCCAGACGCGACCGGAGGCGGCCAGGGTTGTCATCGGGCGACTATTCGACCAGCGAGCGCCCTGTCAGGCGCAGGAAGACGTCCTCCATGCTCGATCGGCGCACGAGCGCGCTCTCGACGGGGATCTTGCGCAGGTTGACCTGCTCGAGCGTGTGCTCGCCGTTCTCGGTGTACAGAAGATGCCTATCCGGCAGCTCCTCGATCCGGTCGGCCAGGCCGTCGAGCTGGCCGTTGAGGTTGTCGCGCACCGCGTCGGTGAAGCGCAGCTCGAGCACCTCCTTGGTCGAGTGCTGGTCGATGAGCTGGCGTGGCGAGCCCTCGGCGACGATCTTGGCCTTGTCCATCACCACGAGGTGGTCGCACAGCTGTTCCGCCTCGTCCATGTAGTGGGTGGTGATGATGAGCGTCGCGCCGCGACGCTTCAGCTGGTAGAGGCGCTCCCAGAGGAGGTGCCGTGCCTGCGGATCGAGGCCGGTGGTCGGCTCGTCCAGGATGACGAGATCCGGATCGTTGATGAGCGCTCGGGCGATGGTCAATCGGCGCTTCATGCCGCCGCTGAGCGGCTCGACCTGGTCCTTGGCACGCTCGTCGAGCTGGACGAACTCGAGCAGCTCATCGGTCCGCTTGTTGGCAACGTCGCGCGGGATGTCGAAGTAGCGCGCGTACATCTCGAGGTTCTCGCGCACGGTGAGCTCGGTGTCGAGGTTGTCGATCTGCGGCACCACGCCCAGCTTCGCTTTGATATCGCGGGCTTGCGTGCGGGGATCCATGCCGATCACGCTGAGCGTTCCCTCGGTCACTGGGCTCGAGCAGGCGATCATGCGCATCGTGCTCGTCTTGCCCGCGCCATTGGGACCCAGGAATCCGAATGCCTTGCCGGGGCGCACGTCGAAGTCGACGCCATCCACGGCGGTGAAGCCGTTCGCGTAGCGCTTCGTCAGGCCGCGGGCATGGACAAGGGACTGCTGCTGGTTCGTCATGGGGTCTCGCATTCTAGACCGATGCTCGCGCCATTTCTCATCGGTCCCCAGGCTGGCTCCGGCGGCGGTTCGCGAGTGAGCGGCTAGAGTCCGGCGGCGAGGGAGTCTGCGCGGGGATCGGCGCCTCCTTCGTATGCGCCTTCGGGCCGGCGACGGATCATCTGCGCCCAACCCATGATCGGCGTCTGCGGGTCCACCAGCGAAATCTCGTGCCCGCGCGCCTCGAGTGCACTGACCGTCGCGGTATCCACGCCATCTGACTCGATCCTTACCGGCCCCAGGGGCAGTCCGGCACCCTCCGTTTCGACGACGAACCGCGGACGATCCACCACCGCCTGCGGATCCAACCCGTCGTCCACCAAACCCTGGACCAGCTGCACCATGGTCTGCGGCTGGCCATCGCCGCCCATCGCGCCGAACGCGACCTCCGCGACGCCTTCCCGCAACAGCATCCCGGGCATCAGCGTGTGCAACGTCCTCGAACGAGGCGCGAGCACGTTGGGATGCAAAGGATCCAGCGAGAAGTAGGCGCCGCGGTTCTGGAGCATGATCCCGGTCGAGCCTCCCATGACCCCCGAGCCGAAGCCCATGTAGTTCGACTCGATCAGGCTGACCATCATGCCGTCGGCATCGGCGGCGCACAGGTAGACCGTGCCACCCCCCGGTCGGTTCGTCGGCTCATACCGATGCGACCGATCCGGCGACAACCTCGACGCTAGCCACCCAGCGTGCTCGGACGAGAGCAGGACCGAGGGATCGGCGAGCCCGCGCTCCGGATCGGCGATGCAGCGGTCTCGCTCGCTCCAGGCGACCTTGACCGCCTCGATCTGGGCGTGCAGGCGGTCGGCGGAGAGCGGCGTGCCCATCGGCC
Organism: Candidatus Limnocylindria bacterium; assembly: GCA_038233215.1. Taxonomy (GTDB): domain Bacteria; phylum Chloroflexota; class Limnocylindria; order QHBO01; family QHBO01; genus JACDBZ01. Next base: position 10,387 of record JBBSML010000035.1, read on the forward strand.
AGTCCAGGGTCGAAAGGACATTCAACGCCATGAGCGCCGTGATGCCCTGTGAGTTGGGCGGCATGGTGGCAACCTCGACGTCACGGTACCGGGTGGAGATGGGCTCGACCCAGTCGCCGCGGTGCGTGGTGATGTCATCCGCGGTCATGACGCCGCCGGCGGCCTGGATGGCTCGCGAGATTTCCGCACCGATTGCCCCGCCGTAGTACGCGGCGCGTCCGCCTTCGGCGATGGCGTGCAGCGAATCGGCGAGAAGAGGCTGCCGAAGGATTTCCCCGGCACCCCCGGCGTCGCCAAACACGTCGCGTGCTTCGTCGTCGAACATGGGCAGTGCGGCCGCGATGGCCCGGGCGTTGATGGCGGTCAGCGCGTAGCCCTCGCGTGCCGTGTGCGCTGCAGGCCGGACCGCATCGGCGAGCGAGCGGCGGCCGAACCGATCGAGAAGCTGGACCCAGGCATCGACGGCGCCCGGCACGGTGATCGGCAGCGGACCCTTCGGCGGCATCTCGTCGTGGCCCGCCGCTCGCACCGCGTCGATCGTCAGTGCGGCCGGAGACCGTCCGCTGCCGTTGAACCCATGGAGGTGGCGCTCGACTGGATCCCACACCAGCGCGAACGCATCGCCGCCCAGCCCACATGCGTTGCAGTACACAACCGCGAGCATGGCGTTGGCCGCGACCGCGGCATCCACGGCGGTTCCGCCGGCACGCAGCGCCTCCACGCCGGCGGCGGTGGCAAGGGGATGAGGCGTGACCACCATGCCACGCGGCGAGGTGATGGATGACATCGCGCGAACCGTACCAGACTGCGACTGGCATAAAACGTGCGACTGAGCAGTAGCAAGAAATAGGAGGATACTCGCAAGATGACCATGACCGTTGCCGTGATCGGCGCCACAGGCTTCGTCGGCAGCCATCTCGTGCCGCACCTGGTGGAGATGGGCCACCGGGTCATCGCCGTATCGCGCGACGGTCGTCGAAGTGCGGGGTGGCGCGAGAACGTCCAGACCAAAGCAGCCGATGTCAGTACCGGCTCAGGACTCGACGAGGCTCTCATCGGGGCCGATGCGGCCGTCCACCTCGTGGCCATTCCCCGCGAGTCGAAGGGCAATTCGTTTCAGGAGATCAACGTGCGCGGGACCCGACGCGTCGTCCATGCAGCCGAGCGCGCCGGCATTCAGCGCCTGGTGCACCTCTCGGCCATCGGCGTCGTCGAGGATCCGAAGCTCGCCTTTTTGGACTCGAAGTATCGCGGGGAGCAGGTGGTCCGCGAGAGCGCGCTGAATTGGGTGGTGCTGCGTCCGTCCCTGCTCTTCGGCGAGGGCGACGGGTTCTTCAACCTCGTGAAGGCGACGCTACGGTATTGGTCGCCCGGCATCGTCGCCATTCCCGGCCGAGGCAACGCACGGTTCCAGCCGTTGTCGGTGGACGACCTGGCGATCGCGGTCGAGAAGAGCGTGACCGATGTCGACGGTGCGGGCTCCGTATACGAGTTAGGTGGACCTGATTGGGTGACCTATGGCGAGATCGTGGACAGGGTCATGAAGGTGACGCGCATGCGTCGCCTGAAGCTCCCGATGCCGATCCCGCTCATCAGCGCCATCACCTCCGTGACGGACCGCGTCCTGCCTGCCTTTCCGGTCAGTCATGACCAGATCAGCTCACTCCAGCGGCCGAACTACACCGAGCTCGATGCCTTCGAGCGAGCGTTTGGCGTCAAGCCGCGGCCGCTGGACCTCTCGTACCTCGCGTGAACGGCGCCGCGCTAGACGCCTGATCCCGTCGGCTGGCGCCCCTTACTCGGCTGCGCCGCCGGCAACCCGATTCCTTCAGCCACCCGGCGACCATAGTCGGGATCGCAGCGCGTGAAGTGGGCCACCATCGCCTCCTGTATCGGACGGTCGCACTGTGACAGCGCCCCGACGAGATTCAGAACGAGGTCGTCGCGTTCCCAGTCCGGCATGGTGCGGAAACGCTCCCCGGCCTGGCCATAGTCGTTGCGTCGGCTCAGGTGCTGGCGCCCGACCCTGCCCTCGACCCACGGCTGGTGCTCGGGACCGATGTCATCGGCCTCCATGAGCCCTCCGTTGATCGATGGCTCGTAGTTGATGTGCGGGTTCTCGCCAGTCCGGTCAATGCCGTGGCTCATCTGTCCGCCGCGCTGGTTGGTCGCGGGCGACGTCGCGGGCGCGTTGATCGGCAGCTGGAGGTAGTTGGGGCCGACGCGGTAGCGTTGGGTATCGGAGTAACTGAACGTCCGTCCGACCAGCATCTTGTCGTCGCTGAAGTCGATCCCGTCGACGAGGACGCCGGTCCCGAAGGCCGCCTGCTCGTTCTCGTTGTGGTGGTCGCTCACGTTTCGGTTCAGGGTCATCATGCCGGCAGGGAGAAGCGGGAACTGCTCCTCGGGCCACGTCTTCGTGTCATCGAGCGGATCGAATTCGAGCTCGGCGTGCTCACCGTCCTCCATGATCTGGACGCAGAACTCCCATCGCGGATTGTCGCCGCGCTCGATCGCTTCGTACAGGTCCTTCGAGGCGTGACCCAGGTCGGTCGCCTGGATCTCGTTTGCCTGCGCCTGGGTCAGCGACTCGACGCCCTGCTGCGTCTTCCAGTGGAACTTGCACAGGACCGCCTTGCCGTCGGCGTTGACGAGCTTGTAGGTGTTCACCCCGGCGCCGTCCATGTGGCGGTAGTCCTTCGGGATGCCGCGCGGGCTGAAGAGCCAGGTCAACATGTGCATGGACTCCGGGGTCTGGCTCATGAAGTCGAAGATGCGGTTCGGCTCCTGGCGGAAGGTGATCGGGTCCGGCTTGAGCGCGTGGATCACGTCGGGGAACTTGATGGCGTCCCGGATGAAGAAGACCATCAGGTCGTTGCCCACGAGGTCCCAGTTGCCGTCCTCGGTCTTGAACTTGACCGCGAAGCCGCGCGGATCGCGTGCAGCCTCGGATGAGTCCCGCCCGCCAATGACGGTCGAGAAGCGGATGACGACCGGCGTCTTCTTGCCCTTCTGGGAGAGCACCTTCGCCCGCGTGTAGGTCGCGGCAGGCTCGTCGCCGATAGTGCCGTACGCCTCGAAGTCGCCGTGCGCGACGAAGCCACGCGCATGGACCACCCGCTCGGGGATCCGCTCGCGGTCAAAGTGGCTGATCTTCTCGATGAAGTGGTAGTTCTCCAACGTGGCCGGACCGCGATCGCCGACCGTGCGCTGATTCTGGTTGTCGTAGACCGGGTGGCCCTGTCGGGTCGTCAGACGACCGGCGCGCGTGCCGGGCTTATCAAGTTCGGTTCCGTCGCCGTTGTGCGGCGTTCGCGTGTCATCGGTCATGGGTTCGTCTCCCTCTGAAGGCGCCGAGTGGGGAATTCAGGCTACACCGCGGGGCCGCTCGTCACATGCGGCGACGACTGCGTCGGCCGTCGCCGGGCTTCACTCGCCCCAGGTCTGTCCGGGCTCGAGGGCCACGACTTCCGCGGAGGTGTGATCCCGAAGCTCCTCGGGCGTGCCGGTCAAGATCGGAAACGTGCCGTAGTGGACGGGGATGACCATGGATGCGCCGATGAGGTCCAGCGCCATCCCGGCGTCACGCGGACCCATCGTGTAGTGCCCGCCGATCGGCAGCACGGCGATCTCCGGGTGATGACGCTCGCGTACCAGATTCATATCGCCGAACAGATCCGTGTCGCCCGAGTGGTAGACGGTCGTGCCATCCTCGAACTCGATGACCCAGCCCCAGCAGCCGAGGTCACGCGTGACCTGGTCGGAGCCGGTGCCGAGCGTCGCGCCGCCGGAGTGATCGGCGTGCACCATCGTGAAGCCGATGCCAGCCGCCTCGAAGCGGCCGCCCTTGTTCATCCCAACCGATTCGATGCCCCGTGCACCCAGCCAGAGCTGCATCTCGTGCGAGCCGATCGTCGCCGCGCCCTCGACGCTGGCCAGCTCAATGAGATCGGCGCAGTCGTCCCCGACATGGTCGAAGTGGCAATGCGTAGGCGCCACGACGCTGACCTTCTCTGGCGTGCGGTAGGCATCGGCGTAGTTGGGTGCCCCGGTCCATCGGTCGATCCAGATCCAGGCGTCGTTCGGTGATCGGTAGAGCACGCCGCCGTGCCCGAGCCGGGTGATGCGCAGGTTCGCCATCGATTCTCCTTTGGTTTTGCCGAAGTCATCCGCAGGACCGATGCCTAGGGCTTCACATCGTCTTCCCCAATCGGAATCTCGTTCGCGACTCGGAGGAACGTTTCCAGCGGCGGGTGCGAGTGCGATACGCGCGCCCCGCGACATCAGGTGGGAGTGAGCAGTTGCCCACTCGCGGCGATGCGCCGCAGCCACGGCAGCTCGCGCTCGATCGTCGTCTCGGCGCCGTGGCCGGGGAGGACACGCACGTGGCCGGGGATATCCTGCGCGAGACGGGAGAGAGAGGCAATCATCTGCTGGTCGTTGCCGCCTGGGAGATCGGTCCGGCCGTAGGTGCCGGCAAAGAGCACGTCTCCCGACAGCAGGAGTCCGCGCCGCTCCTCGTACAGGCACACGGAGCCTTCGGAGTGGCCCGGGAGGTGAAGGATGTCGAAGAAGAGGTCGCCGATGCGGAGCTGGTCACCCTCGTTCAGGTCCTGCGTGGCGACGCTCGGCTCGATCTCGAAGCCGTAGTTGTTCTCTCCTTCAAGCCGATAGGCGTCATCGGGGTGGATCGCCAGCGGCGCGCCCGACGCCCGCGCCAGCGGCGCGTTGTCGAAGATATGGTCGATGTGCCCGTGCGAGTTGGCCACCACGTGCAGCCTCAGGCCATTCGCGATCACTCGCTCCATGAGCGGTCCTGCGGCGCCCATCCCGGGATCCAGCACGAGTGCATCGGTCGAGCGGCCGTCCCACACGAGGTACGCATTCGTCTGCCATGGTCCGAACGCGCCGACCTCCATTTGCACCGCGTGCTCGGGATCCTCCGCGGGGAGGCCAGCATGCTGAACGACGACCTCATCGGTCATTGTTCGCGACCTCCTCCCGGACCGATCACGCCGTCCGCGCCTTCGGCCGTCCGTAACCCGAAATGCGCGGCGAGCTGACGCACGAGCTCATCCTCGACGGCTTCCATGGGGACGGATGAACCAAGCTCACGGGCGAGCGATGTGACCTCGGCGCCTGGAATGCCGCACGGGATCATCTCGTCGAACCACTTCAGGTCCGTGTTGACGTTGAGTGCGAGACCGTGGGTGGTCACGCCGCGTTTGACCCGTACGCCGATGGCAGCCAGCTTCCCTTCATCGTTGAGCCAAATGCCAGGCCGGCCGTCGAACCGCATGCCCTGGACGCCGAAGGCGGCCGCTGTATCGATGACCGCCGCCTCGAGAATGCGCACGTATCGGCGCAGGTCAAGGGGATCGCGCAGCTCCACGATCGGATAGGCGACGAGCTGGCCCGGTCCGTGGAAGGTGATGTCGCCGCCGCGATCAACGCGGACCAGCTCGGCACCGATCTCGCGGAGTCGCTCGGCGCTGGCGATCATGTTGGCGGGGTTGCCGCCGCGGCCGATCGTGTAGACCGGGAAGTGCTCGAGCAGCAGCAGCCGATCCCCGATGCGCCGTCCGCGACGCTGATCCGCCAGCTCATCCTGGAGCTCCCACGCAGGGCGATAGGGGACCGTGCCCAAGTGGTCGACAGTGAGATTTCCGCCGTGGGCCGCCAGCACGGGATGCTCGTCGGTGGCCGGGCGGTATGGCGCCGCAGCGTCCGGACGCCGCAACGGCTCTCGGGCCTCGCCCGTCGGGCGCTGGCTGATGTCGCGGAAAGTGGCCATCGGTCAGGCGGTCCGTCCCAATTCACGCCACCTGTGCGTGGCGCGAGGTGCGCCACCGCTGGCACGTCCCGTTTCACGCCGGCTGTGCAGCACGACGCTTCCGAAGCCGGCCACGGGGCGTATGGCGCGCCTCACGTGAATTGGACCGATTGCCCGACATGGCGCCTCGAGTGACTCACGGCGCCGTGCGTGAATCTGGACCGTCGGTGGCACGGGTCGGCGTCCCAGCTAGACGGCGGCCGCTGTCTCGCGACCGGGGACCTGCTCGGCGGCGTGGTAGCTGGAACGCACGAGCGGGCCGGACTGGACGTGCCTGAAGCCCATATCGAGCCCGATCCGTCGCAGCGACATGAACTCGGCAGGCGTGTAGTACTTCGCGAGCGGCAGGTGCTGCCGGCTGGGCCGCAGGTATTGGCCGATGGTGAGGACGTCGACATCGGCGTCGCGCAGGAGCCCCATGGCCTCGATGATCTCGTCCCAGGTCTCGCCCAGGCCCAGCATCATCCCGGTCTTGGTGACCATGGCGTCAAAGCCGTCCTCGTTTGCAACGGAGCGACCATGGGTCAGGACTGAAACGGACCGATCCCAACGCGCACGACGGCGGACGGCCTTCTGGAGACGGGGGACCGTCTCAACGTTGTGATTGAGGATGTCGGGCTGCGCCTCGACGACCGTGCGGATGTCATCGGGTCGGCCGTTGAGGTCGCTGATCAAGACCTCGATGCTGGTTCCCGGATTTTCCAGGCGGATCTGGCGGATCGTCTCCGCCACCATCCGCGCTCCGCCGTCCGGCAGGTCGTCGCGGGCGACCATGGTGATGACGACGTGCTTGAGGTTCATGAGCTTCGTGGCCTCGGCAACGCGACGTGGCTCGTCGTGGTCGGTGATCGGCGGCCGACCGGTATCGATCGCGCAGAAGCCGCAGTTCCGGGTGCAGACGCTGCCCAGGATCATGAACGTCGCCGTGCCGAGCGCCCAGCATTCGCCCTGGTTCGGACAGCGGGCCTCCTCGCACACGGTGTTCAGCGCCTCCGCACGGAGGACGCGCTTGGTATCGGCGTATGCGCTCCCTGCGCCGATGCGGACCTTCAGCCATTCCGGGCGTCGACCGCCGGGCCCCGCATTCTCCGGCAGCGGATCGCCCGGAGCCAGGAGGCCGCCGTCGACCTGGGGACCGCCCGGATACATCACCTCCGACGGAGACGCGTGGCCGCCAGCCGGGTTCGAGACGACGGTCAGCTCGCGGAGCGAGTCGAAATCCGGACGGGGAGGGTCGAGGGACATGCCGGAAGTCTAGCGAAGGGCCGCTCGACGTGCCGCACGCGGTGCGTGATCTATGGGATCGGCCATGCCATCTCGTAGAGGTCGCCGCTGAGCACGCGCCGGACGAAGAAAAGCTTCTGGTCGTCGGGGGAGAAGCTCGCGTGATATTCGTCCGCGGCAGTGTTGATCGGCACCGGCTCCTCGGTAGACCAGGCACCATCGTCGCTGCGGGTCGCGAAGAAGAGATCACCAAGGCCGGACCCGCCCGGCCGCTGGATGGAGGTGAAGACCAGCAGGTTGCCATCGGCCCGGATGGCTGGATTGAACTCCCAGATTTCCGTGTTGAACTCGGTGACCGGTTCCGGTGCTGCGAACTCATCGCCGGCCGGCTGTGCGGTGTAGAGGTCCCAGCCGCCTGCACCGCCAAGCCGACCACTTGCGAACCAGAGCACGCCGTCGGCGGTGACCGATGCTCCCAGCTCGTCCGAGTCGGAGTTGATCGGGCCCAGATGGACGGGCTCCCCCCACTCGTCGCCTTCGCGGTTGACTCTCCATACGTCGGCGTCGCTCCGCTCATCGCCGTCAACGGGCCGGATCGATGAAAAGTACAGACTGTTTCCGTCCGGCGCGACCCACGGGTCGATGTCCGGGTAGGTGCCTGAGAAGCTGGCGGTGACTGGCTCGGTCCATTCGCCGTCCACCAGCTGCGCTTCCAGGATCGTCGCGTTACGGGTCTGGGGAAAGAATCCGTCGCTTCGGGCGAAGTACGCGGTCTGTCCATCTGGCGTGAAGGAGATCCGATACTCCTCGGCCTCGCTCGAGATCACATCCTTTCCAAAGACCGAAGCCTCCAGCGGCACCTCGGAAGGAACCTGAGTCGTTTCTGACGGACCAGGGATTGCGAGCGAGGCCGAGGCAGTTGCTGCGACCGGTACCGAAGCGGAAGGCTCCCCGGGTGGCGCCTGGATTCCGGACGAGCAGCCGACGAGGAGGATCAGCGTTCCAGCGGCTGAAAGGTATCGATGCCGTACGATCAGATTCCCCCTTTGGTGTATCGCCTCTGTCGATTCTGGCGCGCGGCGCGCAGCACATGTACGCGCTTGGCGGACAACGGGTTCATACGGGTGACATGCCGAAGCCCCGGACGTGGCGTCCGGGGCTTCGGCGAAGGATGACCTGGTTGGTCGGGTTGATTACCGCGTGCGGCGAGCCGCCACGGTGCGATAGCCGAGGAAGCTGATCGAGGCCAGAGCCATGATCCCGAACAGGATGGCAAAGCCATTGCCACCGGCCGTGCCGGTGCCATCGACGGCCGCATCCGGAAGCTCACTTGCCGCCGGGGTTGCCGTGGCGGTGGGTGCCGGTGCACCAGCGACTTCGGCGAAGTTGTACGCGTGGATCACGATCCCCTCCTCCAGCGCCGTTGCGGACGCCATGGACGTGTCCAGCGTGATGACACCCGTTGCCTCGACGACATCAATCGACGTCGCAAGTGCGGTCTCATCTTCGCTACCCGGGGTGAAGCGGATGGTGCCGAGGCCCGTGGATCCTTCGGGGACCTCGGTCTCGGAGATCACCACCGTGCCATCGACGACCTCGAACCTGTACATGCTCGTGTCGAGGCAGACATCCGCCTCGAGCTCGCCATCTTCATCCACGTCGACCATGACCTTGTCTTCGCACAGGGCTTGCTGCACGAAGTCCCCGTCACTCGACAGGATCTGCGTGCCATCGGCGTCGACGACTTCGAAGTCAAAGTCAACCTCCCCGGTGGTGTTCGCGCCGGGAGTCGGCACGTCCCCGGTCAGGACGATGGTCGGACAGGCAATAACGGTGGCCACGAGGCCCGGAGCGGTTCCAAAGCCTCCATCCTCACCGCCAGCGCCTGCATTCTCGACAGCCTCGAACTCCGCAACCGTGGTCACGTCGTCACAGAGGTGCTTCATGATCGAGACAGTGACCATCTCGCCCGCGCCGGTGCCACCATCTGGGGTCGGGGTCGGGGTCGCTCCGGCATCGCCGCAGCCCTCGAGGTCGAACGCTTCAACAAGCACGAAGATGTCATCGTCGACCTCAACCGTCGCGGTGATGCGTACGCCGACCTCTACTTCGGCGGTAAAGTCGGTTTCACTCGACGAATCGATGAACTGATCGGCATCGATGAGGTCGCCGTTGATAGTTGCATCGCCGTTGGCGTCGATGATGAGCGTCGCGCACAGGGTGACGACGGCGTCGACTTCTACATCAGCGTCAACGTCGTTATCGGTCACGGTCACCACCACGCATGCCTCTGTGTCGGCATCGGCAGCGGCATCAGCGGCGAGTTGTAGCGCAGCGATTAGTCTGGCATCGAGCAACTCGGCGTCGACGTTTGCGTCACCGATGTCGACAGAACCGTCGCCGTTGATGGTGACGGTCGCGCTGCACACGCTGATGTCTGCATCGATATTCGCAGTGATGACTTCACCGTCCACGAGAAGCTCAAGGTTGATACAAGCGTCAACATCAGCTTCGGCGGCAAGATCGATTGCGGCGGCCAGGTCAGCGTTTGCGGCAAGCAGCGCATCAACGGCCGCGAGCTCGGCTCCGGCGAGCACGTCCCCTTCGAAGGTTAGCTCACCGCTACCGTCGACAGTGAGATTGCAATCGGTGACGTGGTCCGCCAGAACTGGCCGTGACCCGGTCGTGCCGCTCGGTGCCGCGAGCACCGGCGCCACCGCCGCCAGCATCAGCGCCAGCGTGGCGAGAATCGCCAACGGCACTGTCATGTGTAATCGGGAAACCTGCACTTAGAGAACCCTCCCTGAGTGCCGTCCGTTGGTTCCACCGCGAATACGGAGAGGCGAACGGCATTGATCCGCGGCGAAGCATACAACGTGCCGCAAGCCCCGATTCAGGCAAACGGGCGCGTTTGACAGAACTTTATGACTATCCCTAACCGCACCATCTGTGGTCGTGCGGGACGCTTGCGTCGCAGAGCCCCTCGCACTCGGCAGGTGTTCATCCGCACTGGAATGCCGAAACCCCGGACGCGGCGTCCGGGGTTTCGTGGATGGTCGGGTGCGTTACCGGGTTCGGCGGACCGCCACCGTGCGATAGCCGAGGAAGCTGATCGAGGCCAGCACCAGGATCCCGAACAGGATCGCAATGCCGTTGCCACCGTTTTGTCCGGTTGCGTCGAGTGCAGCGTCCGGCAGCTCGCTGGCGGCAGGCGCAGAGGCCGAGGCCGAGGCAGAGGCTTCAACCGCGCCTTCGAGCTGGCCACGGAT
>JBBSML010000036.1:0-19580 GCA_038233215.1 Candidatus Limnocylindria bacterium
CTCAATGCACTGGAGGGCACCGTCCTCGACGCCAGCTACATCGGCGTCAGCACCCAGTACATCGTCCGGACAGCGGACGGGCACAAGGTGACCGTCTATGCCCAGAACCTCGAAACGAGCGGAGCGTCGGAGGTGCTCTCCGATGGACAGCGGGTCACGTTGACCTGGCGTCCACAGCACACCTTCGTCATCGACCACCCGGGCGCAACCCAATCAGGGACATCAGAGGAGGCTACGGAATGAACGACTCGAAGCGTGCGGCCGGACCGAGGCGAGACGCGTTCCTCGCGGTGGGCATCGGCGCTGTGTTGATCCTTTCCGCCTGTGGCATCGAACCGGGTGACTCGCCGACCGCGTCGAGCGATGCATCGGCCGGCGCGTCGGCCGGCGGCGGCGAGCCGGTGGGTGGCGGCGAGCCGTCGGGCGTCCTCAACTTCACGAACTGGCCGCTCTACATCGACCAGGAGGATGACGGCAGCTCCCCCACCATCACCGAATTCGAGGAGGAGACCGCGATCGACGTCACGTACAGCGAGGCGATCCAGGACAACACCTCGTTCTTCGGGACGATCCAGCCCCAGCTCGAGGCGGGCCAGGACACCGGACACGACATCATCGTCATGACCGACTGGATGATCGGGAACATGATCGAGCTCGGCTACCTCGAACCCATCAACGTCGAGCGCGACGTCCCGAACTTCGTGGAGAATGCGGCCGACAAGTACCAAGACCGCTCGTACGACCCGGGCAACCAGTACAGCGTGCCGTGGCAGTCCGGCATCACCGGCATCGGCTACAACCCGGAGCTCGTGGACGAAGAGATCACCTCGCTCGACCAGCTGTTCGACCCGGAGTTCATTCAGAAGTACTGCGGCCAGATCGGCATGTTCAGCGAGATGCGCGACAGCGTGAGCCTGGCGCTGCTCTACAACGGCGTGACGCCGGCCGAAGCGACGATCGAGGACGTCGAGGCGGCCCAAGAAGTGCTCCTCGAGCAGGCCGAGTGCGTGCGCGGCTACTACGGCAACGAGTACGCCGATGACTTCGCGAACGGCAGCCTGGCCATCACGATGGCCTGGTCCGGCGACGTCTTCCAGCTCCAGCTCGACAACCCGGACCTCCAGTTCATCGTCCCCGACGAGGGCGGGATCCTGTGGACCGACAACATGGCGATCCCGAAGGGTGCCGAGCATCCCAACGACGCGCTGGCGATGATGAACTACGTGTACCAGCCCGAGGTTGCGGCCCCGATCGCGGAGTGGGTGAACTACATCACCGCGGTGCCCGGTGCGCAGGAGCTCGTTCGCCAGCACGCCGAGGACGCGGAGGCCGAGGGTGATACCGAGACGGCCGAATACCTGACGGCCGTGGCGGAGTCGCCACTCGTCTTCCCGACCGACGACATGCTCTCTCGCCTGTTCAGCTACAAGGTGCTGAGCGAGGACGAGGAGCGCCAGTGGGCCGAGCTCTTCCAGGAGGTCGTCCAGGGCTAGGTCGACGAGCCGGTAGACCGGAGCGAGGGAGTCCGCCATGTCAGGCTGGCTTCGGCGGCACTCGGGAATCGTCCCCTATCTCTTCTTGGTGCCCGGGGGACTGTGGCTGATCGTCTTCTTCGTGATCCCGCTGATCACGACGGTCTCGGTCGCGCTCCAGGAAGGGACCCTCGCCACCGGCTTCCGGCTCACGTTCAACTTCGAGATCTTCCCGGAGGCGATCGACCGATGGAGCACGCAGCTCGTCAGATCGCTCCAATACGGGCTCACCGTCACGGTCCTGGCCATGCTCATCGGTTACCCGATGGCGTACACGATCGCCTTCCGGGGCGGTCGCTACAAGAACATTCTGCTGCTGCTCGTGATCATGCCGTTTTTCACGAGCTTCATCATCCGGACCATCAGCTGGAAGTTCATCCTGGCCGACCAGGGCTTCGTGCTCGGGACGCTCAAGGACATCGGCATCCTCGACCAGGGGTTCCGGCTGCTCGCCACCCCGGTGGCAGTGATCAGCGGCATCACCTACAACTTCCTGCCGTTCGTGGTCCTGCCGCTTTACGTGGCGCTCGAGCGGATCGACCCCCGACTGATCGAGGCGGCGACCGACCTGTACGCCAGCCGCCTCCAGGCATTCCTGCGCGTGACGCTGCCGCTCTCGATATCGGGCGTGTTCGCGGCATCCCTGCTCAGCTTCATCCCTGCGGTCGGCGACTATCTGAACGCCGAGCTGCTGGGGAGCCGGAACGAGACGATGATCGGCAACGTCATCCAACGCCTCTTCCTCGTCAACCGTGACTATCCCGAGGCGGCGGCGCTCAGCCTCGTCCTCATGGCCGGCATCCTGGTCAGCATCTTCCTGTACCTCCGGCTACTGCGCGGCCAGGAACTCACCGTCTGATGACGCGCATCGGTCCTCTCCCGGATCGCAGCCGGCCGATCGGGACGCGGCTGCGAAGCGCCGTCCTGCCGGTGTTCACCGCGTTTGTCGTGGCGTACCTGTTCCTCCCGATCATCGTCATGATCGTCTTCGGCTTCAACGACATCCAGGGCAGGTTTAATTTCGCGTGGCAGGGCTTCACGCTCGAGCACTGGTCGAACGTTTTCACCCGCTACCCGCAGCTCAACCAGGCGCTCATCAATAGCCTCACCGTCGCGATCGTGTCGACCGTCGTGGCGACGACGTTCGGCACCCTCATCGGACTCGCGCTCACGCGCTACGAGTTCCGAGGCCGCGGCGCGCTGAACGTGCTGATCTTCCTCCCCATCGCCACGCCCGAGATCGTCCTCGGCGCGTCGCTGCTCGCGCTCTTCGTGTCGGTAGCGACTCCGCTCGGCATGCCGACCATCATCATCGCCCACACCATGTTCAACATCTCGTTCGTGGTGGTCACGGTGCGCGCTCGCATCGCGGGCTTCGACCGCCATCTCGAGGAAGCGGCCATGGACCTCGGCGCCGACGAGTGGACAACCTTCCGAAAGATCACCTTCCCGCTCATCTTTCCCGGCATCCTGGCGGCGGCACTCCTGGCCTTCGCCCTGTCGATCGACGACTTCGTGATCACGCAGTTCACGGCCGGGGCCCAGACCCTGACATTCCCGCTCTGGGTCTACGGCGCCTCGCGCATCGGTGTGCCACCCCAGGTCAACGTCATGGGAACAATCATCTTCCTCATCGCGCTCGTCGGCATCGCCCTGTGGGTTGCGCTCCAGCGCCGCGACATGGCGGCCCAGCCCACCTCGGCCGACACGTGACGTACCGCATCGGGGAGGCCGCGGAGCGCGTTGGCGTCTCGCCGTCGGCATTGCGGCTCTGGGAGCGCGAGGGTCTCGTGCGCCCGAAGCGGACCGACCGACGCTACCGCGTCTACGACGACGCCGATCTTGCGCGCCTGCGGAGCATCCGCCGCCTTCGCGAGGTTGATCGGCTCAATGCTGCCGGCATCCGGCGCGTGCTGCGCGACGGGGCCGCACGCGCGTCCGGCGCGGATCGGCCGCTCGACGGCCGGCTCTACCGACGGCTGCGTGCCGACCGCGGGCTCAGTCTGCGCGAGGCCAGCGAACGGACCGGCCTGTCGGTCTCCTTCCTCTCGGCCCTCGAGCGGGGGGTGAGCGGCGCGAGCGTCGCCACGCTCCAGCGCCTTACGGCCGCGTACGGCACGAGCCTGCACGCCCTGTTGGGCGGTGACGGCGAACCTCCGGGAAACCGGCTGGTCCGAGCCGGCGCGCGGCCCATCCTGCGAATGGGCGACGCCGAGGTCCGCATCGAGCAGCTCGCCCGCGATGCGCGCGAGCTCGAGCCACAACTGTTCGTCCTCGCGCCGGGCGCCTCGAGCGATGGCGCCTACGCGCACGAGGGCGAAGAGTTCCTGTACCTGCTGTCCGGCGCGCTGACCGTCTGGGTCGGTGACGATGAGACGTACGAGCTCACCGAGGCGGGCGACGCCCTCACCTTCCCGTCCAACCTTCCGCATCGCTGGCGCAATGACGCCGGCGGGGAGACCCGACTGCTATGGATCAACACGCCACCGACCTTCTGACTGATTGGTCAGCGCTGCGCGCCGGCATTCCGCCGGTGTGGGCGCGCTACACCGACCTCGTGGTCGAGCGCGCGTCCGGATCCTGGCTCGAGACGCCCGATGGCGCTCGATACCTCGATTACACCTGCGGGATCGGCGTCACGAACACGGGGCACGCGCATCCTCGCGTCGTGGCCGCCATTGCCGAACAGGCGGCAAAGGGAATCCACCTTCAACAGAACATCGTGTTTCACCAACCCGGACTGGAGCTGCATCGGCGCCTGCCGCAGCGCTTTCCGAATCCGCGACCCGGAATTGACTACGGGCTCTTCCTCTCGAACTCGGGCGCGGAGGCGGTCGAGGCCGCCATGAAGCTGGCCAAGGCGGCAACCCGTCGCAACGCCTTCATCGCATTTCGGGGTGGCTTCCACGGTCGCACCCACGGCGCCATGTCGCTGACCAGCTCGAGCGCCAAGTACCGCGCGCATTTCGATCCACTCCTCGCCGGGGTCCACTTCGTCCCCTATCCGTATCCGCTGCGAATGGGCGGACCCGATGCGGCGCTGGACACCAGCATGGCAGCCATCGACGAGCTGTTCGCCACGGTCGTGGCACCGGACGACGTTGCGGCCTTCATGGTGGAGCCGGTCCTCGGGGAAGGCGGTTATGTCGTGCCGCCAGACGGGTTCCTTCCGGCGCTGCGGGAGGTGGCCGATCGCCACGGGATCCTGCTCGCCGTCGACGAGGTCCAGTCCGGCTACGCTCGCACGGGCCGCTTCTTTGCCACCGAGTGGACCGATGTGACGCCCGACATCGTGATCATGGCCAAGGGCATAGCCTCCGGCCTGCCGCTGTCGGGGATCCTCGCCCCCCGGACGCTGCTCGAACAGCTCACTCCTGGCTCACATGGGGGAACCTACGGCGGCAATGCGGTTGCGTGCGCCGCGGCGCTGGCGACCCTGGACGTCATCGATGACGAGCGGCTGGCGGAGCGCGCCGAGCGCGTCGGCGAACGGATGCTCACGGCGCTCCGTGCGGCTGTGGTGAACCATTCGCTCGTGGCAGACGTCCGCGGCCGGGGCCTCATGCTGGCGCTCGAGTTCGCGGACGGTGGTGCGCTGACGCCACGCCCCGACCTGGCGAAAGGACTGCTGCACGAGGCCATGGCAAGAAACGTGCTGCTCCTCACCTGCGGAACGTATGGGCAGGCCGTCCGTATCATCCCGCCACTTGTGACAACGGATGATGAGGTCGACATGGCACTATCGACGATCATCGAGTCGTTGGTGGCCATCGGAGCCTGAAGAAGGAGACTCGCGTGGCGCAGTCCATCTGGGTCGTCGATGACGAGCCCCTGATCCGTACCGCGGTGCTGGCGGTCCTCGAGGAGCAGGGCTACGGGGCGCGAGGCTTCGGCAATGCGGAAGAGCTCTACGTTGCCCTCGTCGAAGGCGGAGACCCTCCGGACCTCCTCGTCCTCGATCAGCGGCTGCCGGACGAGTTTGGCTCCACCATCGTCCACTCGCTGCGAGACCGTCCGCAGTATCGGGACATTCCGGTCCTGTTCGTTACGGCCATCGACGACGAGGAGGCAGACCGGCTCTCCGCACTGGCCCCGGTCGTCCGCAAGCCCTTCGAGTTCGCCGATTTCATCGCGGCCGTCGAGACGCAGCTGGCCGCAGCCCCATCCGTGACCTCGGGCATCGGCCCCCTGACACCATCCATGGACCCCGATCCGACGGACACCCCCCAACGGGAATCCTGACGATCAGGTGCCAGGCCGGTTGGCGCTACGACCGGCCGATCAGTCAGGGCTGGCATCGGGCACTGCCCACGCAGCCAGGATCGAGATCGGGACCGGGACGAGTGGCGGACGGGGCGTGATCTGCGCCAACGGGTCGTCCGGCTCCAGCTCGAGGCGAGCCGCCAGCCACGGGATGCATCGGCGACCCTGACAGGGCCCGAAGCCGATGCGAGTCGTGCGCTTCACCGCATCAGCGGTATCCCAGCCTGCGCCGATGGCCCGGTAGGCTGCATCGGTGCTGATACCTCGGCAGGCGCACGCCTGGCGCTCGAGCTCGCCCTCGGACGCAACGACGCCCGAACCTGCCAGAAGCGCTTCCAGACGACCGTCGGATCCCTCGATGCTGATCCGTTCCGAGCGGAGCTCCCACGGCGTGGCCTCGTGACCTCGGACCGATGCCGCTCGCACCACGACGTCATTGCCATCCGCCCAGGCGTCGAAGACGGTGGCGCCGCCGTGATCGGGCAGATCACCACTGACCACGCGCAACAGCTCCACGCGCTCACGTCGAATCGGGTCGACTCGCAGCGCTCGTCCGTCGCCGGACCTGAGCCGCTCCCAGACTGGCTCGCTCATGCCTCCGGCACCGCCAGGCGGCGGTACTGCGAGCCGTACCACAGCAACGGGAGCGCATCCTCGCGATAGCCGGCCGCGACGATCTCACCGAGGAAGATCGTGTGGTCACCACCGTCGTGCCGCACACTGATTCGGCAGTCGAAGTACGCGAGCGCGCCCTCCAGGATGGGCGATCCGGTTTCGGCCTCATGCCACGCTGCGTCGCAGAATCGCTTGAGCTTGGTTGCCGTGGTCGGCTCCGCGAAGCACTCGGCCAGGGCCTGTTGATCATCGGCCAGGACATTGATGCTGAAGGCATGGCTGCCGATGATCGCGCCATGCGTCTCCGCCTTGCGCGCGATGCTGGCCATCGCGATCGGTGGGTCGATACTGATCGTTGCGATGGCATTGGCGGTCATGCCGGCCAGGAGCGGCCCGTGACGGGCGGCAACCACCGTCACCCCTGTAACGAAGTGGCCCATGAGCGCCCGCAGTCGGCTCCGCTCCGCGTCGTCCATCGGCGGGCCGCGCTACGCGGCCGGGACGGCGGCCAGCCGGGTCAGGACCAGGCAGGTGCGATACCAGTCCTCGCCGTCATCGGCCCGAAAGCCGACGGTACGCGGCCCGATTCGCTCAGTGCCGGGCAGGACGCAGCCGTAATCTGCCATGACCGGCAGGCGGAAGTCGATCTCACCGGCGATGGGGAGCGCTGGCTCGTAGATGCGCATCGTCTCCATGCGACCCATGGCACGCTGCATTCCCTCGCGGATCGCGCTGCACGCCGCGGCCGGCGAGAGGGAATCAGCCAGATTCGAGCCGAGCCCCCGCTTGACGATCACGCGCTCCGCCCATGGCAGCAGCGCCTCCACCTCCGTCGCCAGCGCGTCGTCACCGGCCACCAGGATGACAGGCACGCCGTGATGGCCGAGCCGGATCGCGTTCAGTCCCGCCTCGTTGTGCGGGACCCCGTTGGCGCGGATCTCGAGCACGGTGGCGGAGGAATAGGTATGCGCGATGACACCAGTCGCATGGCCAGCTCCGGCGTGATAGCCGATGAACGCGGCACCATCAAAGGCGCCATCACCGGCCGCGCCGATCCCCTGGGTCATGCTCAACGGCTTGTCCCCGATGATCAGTCGAGCGCCATCCCGCAGGTCCTCGGCGCGCAGGTTCCGCATCTGCCAGTGGCTGTCGTTCACGACCACCTCGCGCGCACCGCCTTCGAAGGCAGCGTCGATCGCCGCGTTCGTCTCCCCCGCCATCAGGCCTCGGCTGCGATCGTAGTCGGTGCGATCGGATCCGCCCGGACCGAACACGACCTGGTGCGGATGCGCGACGCCGGCCAAGCCCTCCATGTCAACGGAGATGTAGATTCGCATCTCGCTCACATGAAGAGCCGGGTCAGCCACGTGAACACAACCGCCGAGCCGATGACGGCGAAGGCGAGGACCGCGATCAGCAGTGTGCCGCCGATGATGCTCGCCCATGGCGGCACGTCCGCAGGCGCCAGGACGTGATGCTGACGCGGGACGTCGCCCACCAGGCCGCTTCCGAGCCAAACGGCAAGCGCATCGCCATCTACCCTGACCTCGACCTCCTCATCGAGCGGCATGACGACCAGCCGTTCACCGCTGGGGAGCTTATCGGTCGTCAACAGCGCCCGGTTCCTGGCCCCGCCGCCGGTCTCACGGATGAGCACGGCGTGGTCACCGGCTGCCTCGAGACCTGCCGCTTCGAGGCGACCCGAGCGCCCGAGCGCCACGGACGTCGTCATGGCGTCGGCGCGTGCTTCCATCTCGCCGATGGTATCAGCCGTGGAGCGCGACCAGCGTCGGCTCCAGGGCCGCGATGCTCTCAACGGTGATCGGGTCGAGCACCAGCTGCACGTGCCCGATACCTGCATCACTGAACGCTCGCAGGGTCGGGACCAGCGTGGCCGGCTCCCCGCCGATCGGCTCGAATGGATGGTCGCTGACGTCCGAGCGACGGCCCACAGAACCAGGGAAGGCAACGAGCAGCGCCAGGGTGCGCTCGACCTCGGCCGGGGCTCTGCCCACCTCAAGGCAGGCCGCGTCGATCCGATCGCGGAGCGGCAGATAGCCCTCGACGCTGTTGCCGAACCATGCACCCCACGCGTTCCAGGAGCTCACGTGCGGCAGGGTGATGCGCAGCATCCGCTCGCCGATCGAGCCGACCATCAACGGTGGACCCTCCGGCCGCGGGCCGCGCGGCAGCAGCTCGCAATCGTCGAGCTCGTGGTAGGTGCCATGGAAGTCGCAGTGACCGGTCGCCAGCAGTTCGCGGACGATCGTGAATGCCTCATCGAAGCGACTCACGCGGTGGTCGTACGGGAAGCCGTATGCGGCGTACTCCGCCTCGTTCCAGCCGGCGCCCAGTCCAAGGATGAGCCGCCCGCCGCTGATCTCGTCGATGGTGGCCGCCTTCTTTGCCAGCATGGCCGGGTTGTGGAAGCTGGTCGATGCCACCAATGGACCGATCTCGACGCGTTCGGTCACCGCCGCCAGGGCCGCCAGCGTCGACCATGCTTCCCAGGGTCCCCGGGCAGGCTGCCCGTCACCTCGGTACAGCAGGTGGTCACCGACCCAGATCGAGTCGAGGCCGATGCGCTCCGCGGTGCTCGCCATCTCGCGCAGCTCCGCCCACGGCACCACGCGCTCGACTTCGGGGAGCTGGACTCCGACCTTCATCGCGCCCGATTGTGCCACGTGGCGCTATCGTTCCG
Organism: Candidatus Limnocylindria bacterium; assembly: GCA_038233215.1. GTDB lineage: Bacteria > Chloroflexota > Limnocylindria > QHBO01 > QHBO01 > JACDBZ01. The sequence continues at coordinate 9,112 of JBBSML010000036.1, forward strand.
TCGTGACGTCTCCCGACCCACTCGCCGACGAGCCGTTCAGCTGGTTCACCCGCGCAGATGGCGCCATCGTCATCCGCTACCACCAGGCGCCGGTCACCCTCCTGCGTGGACGGGTGGCGGATCGGTTTGCGACCCGCATTGCCCTCGCCGATGACGCCGGCGCGCAGCAGCTCATGGCGCGTGCAACCGGCAACTTCAAACGCGGCAACGAACGGACGGGAAAGCGTCGCAGCTCGGGCCCTTCGCGAGGCTGACCCCTTGGTGAGTATATACGTATATACTTGCGTTCCCGAAACCCCCCTACGCCACCCGCTTCCTCTTCTTGTTGACGTAATCGACCAGCACGTACTCGCCGAGATTCTCCGGCTCGACGTAGAAGGCGCGACCGCGGTTGATCCGCGACATCAGGTCCACGAACTCGCTCAGATAGCGCGAGCGTTCGAGCATGAACGTGTTGATGACGATGCCCTCGCGGGTGCATCTGCCCACCTCACGCAGGGTGGATTGGATGGTGCGCAGCGTGGGCGGGTATGCGAATTCAACCTGACCGTTCTCGATGTGCGCCGTCGGCTCGCCATCGGTGATGACGACAATCTCCTTGTTGCCGCCGATGGAGCCCCCCAACAGCTGCCGCGCGATGATCAGCGCGTGCTGGAGATTCGTGCCGTACTCGAACTCGTACGGCGACAGGGTCGGGATCGATTCCGGCTTCAATTGTCGGGCGTAGTAGGCAAATCCGACCACGAACAGGCGGTCTCGCGGGTACTTGGTATGGATGAGCGTGTGCAGCGCCATGGCGACCTTTTTTGCGGCCGATGAGCAGCCGCGCAGCAGCATCGATCGGCTCATGTCGAGGAGCAGGACGGTCGAGGAAACGGTGGTCTCCTCCGAACGCGAAACCTCGAAGTCAGCCGGGCCGATGGCGACCGGCGTCCCGATCCCGTTGCGCGCCATGGCGTTGAACAGCGTGCGATTGATGTCGACGGCGAAGGGATCACCGAACTCGTACGGCTTGGTCTCCTCCGTCGGCTCACCGCCACGGCCGGGGCGCGGAAGCGCGTGCCCACCGAACCCCTCGCGCCGCAGACGGCTGAAGATGTCGGTCAGCGCCCGCATGCCCAGCTTGCGCGCGGCGCGCGGCGTGAGCTCGAGTCGGCCGCCGTCGCGGTCGAGGTAGCCCGCCTCCTCCAATGCGCGAGTCAGCTCGCGCAGCTGGTCGAGGTCGTCGATTGCATCGTCGCCGGCCAGGTCGCGCAGCGCATCGGCGTCGACCTTCTCGAGCGCGTCGGGATCGCGGGCGGCGGCCAGGGCCTCCTCCATGGCGTCGTACTGCTGCTGACGGTCGATGGCGGCGAACGCCTCGGCCAGACCCATCGGCTCGTCACCGTCGAAGGGATACGGCTCGCCAAAGGGCAGGTCGGGCCGCGCCATCTGGAGGTTTCCGGCGAGTCGCGCCATATCGATCTGGAGTCGATCGTCGCGCAACAGGTCATCCATCATCGAGCGCAGCTCGTCACGCATCTCCGGCGACATACTGTTCAGCAGGCTCGCCATCTGCGAAGCCTGACGGTGGATGTGCTCGATCAGCCCATCGATGTTGTCGATGCCCGGCGGAAAATACCGTCCGTGCTGAGCCATGAACCCCATGAAATCCTCGGCCGTATCGGCGCCGGTGGCGTGCTTCTCGAGCAGCTCGTTCAGGTCTTTCACCATCGCCCGGATGCCGGCAAGATCCTCCGGCGTGACCCGTTCGACTCCCTCCTTGAGGCCCGCGAAGTAGGTCTGGAGCATCTGCTGGCGCAGCTCGTCGGTCAGCTCGGTGAAGGCGTCGCGCGCGGCGTCGTCCATGAATTCATAGTCGCGGAGTCCATGAAGACGGCCCGCCAAATTGGGCGGCAGGGCGTCGAGCCGATTCTCCCGCTGCCGCGCCGTGCGCCGCGTGACCTGTTCCGCCATGCGCGCCTGGTCATGCTCCTCGCCGGGGGCTGCGTCGAGCGCGCGCCGTTCCGCCGTCCTGAGGCGTTCACCAATTCCCTGGCGCTCGGTATCCAGGATTTCCCCCAACCGTCGCTCCACATCGTCGAGCACACCGTCGAGATCCGCGCGCTCGAGCTCTGCCTGCCGCCGCGCGCGCAACCGCTCCATGATTCTCCGCAGGCCGCGAACGTCGCCTCCCCGCGCCCCGCTGAACCCGCGCTGCATGAGTCGTTGAAGTGCCCGGCGAACGTCGCCCTCGGCCAGGATGTCATCGGACAGCGCGTCGAGCACATCGTCGGCATCGAACGCCGGCAGCTGCTGGCTGCCGTCCCACGGGGAATAGCGGAAGGTGCTCATGGTGCAGCGCAGCCTAGGCCGATGCGTTCGCCGCGTCCACGCGATTGCTTGCCCTGACCGAGAAACTGCCGAACAGGGCGGCTTCGACTCATGCCTGCGGGGGAAGGTCGGGCAACGGAATCGGCTCGGCCGGAGGGTTCGGCGGGTCTTGAAAGCGCATGCCATACCAGGCGACGTCATGCCAGGTCCCGAACTTATAGCCGACGCGTTCATAGACGCCGATGCGACGCATGCCGACCGCGTCATGCAGCGCGATGCTCGCAGGATTGGGCAGAGCGATGCCGGCATAGACGTTGATGAATCTCTGGCGGCGGAGGATCCCCAGGAGCGAGTCGTACAGCGTTCGACCGACGCCCCGACCAAGATGGCGCTGATCCACATAGGCTGAGATGTCCACCGACCATCGGTACCCGGCGCGGTCGCGGTGCGCGCCGGCGTACGCGTAGCCGAGCACACGACCAGCGTTGTCCCCGGCCACCAACCACGGGGTTCGATCCAAGGTGCGACGGATGCGATGCGCCATCTCTGAAGCGTCGGGCGCCACCTGCTCGAAGGTAGCCACAGAGGCGTTCACCGCAGGCCGGTAGATGGCGGCGGTCGCCTCGGCGTCACGGTCGGCTTCGGCGAGACGAATCGTGACCTGCAGCGGGTGTGGCACCGGTACATCATGCGGCACGCGATGTGCTGACCTGCAGAGCATGAGCGACAACGATATTCATGGCATCCAGTCGGGGTGGTCCGTCAAGTCCGCCGATGCGCAGGGCATCGGCAGCGTGGAGGAGACAAACGAGCGCTACATCCTCGTGAAGACAGGGCTGATCAACGCCTCGCATCACTACTTGCCGGCTGCCACGCTGGCCCACGTTCGGCCAGAGCAGAAAGAGATCAGCGTGTCCATGACGGCCGCTGAAATCGAGGAGGGCGACTGGTCAGAACCACCGGAGGACGGGCCGCGGACCGAGGGTGCGCCGCTCAACCTCGACTCGGATAAAGAGGTGGACGACGTGATGCGGACAAGCATCGCCGCGGCACCAGACCGACCTCCCACCATCTGATCGCGGCGGCGCGCCGCTCAACCACGCCACGCTGGACAACCCTACCGCGAGAAGCTGTTCGCCACGCGGCCTGGACGGCGTCGGCGGCCGCCGACGCCGAACGGGACGCGCCCACGTTCTCCGGACACATGACGGGGCGCTGACGGGGACCGTCGCTGGCCGCCCTGCTGACCGGACCGCAGACGAATCGGTTCTGCACGGATGTCGCGGTTCGGCTCGAAGCCGTCGATCGGCCGAACCGGGATCGGGGCACCGAGCATCCGCTCGACGTCGCGAAGGAGTGGCGCCTCGTCAACGCAGACGAGTGACACGGCGGTGCCGGTGATGCCCGCGCGACCGGTGCGACCGATGCGATGAACGTAGTCGGAGGGAACCATCGGCAGCTCGAAGTTGACGACGTGCGGCAGCTTCTCGATGTCCAGGCCACGCGCGGCGACCTCGGTGGCGACCAGCAGCAGCACGCGCCCCGCCTTGAAGTCGGTCAGCGCACGCACGCGTTGTGACTGCGACTTGTTGCCGTGGATGGCGGCGGCGGCGATTCCGTCACGGGTCAACTGATCGGCGAGACGATTCGCGCCGTGCTTCGTGCGCGTGAAGACCAGCGCCTGATCGATCTCGCGCGTCCGCACCAGGTGCGTCAGCAGCTCGCGCTTACGCTCACGGTCGACGCGATGGACGACCTGTTCGACGAGCTCCACGGCGGTGTTCTCCGGCGTCACCTGGACCGATGCCGGCCTGTCGAGCAGGCCCTGGGCCAGCGACCGGATCTCTTTCGAGAACGTCGCAGAGAACAGGAGGTTCTGACGCCGATCCGGCAGGAGCGCCAGCACCTGGCGGATGTCGCGGATGAAGCCCATGTCGAGCATGCGATCGGCCTCGTCCAGGACGAGAATCTCGATCCCGCGCAGGTCAATCGTGCCCTGCCGGCTATGGTCGAGCAGGCGGCCCGGCGTGGCAACCGCGATTTGGACGCCGCGCCGCAGCGCATTGACCTGGTTGCCGAACCCGACGCCGCCATAGATGGCGGTCGAGCGGACGCTACCGCCGGAATAGGTGCGGACCGATTCCTCAACCTGGATGGCGAGCTCGCGCGTCGGGGTAAGAATGAGCACGCGAATGCGCCGATCGCGCGCCGGGCGCGCGGCGAGCCGCTGGAGGATCGGCAGCACGAAGGCGGCCGTCTTGCCGGTACCCGTCTGGGCGCCAGCGAGCAGGTCCCGACCTTCGAGGACGAGCGGAATCGCCTCACGCTGAACGGGAGTTGGTTCGGTGTAGCCCTGTCGCGCCACGGCGCGGAGCAGCTCGGGCTGAAGCCCGAGGGCAGAGAAAGACAAGGGAGATAGCTCCTGACGAGGCCCTCCCGCGGAATTGCGGGGCCCGGTCAGGGCGAAGGGGTAAAATCGAGATCCGACTTCCATTGAAGCGGCGCAGACCGGTGCGCCTATTCGAACACGCGTGCGAAATGTACCACATCGAATCGGTGTACGCTAGAGACTCCCCACCAGAAAGGCGGCCATGACCGCACGATGCATTCACGGGTTCGAGGAGCAGCACTGCGCCGCATGCCGCCGATGTCCCCACGGAATTTTTGAAGCCCGCTGCGCGACCTGCCGGCCGAAGACCGCCCGTGAGGCGACGATCATGCTGGCCAACGACGCACCTCGCCCCGCCGAAGAGCACCGCGGCTACGAGATCTCCTATGTCGCCGGCGAGCGCAGCTGGTATATCCGCGCCGATGCCGACGCGCCGCTCTCGCAGAACACCTTCCGCTCCGCCTTCCAGGCGCGTCGAGCCATCGATGAGATCCTCGATCACCCTGCCCCGGTCGCATCTGGCGGCAAGAAGAAGAAGGGCTAAAGCCCACCACAGTTCGGCTCCTTCCTCGGTCGTAGTGCCAATTGGACTGGCCTCGTGCCGGGGCGGTGTGTCGTCCCGCCCGCCCGCGTTGCTTGTCAAGGCCGCCCGCTGCCCGTGATACTGCGGCGAACGGCATAGGAGCCTTGATACCCGAGTGATCTGCGCGAGCTGCGGAGCCGAGAACGAGCTCGGCCGGAAATTCTGCCTGACCTGCGGACAACGGCTGGCGGTCGCCTGCGAGCGCTGCGGCACCGCGAACACGCCCGGGGCGCGGTACTGCGGCGAATGCGGCCAGGCCATGAACGCCACACAGAATTCCACCCCGGGTGCGTTGACCACCGGGGTTCCGACCGGAGGCGGACCGGCCTCGGGAGCACCGACCACCGAGCGCCGGCTGGTGAGCGTCCTCTTCGCGGACCTGGTCGGATTCACCACCATCTCCGAAGCACGTGACGCCGAAGACGTGCGCGAGCTCCTGGGCCACTATTTCGACACCTGTCGCGAGATCGTCGATCGTTATGGCGGATCGGTCGAGAAATTCATCGGCGACGCAGTGATGGCCGTGTGGGGAACGCCCACCGCGCAGGAGGACGATGCTGAGCGCGCCGTCCGTGCGGGCCTGGATCTCGTCGATGCCGTTCGTCGGCTGAACGGTGGGCACGATATGCCTGACCTGGCGTTGCGGGCCGGGGTGCATACCGGGGAGGCGGTCGTGACGATCGGGGCAACCGGGATGGGGATGGTCGCCGGTGACCTGGTCAACACCGCCTCCCGCCTCCAATCGGTGGCCCTGCCCGGCACGGTGCTCGTGGGGGAAGGCACCCGTCGCGCCGCGGGCGATGCCATCGTGTTCGAGCCCGCCGGCGAACAGACACTGAAGGGAAAGGCGACCCCGATCCCGGCGTTTACCGCCGTGCGAGTGGTGGCTCAGCGCGGCGGCGTCGGTCGCAGCGAGGGGCTCGAACCACCCTTCGTCGGGCGCGAATCAGAGCTGCGGCTCATCAAGGACTTCTACCACGCGACGGCGCGCGACCGTGGTCCTCGACTGGTGAGCGTCACCGGTCAGGCCGGCATCGGCAAGAGCAGGTTGGCCTGGGAGTTCCTCAAATATATCGACGGCGTCACCGAGATCGTGCACTGGCACCAGGGCCGCTCACCGTCCTACGGAGACGGAATCAGCTTCTGGGCCCTGGGAGAGATGGTTCGTATGCGGATCGGCATCGGTGAAAGCGCGGATGAAGCTTCAACCCGCGAGCGGCTGTCAGCGACCCTGGACGAGTTCGTGACCGATGCGGAGGAGCGCCGCAGCCTCGAGGAGCCGATTCTTCATCTGTTGGGATTCGGGCAGGGCCAGTCGCGCGAGCGCGGACAACTGTTCCTGGCGTGGCGCACCTTCTTCGAGCGCATCGCCGAGGTCGGCCCGGTGGTGATGGTCTTCGAGGACCTCCAGTGGGCCGATGATGGCCTGCTCGACTTCATCGAGGAACTCGTGAGCTGGTCGCGCGGGCGTTCCATCTACCTCATCACCCTGGCCCGCGCCGAGCTGCTCGACCGGCGACCGACCTGGGGCGCAGGGCAGCGATCCTTCACGTCGCTGAGCCTCGTCCCGCTTGCCGATGACGACGTTCAAACCCTCCTGGCAGGACTCGTGCCGGGCCTCCCCGAGTCCGCGACCCGGCAAATCGTGGAACGGGCCGAAGGAATTCCGCTGTACGCCGTCGAGACGGTTCGCATGCTGCTCAATGACGGCCGCATCGAGCCCTACGGCGAAACGTTCCGGCCGGTCGGCGACCTCACGCAGCTGGCAGTGCCCGAGTCGCTCCATGCCCTGATCGCCGCGCGCATCGACGCCCTGCCGGCGGCCGAGCGCACGCTATATCAGGATGGCTCGGTGTTGGGGCTCTCATTCAGCCTCGCGTCACTCGCCGCAGTTTCCCGCTCGTCCGCCGACATCGGACCCCTGCTCCAGCACCTGGTCCAGCGCGAGCTGCTGACGATCGATGACGATCCGCGCTCACCGGAGCGAGGGCTGTACCGGTTCGTCCAGGGACTGTTGCGCGAGGTGGCCTACGGCACGCTCTCGCGCGACGACCGGCGGGCGCGTCACCTGGCCGCTGCCCGTTACTACGAGAAGCTCGGCGACGATGAGCTGTCGGGCGTGTTGGCGCAGCATTACGTCGACGCGTACCGGGCGCACCCTGACGGCCCGGAGGGAGCGGCGGTCGCGGCCCAGGCGCGGGTGGCATTGCGCGGGGCGGCGCAGCGGGCGACCGAGCTTGGCTCCTTCCGCCTGGCGCACGGGTACCTGGAGAGCGCGCTGGTCGTGTCAAGGGAGCCGTCGGACGAGCTCGATCTCCGCGTGCAGGCCACAGATGCAGCAGCCGGCGCTGCTCTCTTCGAACGAGCAATCGAGCATGGCGAACGAGCAATTACCCTCGCTGGCGACGTTGGCTCGGATTTTGTGCGACGCGTGGCGGTCGCGCGACTCGCGAACATCCTGGTCGAAGGACGTCAACAGGACGCCCTGAATCTGCTCAACAGCGCCATGAGCGAGCCGGACATGACGCCGGAAGCGCCCGGCTACATCGAGGTCGCAACGGTGCTGGCGAAGACGGAGATGCGACGGCTCAACGACGCCCGCGCCATCGAGCTTGCTGAAATCGCGCTCCCGCATGCCCAGCGCGCCGACAACGACACCCTCATCCTCGATCTGCTGATCACACGCGCGGTGTCGCTGTCGAACATCGGTCGCGCAACAGAGGCGGTCGTCATCCTGACCGGCGCGCTGGATGCCGCGAACCGATTATCCTTGGCCGAACAGGCTAATCGTGCGGCAGTGAACCTGGGTTATGCCCTGGCGCCCGATGATCCGGCTCGAGCCTTCGCCGTCTCGCGCTCGGCAATGGAGCGCGCCGAACAGGATGGGATCATCTGGGGACTCCGATACATCGTCGGCAACGCCGTGGACGGTGCGATCGAGGTCGGTGAGTGGGACTGGGCCGTGGCGCGCATGACCGAGATGAAGCCGATCTTCACGGAGGCCGCCGAGCAACTCTGGTTCGGCGCCTTTGCCACGGTGATCGGTGCGCTGCGTGGAGATGACGTTCGAGATGAGGCACTGCGCCTCTACGAAGCAAGCAGGCCGTTCGACGACGCTCAGTATCGGTCCATCGGAGCGCACGCGCTCTTCGTGGTGGAGATGCTGAGCGGTGATGTCGCACGCGTCGTCGAGCTGGCGCGCGAGGACGCGACATCGGGCGTAAGCGGGTCGGACGGAGCCATCCAGGGCGCCCGCGCTGCCATCTGGAATGGTGACCTCGATGCTGCTCGGGAGATGCGCACGGCATTCCGCTTCGCGGGGCGCGGTCGACGCACCACCGGGCACCTCGCCACGATGGACGGCGGGATCGTCATGCTCGAGGGCCGAGCTGACGAGGCTCGAGCGCACTATGCCGAGGCGCAGACCACCTTCCGCCAGATCGGCGCGCGCTACTGGCTCGGGATGACGGACCTCGACATCGTGGTGACCGCCGCCATGGAACCCGATGAGCGGCGGCGCGCCGCAGACGAGGCGCGCGACATCTTCACTGGCCTGCGAGCTGCCGCGCTTCTCGAGCGCCTCGATGCTGCGCTGGCAACCGAGCGGCCCCCAGCCAGCGGCGCGGCACCGCGCGCCACCGATGTCCAGGTGTCGCAGGAAGCCTGACGGACGATCAGTGGAGGCGGGAACCTCCGCCGTCATCGGGCTCGTCGTCGCCGCCCTCGCGCAGGAAGCGCTCGATATCGGCGATGAGCTCGTCACCCTCGGGCAACCGTGATTCATCGGCGAGAAGCTCCAGGCGCTGAACGTGCGCCTTCGTGTCCGCGTCATTCGCCGCAGCGGCATCCAGCATGTTGCGGCGCTCCAACGCCCGGGTCGCGAGCGGGCCAACCGGGACCTCGACCCCGAGGTGCCGGCCCAGCGCGGTGAGCAGAGCGATCGATGCGGTGGGATACGTCGCATTCACGTAATGCGGCACCTGCGCGAAGAAGCCGACCGCCGGAATACCGGAGGTCGAGGCCGCCAGCTCCAGGACGGAGAGGAGCGCCGCGGGGACGCGGAGGAGTCCATCGGGACCCTGGCGAATGCCCTCGGGAAGCAGACCCGCGGCCGATGCCGTGGCCAGGATGGGAACCGGTCGCGTATGTGGAACCGCGGCCGGAATGGCGCCGAGGCTCGCCCAACTGGCGACCCCCAGCCGCTTCGCCAGCTCGACGACGTCCACGGCGAGCTCGCGCCACCGGTAGTCCGGCTCGGGGCCACTGAGGATGAGCAGCTCGCGGTCGCCGATGCGCGATGCGGTGAGCCGCAGCTCGGCCCAGTCGAGGCTTATGGGTCGACCGTTCATGATGTCGAGCGTCGGTCGGCGCGAGCGGAAGTCATAGATGGCATCCGCGTCGAAGGCGGCCACCAGCGTTCCATCCTGCGACAACTGCGCCGCGGCCGTCGTTCCGGCTGACCCGGCGTCCACCCAACCCTCGAGGGCGGCCACGAGCACGGGCGCAGTGAAGTGCGGATCCTCTTCGAGCCGATAGAGCGACATGCCGACAGGATACTCAGGCGCGGTCGTACACGCCCACGAACCACAGGTCGATGTGATCGCTACTGCTCCGCCGGAACCCGGCCTGCATCAGGCGTCGCTCGAATCGACGCAGGTCGTGGACGTAGCCACGGCAACCGCCGTGCATGAGGTCCCACACGTTCTCAGCCGCCCACATCGGGCGATTGAGCAGGCCACGCCAGCTCCGAGACTCCGGGGCCGTGATCGCCACGCGGCCCCGGGCGGCGGCGAGCACCGCGTCGAAGAGGTGGTCGGGCTGCCCGTCGCAGCACAGGACGCGGTCGAGGATGACCCAGTCGTGAATCTCACCATGGACATCGGCCCCGTGGCCCACCGCAAAGTCGGCCCGCGAGGCGAATCCGGCCGCGGTCGCGCGCCGGCGAGCAAGATCGATGCTCTCCGCAGACAGGTCCACTCCCTTCACCGCTCGGGCCCCCATCTCCAGGAGCGCCGTGCTCACCGCCCCCGCCCCGCAACCGACCTCGAGCACGGTGGGACGGACGAGCGGAGCATCACGCAATCGATCAAGGAGGCGAGCCGAGACGTCCGTCATCGGCGGGAATCCGTCCGCGTCGTCCCATCCGCCCCATTCCCGGTCGAACCTGCGCGCGACACGCGGATC
>JBBSML010000037.1:0-17529 GCA_038233215.1 Candidatus Limnocylindria bacterium
CCTCGAGGCCCTGCGCGCCGCGGGACGCAGCCCACGCACCATCGAGTGGTACCGCGCCTTCCTGGCCGAATTCGGTGCCTTCGTCGCGCGCGACGCAGCGCCGGCACGTCTGGCCGACCGTGCTCCGCCGAACGCCCGGCGCTGGCTGGTGACGCTGCAGGCCCGCTCGCCGCGGCCTGCGCCCGCCAGTCTTGCCGGGCGCATCCGCACCCTCAAGGCATTCGGCAGCTGGGTCACCGCCGAATACGACCTGGCCAAGCACCCGCTCGCCGGACTGCCCGTGCCCAAGGTGCCCGACCAGTTGGTCCGCTCGTTGCGCGAGTCCGATGTGCGCCGCCTGCTGGCAGCGCTGGAGACCCACTCACGACAACCCGAGCGCGACCGCGCCGTGCTGCTGCTGCTGCTCGACACAGGCCTGCGCATCGGTGAGGCTGGCGGGCTGCACGTGCGCGACGTAGACCTCGAGGCCGGCCGCTGCCGAGTGATGGGCAAGGGCGCACGGGAGCGGGTGGTACCGCTCGGCCGCACCGCGCGCCGGGCGCTGCGCCGCTACCTGCTCGTCGCGGGCCACCATGCCCGCACCGAGGCGCCGCTGTTCGCTCAGGGCGGTGGCGAGCCGCTGTCAGTGGTCGGCCTGCAGCACCTTATCCGCCGTGTGGTAGCCGGCGCCGGCGAGTTGTCGGTGCACTGCACGCCGCACATCCTGCGCCACACCTTCGCGCGCAACTTCCTGACCAACGGCGGCGACGTGTTCAGCCTGCAGCGCATCCTGGGCCACAGCCCGGCATCGCTGGAGATCACGCGCCGCTACGTGCGCCTGCTCGACGACGACCTGCGCGAGGCTCACCGCCGCGCCTCGCCGGTCGATCGTCTGGGCCTGCGCTGATGGTGGAATCCCATTTGAGCGCAGGTTTGAACGTCATTGCGCTCAGCGCCGCGATTCACGCTCGCACCGCGCCGGCCGCGACGAGTCAGGAGGCCACTACATGGCCTCGTGCTGACCTCGTGCGTGATTTCGGCCTCCTGACCATGAATCAGGTCGTCATGGCGCGTCGAGACTTCCCGGACCACGTGGTCGCACGAATCCCAATCTAGTTCATGAGCCGCTGCTCGGCGTTCGACAGTGCCGCGGCTGTCCTCCACACTCCGCAATCATGGGAGATAAGAAGGGAGACCCCGAGGGCAGACGACTTGCACGCCACCGCGCTCAACTGCTCGCCGAGGCGGCCCGAGTCGCTCGTGTTCTGCAGGTGCTTGCCGAGCGTGCCGGCTTCGACGGTGCCGGAATCGCGGCTGTCGAGCGCGCGCTTGCGCGTGAAGAGCAGAACACGCTCGTGCGCGGCCACGGTCGACTCGAGCCCCGAACCCGCTACAAGCATCGGAGCGGGCAGCCACTGTTCGAGGATCGGGAGATCAACCTGCTATTCGCGGATGAATCTGGCATGCCGGGGCGTCAGCCGCATCAGCCCGAGGACTGCTTCGCCGTAGGGGCTGTGGCGATGGACACGGGCCAGGAGGCGACGTACAAGGTGGCCGCGGACCGCGTGAAGAGCGAGTACTTCGGCACCACCGACATCACCTTCCACGAGCCTGAGATGCGTGAGCACACCGGCCGCTACGAGTTCGGTGGAGATGTCGTGCGCCAGGCGGAGTTCGACGCCGCGATCAACCGTCTGGTCGGGGAGAGCGACTTCGTCGTGTTCGGCGTCGGAATCCGTAAGCGGGCATTCGAGGAGGAGTTCGTACAGCAAGGACTCGATCCCTACCTTCCATTCGACGTGTATGCGCTCGCGATCCACCTATTGCTCGAGCGCTATGTCGATTACCGCCGGGACGATATGGCGATGGGCAAGTTCGGCGTAAAGGTTTTCCCCGACAGCGACATCCGCCAGCTCATCGAAGAACATCGCGCCGTCGCCGACGGGGCGGAATAAGAAGCGCCTCCGCCCGAAGGGGGAGGCGCCGATAGCGGAAACCGCTATCCACTGCACCCGGCCGAAACCGGATCCATTGAGTCTCACGGTAGCACATTTCCCGTGTTGTCAATCCCCCTCCAAGGTGCTCATTCTGAGCGTCGTGCCGCGTGTTGAGCGCTTGCCCAACAACCGATCGGCCGGTGAGGCCTCGCGATGCTTGGCGGCGAGGTCCGTATCCGCCAGGGCCACGTAGCGCTTGACCATGTCCAGCGTCGAGTGCCCAAGCATGCGCTGCAGGCTGAAGGCATCGCCGCCGTTCATGAGGTAGGCGCGGGCGAAGGTATGGCGCAGCAGGTGCGGGCTGCAGCGCCCGGGGATGCCGGCGCGGGTCTTGAGCCGCTTGAAGATGGATTGGATGCCCTTTGCGTCGAGTCGGCTGCCACCGCGCTCGGAGCGCAGGATGTGCTCCTCGGGGCCGAGCGCATCACCGGCACGAAGGTAACGCAGCAAAGCCTGGCGCGCGGCATTACCGACCGGCACGATGCGCTCGCGGGCGCCCTTGCCCATGACCTTGACGCTGCCGTCGGGGCGCAGGTCGCACTGGCGCAGCCCAGCCAACTCGGACACGCGCAGGCCGGTGTCGAGCAGGAGGAGCACGATGGCCCGGTCGCGCACCGATCCCAGATTGATGAGCCGGTGGAGGGCCTCGTCGGACAGCGGTTCGATGACCTTGTGCGGCACGTGTGGACGGCGCAACGAGCGCAGCGCGTGGCCCTCGGCCAGCCGCTCAGCGGCGCACCAGTTGCCGAAGGCCTTGAGGCCGCGCACGTAGCCCGCCACCGAGATCGGCGCCAGCGTCTGGCGCAGGGTCACCAGCCAGGCGCGCACCTCGTCGGCCGTCAGCGCGTCGAGTTGGCGGCGCGGGCCGAGGTCGCGCGCGGCGCGGCCTAGCACCATGCGATACCAGGTGATGGTGGCCGGCGAGGCGCCCTCCGCGGCGCGGGCGGTCAGAAACGCCTCGAGCGCCGCTCCGAAGGTGATGCGGGCCAGCGCTGAGTTAAGCGACCACGCGTTGCCGGTCGAAGAGTCAGGAGACCGTGAGTCATAAGTGTCAAGCGACCTAAGCACGATTCGTGTCCTCCGTCGGAGGACCACCGATCGAGCGAATACACCACATGTGCCTTCACCGAGTGCTATGACCACAACATGTTGTGGTGTTGGCGAAGGGTGGCTGGGGAGGAAGGATTCGAACCTTCGATCTCCTGATCCAGAATCAGGCGCCTTACCGCTTGGCCACTCCCCAGTGGGCCCGCACGACCTGCGTCGCACGCGGGCGCCATCTTACCGAGTCTGCGGACCCGTCACAATCGCGAGAGTGGCCCCAGCCCAATGAGTGGCACACACCGTGCGGACAGGATGAAGGTGAACCAGAACAACGGAAGTAGCCAGGAAGACGGGTTCGGGGCGCTCGGGCTTCGGCCGGAGCTGCTGGAATGCCTGAACGAGCTCGGATACGAGGAGCCGACACCGGTCCAGCGCGAGGCCATTCCTCCGCTGCTCGATGGCCGCGATCTCCTGGCGGAGGCACCAACCGGCACCGGGAAGACGGCGGCCTTCGCGCTGCCGCTCCTCCAGGGGCTGCATCGGTCGGGATCCGGCGGGCCGGAAGGCCTGATCCTGGTTCCCACCAGGGAGCTGGCGATGCAGGTCGGGCAGGCGGTGCACCGATATGGGCGCGGGTTGAACGTGCAGGTGCTGCCGGTGTACGGCGGCCAGCCCATCGGTCATCAGCTGCGCGGGCTGAAGCGCGGTGTGGACGTGGTGGTGGCGACGCCAGGGCGTGCCGTGGACCATCTGAAGCGCGGTTCGCTGCGCTTGGACGAAGTTCGTTTCGTCATTCTCGACGAAGCCGATGAGATGCTCGACATGGGCTTCGCCGAGGACCTGGACGCCATCCTGGCCGAGTCACCGGATGAGCGGCAGACGGCCCTCTTCTCAGCCACGATCTCGCCCGGGATCGCCCGGATCGCCTCGCGGCACCTTCGGGATCCGGTCCGGATCAGCCTGGCGCGCGAGGCGCCGTCGGCCGGTGAGCAGGCCCTGCTGCGCCAGATCGCCTACGTGGCGCCCCGCAGCCACAAGCTCGCCGCGCTGACCAGGATTTTGGACGTGGAGGTACCGACCTCGGTCCTGATCTTCGCCCGGACGCGACTCGAGGTGGAGGAGCTGAACGAGGCGCTTGCCGGGCGCGGCTACGATGCGGCGGCCCTGCATGGCGGGCTGGGGCAGGATCAGCGCGACCGGGTCATGTCACGCTTCCGTGACGGGTCGATCCAGGTGCTGGTGGCGACCGATGTTGCCGCCCGTGGACTCGATATCGAGCAGGTTTCGCACGTCGTCAACTACGACGTGCCGTCGGACCCCGATGCGTACGTGCACCGCACCGGTCGGACCGGGCGCGCAGGACGCAAGGGTGTCGCGATTACGCTCGTCGAGCCCCGCGAGCAGCGGCTGCTGCGCAACATCGAGAGGTTGATCGGCCGGAAGATTGAGATCGCGCGCCTGCCCACGGTCGCGGACCTGCGCGCTCGACGGATGGAGCTCCTGGAGGGATCCCTGCGCGAGGCCCTGCTGGGCGACGATCTGGACCGATACCGTGGCGTCATCGAGCCACTGGCGGAGGAATTCGATCCGTTCGATATCGCGCTGGCGGCTGCATCGGTCGCCGATCTCGGCTCTGGCGCCGATCGCGACGAACCCGAGCTTCCGGACCTCACCCTGCGCCCTCAGCGAGTGGACCCTGGTCCACGCGGCCTTCCACCCGGACCCCGGGCGTGGTCCGGGCCGCGGCGCGAATTCCGGGGGGGCGACGGCATGATCCGCCTTTATCTGGGTGGCGGACGCCAGGCGGGCATCCGACCGGCCGACATCGTGGGCGCCATCACGGCCGAGGCGGGCATCGGCGGGCGGGCCATTGGCGCAATCGAGATCTTCGACCGCTATGCCCTCGTCGAGGTCCCGGATCAGGTGGCGGACGAGATCATCGCTGCGCTGCGCGCGGGCAGCATCCGAGGTCGCCGCTTTCCGGTCCATCGCGACAGGGACGTCCAGGGATAGGACCCGAGGTTGGTCTGCATTGGTCCGTATCGGTCCAGTGTGCTCCGAGGCCAGCCGTTGGTAAGGCCGCAGATATCCGAACGGCCACTCGTCGCGCAATCGGCTACCCCGTATCGTCAGCGGTGACGAAGGCAGCCCCACATTCGATGAAAGGATTTCCATGCACCAGGTGCGGTCCCAGGAGTGGCACAGGTTTGGATTCGGTGGTCCACCGGAGCCCTGGGATCACGGCGCGCTTCGAGATCTCGATCGCCTGGCGACGTCGTACTTCCTGGACATCCTGGAATCGCATAGGGTCGCGATGGCCGTGAGCAACGAGGATGACCTGCGGAAGCGCATCGAAGATCTCTTTGCCACGGCCACCCGCCAGAAGCACGAAATTGACTACACGCTTCGCCATTGGGCGACACCGATCGAGCGCGCGCGAGTGGAGGACCGACTCGGATCGTTGATGCGCATCGGCATGCGCCTGCGCGAACTGCGCAAGTCACCGGCGGCGCTGAACCACGCTTCGACCCCTTCGCCGGAGCCGATGCCGGCCGCGTGAGCCTCGTGCGGGCACGTGGTACGGGACTAACGCAGCATCAGCGCACCTGCGACACTCGAAGCATGCCGCGGATGCCCTCCCTTGCCGATGTCAATGCCGCCCGCGCGCGACTGCAGGGGATCGCTCTGCACACGCCCCTGGAGTCGAGCCGCGAACTCGCGGAGGCGACCGGCGCCGCCGACGTTCGGTTGAAGCGCGAGGAGGTTCAGCCGACCGGCGCCTTCAAGACGCGCGGCGCTCACAACAAGGTGGCCATCGTGGCCGAGCAGAGCCCCGCGGCCGCCCTCGTCACCGCGAGCAGCGGGAACCATGGAATCGCTGTCGCCACCGCGGCGGTTCGCCATGGAATGCGCCTCACCGTTCTGGTCGGGCGATCCGTCTCGCCTGCCAAGCTGGAGCGCCTGCGCGCGCTCGAGACGAATCGGATCACCGTCGAGCTGACCGGTAACGACACCGATGACGCCGAGGCCGAGGCCAGGCGCCGGGACGATGCCGGCCATGCGATCTACATCCCGCCGTACAACGACCCCGACGTGATCGCAGGGCAGGCCACGGTCGCCGTCGAGATCCTGGCCGACTGGCCGGAGGTGGACACGATCGTCGTTCCGATCGGTGGCGGTGGTCTCATCGCCGGCATCGGTCTGTGGGCGAAGGCAATCAAGCCTGGCCTGAGGCTCATCGGCGTTCAGCCGTCGGCGTCCCCTCCCATGTACGGCTACTTCGAGACCGGAAAGACCGATCCCATGCCGATCGCACCCACCATCGCCGATGGTGTAGCGGGCAACATCGAGCGCGCCAGCATCACCTGGAAGTTATGCCGCCAGCTGGTCGACGAGGTCGTGCTGGTCGATGAGGAGCAGATCGCCGAGGCCATGCGCTGGGCGCTCGATGTCCCGCACCTGCTCCTGGAGGGAAGTGCCGTCCTCGGGATCGCGGCGCTGCGCCCGGCCCTGCTCGACGTGGCCGGCCGAAACGTGGCGATCGTGACCACCGGTCGCAACGTGGGCCTCGAGACGCTGCGCCGCCTCCTCGGATGACTCCCGACGAGGCACGCGCCCGAGTCCTGAACGCGCGGGTCGGGTACCTCGCGACAGCCGACGCAGCCGGCGTGCCTCACATCGTTCCGATCACGTTCGTCGTCGACGCGGATCGCATCATCACTGCGGTCGACGGCAAGCCGAAACGCGGCACTCGCCTGCGCAGACTCGACAATATCGCGGCCAATCCGGCCGTCTCGCTGCTCGTCGAATCCTATGACGATGACTGGTCCCGCCTGTGGTGGGCCCGTGCCGACGGTGTCGCTGCGGTCCTCACGAATGAAGAGGCTCGCGCCGGTGTTGTGGAGCTCCTCCGCGCTCGATATCCGCAGTACACCACCGTGTCGATCGACGGTCCGGTCATCGTGATCGAGGTGCGGCGATGGAGCGGCTGGACCGCGGACAATGTGAGTCTCTGATCGTTGGCGCCCACGCACTCACCCGTGGGCTCCGGCCCACCCGAGCTCATCGTCCGAGGTTGTATCCGCGTCCTCCAGCTCGGTGAGGGCGACTTCCATCTCGCGCAGGGCATGTCGAGCGTCCTCGACCGAGACCCTTGCGAACCGCAGCGGATCACCGGGGCGCAGCATGGCAACGCGGCCAATGTCCGCGCGTATGACGCAGGCGGGTACCGGGTAGCCGCCCGTGACCGGGCGGTCCGCGAGCATCACGATCGGCCGGCCATCCGGCGGCACCTGGATCGCGCCGAGCGGCAGGCCCATCGACGCCACTTCCGGATACTCGGCTGACAACATGCGGCCATCCAGGCGGACGCCGGTTCGATCCGCTTCGGCACCGGTCACCCAGGCTTCGTTGAGGAGCGCATCCAGACCGCCGTGCGGTCCAGGGACGATCCGGATGGGGCCGGACGGAGCGAAACCATTCCAGCGGCGGCCGATGCCAGAGCTCGTCCCGTATGCCAGCCGATCCCCCGCACGCAGCCCGCGACCCTGATGCCCGCCGAATCCGGTACGCAGATCGGTCGCCGCCGACCCGAGGACCAGCTCGACATCGATGCCTCCGGCCACGGCGAGATAGCCTCGGGCCTTGTCGCCACCCCCGATGTGCAGCGACGACCCGGCCCGAACGTGTCGGCCGGCGTTCATCTGGAGCGGCAATCCATTCAGCCGCGCCTCGAAGCTGGCGCCGGTGAGCGCAATCGCAGTCGTCGCCCTGAATAGCAGTGACGGCCCGTGAAGCGTCAGCTCGAGCAGCGCCGCGTCGTCAGGGTTGCCGACGAGCCGATTCGCGAGGCGCGCGCTCCACGGATCTGCCGCGCCGCCGACCGGAACGCCGAGGTGACGCCATCCCCGCCTTCCTGCCGCAGTCTGAACCGATGTGAGCACGCCAGCCTCGAGAACCTCGATCATGCCGGCTCGAAGCGGACCCGGTCACCGGGCAGCATGAGCGCCGGCGGATCCCTGCGCGGATCGAAGAGCGAGACGTCGGTGCTGCCGATGACGCGCCAGCCACCGGGCAGGTCCGCGGGATAGATGCCGCTCATCGATCCCGCGATGGCGACCGAGCCGGCAGGTGTGTGTGCGCGCGGCGTCGCGAGCCGCGGGACGTGCAGCGCGGCCGGCAGGTCGCCGAGGTACGCGAAGCCAGGGGCGAAACCACAGAACAGGACACGCAGCTCGACGGAGGCGTGGAGTGCGACAACCTCGGATGGCTCGAGGTCGAGGAGCGCGGCCACCTCATCGAGATCTGGGCCGTCGTAGACCACCGGGATCGTGTGGATCGCTCCAGCGAGTGGCGTCGGATCGAGTCCGACGATGCGACGCTCGATCACCGCGGCGACTCGGTCCGCATCGGCGAAAAGCGGATCGAGCTCAACAAGAAGTGAGGCCAGTCCCGGTACGGCCTCGATGACGCCCGGCGTCGGATCGGTGCGAAGTGAGGCGGCGAGAGCCTGTGCCTGATCCGCGCTGTCGAGCTCGACGAGGATCGCGGCCTCGCCGAATGGCCGGATCACCGACGGCCGAGAGCGGCTACCGGCACGCGAGCATGTTGGAGTGCATCGCGAACGGAAGCGGCGATCTCCACGGCGCCGGGGGTATCGCCGTGGCAGCAAATGCTCTCCGCCACCAGTGCGACGACGCTTCCGTCCGCGGCGATCACATGACCCTCCTTCGCGATCGACACTGCCTGGGCCGCCGCGGCGGCGGGATCGGTCAGGAGCGAGCCGGCCTCGGAGCGCGGTAGAAGGGAACCGTCGGCGAGATAGCGGCGGTCGGCGAAGGCCTCGGGCACGAAGCGCAATCCCGCGTCCGCGGCGGCGGCCGCCATCGGCTCAGAAGTGGCGAGCCCGAACAGCGCCAGGCTGCGACTGAATGTTGCGGTCGCCCGAGCTATGGCCGCGGCCAGCTCCGCGTCGGATGCGGCCTGGTTGTAGAGCGCGCCATGCGGCTTGACATGCTGCATCTCGACGCCGTTCGCTCGGCAGAATCCCTCCAGCGCGCCGATCTGATAGCGGACGAGCGACACCACCTCGTCCGGTTCGTACGGCATCGGGCGCCGGCCGAATCCGATCAGGTCCGGGTAGCCTGGCTGTGCGCCAACCGCCACGCCCGCCGCCGAACAGAGGGTCACGGTCGCCTCCATCACCCGGAAGTCACCGGCATGAAAGCCACAGGCGACGTTGGCACTCGTGATGTGTGCCACCAGCCGCTCGTCGTCACCGAGCGTCCAGCGCCCGAAGCTCTCGCCCAGGTCGGCATTGAGGTCCATCAGCCGACATCCTAGTGTCCCGTGCACGCCACGTGGAATGTATAGGTGTATACGCCGCGGCACTTCAGAGCATTCAACATCTTCGAGGGCGTGATCGGAATCGGCGGTGATCGACCGGCATTGCCGGAGTGGCTGCTGCCGGTCGTCGTGATCGGGATCAGGATCGTCGTGCTGCGCGGGGCCGTGCTCGATCGTCGCGACGCCTGAGGGCGAGCGGCGGGCGCATCGGCCCTGTGATGTGCTACGCGCTTGGCCGGGATCGGAGAATATTTCAGTACGTCCATAGCCCGAATAAGGCTGTCGGGCGGTGCTCATGAATGGAGTCGCGCGATATTTCGGACAAAGCCGGCCTAGAGTCGGTCCCGGGCCGGAAACGCAGGATATTTCGGTGCCGGCCACGCACGGGGCCCGCGCGAACCGCGCCCTCGCGACAGCTGACGCACGATATTTCGAATGCACCCGGCCTTACACCGTCGCAGGCGACCCGCGAGCGGCGGCACCCACGCTCGCGGCGCCGTATCCTTGATGGCAACATGCCCTCACGCGAACCTGACCAGACGTCCGAAACGCTCGACGAGCTCAATCTCGTCAATGCCGGCTACGTTGCCGACCTGTACGAGCAGTATCGGACCGATCCCACCAGCGTCGAGCCGCAATGGCGCACGCTGTTCGATTCGGGCGCGGGGGGCTTCGAGCCGGTAGAAGCGCCCACGAAGGCGACCAACGGCGATCGCCAGGCTGAGACCGATGTGCCTCCGGCGGGACCATCGGCCCCAAAGGGAGCCACCCCGATCAAGGGTCCGGCAGCAAGCCTGGCGCGGAACATGACGGCCAGCCTGGGCGTGCCGACCGCCACCAGCTTCCGCGAGATCGACGTCGCCACGCTGGAGGCCCGGCGCAGGGAGCTGAACCAGCAGATCAGCCCGCGCAAGGTGAGCTTCACGCACCTCATCGGCTGGGCCATCGTGCAGGCGGCAATCGAGCAGGGCTCGATGACCCACTACTACACCGAGCTGGAGGGCCAGCCGCACCGAGTCGACCCGGGAACGCTCAATCTCGGCCTGGCGGTCGACGTGGAACGCACGGATGGCAGCCGCTTCCTGGTGGTTCCCGTCATCAAGGCTGCCAGCGAGATGGACTTTGCCGGCTTCCACGCCCGTTACGAGGAGCTCGTCGAGAAGGCTCGCGCCAACAAGCTTGGAGCAGATGACTTCGCCGGCGCCACCATCACGCTCACCAATCCCGGCACGCTCGGGACGACCGCCAGCGTTCCGCGCCTCATGCCGAACCAGGGCAGCATCATCGCCACGGGCACCATCCGCAGTGTCGGCGGCGATCGGCGCATGACAATCACCTCGACCTACGACCATCGCATCATCCAGGGCGCCCAATCCGGCATGTTCCTGCGGCGCATGGACGGACTGCTGTCAGGCGAGGACGGCTTCTTCGCCGATGCCTTCGCCGCGCTCGGCGCCCGCGCGGCCGACGTGACCACGGATGAGCCGATGCCGTCGCCGGCCGAGGCCGCCGGAGCGCCCGCCATCGCGTCCTCCAGCGAACAACCGCACGAGCTGCTCAAGGCGGTGGCCGCCGGTGTCGCGCTGGTCAAGGCGTACCGTCACTTCGGCCACACCGCGGCACAGCTCGACCCGCTTGGCGCAGAGCCGGCCGGTGACCCCGCGCTCGATCCGGGGCCACTGGGCCTGTCGGACACGAGCATGGCCGCCGTGCCGGCCGACCTGCTGCGCATCTACGTCCCCGGCGAGACGCTGGCCGATGCGCTCCCCCATCTGGTGGAGACGTACTCCGGCACGATCGCCTACGAGGTCGAGCACATCGGCTCGCACGAGGAGCGTGTCTGGCTACGCCGAGTGATCGAGTCGGGGGAGCATCGGCTGCCGATGGATCCCGAGGATCAGGTCGCGCTCCTGGAGCGACTCATCAGCGTCGAGACGCTCGAGCGCTTCCTGCACAAGGCGTATCTCGGTCAGAAACGATTCAGCATCGAGGGCCTGGATGCCATGGTGCCGATGCTCGACGTGATCATCGGCGACGCGGCCGACCAGGGCGCGCGCAAGGTGATGATCGGCATGGCGCACCGCGGCCGGCTGAACGTGCTGGCTCACGTCGTCGGCGTCAGCTACGAGGGAATCCTCGCCGAATTCGAGGCGGGGCGCGCCGGTGGCGACGCGACCACCGCGCCAAAGGGCGGACTGGACGACGTTAAGTATCACCTCGGCGCGGAGGGCGGCTACCTCACAGCCGACGATGAGGAGGTTCGCGTGGTCCTTTCCCCGAACCCGAGCCACCTGGAAGCAGTCGACCCGGTCATCACCGGCCGCACGCGAGCCGAACAGACGGACAGATCCGCGCCGATTGCCACCACGAACGTCGCCACCACCCTGCCGCTCCTGATTCACGGTGATGCCGCATTCGCCGCGCAGGGCGTGGTGGCCGAGACCTTCAACATGGCGCGCCTGGACGGTTACTCGACCGGCGGCACGGTCCATCTGATCGCGAACAACCAGGTCGGTTTCACCACGGGTCCGCGAGAGGGACGCTCCACGGATTATTCGTCCGACCTGGCAAAGGGTTTCGATGCGCCGATCATCCACGTCAACGCCGATGACCCCGAGGCGTGCCTGGCCGCCGCGCGCCTGGCGATGATGTATCGCGAGGCATTCGGCCACGATGTCGTCATCGACCTCGTCGGGTACCGCCGCTACGGCCACAACGAGGGCGACGAGCCGGCGTACTCGCAACCGGCGATGTACGCGAAGATCGCCGAGCACCCGAGCGTGCGGGAGCGCTACCAGGCGCAGCTGGTCGAGGCAGGGGCCATCACCACCGCTGACGCCGAGGGCAAGGTCAAGGCCGCCCAGCGCGATCTTGGCGCACGCCAGGCCTCGCTGCGCAAAGGAGCCGAAGAGAGCGAGGGTGAGCTGGACCGCGGGTCCGAGGCGATCCCACAGCAGGAGGTCGCTGAGCCCGAAACTGCCGTTCCGGTCGAGCGTTTGCGCAAGCTGAACGCGGCGCTGGCCGCGGTCCCGGACGGCTTCGCAATCCATCCCAAGCTGGGCAAGCAGCTTGAACGGCGCGCGGTCGCCCTCGAAGAAGATGAGCCACGCATCGACTGGGGCCACGCGGAGCTGCTCGCCTTCGCCACGCTGCTCGATGAGGGGTCGCCGATCCGGTTGACCGGCCAGGACACGGTCCGCGGCACCTTCAGCCAGCGCCATGCCGGCCTGTGGGACGCGTCAACCGGCGAACGCCACGTGCCGCTCCAGCATCTTCCCGGCTCGCAGGCATCGTTCGAGCTCCACAACTCACCGCTCAGCGAGTACGCAGCGCTCGGATTCGAGTATGGCTACGCGGTCACCGCGCCCGACGTACTGGTGCTATGGGAGGCACAGTACGGCGACTTCGTCAACGGGGCGGAGATCATCCTGGACCAGTTCCTCGTGTCGGGCCTCGCAAAATGGCGTCTCACGTCACGGCTGACCCTGCTCCTGCCGCACGGCTACGAGGGGTCCGGTCCCGAGCATTCGTCGGCGCGGTTGGAGCGCTTCCTTGCTCTCGGCGCGGAGGGCAATATCCGTGTCGTCTACCCCACCACGCCAGCGCAGTACTTCCACCTCCTGCGCAGGCAGGCGCGCCATCCAGATGCTCGGCCGCTGGTGGTGATGACGCCGAAGTCGCTGCTGCGCCTGCCACAGGCCGCGTCCCGGCCCTCCGAGCTGGCAGCGGGCACCTTCCGCGGCGTTCTCGACGACCCACGCCATGCCGCCGACGCGAAGGCAGCCGCGAAGGTTCGCCGCATCCTGCTGTGCAGTGGCAAGCTGTATTACGACCTTGTCGGATCGGAGCATTTCAAACGGGCGAGGGACATTGCGATCATCCGTGTCGAGCGCCTCTATCCGTTCCCGGACGAGGAGCTTCAGGCCGTCCTGGATCGATATCCGAAGATCGACTCGTTCGCCTGGGTGCAGGAGGAGCCGCGCAACATGGGCGCACGCAAGTTCGTGCTGCCCAAGATTCGTCACCTGGTGCCATATCAGATTCCGCTCGGCGACATCTCGCGACCGGAACGATCCCGCCCCGCCGAGGGCTATCCGGCTGCGCACCACGTGGAGCAGGAGCGGATCGTGCGCGAGGCGCTCACCGAACATTGACCCGACAGGCGCGTCGGACCACAGCCAGCGCATTGCGCCGATGATGACGGGACCCTTCCTATACTGAATCCTGTGACAAACCTCCATGCAACACTGCTAGAGCGTTACCGCGACCTCGTTGCGCGCGATGGCGAATCCTTCCCCATCTCGCTCGGCGAGGGCGGCACGCCGCTCATTCGCGCGCGGCGTCTTGGTAAGGAGATCGGCGTCGAGAACCTGTACCTCAAGTTCGAGGGCGGCAATCCGACCGGTTCCTTCAAGGATCGCGGCATGGTCCTCGCCGTGAACCGAGCGGTGGGGGCCGGAGCCCTCGCGGTCGTGTGTGCGTCGACCGGCAACACCAGCGCATCCGCGGCCGCGTATGCCGCTGCGGCCGGGCTGCCGTGCCACGTCATCCTGCCGGCGGGCAAGGTGGCACGCGGCAAGCTTGCCCAGGCGCTCGCGGCCGGGGCAAGACTCATCATGGTCGACGGAAATTTCGACGCCGCCCTGACAGCGGTGCGACGTCTCGGCGAGGAGGGGCTGGCGGTGGTGGTCAACTCGATCAATCCGGACCGACTGGAGGGCCAGCAGACCGCGGCCTTCGAGATCGTCGATGCGCTCGATGCAGCCCCCGACGCGCTGGCGCTTCCCGTCGGCAATGCCGGCAACATCACCGCGTACTGGCGCGGTTTCAACGCCTACGCCGCTGCCGGCCGCACCCCCGAGGCGAAGCTGCCGCGAATGCTCGGATTCCAGGCCGATGGCGCCGCGCCGATCGTGCGCGGCGCGCCGATCGAGGCGCCAGAAACGGTGGCCACCGCCATTCGCATCGGCAATCCTGCCTCATGGCAATGGGCGGTCGACGCGCGTGATCGATCCGGCGGCGTGATCGAGGCGGTCAGCGACGACGAGATCCTCGAAGCGCAGCGCATGGTCGTGCGGCTCGAGGGCATCTTCTGTGAGCCAGCCTCTGCGGCCGGCGTTGCCGGGGTACGGAAGCTCGCCGCCGAGAAGCGCATCGGTCCAGCGGAGGTGGTGGTGTGCGTGCTCACCGGCCATGGGCTCAAGGACCCGGATGCCGTCCAGGCCGAAGAGGGCTCATTGACCCCGATTCCGGCCGACCTCGGGTCCATCCGGG
This sequence comes from Candidatus Limnocylindria bacterium, assembly GCA_038233215.1. Classification (GTDB taxonomy): domain Bacteria; phylum Chloroflexota; class Limnocylindria; order QHBO01; family QHBO01; genus JACDBZ01. Next base: position 14,640 of record JBBSML010000037.1, read on the forward strand.
AGGCGATGGAGCTCTAGACGGGGCAGCAGGCGAGGACGATGGCCGCGCTGAATTGCTCGGGGGTGGCGCTCTTACTGACGTAAGCGGTTTCGGTCGCGTCGAGCGGCATGTGACCGGCGGTGTCGTTCCAGCCGGTCAGGACGACGCGCATGGACGGCCAGGCACGGGCGATGCCGGTGATGAGTGCAAGGCCGGCGTCGATATCCGGGAGGCGCGGGTCCATCAACACGACGTCGGGGCGCTCGCGGTCGACGAGCTCCAGCGCTGCGCGCACGTCTCCAGCGCGACCGACAACCTGCACCTCCCCGGTCACGCCGAGCAGATCCGCAAGGCTCTGCTGGATTCGCCGATCCGCATCGACGATCACCACCCTTGGGGAGGCGGGCAGAACGGACGGCGGGCCGAATGACATGTAAAGGAGCCTATGCGCCTAAAGGTGATGGCCGCCACGGCCATCTGCACGATGGCCGCTACGTCATTCAGCCGATGCCGCCGCTCCGGCCGGCACATCCGCCTCGATGAGCGTGCCTCCCGCCTTGCTCTCGACCCGCAGCTCGCCACCGACCAGGTCGGCCCGCTGGCGCATGCCGATCAGCCCGAGATGACCACGCGGAACCTGGTTCGGGGCGAACCCGACGCCGTCATCGCTGACGCTGAGTCGCACTCGCTCCCCATCCGTCGCGATGCGCAGGGAGGCGTTCGACGCGTTGGCGTGCTTGACAACATTGTGAAGCGCCTCCTGCCCGATCCGGTAAAGGGCCTCCTCGGTCGGGAGCGGAAGACGCTCGATCGGATCGGCATCGACCACGATCGTCAAGCCGGTGCGCCGCTGAACGGCCGTGGCGTGGGTGCGCAGCGCCTGCACCAGGCCATCAGACTCCAGCGATGACGGCCGAAGCTCGAAGATGAGGGTCCGCATCTCGGCCAGCGCGTCCTTCTGAAGCTCACGCAGCTCATCGACCTTGACCTGCGCCCCCTCCGGGTTGTTCGTCTCGAGCAGCAGCTCCAGCGTTCGAAGGGTCAGTCCCATGCTGAACAGCGCCTGCGTGACCGAATCGTGCAGCTCGCGCGCGAGGTGGGCACGCTCCTGACTCGCCGCCAGCTCGGCGGCCTGGCTGCGCAGATCGCCCTCGAGGCGCTCGCGTTCGCTGATGTCGCGCACGGATCCATGGGCGCCGGCAAATCTTCCGTCAACGATGGTGCCGGTCATGGCAACCTCGGTCTGGCTGAGGCGGCCATTCGGCAGCAGCAGGACCAGGCGCACTCGCTGCTCGCGTTCCGGCTCCTCCCGCAGGCGCTCCCACGCGGAGATCGCGGCCGCAATCGTGTCCGCCCCGGCCAGAGCGCTGAACGGCTTGCCCAGGAGCTGGTCCGGCCTCCATCCGGTTCGTGCCTCGAGCGAGTCGCTGAGGAACGTGAACATTCCCTCGGCGTCCACGCTCCACACGATATCGGGAGAGTTGTCGACGAGATTGCGGTAGCGGCGCTCCGACTCCTCGACCTCGGCATACAGGCGCGCATTCGTGAGGGCGATGGCCGCCTGGTCGGCGAGGAGCTTGAGGAGCTCCGCGTCACCGGCGTTGAAGGCATTGATGGCGCTCGATTGCACGGTGATGGTGCCGATGAGGCGGTCCGGCCCGAGGAGCGGAGCGGACATCATCGAGTGAATCGCCTGCGCCTCGATGCGCGCATCGCCCTCGTCGTGCGGGAAGGTGACGTCGTCGAGGTAATCGCCCGTCCACCGCACGCGGCGCTCGGCGGCGGCCGAGCCGGCGATGCCCGACCCGATGGGCACGATGACGTCGTCCGGTGACGGAGGAATCGGCGCTGCGGCGATCGGTCGCTCGAGGTGCGCACCACCTTCCGCTGCCAGGTTCACCTGGGCGCGGTCTGCCCGCAGGAGCCGCGCGGCATCGGCGACCGCGCGCTGGATCACCGTCAGCGGGTCGTGCAGCGAAGCGATCTGGGCGGCGATTTCGGCGAGGCTGCGCTGCGCGTCGGACCGCTCGCGGAGCTCCTCGTAGAGTCGGGCATTGGTGATTGCCACTGCGGCCTGGCCCGCGAAGAGACGCACCAGCTCGAAGTCGGCATCGGTGAATGCGACCTCCGTACCACCATTGCGACCGATGTTCATCGCGCCGATCACCTCCTCGCCGCTGATCAACGGCACGATGATGATCGCCTCCTCCTCCGCGGGCGTATTGGGGATCTGGATGAGACGCGAATCATCCAGCGCGTCATTCAGCATCACCGGCTCGCGATGCTCGACCGTCCACCAGGTCAGCCCCTTTCCCCTGGGGATCGGGTAGGCCAGGACGGCCGCCGCGTTCCGGTCGAGGGCCAGGACCGGCTTGAGCAGTCCCTCGGCCTCATCGACGCGGTACACGCCCAGGTTGTCGTACCACACCACGCTCTTGAGTCCATCGGCGACCAGCTCGAGCACGCTCGCCGGATCAAGCGTCGAAAGCAGGCGCTGGTTGATCTGGAGTAAGCGGCGCTGCGAGTCGGTCTGACGCGCGAGGGCAACCGACTCGGCGCCCAGGCGCTCATACAGCCGTGCATTGGTCACCGCGATGGCCGCCTGGCTGGCAAGGACCTCGAGCAGCTCAGCATTGCCGACATCGAACGAGTCGCGCGCCTGCGAATGGACGGTGAGCGAACCGATCGCCCCGTCCTCGCCGATGAGCGGCGCGCTCATCACCGATCGGATGCCGTGCTGTCGGATGTAGCGGTCGGGCGCCTCGGCGTGCGAGAACGCTGGATCGGCCAGGTAGTCGCCGGTGCGGACGACGCGACGCTCGATCACCGAGCGTCCCGAGACGCCCTCGTTGGGATGGACCGGATCCACGGCTTCGTCCCGCTCGATTGGCAGATCGATTGCCGAGTGGCC
>JBBSML010000038.1:0-17151 GCA_038233215.1 Candidatus Limnocylindria bacterium
AGGATGGCGCCCGCCAGGTAGCGCGTGCCGGTCAGCCCACCGGCTCCTCGACTGGGCAGCCCGGGTCGTCGGGGCAGCCCGGCGCAGCGGGTCAGCCGGGGTCATCCGCGCAGCCCGCCGGTTCCGGGCAGCCGGGCGCATCGGGACAGCCGGGCGCATCGGGACAGCCGGGCAGCGGTAATCAGCCGGGGTCGGGTAACCAGCCGGGGTCGGGTAACCAGCCGGGGTCGGGTAACCAGCCGGGGTCGGGTAACCAGCCCGGATCGGGCAACCAGCCCGGATCGGGCAACCAGCCGGGCAGCGGCGGCGGGACGACCGTTCGGCGCATCCCCGGCGGTGGCCTGCGCACCGGAGGCTTCGACGGTCCGAGCTCAGGCAACGAGAGCTCGGAGACCGATGACGAGGGCAACGTCCTCTCCGATTTCGACCGATTCGGACGCCCGGGCGATCCGGATTTCATCGCCGGCGGCGGCGGCAACGGCGGAACCGACAAGACCGGCAGTGGCTCTGGTGTCGGATTCGACAATAACAGCGTCGTGCCGTACGCATCGGTCTTCGATCTCTTCAACGATTACGCGCAGTCGGCCCTCGACCGGCAGCAGGTGCCGATCACGTTGAAGGACTTCGTGCGCGACTACTTCTCCCGCCTTGAACCCACGGAGTGAGTCTCAAACCCATGACCGAGCAGATTCCCAGTCCGACCGCGTCGAGCAGCCTTGAGCTCCCTCCGGAACGCTTCGCCGAGATGGCACTGCGCATCGAGGCCGAAGTCGGCCGATTCATCGTCGGACAGCAGCAGCTCGTGCGGCAGACCCTGATCAGCCTGATCGCCGGATCGCACGCGCTCCTGGAGGGCGTGCCCGGCCTGGGCAAGACGATGCTGGTGCGAACGATGGCAGATGCGCTCGACCTTGGTTTCTCGCGAATCCAATTCACGCCGGACCTGATGCCGGCCGACATCATCGGGACGAACATCATCGTCGAGGAGGGCGGTGAACGCCGGTTCCGCTTCCAGCAGGGACCGATCTTCGGCAACCTCATCCTTGCCGACGAGATCAACCGCGCAACCCCGAAGACGCAATCGGCGCTGCTCGAGGCGATGCAGGAGCACCGCGTGACCGTGGCCAAGCAGCAGTACACGCTGTCCGAGCCCTTCTTCGTACTCGCCACCCAGAATCCGCTCGAGATGGAGGGCACCTATCCCCTGCCGGAGGCGCAACTGGATCGGTTCTTCTTCAAGATCGACGTGCCGTTCCCGTCCGAGGAAGACCTCATCGCGATCATGGAGCGCACGACCGGGACCGACACGCCGGCGGTCGGCAAGGCCGCCACAGGCGCCGATGTGCTCGCCATGCAGCGGCTGGCGCGCGACGTTCCGATCGCATCCCACGTGATGGCCTACGCCATTCGTCTCCTGCGCGGGACGCATCCGGAGACGGAGCGAGTGCCCGAGATCGTGAAGACCTACGTCCGCTATGGCGCCTCCCCGCGCGGCGCGCAGGCGATCGTGCTGGGCGCGAAGATCCACGCCCTGCTCGATGGCCGCTTCAACGTCGCGTATGGCGACGTGCAGGCGGTGGCCGCGCCCGCGCTGCGACATCGGGTCATCCTCAACTTCGAGGGCGAGGCCGAAGGCATCAGCACCGACTCGGTCGTGCGCTCGATCATCGCCGAGACTCGCACCGAACCAGCCGAGTAGCGTGGTGGCCCCTGCGTATATACGTATATACGCCGAGCGCCGACGGGACCGATGACCACTTCTCAGCGAGCGCCGTTCTTCGACGAGACTTTTCTGCGCCGCCTCGAGCAATTGGAGCTCGCCTCGCGTCGCATGACCGCCGGGCGCATGAAGGGCGAGCGACGGAGCGTGCGTCGCGGCCAAAGCGTCGAGTTCGCCGATTATCGCAACTACGCCGCCGGCGACGACCTGCGCCAGCTCGACTGGAACGCCTACGCCCGCCTCGAGAAGCTCTTCGTCAAGCTCTTCGTCGAGGAGGAGGACGTCACGGTCCACCTGCTGGTGGACGCCTCTCGCTCGATGAACTACGGGGAGCCCAACAAGCTCGATGCGGCTCGTCGAGCGGCCGCCGCGCTCGGCTACCTGGGCCTGGCCAGCATGGACCGCGTCAGCGTTGCCTTCCTGGGTGACGGGAACGCCAGCGGCATGCGACCGATGCGCGGCAAGCGCCGCGCCCTCGAGCTATTCCGCTTCCTGTCGGAGCCGCGGACCGAGCGGCTCACGGGGCTCGCGGCTGCCTGCCGGGCGTATGCGGGGCGCCTGCGCGGCACCGGTCCACTGCTTCTCATCAGCGACCTGATGGATCCCGGCTACCTCGATGCAATTCGTGACCTGGCAGGCACCCGCTGCCAGCTCTCCGTCCTCCACCTCCTTGCGCCCGACGAAATCGAGCCCGAGGTACCGCCCGACGCACGCCTGGTCGACAACGAGACCGGTCACGCGGTCGAGGTCTCTGGCGACGACGACCTCATCGAGCGCTACCGGGCTCGCCTTGCGGAGTGGCAGGCGGAGATCGCCTCGTTCGTCTCGAAGCGCGGCGGAGCCTACGTCCAGGTCGCCTCCGACCTCGACCTGTCCGACCTCCTCTTCGACGTTCTTCGCCGGCGCAGGGTCGTCGAATGATCGCGCCGCTCGCCCTCATCGGTGTGATCATCCTGCCGATCATCGTCGCCTTTTACATGCTGCGCCTCCGGCGCCGCGACGTGCCGGTCGGCTCCACCTTCCTGTGGCAGCAGCTCATCCGTGATGTCGAGGCCAACGCACCATGGCAGAAGCTCCGTTTCAGCTGGCTGCTGTTGGTCCAGCTGCTGATCGCAGCGATCGTGGTGCTGGCGGCAGCGCGTCCCTTCAGTGCCGTCGAATCGGACCTCGGGGCAAACGTCGTGCTCATCGTCGACACCAGCGCATCGATGGCGACGCGGACCGATGACGAGGACCGCATGGGCCTCGCCCGTGACCGAGCGCGTGAGGTGGTCGAACGACTGCCGGTCGGGGGACGGATCACGGTGGTTGCCGCGGCGGATACCGCGGACGTCCTCGTCAGCGAGACCGATGACACCGATGCCGCACTCGAGGCGATCAACGAAATCAATGCCACGCAGCTGCCTGGCGACCTGACCGATGCCTTCGCTCTCTCATCGGCGCTCGCGCGACGCGACACTGACTCAACCGTCGTGGTCGTCACCGATGCAGCCGGCGACGCGCTGCCCGAGGTCGGGGTCGGGGCCCCCGTGCTCGTCGAGCGGATCGGGTCGACCGACACGAACCAGGCGATCGCCGCGCTCTCAGCTCTGCGCCGCTCCGGGGGAGCGCAGCTCGACCTGTTCGTCGCCGTCTCGAATCCATCGACGGCCGAGGTCACCCGACGCCTCGAGGTCTATGCCGATGGCGCCCTGGTCGATGCACGGGAGCTGAGGATCCCCGCGGGGCAGCGCTCGGAGGCACTGGTCAGCACCGTCCCCGGCGCCGCGCGCCTGGTCGAGGCACGCCTCGCCGGGTCCGACGCGCTGATCACCGACGACCGCGGCTTCGCGGTCGTGCCCGCAGACGAGACGACCCGCGTCCTGCTCGTGGGCGACGGCAACGCGTACCTTGAGAACGCGCTCGCGCTGCTCCCCCGTCTCGAGCTGTACGCGGTGGACGAGGATGGATACGCCGACGCCCTCGTCGATGCGGAGGAGGCGGGCACGCCGTACGGCCTGCTCGTCTTTGATGGCATCGTGCCGGATGCATTGCCGCAGGTCCCGACCCTCTACCTCGACCCGGAGGACGACGGCGCGTTCGGCTCGGTCGGTGAGCGAATTGAGAATCCCGTCATCGACCGCACCGACCCCGAGGAGCCGCTGCTGAGATTCGTCGATCTCTCGACCGTGCACATCGGTCGGGCTCGCGAGGTCCAGATGGCGGAAGGCCTGCGGTGGGTCGTGGAGACCACCGCCGGTGACCCGCTGGTCGCCGTCGGCGAGGTCGAGGGTCGGCGCATTGGCCTCATCGGCTTCGATCTCGGCGAATCCGACCTGCCGCTCCAGGTCGCTTTCCCGTTGCTCATGAGCAACCTGACGGAGACCCTGCTGCCGGCCGTCGAGGGGATCCTGCCATCATCGATGCGTCTCGGCGAGTCGGCGAGCGTTGCGGTTGATCCACGTATCGAGCGCGTCCTCGTCACCAACGCCGGCACCCCGGACCTTCCCGGCGCGACGGACGTGGGCGTGGAAGTGTCGGCGGTCGGCGGTCGCGTCACGATTCCCGGCGCGGATCTGGTAGGCCTGCGCGAGGTCCTGGCGGTGAGCGAGCTGCCGGAGCTCGACGGCACGAGGCTCGGGCAGACGGCCATCAACCTGTTCAGCGCCGACGAGTCTGATGTGGCGCCCGGCGACCCGCAACGGATCATCGAGATGGGCCGCGTGACATCCGGTGACCAGCCGGCCTCGCAGCCGACCCGCGCCGAGTGGTGGTGGCCGCTGGCGCTGGCCGCATTGGCGCTGCTCGCCGTCGAGTGGCTCCTCTTTCATCGACCGACCCGGCTCCGCCTCGTTCGTGCGTTCCGTCAGCGGCCGCAACCACTCGGAGGGCGCGCCCGTTGAGCCTGCCCGTCGGCTTCTCGGATCCGGTCTGGCTCTGGCTGGCCCTGCCCGCGGTGGCGATCGTCGCCATCGGCTGGCTGGGAGCCTCGCGCACTCTGCCGATGGGTCGCCGCGTTGTATCCCTGGTCATCCGGCTCGCCCTGGTCGCGTGTTTGGTACTGGCCCTGGCGGGGGCACGGCTGGCGCTGCCGTCAGATCGCCTCAGCGTGGTATTCCTGCTGGACGCCTCGGCCTCCATGCTGGACGCGACGAGCGAGGACCTCGTGGCGTGGGCACGCGACAGCGTGCGCGAGATGCCGGAGGGGGACACCGCCGGGATGGTCGTGTTCGGCGGCAACGCCCTGGTCGATCGGCTGCCATCGGAGCTCGACGAGCTCTCAGAACCGGCGTCGGAACCGGTTGTCGGGGCGACCGATGTCGCCGCCGCGGTGCGCCTGGCGGCGGCCATCGTCCCGGCCGGCTCCCAGCAGCGGATTGTGCTCCTCTCCGATGGGACCGACACCTCCGGCGAGGCAGAAGACGCGATTGCGGCGGCGTCGGCGCGCGGCATCCGGCTCGACGTGGTAACGCCGGCCGATGAGTCTGCTGCCGAGGTGCTGGTCGATGCCGTCGATGCGGCGCCAGGCGCGCGCGTCGGCGAGACGATCGATCTCACCGTTCGCCTACGCTCGACAACCACCACCGACGCCACCCTGCGACTGCTTGCTGACGGCGCCACCGTCGCGACGCGCCAGCTGGAGCTCGAGCCGGGGGTGACCAGCATCCCGTTCGCCGTTACGGCCGACGAGCCCGGCTTCCACGTCTTCCGAGCCGTCATCGAAGCCACCGAGGACCGCTTCGGCCAGAACAACGCGGCCGACGCGTATGTGCTCGTCACCGGCGAGCCGCAAGTGCTCGTCGCCACGGATGATGCGGAGCGCGCCACCGACCTTGTGTCTTCGCTTGGCGTGGGCAGCCTCGAAGTCACCGTGGTGCCGTCCAATGGCGTCCCGTCATCACTGGCAACACTCGCCGGGTACGACGCGGTCGTGCTCGATAACGTCGAGGCGTCGGACCTGGGCGACACCACGATGGCCTCGCTCCAGGTCTACGTCCGTGACCTCGGCAAGGGGCTGGTCATGCTCGGCGGTCGCGGCAGCTACGGCGCCGGAGGCTACCTGGATACGCCGATGGAGGAGACGTTGCCGGTCTACATGACGGTCCGCGACCGTGAACGTTCACCCGACGTGGCGATGGTCGCCGTGGTGGACAAGTCGGGCAGCATGGCCGACTGCCACTGCACCGGGGATTCGCGCGACAACGCCAATCCGTCAGGGACGCGCGGCTTCGAGAAGGTCGACATCGCGCGCGAGGCGATCCTGCGCGCGGCGGAGGCGATGGCGCCCACCGACCAGCTCGGTGTCGTCACATTCGACCAGAACGCGCACTGGGCGGTGCGCACGGCGCCGATCGACTTCGGCGCGCTCGGCAATGGTCTCGGGTTCCCGGCCGACGGCAACACGAACATCTATGCCGGACTGAAGGCTGCGTACGACGACCTCATCGAGAATCCTGCGACGCTTCGCCACATCATCCTCATCACCGACGGCTGGTCGACGCACGGCGCGTACGACGATCTGCTTGAGGACATGCAGGCGGCGGGCATCACGCTGTCGACGATCGGAACCGGGGGCGGGTCGGCCGGACTGCTGGAGCGCCTGGCGGAGGAGGCCGGCGGCCGCTACTACGACGCCGCCGACGCGACGACCATCCCCGATATCTTCCTGCGCGAGACAATCCGCACTGCCGGCGAACAGATCGTGGAGGAGGCGTTCCAACCGATCCCATCGGCCTCGTCCGAGATCCTCGACGGGCTCGACGCCGGCCGCCTGCCGCAGCTGCTCGGCTACAACGCCACCACGGCCAAGGGGTCCGCCACCGTGTCTCTCCTGACCGGGCGCGAGGATCCGCTCCTGGCGCAGTGGCAGTACGGGCTGGGTCGCGCCGTCGCATGGACGTCGGATACGCGACAACAGTGGGCGACGTCGTGGATCGGGACGCCGGAGTTCGGGACGTTGACCGCGCAGCTGGTGGCATGGACGCTCCCGCCACAGGATGCCGAGGGCATCGACGTGCGCTTCAGTCCCGGCGAGGATGGCGAGCTCAACGTCGAGGTCACGTCATTCGACGACGCAGCCGGTCCGCGCAACTTCTATCGGACCGTGCTGCGGCTCGTCTCACCGGACCTGGAGCCGACGCAGACCATCCTCGAGCAGGTGGGACCCGGACGTTACGCGGGCTCTGTGAGGGCCGATGGACAGGGCGCCTACCTGGTGCGCGTGGCACAGACGATCGAGGACGAGACCGGGACGGATGCGGCCAGTCGAACGCTCGGGATCGTCTCTCCGGCGGCCGAAGAGTACCGGCGCCTCGGCATCGACGCCGATGCCCTGGCCTCGTATGCGGCGGCCGGCCGCGGCCGCGAGCTTCCGCTCAATGCAGAAGCGGCCGAGAACGCCGTCTGGACGCACGATATCAAGGCAAGCGCCTTCCCGACCCCGATCTGGCCGTGGCTCCTGCTCCTTGCGATCCTTCTCGTGCCGCTCGACGTCGGCGTGCGGCGCGTCGCGCTCAGTCGCGCCGACTTCCGCCGTGCCGGCGCGTGGGTAGCGCAACGCGCGGGCATGGGTCACCGCGAAGCCGAGGCGGTTCCGGGACTCGCCGAGCTGCGCGCGGCGAGGGATCGCAGCGTCCGCCGAGCGGACCGAGGCACGACCCCGGCGGCCGTCGCACCCGGCAACGCGCCAGGGGTCAACCCCGCGGCACCGGCGCCGGCAACCCCGGCGCAGCGCCCATCGGTGCCCACGCCGCAGGCCACCCCGATGCGGTCGCCGTCACCCGATCCGTCCGGGGAAACGCTTGCGGAGCGGCTCGCACGCCGTCGTCGCGGCGGCTGACACGCATGGATCAGTCGGCCTCCATCTCCTCGAGCACCGCGTCGTCGCCTTCGCGCCGTGCCGTCGGGCTCGACCGGGGCACGCGCAGGAACAGGATCGCCCCGACCACGGCCACGAGTGTGGCGGTGATCGGCACCCATGGCAGGCCGCGATAGTCGAACCACCCGACTCCGGTGACCATGCGACGCGCGGTGTTGCCCAGCCCGTCGTCCACCTCGACGAGGATCTCGGTTGGCCACGGGGGCAGATCGACCGATGTCGTGAACCGTCCGCCGGCACTCACCTCGGCCGGTGCGCCATCCACGCGAACGCTCGCGTAGGGCGCGGTCCGACCGCGGACCTGGACGCCACCGGAGGCGAACGGCGTCGCGACAGTCAGGTCGACTGGAGGGGGCTCGCCAAGCACCCGGATGTCGAATCGCGTGACATGGGCGTGGCCTGCCGGTGTCATCACGAGAAGCGTCGCCTGGTAGCGAGCGTTTCCCGCCGGCACCGTGGGCGGCACGAATGCCGCATCGATACGGCCGCTCGCGGGCACGATGATGGGTGTGCGGATCACCGACGGGTCGAGCGTGGCAACGGCAACGCGTGAGCCCGGCGGTGCTGTCACCTCGGTAATGAAGCCCCCCGGACCGACAGCGATGCCGTCCCGCGCGTCCAGGCGGATCGCGCCCCGCAGCGGCGGCTCCAGCTGGCCGTCATCCGGTTCGGGCTGACGCGTCAGTCCGAACGGCGCGATGCTGGTCCACGCCTGGTCCAAGGGAGCCGGGACGGCGAGTGACCCGCCATCCGAGTCCGGCACGGGCGGACCGACCCATCCGTGGTGGAGAACGATGAGATCGCGATCACCCACCAGCCCAACCGGATCGGCTCCGGCAAGCGTTGCGACGATCGCGGTGCCGGAGCGATCGCCTTCGGAGAAGGCCGGAATGAGGCGCCCAGCGTGGATGATCGCCGTCTCACCGTCCGCCCCACCGCCTGGGATCAGCCCGGTGAAGGTCCTCAATGGCACACCGCTCAGCGCAGCCGCCGCCGGGCTGCGCGTGATTGAGACGCCCTGCGGGGGCAGCAACCCGGGCAGACCAAGCAGGTGGAGGGCATCTGAATCCGGCTCGTGCACCACGAGCCGCTCACGATCCTCGACGGTCACGCTGCCGACGATCCGGCCATCGGTGACAGGCGATTCGGCGACGGGGGTGGAGACCGGCTCCCCGGGTGGCCATGCGGCCACCATCAACCCGACGACCGGGCCGACCACCGCGATGCCCCGAGCATCATCGAGCGGGACGGCGACGGCCTGGTCCACGGTGATGCCCCCGGCATCGAGCGCCAGCTGATCGTCCGCGGCGAGGCGGATTCGGAAGATGCCCGGCGGGCCGAGCGTCGAGATGATCGCCGCTTCGTCCCCGGGGACGCCATCACTGTCGCCGAGGCGGAACGGCGAGTCGCCCGATCCGACCGGCAGGATCGTCACGGTCGGGTCGGCGAACGCGGCGCCGTCCCATCGATGGACGCGTGCCTCGATGGGATAGCTGATGTCGCCTGCCGGCGGCAGGGAGCGGGTCGAGAGCAACTCATCGGTTCCATCACCGTCAAAGTCGATGACCAGGACGGCGGTGGAGAAGTCGCTCGGACCGCTCACCGATCGTCGAACCGCCGCTCCACCGTCGATGGCAAGGTCATGCAGGAGCAGACAGCACGGCGGGCCGACATCGATCTCCTCGAAATGCGGCTGGCTGGCGACGGTGACGCGTTCGGCGCCGTCGACCCGCCGGACGAGGAGCCGGACCGGTGTCGACTGGTAGACCGGATCGATCCGCGTGCCGATTCGCGAAGGCGGCACCACCTCGACCGGCTCGCCGCGCAGGTTCCAGCTTGCGGCGTCCTGGCCCCACACCTCGGCCCGCACCGCCTCGTCGTCGCCACGCACCAGCCGGATCACCTCGCGCCGTCCGTCCTCATCCACGTCCGCGACCACGGTCTGGAGGATCGAAGCATCGGGCAGGACGAGGGTGCCCGGCTCATCTGGCACCGTCGCAATGGAGGACGGCTGCCCCGCCCCTGGTCCTGGCACGGAGCCCGGCATCGCCGCGGCCAGGAAGAGAGCCAGGATGGTGGCAGGCAAGAGCATCAGTGGGGTGAGGATACCGCCGCTCTGGCATGATCGGCGCATGCCTGATCCGACCGTGCTGTGGATGCCGCCGCCCGATGTGCGCGAGCGGACGCGCATCGGCGCATACCTCTCCTGGCTGGAAGATGAGCGCGGCCTCGCCTTCGGCGACTACGACGCGCTGCTGCGCTGGTCGACGGAGGAGCTCGAAAGCTTCTGGTCATCTGTCTGGGAGCACTTCGACGTTCGCTCATCGACCACCCCTGGCCCGGCCCTGAACGATGCTCACATGCCAGGCGCACGCTGGTTCCCCGATGCTCGCCTGAACTGGGCCGAGCATTGCCTCCGCCTGGCAGGGCGCGACGGTGATGAGATCGTGGTCATCGCTCGATCGCAGACTCGTGAGCGGCTGACCATGACCGCGGACGAGCTGCGCGATGCCGTCGCACGCGCTCGAGCCGGCCTCATCCGTCTGGGGATCGGCCCCGGCGACCGCGTGGCCGCCTACCTGCCGAACGTGCCCGAGGCGGTGGTTGCGCTCCTCGCCACTGCCTCGCTGGGTGCCATCTGGTCCAGCTGCGCGCCGGAGTTCGGCACGCGCAGCGTGATCGATCGGTTCAGCCAGATCGAGCCGAAGGTGCTTCTCACCATCGACGGGTATCGGTACGGCGAGCGAGAGGTGGACCGGACCGATGAGCTCGCCGCCATCCGCGCCGCCCTTCCCAGCCTGGCCACCACCGTCGTCCTGCCCTACCTCCGAGCGGATGCGACGCACATCCCTGACGTCATGACCTGGGCCGATTTGGTGGGAGAGCCGGCGGATCTCCAATTCGAGCCGGTCGCGTTCGAGCACCCACTGTTCGTGCTCTATTCGTCCGGGACGACCGGGCTTCCCAAGCCGATCGTCCACGGCCACGGGGGGATCCTGCTCGAGCACCTCAAGATTCATGCGCTGCACCACGATCTCGGGCCGTCGGATCGGTTCTTCTGGTTCAGCACGACCGGCTGGATGATGTGGAACTACCTGGTCTCGGGGCTGGCGGTGGGCGCAACCATCGTCCTGTACGACGGGTCGCCGGCGCACCCGAACCTCGGCGCGCTGTGGCGGCTCGCCGAGGAGGAGCTTGTCACCTACTTCGGCACCAGCGCGCCGTACCTGATGGCCTGCCGGAAGGCGGGACTGCGGCCGGGCGACGTGGCAGACCTCTCGCGCATTCGCGGGATCGGCTCGACCGGGGCACCATTGCCGGCCGAGGGGTTCCGGTACGTATACGACGCCATCTCGCCGACCGCCCACCTCCAGAGCGTCTCGGGCGGGACCGATGTCTGCACGGCCTTCGTGGGGGCCTCCCCGCTCGTGCCGGTCTGGGAGGGAGAGCTGTCATGCCGCCACCTCGGCTGCGCGGTCGAGGCCTTCTCGCCAGCCGGGACGTCGCTGATCGGCGAGCAGGGCGAGCTGGTGATCACAGCCCCGATGCCCTCGATGCCGGTCTCGTTCTGGGACGACCCGACCGGCGAAGGGTACCGCGCCGCCTACTTCGAGGAGTACCCCGGCGTCTGGCGGCACGGTGACTGGATCACCTTCACGGAGCGAGGCTCGTGTGTGATCACCGGTCGCTCGGACGCCACGCTCAATCGCGGCGGCGTCCGAATCGGAACGGCGGAATTCTACTCGGTCGTCGAATCCATCCCCGAGGTGGTCGACTCCCTGGTGATCCACCTCGATCACGACGATGATCGGCTGCTCCTGTTCGTTGCCATGGCACCGGGAGCTGCCCTGGACGACAACCTGCGCGCCCGAATCGTGCACGACCTGCGAGCAAGTCTGTCGCCGCGCCACGTGCCCGACGAGATCGTGCAGGTGGCGGTAATCCCGCGCACGCTTTCCGGCAAGAAACTCGAGGTCCCGGTCAAGCGCATCATCACGGGCACGCCACCAGAAATCGCCGCCTCGCGCGGCTCACTTGCCGATCCGACATCTCTGGACCCGTTCATCGACCTCGCGCGCGCGTCGTCCGACGGACGGCTGCGGCCACCCGAGTGACACGAAGCGGCCGATGGTTCGTACTCAATCCGACCCGCCCCACCGAATTCAGCAACAGACGAGGAGCACATCATGGTGACCGTTGGACTTCTGGCACGCATCGAGGCAAAGCCAGGCAAGGAGCAGGAGGTCGCCGATTTCCTCGCCGGCGCCCTGCCATTGGCCCAGGACGAGCCTGAAACGACAGCCTGGTTCGCCACGCAGCTCGGTCCCAGCACGTTCGGCATCTTCGATGTCTTTCCGGATGACTCCGGCAGACAGGCCCACCTGAACGGACCAATCGCGGCCGCGCTGATGGCGAATGCGGATGCGCTGCTCGCCGGGCCGCCCGAGATCACGCCGATCGACATCCTCGCGGCGAAGCTCCCTGGCTGAGACCCAGACTCAGTCCGTGTAATAGACCCCGTCGAGCGCGCCCCAGGCTGCGGCGCTGAAGGTGGCGCATGCCGTCTTCGCCCGCGCGAACTCCCCGTCCGACAGGCCGTCAATGAGCGACGCCAGCATGGCCGGCTCATCAGTCTCAACCGCATGCTCGACGAAATACCGTTGGGCATCGGCGCCGACCGTGCCGGCATAGTGCTCACGCAGCCCGGCCAACTTGGACGACGCCGTCACCGGCTGCTGGACCTCGAAGCTGTACAGGGCCCCCAATGACTCGGGGACCGATGCGAACGCATTCTCGGCGACCGCCAGCAGCGTCTTCGACTGCGGCCGGGTCATCTGGCCCGATGCGCCGAGTGCCGCGCGAAAGCGTGACCAGAGCGCATCGTGCTCGCGCTCTTCCTCCGCGTACGCGCCATACCCCAGCCTGTCCCAGCCCTGGTCGACCACCGAGATGAAGGGAGCCCACTCGTCGGCGTACTCGGCGAGCCGCTCGATCGGCAGGCTGCCGGCGCGCCACTCGACGTAGAAGGGATGTTCGTTCAGGTCGAACTGGCGAACGATCGCGTCCAGCTCGTCAATGCGGCTGCTCATCGGGATGCTCTGCCTCCGGTCACGAATCGGCCGCCCAGCGGGCGAACTGGTACAGCGTAGCGCCTGGAGGCGTCGATCGGAGGCTGCCCTTCATCGGCCGCGCGGTTCAACGAGGTCAATGGTGCCGAGCTCGATTTCCTCGAGCCGCCCATC
This sequence comes from Candidatus Limnocylindria bacterium, assembly GCA_038233215.1. Classification (GTDB taxonomy): domain Bacteria; phylum Chloroflexota; class Limnocylindria; order QHBO01; family QHBO01; genus JACDBZ01. The sequence continues at coordinate 12,821 of JBBSML010000038.1, forward strand.
CCCGCCGGCCGTCGAGGCAACCATGCGCCGCTGCGGGGCCCGGACGTAGAGGACGCTGCCGACCACGAGCGTGGCCAGGATCAGGATGGCCGCCCACGGCAGGCCGCGGTAGTCGAAGACGCCGAGCACCTCGACCTGATCGGTCGCCTCGTTGCCGAGCAGGTCACGCGCCGTCACCAGCACCTGGCTCGGCCAGATCGGTGCGTCGATCGACGCCACGAAGCGGCCGTCGTCTCCGACTTCGATTATCCGGCCGCCGGCAGTCACCTGGCTTCCAGGGCTGGCGCGGCCCTCGAGCGTCGCGCTAAGCGCCATCGTGTCGGTGGCCGCAGACACGCGAATCTCGGGCGGCTCACGCACGAAGGTCCCCGTCCATTGCCTGGTCATGCTCCGTCCGTCAGGCGTCAGAACGAGGACGAGCGCCTCGAACTCGAGGTCGGTGTCGTCGCTGCGGCTGGTGCCGGGCTGGATGGCCATCGTGACCGGCCCATCCGCGACCTCGCGTTCTTCAAGGTCCGGTCCGTTCGGGCCGTGCGCGACGATGACCGCCGAGCCTCGTGGCGCCGAGACGACGACCTCGAACCCTTCGCCTTCGGCCATCAGCCGCGACTCGCCATCGTCCCCGACGAGCTCTACCGCATCGACGGGTTTGACGCTGACGGACTCGACCTCGTCGTCCGGCAGCAGCAGGTGTTCGAGCGGCGTGACGGTCAGGCGCCCAGCGCCATAGGTCTCTCCGAACGATAGGTACGCGCTGCCGATGCGGGCGCCGAAGCCATCGCCGAGCACGACCCAGGCGTCATCCGGCCCAGCGACGCCGATGGGCTGGACGCCGATCAGCGACCCGATCGGCCGCGACTCGTAACCACCGGGGCCACCGGGCTGAATGAGCATGCCGTTCGACACGAATGCGGCACGGCCGTCGACCACCGCGCCGGGAATCGGGCCTGAGTAGGGGAAGATGTCGCGCTGCAACGTTCCGTACCCGCCGGAACTCACGCCGTTCAGCATCTGCCAGATCCCCTCGGTGCCGGGGCTGAACCCGACCTCGCCGAGGCGTTGGAGCCGGAGGTCGTGCAGGGCGAGGGTCGGAAGCCGGCCCCTCTCGAACCCGAAGCCGTCCTGCGTGGCGATCAGCACATCCGCACCGTCCCCGATAACCGAGATGCCCGGGAACGTCAGGGTTCGCAGGCGACCGACCACGACTGGCTCCTCGCCGCGTCGCCAGCGCATCACGCGCAGCTCCTCGCCGAGCGAGATGACGATTCGTCCATCAGCGACACCGGCGATCCAGCCCTCCCATCGCTCTCCGGTGTCGACGTGCGCCTCAGACGGGCGGAGGGCGCCATCGGTCCAGGCGAGGCGGTGGATCATCCCGTCCGCGGACGGGCCGAACAACAGGTCATCACCCGTGACACCGTCGCTTTCGGCGAACAAGAAGCCGAACAGGAGCCGCCGATCGGTCATCTCGAAGATGGGCTCGAACGTCGTGCCGCTCCAGCGCATCACGGTCACCGTCGCCTCCTCGTCTCCCGGGCCAGGACCGATCCGGCTCTCGTGCAGCACCAGCTCCTGGGTACCGTCGCCGTCGACGTCGGCCGCCTGGTACGACTGGGCGCCACCACCGATCCGTTGGGGCGAACTCACATCGACACGACCGCCTGGCGTCGTTCGGACTTCCGACACGGTCAGGCAGCAGGTCCCGTCGATGGGATCGTTGGAGATGAGGGCAGCGGAGAGCGCAAGGACTCGGTCGCGGCTCCCGTCGCGCCACAGGAGCAGCGCCACCGCCGCCTTTGCGGATTGCGTGATCCCACCGTCGTCGTCGGTGGCCAGGGCCAGCGGCGCAGAGCCGAGGTCCGACCACCCCAACCCAGCGTGCGTCCACACGTTCACCGCGCGGGGACCGGCGCCCGGTTCGCGGACCACGCGCACGATCTCGCCCTGACCGTCACCATCCAAGTCCGCGGTCAGCGCCGTGAGCGTGGTGCCGGGCAGGACGAGCGTCGGATCGTCGGCGCCGGCGACCAGCGCCGGATGGGCGACTCCCGTGAGCGCGGCGGCAACGGCGAGGAGGCCCGCCATGCCCCCGCCACGTCCGCCGATCCCCGCCACGACAGGACCTACATCGCGCGCAGGCCGAGCAGGTTGCGGGCGATCACCATGCGCTGAATCTCGCTGGTGCCCTCACCGATCTCGGTCAGCTTGGCGTCGCGCAGATAGCGCTCGACCTTGTACTCGCTGATATAGCCGTACCCACCGTGCACCTGCACGGCGGCGTTCGTCGCCCGGAAGGCGACCTCGGACGCGAAGAGCTTGGCCATTGCGGACTCGGTGGAATACGGCTTGTGGTGGTCCTTGAGCCAGGCGGCGCGGTAGACCATCAGGCGCGCGGCATCGATCTCGGTGGCCATATCGGCGATCTTGAACGCAACACCCTGGAATGAGCCGATGGCCCGCCCGAACTGCTTGCGCTCCTTCACATACGCCGATGCGGCTTCGTAGGCCGCCTGCGCCAGCCCGAGCGCCATGGCACCGATGCCGATCCGACCCCCATCCAGGGTCTTCAGGAACAGCTTGTCGCCCTCGCCCTCGGCGCCGAGCATGTTTTTCGCCGGCACACGGCAATCCTCGAAGATCAGCTCCCCGGTATTGCTGGCATGGAGGCCCATCTTCTCCTCCATGCGGCCGATGCTGAACCCGGGCGTATCGGCCTCCAGAATAAATGCGCTGATCTTGCCAGAGCCCTCCTCGCGGTCGGTGACGGCGGTAACGATGTAGGTGCCTGCCACCCCGGCATTGGTGATGAAGCGCTTGCCACCGTTGAGGACCCACTCGTCGCCGTCGCGGTGGGCGCGGGTGCGGGTACCCCGCGAGTCGCTGCCCGCACCGGGCTCGGTCAGTCCGTACGCGCCGATCACCTCGCCCGAGGCCATGGGCCGCAGGAACTTCTCCTTCTGCTCATCGGTCCCGGCCAGCCAGATCGGATTGCAGCCCAGGCTGGTGTGCGCGCTGACAATAATGCCGACGCTGCCGGACACCCGGCTCAGCTCCTCGACGGTGATCGCATACGCGAGCGAATCCAGTCCGGTGCCGCCGATCTCCTCGGGATAGGGCACACCGAGCAGGCCGAGCGAAGCCGCTTCGCGGACGATCTCCATCGGAAACTCGGCCTTGCGCTCGAGCTCATCGGCCACCGGGGCGATCCGCTTGTCGGCGAATTCGCGCACGCTGCGCCGGATCTCCTCGTGCTGGGGGGAGAGGGCGAAATCCATCGAATCAGGCGCTCCGCTGCAACTATCGGGGCTCGGGACTGATTCGAGTGTACAAGCGAACGACCCGACCGGACGGTCTCGGTCGGGTCGTTCGCCACTGGAGGGAACAGGATCTCAGGTGCTGCGGCGCCAGCGCTCCACTGCGCGTCGGCTGCGCTGATCTTCGGCCCGCTGGAGATTCACGCGCCGGCGACGCGTGGTGACGGGACGGGGTCGGTGCCGCTTCTGGTGATTGAGTTTGGCCATGGGTCTCGGGTACCCCGCAAGCAGTTGTGGTCAGCGTCCCCATGACGCGCAACAGACCCGTGAAGTTGCAGCGCGACCTCACCTTCTTCTTGACAGTCGAGGTGCCGCGAAATCTATACTCCCGCCCTTACTGCAACGCGACAAGGTTAGCGAGTGACCAAGCTTGCCGGAAGCTGATGTTCGACTGGATCGGGTGACCAAGCGGTTCGGCGATGTCACGGCCGTGGATGACCTCTCGCTCGAAGTGAGAGAAGGTGAGTTTTTCGCCCTGCTCGGCCCCTCGGGCTGCGGAAAGACCACGACACTGCGCATGATCGGCGGCTTTGAGGAGGTAACGGCTGGAACGGTCTACCTGGGCGGTGAGGACGTGACCGATCTGCCACCGTTCAAGCGCAAGGCGAACACCGTCTTCCAGAACTACGCCCTCTTTCCGCACCTGTCCGTGTTCGAGAACATCGCATTCGGACTTCGGCGACGCAAGACGCCGACGAACGAGATCCGCCACCAGGTGGCGTTCATGCTCAAGCTGGTGGAGCTGCCAGGCTACGAGGAACGAAAGCCGAACCAGCTCTCCGGCGGCCAGCAACAGCGCGTGGCGCTTGCCCGCGCACTCGTCAACAAACCCCAGGTGCTGCTGCTTGACGAGCCGCTCGGCGCGCTCGACCTCAAGCTGCGCAAGCAGATGCAGGTGGAGCTGAAGCGCATCCAGAGCGAGATCGGCATCACCTTCATCTTCGTGACGCACGACCAAGATGAAGCAATGACGATGTCGGATCGAATCGCCGTCATGCGCCAGGGCCGAATCGAGCA
>JBBSML010000039.1:0-15922 GCA_038233215.1 Candidatus Limnocylindria bacterium
GCCCCAGCATCAGATCCACGATCCGCTCCTCCACCCCGGGAGCCACGTCCACCACGCCGACCGTTTCACCGTCGCGCAGGACGGTCGCGCGATCGCAAAGGGCGGCGATCTCGAGCATCCGATGCGAGATGAAGATCACCGATCTGCCCTCCACGCGCTGGCTTCCGACGACCTCGAGCACACGCTCAGTGAGGTCAGCCGGCAGTGCCGCCGTCATCTCGTCGAGGAGCAGCACATCGGGCTCCTGCGCAAGCGCTCGTGCCAGGTCGAGCACGCGCAGGGTGGCGAGGGGCAGATCGCGCGCGTAGGTGCGAAGGTCAAGGCGCCCGATCCCGAGCGCCTCTAACCAGGATCGGAAGGCATCGACCGCCGTGTCGGTCAGGGTGAGATTGGCCAGGACGTCCAAGTCGGGGACGATCGCCGGCTCCTGGTAGACCGAGACGAGCCCGGTCTTCCGTGCGGCGGCCGGTGAGTGCACGGTCCGCTCGGTTCCACGAATCTGGATGACGCCGGCATCGGGCTGAACAGCGCCGGTGAGGATCTTGACCAGGGTGCTCTTGCCCGCGCCGTTGGCCCCCATCAGGGCGTGGACCTCTCCGGGTCGCACCGCCAGCGAAGCGTTCCGCAGCGCCGCGACCGCACCGTAGTGCTTCGCGATGCCTGTCGCTTCGAGGAGCAGGTCAGTCATTGGGTGAATCGCATTGTGAGACGCCGAGGATGCCGGCGTACGACCGACATCCCCGGCGTGTGTCACGCCCGAGGGCGTGAGTTCTCTAGAGGTCCTCGCAGGCGAGGAGATCATCCTTGGTGTAGGTCGTCCAACCGTCGATCGTGATGCCGAGCGGCCACGTCTCATCGATGTCCGGATCGTTCGCCTCCGTGAGCGAGGCCACTCCCTCGTCGGAGGTGTTGTCCCACACGGCCGGGTCGACGAGGACGGCGGTCTCGGCCGGCGCCTCGCCGTTGAGGATCTGGAGCGCCAGCGTGACGCCCGCACCACCGACCGATGCCGGGTTGGTGACGGCGGCGCCCTCGAGGCCCTCGACCTCGAGAAGCTGCTGAACGAAGCCCGCGTTGTCCGCTCCGACGACCGGTACGATCATGTCGGCGGTCTCGAGCGCGTCCACGATCACGTTATCGATGCCAGAGGTCCAGACGCCGTCGAACTCCTCGCCGGAGGCGATGAGGTCATTGATCTGCTGGGCGCCGGTCGCCTGATCCCATCCGGTCGCAACCTCGGCCACGACCTCGATGTCCGGATTCTCGTCCAGCGCTCGCTGGAAGCCGGTATCACGATCCGTGTCGGCCGTCGCGCCTGCAGCGCCGCGCATGTAGACGACCTTGCCTTCGCCGCCAAGCTGCTCGAACAGCCACTTGGCGCCCAGGTAACCGTACTCCTCCTGATTGTTCGCCAGCAGGTACGCACCTTCCGCGGTGACGGCCTGGTCGACCGCGATCACGGTGATGCCCGCCTCGATCGCCTCGTCGAGCGCCGCGTTCACCGCGTCAGGACTGACGGGGTTGACGATGATCGCGTCGACGTCGCTGGCGATCAGGTTACGGAGATCCTCGAGCTGGCCTGCGGCATCGGTATTTCGGTGAGCGATGGTCAGATCGGCCACCTCGCCCGACACCTTTGCCTGGGCCTTGATCGAGCAGATCATTTCCTCGCGCCAGCCATTGCCCTGGACGGTGTTCGAGACACCGATGTGATAGGCGCCCTCGCCACCGCCGCCGTCACTGCTGCCGGCGCCAGCGCTGGATGAGGGGGTGCCCCCAGCGGTGCAACCGGCGATCACGAGGATCGCGGTGAGGCCCGCGGCGAGCTTCGGTCCCTTCCGAAATAGGTTCATCGAGTTGGACTCCTGCTATGTGGAACGATTTGGACCTGGGAGAGACGCTACCGTCTCATTCATCGCTTCGTCACTCACCTCCTGGACGTTGGTCGATCGCACGGGCGATCCGGCGGGCATGCTCTCGATAGGCCCGGTCGAAGAGCATTCGAGAGCGCTCCTCGCCCACGACGGAAGATCTGGTGAGGACCGGGGGCATCGCATCCCGCTCGACGAGCAGCTCTGCGACCCGAACCTTGATGGCGTTGACGATGGCCACGGCGGCGATCGTGGATCCCGGACCGATCGGCGTGTCGAGCCCGTCGACGGTGCAGAGCGCGTCGGCGTGTGGCGTGCAGAGGTCGATCACCAAGTCCGCCTCATCGAGAAGCCGCCCGCCCACGTCGGCTGCCGGCTCGGACGACATCGATTGTGCCACCGATGTGACGGCGATGACGCGCAGTCCCCGAGCCCGGGCGCCGCGGGCCATCTCGACCGGCACCGCGGAGAGGCCGCTGGCCGAGAAGATGACAAGCACATCGTGCGGTCCGAAGCTGAAGTTGTTGAGGATCACTTCGGCAAGCCCCGGCGTCCGCTCGATGAACATCGCCTGGCGCTGTCCGTTGGACCCCACCACCTGCGTGTGGAAGGTCATCGACAGCTCGACCATCGGGTTGAAGCCGGGGTACGAGCCGTAACGCGGGAACATCTCCTCTACCGGTATGCGCGAGTGCCCCGTGCCGAACAGATGAACGAGGCCGTCGGCGGCGATCGCGTCGGCGCACCAATGGCTGGCCTGCTCGATCTGCTCGGCCTGGGTGGTCGCCACCCGCTCGAGGAGCGCGGAAGCCTGCGCAATCCAGGGCATCGGTCGAGCGGTCGTCACGGTCATGCGGCCAGAGCCTCCGCGTCGAGAACGACGGGCTCCCAGCGCCCGGACTGCATGGAGCGGTACGCCGCGTCGAGGATGACATTGACGATGTAGCCGTCGCGGAAGTCCTCGCGCGGCGGCGTGCCGGCGCGAAACGAAGCGACCATGTGGCGCATCTGCTCGTCATACCCGAAGGCGCGCACCTCGTCCGGAATCGGGAAGACCCAGCCGGTGTCGGCGTCCGCCTTCTCGGCGATATACCCCGCGGGCTGCTCGATGAACGCCCGCAGTGGCGTGGTGGTGATGTCGTGGACGATCCGTCCGTTGCTGCCGTAGGCCTCGATCCGCGCCTCGAGCCCGCCCTTGGCCGACCAGCTGACCTCCGTGAGGGCGGTGCGACCGTCCTCGAGGCGCAGGATGACGATGGCGTTGTCCTCCCCCGACGTTCGCTCCCCATGCACGAGCGTGGCGCCCCATGCGAAGACGTCACGCACCCGATGCTCCTTGCCGAACAGGTAGCGGGCGGTCTCGACGGTGTGCGGGCCCATGTCCAGCAGCGCTCCGCCGCCGGCCGTCTCCGCGTCCCAGAAATGAGGCGCATGCGGCCCACTGTGCCCTTCACGGGCGCGAATCGTGGTGAGTGCCCCGATCGAACCCGATTCGATCATCGAGCGGATGCGCATCACATCCGCGCCGAACACCACGTTCTCCAGGTAGCCGTGCATGACGCCCGCCTCGGTGACAAGTCGCAGCATCTCCGCGGCCTCGACCGCGTTGCGTCCCAGAGGCTTGGTGCAGGCCACCGCCTTACCGTTCGTCGCGGCGGCGCGCACTGCCTCGAGGTGAAGGTGATTCGGGAGCGCAACGACCACCATGTCCACCTCGGGGTCGGCGCACAGCCCTTCGATCCCTTCGTACCAGCGTGGAATAGCATGACGCGCCGCGAAATCACGGCCGCGCTCGGACCCGCTCGACGCGCTGGCCGTGACGGTGGCGCCGGGCACGTGACGCAACCCCTCCACGTAGAGGTCGGCGATGAAGCCGGACCCCAGGATTCCGAGGCGCACCACCTGGTCCATGCTCAGTACGAACCCCCATCCGCCTGCGATGCCGACGCAACAGGACCTCCCGCGCGCCTCGCACGGTAGTCATCGAGGATCGGCGCCGTCTGCGTCGCGCCGATGCGGGTTACCCCGAGCGCCATCACGGCGAGCAGGTCGTCCAACGTCCGGACACCACCGGCCGCCTTCACCCCGACGTGGGGCGAAACGGTGCGCCGCATGAGCGCCAAGTCCTCGTGGGTGGCGCCACTCGGCGCATACCCGGTGGAGGTCTTCACGAAGTCGGCGCCGGCTGCCTCGGCCAGGCGACAGCCACGCACCTTCTCGTCATCGGTCAGGTAGGCGTTCTCGAGGATCACCTTGACGAGGGCGCCGCCCGCGTGGCCCACCTCGACCACGGCATCGATATCGGCCTGTACATCGACGTCGCGGCCGGAGCGCAGGGCGCCGATGTTGATTACCATGTCGAGTTCGGTGGCACCGTCGGCGAGCGCCTCGCGGGCCTCGAACACCTTGGTCTCCGTCGTCGAATCACCGTGCGGGAAGCCGATGACGGTACCGACCGCGACATCGGTCCCATCCAGGATCGCCTTCGCGCGCGACACATCGGACGGACGCACGCAGACCGATGCCACGTCGTACTCGGCCGCCAGCCAGCAGCCGTCCTCGATGAACGCGTCATCCAGCTCCGGCTTCAGGAGCGAATGGTCGATTGTCTTGGCGAGCTGGCGCTCGGTCACGTCGTTGATGTTCAGGCTCACGGTCTTGCTCACTTGATCCAGGGTCGAAGGACGTCGCGCGCGATCAGGAAGCCGCGCTTCACGAGCTCATCGGTACCTTCGAAGTCCCGATCCTCGTGCTCGATGATGATGTCGCCGTCGTATCCGGCGCGGTACAGCGCGGCAAAGATCTCGCTCCACTTCGCCTCGCCCAATCCCGGCAGACGTGGAATCTGCCAGCCGATGCCTGACGACAGCGTGCCCCGCTCGTAGAGGCCGTCGCGGTCGATCTGAACGTCCTTGGCCTGCACGTGCAGGATGTGCGGTCCGAACTCGCGAATGAAACGAGCCTGATCGATCATCAACCATACGAGGTGGGACGGGTCATAGTTCAATCCGATCGTGCCGCCCCACTCCTTGATGATCCGGCGCCAGATGTATGGCGACCAGGCGATGTTGTTGCCGGCCGGCCATTCATCGTCGCTGAAGATCATCGGGCAGTTCTCGATGGTGATCTTCACGTTGTTGTCCTGCGCGTGGCTCACCAGCTCTGGCCAGACCTTGAGCGCGGTCTCCCAGTTCGCGTCGACCGTCTTCGCAGAATCACCCCCCATGAAGGTGTTGAAGAACGGAACGCCCATGCGGCTGGCCGCCGTGATCACCTGCTTCATATGCGCGATCGCCGTCCCGGCGACGTCGGGATCCGGATGCAGCGGGTTCGGGTAATACCCGAGTCCGGAGATGGACAGGCCGCGGCTCGTCACCTCGTCGCGGATCTCGCCGGCGCGGCTCTCCGAGAGGTCGGTCACGTCGATGTGCGAGGTGCCCGCGTAGCGCCGGGCAGGTCCCTTGGAGGGTGGCCAGCAGGCGATCTCGAGGCTCTCGAAGCCGTTGGTGGACGCCCAGTCGGCGACCTCAACGAGCGGCGTGTTCGGCAGAGGAGAGGTCAGGAAGCCGAGTCTCATTGGAAGTCCTCGCGTACTACGTCGGTCCAGCGTCCATCGCGCGCGCTGGCCGCGATGGCGTCACACACCAGCATCTCGTCGTGCCCGTCGGCGAAGGTCGGATAGGCCGGCCGCTCGGCCGGCGCGCCGACGCCGATGTCGTCATAGATCGATCGGAAAAGCGATCGAAACGTATCGGCGAAGCCCTCGACGTGCCCGGCGGGAAGTGCCGAAGCCCCCCGGCCCGCCGTTCCCATCAACGCAGGGTTGCGAATGAGAATCTCGTTCGAGCGCTCGCGGTGGCCGATCCACAGCTGGTCGGGCTGCTCCGAGTCCCAGAAGGCCGCCGCATCCGAGCCGTCGATCTCGTACTGCAGCGAGTTCTTGCGACCGGGACTGAGCTGGCTGATGGCGACGGTGCCTCGAGCGCCGTTCTCGAAACGAATGAGGATGGTCGCGGTGTCCTCCGTCTTTATCGCCCGGTCGACGGTCTCGGTGGCGCGTTCGGTTGAGAAGGTCTCGACCGAACCGGCGGGCTGGCGGCGCGTCGGGATGAAGGTCGCCAGGTCCGCCATGACGGAGGCGATTCGGTGTCCGGTGATGAAGGTCAGCAGATCCAGCCAGTGTGAGCCGATGTCGCCGACCGCCCGCAACGCGCCGCCACGGTCCGGCTCGAGGCGCCAGTTCCAGTCCGTCTCGAGCAACAGCCAATCCTGGAAGTAACGGCCGGTGACGAGACGCACATCGCCGAGCGCGCCATCGGCGACCATCTCGCGTGCGTGCTGGTTGAGCGGATAGAAACGGATATTGAAATTTACGGCGTTCACGCGCCCGCTCTCGGCGGCCAGTCCCACGAGGTCGCTGGATTCCTCGGAGCTCATGGCGAGCGGCTTCTCGCAGACCACGTGTCTGCCCGCGTTCAGAATGGCGCGCACCTGCGGATGGTGGAGATGATTCGGCGAAGTCACGTGCACGACCTCGACGCGATCATCGGCAAGGAGGTCGTCCAGGCTTGCGTAGCCGCGCGAAACTCCCATCTGCTCGGCCCGAGCCGATGCCCGCTCCGGGCTGGACCCCAGCAGGCCATGCACCTGGACGCCGAGCCGGCGAAGCGCCTCGATGTGGACGGTGCCGATGAACCCGCTGCCGATGACCGCGGCGCCGATCTCGGTCGGTGGTCTCAACCCGCTCCTCGCGGATGCGGTTGTCTAGACCGATGCGACGCGGGGCCGACCGAGACAGAACGAGAATTTGGCACCCAGTGATCCTACTTTGGCCTGTCAAGTGCAAAAGTGGCATTCGGCACGCCGGCGGCCGTATGATCGGGACGATGGAACAGTCAACCGAGGACTCGCTGGGTGCCCTCTCGTCCGTCCTGGATGAGATCCGTTCGGCGCACGCCCGCTCGCGTTCGGAGATCGTGGCGCGCACCGGGCTGAGCCGCGGCACTGTGGCACAGCGAGTCAACGAGCTCAGGGCGATCGGCCTCGTGGTGGAGGACCAGGTCGGACCGAGCACCGGTGGCCGTCCACCGCGGCAGATCAGCTTCCGGTCCGACGCGGGCCATGTTCTGGTCGCTGATCTCGGTGCGACGAGCATCGATGTGGCCGTCACCGATCTCGATGGGCGGATCCTCGGTCACCGTGAGGAGCCGGCTGACATCGCCACCGGTCCCAAGCAGTGCCTTCAGCGCGTCGACGAGCTCTTCGCCGAGCTGACCTCGGCGACGCGCGACCTGCCCGGTCGGCTGTGGGGAATAGGGATCGGCGTGCCGGGTCCGGTCGAGTTCCGGAGCGGCCACCCCGTCTCGCCGCCGATCATGCCGGGCTGGGACGGCTATCCCATCCGCGAGCGATTTGTAGCCCGGCACGCGGCACCGGTCTGGGTCGACAACGACGTCAACCTGCTTGCGCTGGGCGAGTGGCGGTCGGGAATTGCGGTCGGACACGACAACGTCGTCGTAGTCAAGATCGGCACGGGCATCGGCGCGGGGATCATCTCGAATGGGCGAATTCACCGCGGCGCCCAGGGAGCGGCGGGAGATGTTGGTCACATCCAGGTCGCCGAAGGATCGGTCGCCTGTCGCTGTGGCAACGTTGGCTGCCTCGAGGCGCTCGCCGGCGGATCGGCATTGGCCAGGGATGGCGAGTCGGCGGCGGTCGAGGGCCGCAGCGAGCGGCTTCGCATGGCGCTGGACCAGCACGGCAGGGTGACGGCAGAGGATGTGGCGCGAGCCGCTTCCTGCGGTGACCCGGTGGCCGAGGCACTGCTCACGAACGCCGGCCATCGCGTAGGCCGGACGCTGGCGAGCGTCGTGAACTTCTTCAATCCGTCGCTGATCGTGATCGGCGGTGGCGTTGCGCAGAGCGGCGACCAGCTGCTCGCCTCGATCCGCGAGACGGTCTACCGCCGCTCGCTGCCGCTGGCCACGCGCGATCTACTCGTCCAGCGGTCGTCGCTCGGTGCCCTGGCGGGCGTGATCGGCGCATCTTCCATGGTGACCGAACAGCTGTTCAGCCGCGAGGCCATGGCTCGCTGGCTGCGTGTCGGCGGTCCGACCTTGGCGCTCACGCCGACACGCCGGTCCGCGTTCTGACAACTGCCGTTCCATGGAGCATTAGCAGAGAAAATCGCCCGCGCCACCCACTTCCACGCTCAGACGAGTTGCGCATGACGACGTTCTCCCGGCTATTGACCGCCGACACGGCAGATGCACCGAAGGCGCGCATCGGCTCGGACAGATGCTCACCATTGCGGCAGATGAACGTTCGCCCGAATGGAGCCGGGTCAGGGGATGGTTTCGGCCGCGGTCACGAGGTCAGCGAAGTCGCCGGATTCGGGGTCCTTCACGATGAGCTTCTGCCGACCATCGGGAAGCAGCTCGCGCTTGATGACGACCTTCCCATCGTGCAGCTCCGGCTCCGCGCCGATGCGCGGCGTCGTGCCTCCACGCCACTCGAACAGCTCGACCGGCTTCCAGCCGCGGCTCTTCGCCGATCGGTAGGCGGCATCCATGATCGCGTTCACCACGTACCCGTCGTAGAACGTCTCGCGCGGCTGCCCACCCGAATCGATGGCGTCGAACATGTCGCTGAACATGTCGACGTATCCGAGCTCGCTCACCTCGTCACCCACCGGAAAGAGCCATCCGGCGCTCGTCTCCGCCTTCTCGGCCACGTAACCGGACGAGCCTCCGGCGGTGAACATCTCGAAGCCGGTCCGAAGGAAGTGATTCAGCCAGATCGTGCCCTGCGTACCGGCAACCTCATCGCGGAGATCCATGCCGCCCCGGAAGGTCCAGCTCACCTCGAACTGGCCGATGGCGCCCGACTCGAAGCGGATGAGCGCAATGGCGTTGTCCTCATCCGTGATCGGGTGCACGAGCGTATCGGTGTGGCACATGACCTCGACCGGCCGGTTTCTCTTGCCGACAAAGTTACGAATGATCTCTATGCAGTGGCAGCCCAGGTCGATGATCGCGCCGCCACCGGTCAGACGGCCATCCCAGAACCATGCGGAGTGCGGACCCGGATGCGTCTCCCGTGAACGGACCCAGGTCACATCGCCGATGGCACCAGCCTCGACCGCTGCGACCGCCTTGAGCGTTTTCGGCGTGTAGCACAGGTCCTCGAGGTAGCCGCCGAAGACCCCCGCCTTCTCGACCGTCTCGAGGATCCGGCGCGCCTCATCGGCATTGCGGCCGAGCGGCTTCGTGCACAGAACCGCTTTACCGGCCGCGGCCGCAGCAGCAACCGCCTCCTCGTGGAGGTAGTTCGGCAGGCCGATCACGACGACGTCCGTCTCCGGATGGTTGACCGCAGCCGCCAAGTCCGTCGTGTGCTCCGGGATCCCCCACCGCTGGCTGAATGCCCTCCCGCGCTCGTCCGTGCGCGAGTACACGACGCGAACCCGGTCTCGCCCGCGCTGGCCGTGGAGCGTCATCGTGTAGAAGTCACCGATCAGGCCGGTTCCCAGCATCGTGATCGAATGGGCGCGCATGGCTCCGAGATCCTCCGTCAGGCAGGTGATGGGCACCGGATTCTAGCCACCGATGAGGGCCTACACAGCAATACGGCGTCGCCCGCGATGCATCGAGGCCTTACGCCTCAATCAGATGGGTCGCGCTCACCCTCGGCCTGGCTGGGGCGTGGCGAGCGCGGACCGCCGTCCTCTCCGTCCCCGCCCTCGGCGGCGCTCGGCCGGATCGGTGCGGGACCCTCCTCGGATTCTGGCTCCTCGTCGGTTCGGTTGAGCTGTCGGTCGGCTGGCTCGGGCTCGCGAATCGGCTGATCGGTCATGGCTTGCTCCATTCGATGACGTCACGGACAGTATGAATCGTCGCCTCGACTCAGGACTCAGTCACCGTGAGCGTCCCGACCATGCCCAGGCTCTCATGACCTGCCAGGGAGCAGAACGTCGTGTACTCCCCGGGCTCAAGCTCGGCGGTAATGGTCTCGGTCTGATCGACGCTGAGGTCCGCCGTGGCCATCACGACCTCGCCGGCCTCATCGCGGACGGTCAAGTTGTGGGGGGTGGGGCCGTCGTTCGTCACGTCGATCGTGACGGTCGGGCCGGCAACCTCGAGGTCGGATGGATCGATCATGAAGTCGGCAACGCTCACGGTGATCGCCTCGGCGGAGGGAGCGTCCGCCGACGGGGCCGATGACGCGGGCGCGTCGCTCTCAGCAGCCGATGAGCAGGCGACGAGCCCGATCAACAGCGCCGGGACCAGGAATTTGAATCTCATGACATCAACCTTCTGTGTAAGGAAAAGGGGCGGCCCGGAAAGTCCGGACCGCCCCTGGGAGGGAGGAGCTACTCGAAGCTCTCCGGCTGCGCGGCCACGATGGCCTCGGCAAGCGGATCGCCCAGCATGCGCATGTGCTGCGCCGCCTCGCGGTCAGCATCGGCCGCCGCTGCTGCGTCGCCACTGCCCTGGGCATCAACGATCGCCTTGGTGGTGAGCACGTGCTCGGTGATCAGCTCCGCGAGGGCTTCCTCGGGGAGGCCGGTCGGACCGGCCAGGAAGGCGCTGAACTCGGGGACGTACGTCTCCGTCAGATCAGTGACCGCCTGGTCCTGCACAGCCATGTCGTCGGTGGCCACACCCGTGGTGTAGTCGACGAAGAAGCCGTTATGTGCGCTCCAGATGCGGTTCCACTCCTCCTCGGCCTCCTGGCCGAAGAGTCCGCCGATCGCGCCACCGAGGTCCGTGCCGTTCGTGTTCAGCGCGGCTCCGGCCGCGGCGAACTCGTCGTCCCGTCCGTCAAGGGCGGAACCGGTCGCGAAACTCGCGAGGAAGAGGTGCTCCTGGAGGAGCTGGTTCAGAGCGACTCGGAAGTCGACGGCGGGATTAATGGCCTCGCCATCGATGTCGTTGCCCTCAGCGATCGCAGGCGCAAGCGCGTCGCCGATCATCTGCATGTGGGCGTAAGCGGTGCGGATGGCCTCGTATGCGGCCTCCCAGTCTCCGGCGGCCTGTGCGTCGACGACGGCCTTCGTCTGAAGGACGTGATCGGTCACCAGGTCGGTGATCGCGTCTTCCGGCAGCCCGGTGGCTCCGGCAAGGAACGCGCTGAACTCGGGGACGTAGATGGTGGTCAGATCCTCGACGGCGCGATCGGACAACTCGGTGTCATCGGTCGCAACGCCGGTGGTGTAGTCGACGAAGAACCCGTTGTGGGCGCTCCAGATTCGGTTCCACTCGTCTGCGGCCTCGTCGCCGTAGATGGAGCCGATGGCCCCACCGAGATCAGTTCCGTTCGTGTTCAGCAGGCCACCATAGGCCTCGAACTCGTCGCTCCGTCCGTCAAGCGCTGCGCCGGTGGCCTTGGCGGCCAGGATCAGATGCTCTCCGAGCAGATAGTCGAGATCGGTCCGCAGGTTGGCGGCGTCACTGTTGATGGCGGTCTCGCCGTCCATGTCCATGGACTCGGCGGGGGACTCCGGAGCCATCGACTCCGGTGTCGTCGATTCGGCGGCCGTTGATTCGGGGGCACTTGACTCAGCCGTGTTCGGCTCGGTGGATGTGCCCGGGGTGGACGAGCACGCTGCGAGAGCCATCAGGCTCGCGAGCAGCAGTGACGTCGGTTTCCAGGTTCGCACGTAAGGTTCTCCTAAAGAATGAAGCGATCGTGATTTATCGATCACTGCCTCTACGCACGAGCCGCTGTGCTGAATCATGCGAATGCGCCCGCATTCGTCCCATGGGTCCCACCGAGGGCTTGACAGCGCTGCTACGGTCAGACCCAAATGTTCCCCGATCACCACGTCCCGCACTACACGACCATGTGTATGCCTTGGCGGCCCCGCCGCCTGGAGGTATCTGCCTGAGCCGAAGTCGCGCATAGCGCACCAACTCAGGACCTGATCGGGGCCGCACCTTTCTCGCAAGAGACATGAGTGCGGTCTTTTTGTATCCCTTCAAGCGACGCGGATCAGCCGCAACCCCCCCCACCGCACCGGGGCCGCGTCGCATTTTCGACCACCAGCGTGGCCCTCGCTCTCCACCGTGGTCGACCAATGAAGGATCAATACCAACCATGAGCGACACCAACGGCAACGGCGGCACAATCCCCGAGCGCGCCCACCTGACCGAGACGCTGGCCCTGCACGCCGGCCAGCAGCCGGATCCGACCACGGGCGCGCGCGCCGTCCCGATCTACGCCACCAGCTCCTACAACTTCCAGGACGCCGATCATGCCGCGCGGCTCTTCGCGCTCCAGGAGTTCGGCAACATCTACACCCGGATCATGAATCCGACCACCGACGTCTTTGAGCAGCGCATCGCGGCACTCGAGGGCGGCGTGGCGGCGCTGGGACTCGCCAGCGGCCAGGCGGCGGAGACGCTGACGATCCTCAACCTGGCGCGTGCCGGCGACAACATCGTCAGCTCGACCAGCCTCTACGGCGGCACCTACAACCTGTTTGCGTACACCCTGCCACGCTTCGGGATCGGGGTGCGCTGGGTCGAGGGCAACGCGCCCGAGGACTTCGAAGCCAGGACCGATGAGCGCACGAAGGGCTACTACATCGAGACCATCGGCAATCCGCGGCTCGACGTGCCCGACATCGCCGCCATCGCCGATGCGGCCCATCGGCATCAGCTCCCGCTCATCATCGACAACACCTTCGCACCGCTCCTGGCCAGGCCGATCGAGCACGGGGCCGACATCGTCATCCACTCGGCCACCAAGTGGATCGGCGGGCACGGGACCTCCATCGGCGGCGTGGTCGTCGATGCCGGCACGTTCGACTGGGCCGGCGGCCCGCGCTTCGCGGACTTCACCGATCCCGATCCGTCGTACCGCGGCATCAGCTACACCGGCGCATTTGGACCGCTGGCCTTCATTATCAAGCTGCGAGTCCAGCTTCTGCGCGATATCGGTCCCGCGCTCTCGCCGTTCAATTCGTGGCTCTTCATCCAGGGGCTCGAGACCCTTCCGCTGCGCATCGAGCGGCACAGTCAGAATGCCCTGGCAGTGGCGAAGTGGCTCGAAGCCGACGATCGCGTCGAATGGGTCAACTACCCCGGTCTGCCCTCGCACCCGACTTACGCCAATGCGCAGCGCTACCTTGCCGGTGGCTCGGGCGGGATCATCACGTTCGGTGTGCGAGGCGGCGCCGATGCGGGCCGCACGCTCATCGACAGCGTGAAGCTGTTCAGCCTGCTCGCCAACGTCGGCGATGCGAAGTCGCTGATCATCCATCCGGCCTCGACCACGCACCAGCAGCTGGGCGAGGATGAGCAGCGCGCCTCCGGCGTGACGGCCGATCTGGTCCGGCTGTCGGTCGGTATCGAGGCACTCGACGACATCATCGCTGACCTCGACCAGGCGCTGACCGTTGCCGTTGGCAAGGGGGTCAGCGCGTGACGCTCCTTCCACTCAGCCCACGCGAGCCCCCGCTCCGCCTCGGTCCATTTCGGACCGAGGCCGGTGTGACGCTCGCCGACCTGCATGCCGCGTACCGCCGCGATGGGCCCACGCTGTCCTCGGCAGTTCTTGTCATCCATGCCCTGACCGGCTCGGCCGATGCGGCCGGTGACTGGTGGGACCCACTGATCGGTCAGGGCCGTGCGCTCGACACCGACGAGCGCCAGGTGCTCTGCATCAACCTGCTCGGCTCCTGCTATGGGACCACCGGCCCGTCCGATGTCGCCAACTTTCCGCCGATCACGCCGCGCGACATGGCGCGCGCCCAGTGGGCCACGCTGGATGCCCTGGGCATCGATCGCCTCGAGCTGGTGACCGGCGGATCCCTGGGCGGCATGGTGGCGCTCGAGGTCGCGCTGGAGCGGCCGTCGGCGGTCGAGCACGTCATCCCCATTGCCGCCCCGGCGGCCATCGGTAACCTGGCTGCCGGTTGGAATCACATCCAGCTCAAGCTGCTGGAGCTGGATCGCGACCGCGGCCTCGAGCTGGCGCGGCAGCTGGCGATGACCACGTATCGCTCGGAGGTCGACTTCGACTCTCGATCCGAGATCGGATCGTACCTGGAGCACCAGGGCGTCAAGCTGCGGCAGCGGTTCGATGCCGGGTCGTATGGAGCGCTTGCTCGAGCCATGAATTCCCATGACATCGGGCGTGACCGGGGCGGTCTGGTCTCCGCGTTCGGTCTCCTCGCCGACGACGGTGTCGCTGTCACCGGGGTGGGAATCGAGGGCGACATCCTCTACGGCCCGCGCCAGGTTCGCACCCTCGTCGAGTCAGCGCTCTCAGCCGGGGTGGACGCGTCCTATCGGGAGATCCGCTCCGACAAGGGCCACGACGCGTTCCTGGTCGAATGGGACCAGATGACTTCGCTGTTCCGCGAGGCACTCGCCCGACCCACGGGTGCGCAACCGGAGGCGCAGATTACGGCGACCGCATGACGGGGCGAAGGATGCCGCGGCCTGTCTCACGTGCACCGTTGAGCTTCCTCTACGCGCCCTGGCCGCCCGCTCCACCACCACAGACGGAGCACCGGCCGTAGAAGTCGAGTGTGGCGTCGGCGATCGCGAACCCGTAGCGGTCCGAAATACTGTCGGTAAGCTCGGCCACGAATCGTTCGCCGATCTCCTCGACTCGACCGCACTGACTGCACACCAGATGATGGTGGTGTTGAGGGTCGCAGGACACGTAGGCATATACGTGCCCGGGTCTCTCCAATCGCCTGGCGGCACCCACCGACACGAGCGCCTCAAGCACGCGGAACACAGTGGCGCGTCCAAGCTCAGGATGGTCGGGACGCAAGCGGTCGTAGAGCTCCTGCGCTGACAGTTGCTCGTCGGCAGCGGCCAGGGCCTTGGCGATCAGGAGGCGCTGGGGGGTCACCCGCTCTCCGGCGGCGCTGAGGCGGGGAGCGGGATCAGATGGACGAGTAGCGGCGCGGCGTGACGACATGGGTCAACAATGATCCGCTGGGCGGAGCCGAGCTGATTTATCGTGCAGTCGCGCGCGCGGCGCGCGTCTCATGGGTGGGTCTGCCTCGTCAATCGGGCAACTGCGCGCAGAAAAGCCCACGCTGCGCCGGGCTGCCCGATGGATCGGCAATTGGTATGCCCGCTGAATGGGACCGATCAACGGCCCGACCAGCTCGAACGTGCGCACATTCCACCCGCTGTCACCCACCCATCGTATCAGGCGTTCACGACTGAGGAGAATCTCAACCCGAGACTCATCTTCAGCGCGCGCGTTCGGCAACGATAGTCAGATGAGATTAAATCTCGCGATGAGTTGATACGTGGTATCATCTAATCAGATCCGATCGCATCCCGCCTCTTACGTCCGAACACTTCCTGAACACCGATGAGAAAGAGCTGCGCCCATTAAGCCTCGTAGACCGCGGGCCTCCACAACCGGAGCCCTCGCAACCGTTCTGATCCTCGTCCTTGCTGCCTGCACCGGCACGGGCTCGACGGGCGAATCGGAAACCAGCGGTGGTGAAATCCCGGGCGCCGATGCGCTGCGGGTCGTGGCGACCACCACCGTGCTCGCGGACCTGGTTCAGCAGGTTGGCGGAGAGCGGGTCAACGTCCACAGCCTTGTGCCAAGGGGCGGCGAGGTCCACACCTTTGATCCAAGTCCGTCGGACGCCACCACCGTCGCCGAAGCACAGATGCTGGTCATGAACGGTCTGGGCCTCGACGAATGGCTGGGAGACATGGCGGCCGACGCAGGCGCCGAAGACGTCCCTATGGTGAAGCTGGCGGAGGATCTCCAGGGTGTGGCGTACTTCGAGGGCGACGACCACGACGGGGAGCCATTCAATCCGCACCTGTGGCTCAACGTGGAATACGGCGTTCTTTACGTCGAGCGCTTGGCCGACGCTCTGGCCGAGGCCGATCCCGACGAGGCGGACGCCTATCGGGCCAATGCTGACGACTACATTGCCGAGCTCCAAGAGCTCGACGGATGGGCTCGCGAGCAGATGGCCGGCATCCCGGAGGCAAACCGCAAGGTGATCAGCTTCCACGAGGCGTTTCCCTACTTCGCGGAGGCGTACGATCTCGAGA
>JBBSML010000040.1:0-15513 GCA_038233215.1 Candidatus Limnocylindria bacterium
CCCCGGCTGATTACCGCTGCCCGGCTGTCCCGATGCGCCCGGCTGTCCCGATGCGCCCGGCTGCCCGGAACCGGCGGGCTGCGCGGATGAACCCGGCTGCCCCGATGCGCCGGGCTGCCCCGACGACCCGGGCTGCCCAGTCGAGGAGCCGGTCGGCTGACCGGCACGCGCCACCTGGCGAGCGCCATCCTGCAGGGCGGACTGTGCTCGCGACACATCGCGCTGCACCTGTCGGTCGCGCTCGGCCTGTCGGAATGCGTCGGCGGCGCGCTCGAGCGCCTCGGCGGCCGCCTGCTGGTCCTCCTCGTTCTCGGAGCGCGCGGCAGCGTCGAGCGCATCGGCCGCTTCGGCCAGCGCGCTCGCCGCGGCGGGCTGCGATGCGGCGCCGGCCTGGGCCGCCTGGCGGAGCTCGGCTGCGCGTGCCGAAGCCTCCTCCGGCGTGAGCTCGTCGGCCCGTTCGGCCAGCTCCTCCAGGTCCTGCGCCGCCTGCTCGGGCTCGCCCTCGGGATTCGTCTCCTCGTCACCGGTCGCCGCTTGTGAGGTCGCTCGAGCGAGCTGGGTCAGGGCGGCATCGGCCTCCGCTGCTTGCGGGTCCGTCAGACGCGAGAGCTGCTCCTGAACCGAGCCGATGCGCGCGAGTGTCGCCTCGCGGTTGTCTCCCTGCTCGCGCAGCTTTCGGGCGAGCTCGCGAAGCTGGCGCTCGAGCTCCTCTCGGCGCGGATCGGGATTCTCGACGTTCTCCTCACCGAGCTCCTCGGCGACGTCCTCGACCCGCTCGGCCACCCGTTCCGCGGCTTCGCGTGCCGCTCGACGCTGGTCCAGGAGGTCGTCCTGCGGATTCGGCCAAGCCACCAGTAACAGGGTCATGGCGATCCCGAGACCGGCCACCATGAGCGGCCGTCGCGCCAGCCGAGGGCGGAAGGTTCGGCGCAGGTCGATCTCGTTCAGGCGCGCTCGGGCGTCGGCAAGCTGTCGCGCTTCAAGCGGATCGCGAGCCTCGTGGCCCGCCAGCTCGAGGGCCGTACCCAGCCGCTGTCGCATGCCGAGCTCTTCGTCGGCGCGGCGGGCGGCCTCGACCAGCGACGGACGGCGGCGGAGTGCGTCGACAACCCATGCGAGCACGGCCAACCCGCCCACGCCAGCCTGGATCCATGGCGCGGATTCCAGCGGAAATGCGCGCGCGACCAGCTGGACCATTGCCACGATGAGCACCGCACCGGCCACGATGAGCAGCCCGGATCGTACGGCCCGGCGCCACCAGAGGCGTCGACGAAGGTGACGGAGACGCTTCAACGCATCGGTTCCGAGGCGATCGTTGACGATCTCGGCGATGCGGCGATCGGTCATCGTTCCGATTCCTGGTTCAGTTCCACGATGGTCGGCGCGCTCTCGTCAGCCACGTCGCCGCTCAGCGCGGGGGCGGGCGCTGGCCCGATGGGTCGGTTGGGGCGTCGGAATGCCCAGCGCATGCCGGCCGGAATGACGAGCCTGGTCGCTGCGAGGGTCAGTACCGCCGCGACGGCGACGAAGGTGAGCGAGATGCGGGGCCACCAGTAGCCGGATCCTGATTCGGCCACGCCGTCGACTGGATTGCCGAATTGGTCAACGGGCCGGCACACGTTGCCCTGGCATTCGACCTCGCCGTTGAGATTTGGTGCGTTCCCGCGCAGCTGCGCCAGCATGCCGCTGATGCCGCCGAAGCCTCCAGGCTCCGTATTCGAGACGACGTCGAGCATCGCGATGCCGGGGTTCATGTACATCAGCAGCTCGGGCGCCCGCTTCTGCGGCCCCGCTCCAAATCCGTCCTCGGTCTGATTGGCGACCACGGTCCAGAAGATGAAGAGCATGGCCGTGCCGAGCGTCAATGCCAGCAGGGTGACGTACGTCAGGACGGTGGCCGCCTGGGTGCGCTTGAGGAGGGCCGAGTAGAACAGGCCGATCGCTCCGAGCACCAGCGCCGTTGCCAGCAGAACGAGCTGTTGACGGATGATGTCGTCGACCGACGCGCCGCCGTACATCAGGACGATCGCGGTGATCGGTATTGCGGCCACGATCATCAGGACGACGAACGCGAGAGCGGCCGCCAGCTTGCCGATGACGATGGCGCTCGGACGCATCGGCGTGCTGATGAGAAGGTCCAGGGTCTGCTTCTCGCGCTCAACGCTGATCTGGCCGGCCGTGAAGGCCGGTGCGATGAAGGAGATCAGGATCAGCTGGAAGATCGAGAGCAGCGTGAAGATCGACTGGCCGATGAGGGCCGATGCGTTCGCCTGGCCACCGAATCCGCCACCACCGAACCCGCCACCGGTGATTCCGCGCGCATTCGGCGCCACGATGACGTACACGCCATACGTGATGAGAGCCAGGATCGCAAGGTACACGGTGAGCACGATGAAGGCACGTCGGCCACGCATCCGCGAGCGGAGCTCCTTGACCATGATCGTGACAACGGATGAGCCGAACTCGCGCGCGGCCGACGCTCGAGGTGGCCTGGCGTAGGCCATGTCGGATGCCGTCATGCCGCTGCCTCCTCGTCCGATTGACCGGTCACTTTCAGAAAGATCTCCTCGAGATCGCTCGTTGCCTGGCTGAACCCGACGACCCGGTGTCCGGCTCCGACCATCCCGCGGAGGAGATCGGCCTGGGCCTCTGGCGGTCCGTCGAATGACGCCTCGATGCGGACGGCGCCGTCGGAGCCGGTTGTGCCCCCAAGGACGTCGGCGATGCGGGGATCGGTTCCCAGCCATTCGCGTGCGGCGGTCACCGCCGCCTCGTCCCCAAGCAGATCCACTCGCAGAAGCGCCGTGGCGCGCAGGGAACGCTCGATCTCGTCGATACTGCCCGACCGCAGGACGCGGCCGCGGTCGATGATCGCGACTCCCGTGCACATTTCGCCCAGCTCGGGAAGGATGTGGCTGCTGATCAGGATCGTCTTGCCCATGCTGCGCAGCTCGCGCAGGATCTCGCGCAGCTCGACGCGGGCGCGCGGGTCGAGCCCGGAGGCCGGCTCGTCGAGGATGAGCAGTGCCGGGTCGTGTACGAGCGTGTGGGCCAGGCAGAGCCGCTGCCGCATGCCGCGTGACATGCTCTCCACGTATCCGTCGCGCTTGTCGGTCAGCCCCACGATCTCGAGCAGCTCGTTGATCATCGGTCCGCGACGGTTGGCCGGGACGCCGTAGCAGCGCGCGAAGAAATCGAGGTATTCCCAGACCCGCAGATCATCGTAGACACCGTAGAAGTCAGGCATGTATCCGATGCGCCGACGCACCTCCAGAGGGTCGCCGCCGACCGGGATGCCTGTCACGTACGCCTCGCCGGCCGACGGCGCCAGGAGTGTGGCGAGGATCTTCATGGTCGTCGTCTTGCCGGCGCCGTTCGGCCCCACCAGCCCGTAGATCTCGCCAGGTCCGACGAGCAGATCGACACCGGCAACCGCCAGGTGGTCGCCATAGCGCTTGACGAGTCCGCGAGTCTCCACGACGGGGGTGCCCGTGATCATTCTGCGAGGTCTCCGGAGGCCCTGGCGCTCACGAAGACGGTCGACTGGCCGAAGTTCGGATCCTGCTCGACCCCGGTGATGCGCACCTCGATCCGGCCCGTAACGCTCATCGCCGTGCTTGGATCATCGATCTCGAATGAGCTGCGATCGCTCAGGTCGCCGACGAGGGCCCATTCACCGGACTCCGGGTTGCGCACCTCCAGCGTGACGCCCTCGGGCCAAAAGCCGCCGAAGCCTCCCTGGTCCCCGAAGACCACCGAAGGATCGGGTCCGACCACGATCTCGAGCTCGGAGACCACCATATCAGTCGCCTCCAGCGGTAGGGCGATGCTGAATATCACCGAGCCCTCTCCCAGCATCACCATGCCCGGGCCGCCGCTGCTTGTTTCGCCCTCGGTCGACAGAACGGCGACTCCCATCTGTGCCGCACCGATCTCCACCTGCCCCGTGCCGAGCGTGGGACGAACGCTGACGACCTCGACCGATTGTGCGTAGCGCTCGGCATCAAGCTCGTCCAGGGTGATTGGAAGCGGCCCCGGATCGTCATGCCAGCCGATCACGTACGGCCCCCTCGAGGCGGATGAGCTCAACTCGGCCCCCGGCATGAACCCAGCGAAGCCAACCAGCGCGTCGATCACCTGGCGCCGCGCGAGGCTCTGCCGCTGCTCGGGGTTTCCCTCGTCGAATCCGCCGAAGCCATAGACCTGGTCCGATGCGGACGAGCCGTTGATATTCGTGGAGTCGACGGTGAACTCGACGTTCTCGCCCGGAGCCAGCTCCTCGTCGACCAGGTCGCCCCCGCTGCTGCTCACGTAGGCGACGTCCTGGATCGGCTCGGCGCCGAGGTTGGTCACCGTGCCGATCAGCTCACCGCCGTCACCGCGCCACGTCAGGCTCAGCACCGCCTCACGCTCAACGATGGCATCCGCCCGAACGGCCTCGAAGCCGAACACGCCGATGGCCAGATTGCGCAGATGCGCTGGATCACCCTGCTCGACCACGACGTCCGACGCAGCAACGGGACGGCCGTCGAAGTTGACCGGGCGCATCTTGGCGAGGAGCGCATCGGCCTCGACGGTCACGTCATAGGTCGCTCGATCGGGCGAAAAGACGCCGGCATAGCTCTCCACCGTGGCCGAGGTGCCAGCACCGCTGGACCGGATGAGCGAGATCTGGTTGACGATCACCTCGCTGCCCTTCATCGAATTCCCGATTCCGAACGAGCAGGCGGTGAAGATGACGACGAGGAGAGGTGCGGTGACCCACGCGAGCTCGCGGCGATCCATGCGGCGCAGGATGATGTAGCTGATGGGGCCGATGAGGAGGATGTAGGCCACGATGACGACGAGGAGCAGCTCGGCCGGTGGAACTTCCAGGGACGGCAGGTTGCCGAGCGCCGAGCCCATCGCGTTCTGAGCTTCATCCGGGGGAAATCCGCCGAAAAACTGCTCGAGCGCCACGTTGGTCGGCAGGAGGCGCGCCCAGAGGCGCGGCGAGCCCTCCCAGCCGCGGTGAGCCTCGGTCGCGACATCGGTCCCGAGCAGGATCACGCGACCGCCGCCGACAGATCGCATCGATGCCAGGATCGTTTCGTCCTCGGCGCGGATGAGGGCGCGCGCGTCGTCGCGCAGCGCGCCGGTCGAAATGGTGGCGTCTTCCACAGCCGCGTCGTCGGTGCCCGACCATGCCGCGAGCGCTGCCTGTGGCACGGCGTCGACCGCGGTCAGGTCCTCGAGAGGCAGGATCTCGGTGAAGCCCGATGTCCGGGACTGCCAATCGGGCCCGCCGATGATGACCAGCTGGCCGCCGTTCGCGACCCATCGCTCGATGCTGCGTCGCTGCGCCTCGCTGAGGGCGGAGCTGTCATCTGCCCACACAAGGGCGGAGATGCCCTCGAGCGGTTCGGAACGTTCCGGAATATCGCTCAGGGTCAGCACCAGGGGCGCCGGTAGGCCAATCTCGTCACCGACGCTCAGCTGCGGTCGGAGGGTCCCCGCGCCGTCCCCGACGACGGCAAACTGGCTCGATGTCTGTTCGAGCACGCGCGTCTCGACGACCGCCTCGACCGTGCCGTTCGGCTCCTCGTACTGGACGGTGACCCGCCGTTGAAACGCTTCCGGCTGGATGTAGAGCATGACCACCTTGCGCGCTCCGGCCGGCATCTCGACAAACCGCTGCACGGCACCCGACTCGGTGGCGGCGGCCAAGGTTCCCTCGGTCGGTTCGCCGTCGTTCGTCAGCGTGACCGAGATCGCCATCCAGCCGCCGACGGCATACCGCCCCCCGACGAGTGCCCGCGCATCGATCTGGATGGAGCTCGCAGCACGGACGGGCAGGGCGGGCAGCACGATCGCCATCACGAGCAGCACGAGGCCGGCAAGGGGCATGGCCCCTCGGCCTGGCCCGTGGAAGGCGGTTCGGTTGGTCATCGTCCCCTCGGTGCGGTCGGGTCGCCAGGTGCCGCTGGCCACCGGTAGACGCGCCGGGCCGCGCCTGAGTTGCACGGCTCGCTCGGTCGATGGAGTGTACGGGACCCGGCGAGACCGATGCTAGAGTGCGGTCCTGCGCATGGGTGCCTCCATCTCCTCAACCTCCAACGGTCGCCACGAGCTCGAGCGTCATCTCGAGGACCAGATGCGCGCCCAGGAGCGGCAGCTCGTGTGGGTTCGCCTTGGCATGGTGCTGGTCGCTGCCCTTTTCCTGCTCATCGTCGACCCGGACCTTGAATCCCGTCCGGTCCTGTTCGTCCTGGCGGCGGTGATCGCCATCTCGACGCTCGCCATCCCGTGGCTGTTGACCCGGTTTCCGGCTCGGGAGGTCGGCATCGTGAGCACGGCACTGGACATGGCGGCCGTCACCGTGGCCGTCTATGTCGCGGGCGACCGGATCGACGCCTACCTGTTCTATGGCCTCGTGATCCTGGGGACCGCGCTGCGATTCGGGCTCCTCGCATCGGTCTGGTCGTCGATCGTGATGAGCGGTCTCTACGTGGCCGTGGTCCTCAGCGGGCCGACCGAGGACGTGGTTCGCCAGCTGCTCCCGACGCGGGTCGCATATCTCGTCGGCGTCGGCTTTGTGGCGGGCCTGTTCAGCCGTATCGTCATCCAGCGTGCGATCGATACCGCGCGCCTTCAGCAACGGCTGGCCGAGGAGGAACGCGACCGCGAAGGCCGGCTCGAGCGAGAGCTGCTTAGCCGCCTGGGACGCGACTTCGCAGCTTCACTGGACCGCGAGGCGACGGCGCGCGCCATCGTCGGTGGTGCAGCGCCTCTGCTTGGAGATGCGACGCTCGTCCTGATGGTCAACGACGGTGACCGGCGAATCTCTCCGGTGGCGAGCGGCGGAACTGATGACGAGCTGGCGGCCCGCTGGCAAGACCATGTCGCGGAGCGCGGGCCTCGGGTGGGAGAGGGCATCATCGGCAAAGTGGCCGCCACGGTCGCGTCGATCGATGCGAGTCGAGAGGGGAGCGCGGCCGGAGACCCCGATGGGCTGACCACCCTCGAGCTCGCCTGGGTGTTGGCCGTCCCGATTCTGGCCGGCGGGCGGCTGTTGGGCGTGCTTGCCACTGCTGGCCGCGAGGGCGATGCAGCGAGCGAGCGGATGCGGCGCATGGCGGAGGCAGTCGCCGATCGCGCCGGGCCTGCGCTCCAGAATGCCCAGCTCTGGTCCGACCTCCAGGAACGGATGACACGCGAGCAGGCGGCCCAACGCACCAAGGACGACTTTCTCTCGATTGTCAGCCACGAGCTTCGGACGCCGCTGACCAGCATCCAGGGCTATTCGCAACTGCTCGAATCTCGCCTGCGGACCGACCGGCCCGGGGAGACCAAGGAGATGGCCCACCTGCGCGTGATTCGCTCCCAGGTGGGGCGCATGCGGCGGTTGGTCGATGATCTCCTCGACGTGAGCCGGATCGATCGCCGTGGCGGTGTCAGCATCGAGACGATCGATTTCGATCTGGCGGAGGCGCTGCGCGACGCCGTGGCGCGCGTGCGCGGCGAGCATCGCGAGCGCGAGATCGCGCTGACCGCGCCCGACACACTCGGCGTTCATGCCGACCGCGACCGGATCGACCAGGTGCTCAGCAACCTGCTCGAGAATGCGGTCAAGTACTCGCCCGATGGTGGACCGGTCCAGGTCAGCGCGGAGGGGCGCGGTGGCGACGTCGAGATCCGAGTGGTGGACACCGGTGTCGGAATCCCCGCCGAGCACCGCGAAAGCGTTTTCGAGCGCTTCTACCAGGCCGATGACGAGGCCGGTCGCCGCCGGTTCGGCGGCCTCGGATTGGGCCTGTACATCAGCCGGGCGATTGTCGACGCGCACGGCGGCCGGATCTGGGTCGGCCCGAACCCAGGAGCGGAACGAGGCTCGGTGTTCGGCTTCCGCATCCCGCGGGTTGCCATGCCGCCGACGCCCGCCAGCATCGCCGCGACGGGCGAGCCACCACCATTCGTGATGCGCAGCCGCGACCAGTGATGCGCGAACGACTGGATGAGCTCGCGGCGCGGCACGGGCTGGATCTGGTGGGCGTGACCGATGCGGGTCCATTGCCCGAAGCGCGAGCTCGTATGGAAGAGAGCGTTGCCGCCGGACGAATGGCGCGCATGGACTGGATGGGCGGCGATCGTCCACGACTGGCGACGGAACCCAACGCGCAGGATCCGGTGGCGCGATCCGTGATCGTGGTGGCCGCGCCGTACGCCGGCGTGGACCGAGCTGCGTGGGATCCGCGGCCCGACGCCCTGCGCGAAGCGCTTGCGCCCGTGTTGGCCGGGTCGCCCGCTGAGCCGGCCGGTCGCATCGCGCGCTACGCCCTGGGCACCGATTACCACGGAGCGCTCCGAACGCGCTTGGCGGCGCTGGCCGA
Organism: Candidatus Limnocylindria bacterium; assembly: GCA_038233215.1. Taxonomy (GTDB): domain Bacteria; phylum Chloroflexota; class Limnocylindria; order QHBO01; family QHBO01; genus JACDBZ01. The sequence goes on from JBBSML010000040.1 coordinate 8,370, forward strand.
AGACCTGCGACGCGAGGGGCTCCCCTCGGGCGAGGTCGCCTACGTCGATGATCGGCCGCTCGCCGAGCGTGCGCTGGCGGCCCGCGCGGGGATGGGCTGGATCGGCAAGAACACCAACCTGCTGACGCATGCTCGGGCGGGGTCGTGGGTCTTCCTCGGCGCGCTGCTCACGTCCGCTGAGATTCCGCCCGACGAGCCGATTCGAACCACGTGCGGCTCGTGCACGCGCTGCCTGACCGGTTGTCCGACCGGGGCCATCGTTGCGCCGCAGACCATCGACGCTCGGCGCTGCATCAGCTACCTGACCATCGAGCATCCGGGCGTGCTCGATGCCTGGGAGGCGGAGGCCATCGGCGATTGGATCTTCGGCTGCGATGTCTGCCAGGAGGTGTGTCCGGTGAACGCCGATGCCGATGACAGCGGCCCGCTGCTCGTCCCGTTGCTGCCACTGATCGCCTGGCTCCTGCCGCTGGGGGGACGGGCATTCGGACGTGCCGTGGGGTCCAGCGCGTTGACCCGGGCCGGGCGCCATCGGCTGCTGCGCAATGCCATCGCCGCACTGGGGAATGTCGCGGAAATGCCGGCGGGTGCGTTCCAGCTGCTCGAGCGCGCGCGCGCGGATCGGCGCCCGGAGGTCCGAGCTCAGGCTGCTCGCGTTCTCGGGCCCGCGCCCTGATCGTGTTGCGCGCGCGGGGTCTGGCGACCGCGTTGGGGCATTTGCCGTGGTGGTGAGCAATAGCCGAACGATGCGCTCGCCGGCACGGGTCGGGAGCGTGCCGGACGCGCATGTGACCCGGTTCTCTCGGCGAATGCCCACCACCACGGCAGGTGTCCCGATGGTGATCTTCCGGCGGGCAGATGCCGCGTCGGTGGTCATGGCGACTATCCTTGCCCTCGATGCCCCGTGTCGCGCCGTTCGCCGGCCTCCACTATTCCCTCGAGCGCTTCGGCGACACCGCGGTCCCGGCTCGCGTCCATCTGACCGACGACGACGATGCGCCACCGAGCCGCCTCGCGGACGTGAGCGATCTCGCCTGTCCCCCGTACGACGTCATCAGCGATGCGAAGCGCCGCGAGCTTCTCGCCAGACACCAGCGGAATGCGATCCGGCTCGAGTACAGCGCCGATCCTGATCCGCACGCCGCTGCGGCCGCCGCGCTGCTCTCGTGGACTGCGGACGGCACGCTCGAACGGCGAACCGAGCCGGCGGCCTATTCCTACCGCCATTCGACGCCATCCGCGCCGGACGAGGCGTCCGTGGAGGGGCTCATCGTGCGCGTGCTCCTTGAGCCATGGGGCGATGGGATGCGGCCGCACGAGCACACGATGCCAGGCCCGAAGGCGGACCGCCTGGCGCTGCTTCGCGCGACGCGCACCCAGCTGAGCCCCATCCTGGCCGTCTACTTCGATCGGTCCGAGCGCTACCGCCATGTCATGAGTCGCGCGTGGAGCGACGAATGGCGAGCGCGTGACGACGACGGGCTGATCCATCAGCTGGCTCAGATCGAGCCCGACGACCGGCTGCTGAACTACCTCGGGCGCCAGACCCTGTACATCGCCGATGGGCATCATCGGTATGAGACCGCCCTTGCCTATCAAGCCGAGGTGCGTGCTGATCCTGGCTTCGCCGATGCCGCGCCGGGCGACCTTGCCGCCGACTGGATCATGATGATGCTGGTGAACACGGAGTTCACGGCGCTCGAGATTCGGCCAACGCACCGGGTGCTGCTCGACGCCGATCCCGATGCGCTCCGCGCGCTGGCGGGCGGTGACGATGCGCTGTTCACGTCCATCCCCGTCGCGCCCGAGGGGCTGGCCGCTGCCCTGGAGGAGCGTCGCTTCGCCGATGAGCCGACATTCGGGCTGGTCCTCCCCGGGGGCAATGGGTACCTGCTGATCGGCGACCCCGATGGCCTGGACGATCGTCTGCGGCGAGAGCGAATGAGCAGCGCCGTCCAGGGCCTGGATCTGGCCGTGCTGCACGTGGCCGTGCTGGAGGACAGGCTCGGGATCTCCCCCGAGGATGTCGCCGCCGGCCAGCGCCTCGCCTACACTAGGGACGAGGTCGAGGCACGTGGGCGCGTTGTGCGCGGTGACGCCGTCGCCGCGATCCTGGTGAGAGCGACCCGTCTCGATCAGCTCGCCGATGTCGCATCGGCGGGGGATGTGATGCCGCAGAAGTCGACCTATTTTTATCCCAAGCTGTTGACCGGCATGGTCTTCAACCCCCTGGAGGATTGACAAGCCACCGATGGTGCAGGCGATCAAGCGTGACGAGGTCTTCATCGAGCCCGAGGGCATCCATGTTGATACGCATCAGCCGGAGCGACGGTCCCGCAAGCCGCCGTTGCTGCTGGTCCATGGCGCGCTGACCGGCTCGTGGCTGTGGACCGAGATCGCCGCCTACCTGGCCGAGCGCGGCTGGGAGGCCCATGCGCTCAACCTGCGCGGCCACTTCACCAGCGACGTCGCCGATCTCGACGAGGTCACCATGCGCGACTACGCCGATGACATCGGCGTCGCGTTGCGTCACATCGGGCGGCCGAGCGTTCTGATCGGCTGGGGGATCGGCGCACTGGCGTCGATGCTGCATGCCGAGCGGCATCCCGTGCTCGGACTGGTGTTATTGGCGCCATCGCCGCCTGCCGCAGCATTGCCGCGGCGCCCGGAGGAGCATGAGCTGCGCGCCGTGCCGGCGATCTACGATGCCGCGTGGTGGGGCTGGACCGGGTCGCGCGACGAGCTGCGCGAACGCATGCCGGACATGAGCGATGACGACCTCGAGAAGATGCGCGCGCTCCTCTCCGATGCCCACGAATCGGGTCGGGCTCGCCGGGAGCGGATGCAGGGGATGCCGATCGATGCGGCACGCTTTGTCGACCTGCCCAGTCTCGTCATCGGGGCCGGGCTCGACGACGTCATTCATCCCACGGAGGCGCGACGGACCGCCGACCTGTTGGGCGCCAGCTACGAGTACTTCCCATCGGCGAGCCACTTCGGTCTGGCGATGGGCGAGCGCACATGGCCCGATGTTGCCGCCAGCGTGCTCGGTTGGCTGGAGGAGCATCGCCACGCCATGACGGCCGCGTCCTCCGCGGCAGCCATAGCGCCGGTTGGCGTCCATCGCTGATCCGCTCGGGGTTTGCATCGGCTCAGGGGCTTGGGTAGACTCGGCCGGTCCTCAGCGACCCGTGCCGCATTCGTCTAGAGGCCCAGGACACCGCCCTCTCAAGGCGGAGATCACCGGTTCGAATCCGGTATGCGGTACCAACACCCTTCCGTCGGCCCAATTCGTGCTCAAATCGAGCCGATTTCGCCTTGATTGGTGAACTCGAGCACCCTTATCAGCACCCTTATGCGTTTGGTATCCACCGGGTCTGGGCTCGCAGATCATTTCGAGGGGTACCAGATGTGGCGTAGGTCACTTCGCGGCATCTAGATGTCGTATGGCTCGGCCGATCAAGCCTCTAGCCTCACATCACCCGATCGCACACGCTGCTGCGGTACCATCCAGTTTCATTGCGCTCGCCGAATCCAGGCACACGCGATGGGCGCGCTAACGGATCGGCCCGACATTCAGGCTGATTCGGAGCAGCATTTTTATGCCTCCCTCTTGGGACGATACGTCCGCCGCAGAGTGCCAACGGCCGGCCATCGCGTCGGCCCGCCGCGCGGTCGCCGGCCGACCGGGTCATCGATACCTCAGCCTGTCTGATCAAGGCTCCACCGCCTGATTCCGCAGCCGGCTGATGATCCGGTCGAGCTCTCCCACGAACCGGTCCACCTCCGCTTCGTCGCGGTCGCTGAACAGACTCTCGCCCAGCTTGCGGTAATCGGCCTGCATCGCCCGGGCCGCCCGCCCACCGCGCGCGGTGAGGCTCACCAGCGTCGCCCGCCGGTCGTCGGGATGCGGGCGGCGCACGACCAGGCCCCCGGCCTCAAGCGCATCGACCAGGCCGGTGACGTTGCGCGGCGTGCAGGCCAGTGCCCGGCTCAGCTGACGCTGGCTCAATGGACCCTGGCGACCGATGCGCCACATCAGCTCGGCACGTGCCCGGCTCAGCCCACGCTCGGCCAGCCCGCGCTCCATGCCATCCGCCAGCAGCACGGCCAGCTCGAACAGCCGCTCGACGGCGGTATCCGCATGCCCGCGTCCCTGACTTGACGGATGATCGTGTAGCTGCTTCACTATGTTGCGACCTCCTGATGAGGTTGATGATAGCCGATGCAGCCAGCGGAATGACACGGTGACGGTGATTGACGTCCACCAGTTGGCCCGTCGCTTCGGGAACATCGAGCCGTAAAGGGCGTGAGCTTCGCGGTGGCCGAGGGCGAGGTGTTCGGCTTCCTGGGACCCAACGGCGCGGGCAAGACGACGACCATCGGGGCGCCACCCCCCGAATGGGCAAGGCCCCGCGCGGCCGGGAGGGGCGGAATGACAGCAGTCGCAGAATCGCCCACGGTCGTCGTGATCGGTGCCGGACAGGCCGGTCTCTCCGCTGGCTACCACCTCAAGCGGCGTGGAATCGACCCGGTCATTCTCACGGCAGACGAGAGGGTGGGCGATTCATGGCGGCAGCGCTGGGATACGCTCCGGCTCTTCACCCCCGCCTTCTACGACGGCCTCCCGGGCATGATCTTCCCCGCCCATGCCGAGCATTTGCCGACCAAGGACGAGATAGCCGACTACCTCGAGTCATACGCCGAGCGATTTGCCCTGCTCGTGCGGCTGGGCACCCAGGTACACGCTGTGCGTCGGACCGATGCCGGCCTATTGCTCGAAACCAGTCTCGGACCCCTCACGGCGCAGCACGTCGTCGTCGCGACGGGCGCGTTCCGTGTGCCGCGGCTGCCGCCCTTTGCGGCCGAGCTGGACCAGAACATCCGCCAGCTGCACAGCAGTCAATATCGCAACCTCGGGTCGCTTCATGCCGGTGATGCGCTGGTCGTCGGCGCCGGGAACTCCGGCACGCAGATCGCGACTGACATCAGGGGCGCCGATCCCGCGCGCAGGGTCTGGCTGGCGGGGCGTGACACCGGTCGCATCCCGCGTCGCCTGTTCGGGCGAGACATCTTCCGCTGGCTGGTCCCGACCGTCTTGCGTCTTCCGGTGGATTCGAGGCCTGGGCAATTCATCCAGGCCCGGGCAGCCGGTCGCGGCGATCCGGTCTTCGCTGACGCCCACGCGCGGATGCTCGCCGCCAGCGTCGAGCGCACCGGGCGGGTGGTGAGCGTGCAGGGCGGGCAGCCGGTCGTCCAGGCGGATTATGGTCAGGCGACGCTCGATGTCCGCAGCGTGGTGTGGTGCACCGGCTACCGACAGGACTTCTCGTGGATCGAGGGGCTCCCGATCGACAAGCACGGTCGACCGATCCATCGCCGGGGCGAGGTGCTCGAGATGCCGGGCGTCTATGTCATCGGGCTGCACTTTCTCCACCGACTCTCGTCGGCCCTGATTGGCGGCGTCGGCGCCGATGCTGCATTCGTCGCGGAGCGGATCCTGGCACGCCACCGCAGCAACGACTGAGCGTGCGCTGCGCTAGAGTTGCTCGCGACCATGCGAACATCAGGGCCTAGTAAACATGGCCCTCGCGCGCAACACCGGATGGCGACCAGATCCTGGCCCGGGACGTCATAACGGGCGTCTTGCAGCGGGTCAGCTGGCTGCACCGCGCCGCGCGCTCATCAGCGCCGGCGCTTCGACGGTGATGGTGACTCGCTGTGCACCGTCAGAGTCCTGTCAGCTGGTCACGATGGTGGCTACCATGCCGGCGTCGTAGGGCCCGGGCTCATGGCATCCGGCAAGGAGGTCGCGATCCGCCGGATCAAACGTGTACTGGAAGGTCCCGGTCTGACCCGGCTCCACGCTGACGCCAGCGTCCGTATCGTGGTAGTGGCGCGGGTGGACGCGTCCGACCGAGCCCAGCGCACCGATCGGCGCGGCGTCTCCGCGGCCGCACAGAATTTCGCGTCAGGGCATGACCGCGACGGTGGCTGCGATCAGCGCTTCGGGCGTAATCCCGCCAGGGTGACATCGACCAGGCGCCCGAGGGCAGCGACCGAAGGCAGCTGGCGGGCTGCGGCCAGGGCGTGGATACAATACGCCGACAGCTCGTTCACCGAAATGTCGTCTCGCACGAAGCCTGCACCGGACGCGTCAGCCAACAGGTCGGCGATCATCGTCTGGAGCTTGCGCTTGGCGTGGGTGACGCGCTCGTCGCGATGCAGCAGCGCAGAAAGCTCGGCGTCATGGTGGCCATGCGACTGGTGCGCGATGCTCGCATAGGCGGTAAGCACGGCCCGCAGTCGCTGATCGGCGCCGCCGACGGCGTCTCGGGTTTCGGCCAACTGTTCGAGGTGGCGACCGATCTCACGCTCATGCCAGGCGCGCAGGATCGCCTCCACATCGGGAAAGTACTTGTACAGGGTCGCGCGGCCAATACCGGTTCCCTCGGCGATCTGCGACATGGTCACCGAGCGCAGCCCGTGTTCGGCCACCAGCCCCGCCGTCACCTCGAGCGTGGCGTCACGGACGGCTCGGCGGTGCGTCTCGATCGTGGCGTTCCAGAGTTTCGGCACGGCCGGAGTATATGCGACCGTCCCTCATGCGACAGAGCGACTAGACAGCGACATCATGTCTCGATAGGCTGGACGCGCCACGACCGTTCCGAGACGAGGAGAACCACATGGCCGACGAGAGCGGAAGTCCCGACGGCGAGCGACCGGCCACCCCGTGGTGGGTCAAGGCGATCGGCATCGCCATCCTCGTCGTCCTCATAGTGGCTGCCGTCATCCTGGTCGTGGGCGGCGGTCAGCACGGACCCGGCATGCACGGGTCAGCGGGAGCTGCGCGGCCGGCGTTGGCGGTGACCTCGGCTCCGGTCGTGCCGTCCATGTCGGCGCGCGGATGATCGCAGGCCTGCGATGGGCTCCGCGATTGATCATGCCCCCCGTGGTCCGCAAGCTGGCCCTGGCCGTCCACCTGAGCTGTTCCGTCGGCTGGCTCGGCGCCGTGGTCGCCTACCTCGCCCTGGACCTCACGGTTGCCACCAGCGCGGATAGCGCCGCGGTCCGCTCGGCGTGGCTGGCGATGGCGCTGGTTGTGTGGTGGGCGATCGTGCCGCTGGCCCTTGCATCCTTGGCG
>JBBSML010000041.1:0-15208 GCA_038233215.1 Candidatus Limnocylindria bacterium
AAGACTGTTGGCCCGTCGAGGCCGGTCGCGCGCCCGATCTCATCGAGGAGCTTCCAGGCGTCGTCCACGATGATGGCCGCGGTCGTTGAGCCGATGCCGCCGTCGGTCTCGTACTCGCAGAATGTCGCCTCGGTCGCGATCCCGGTGACCATGGTCGCCGGCCATCGGAAGCCTTCGACCAGGATCCGCGGCTCCGTGTCGCCGAAACACTGCCCGAACACGGTGCGCCCGCCGCCGACGTCCACCGACCCGGTCCACGTGGGCTTGGTTGGTGGTGGGGGTGGTGCTGGGGCCGAAGTGGCGGGCGAGGCTCCAAAATCGAAGGACCGGACAACCTCGTCCAGATCGGTCAGCGCGAGACCCCCCTCTTGGTCAACGGCCTTGATGGCCATGACTTCCCCACCCACGTCGAGCAGATACAGCCGAACGGTGAACCCGTCCTGCACCACGTGGCGCAGGACGGAGGAGTCGCCCGAGCCGACAATGAGCGGGACCAACGGTACGCCGGGCCGAAACGGGCAGGACTCCGTCCAGCCGGAGTCCATCGACACATCGATGACGACCCCATCGATCCCCCCGATCGAGGCCGATTCAGCCTCCGTGACGACCAACCCCGGATGGGCTGCGGTGGCCGCGGCCACCGCTGTCGCGGAATCGCTGGGCTCGAGTCCACTCTCGCTGCAGTCCGCGGGTGCTGCCGCGATGCCACGGGCCACGACGATCATTTCCTGCGTGTCGCTCTGCGTTTCCTGTGGCACCTCGCCGGGTGGCATCAGCACGTAAGTCCTCTCCCAATCCTCCCAGTTCTGCCACCCGTCATGCGGGAGGCTGTACCGGAATGACGGGCTGAAGGTTGCCGTGGAGTAGTCACCTGTGCGCATCTCGCCCAGGCACGTTCCCAAGTCCTCCGGGAACGGGCAGGGCGGACGCGAGGCGGCGGCAGACGACGATGGGGCACTGCTGCTGGACGGCATGGGCGCGACAGCCGAGGAATCCGGTGCAACCGAATCGGCGTTGGAAGACGCCGGACCGGGGGCACTCCCCGCGCAACCGGCCAAGAGGATCAGCCATACCAGTGGCGAGCCACCGTGGCGAAAAAACTTGGTCAAGGAATCGGTCACTGCTCGGGTCCTCCATCGATGATCCAGCTGTACTCATCGGGCCACTCAGGGTCGACCGGGTCAGTAGTTTCGGATCGGGGGGTGAATGACAGCCAGGTAGTCTGGAAGGAGCCGGAGATCGGGGCTCGGATGAAGCCGTGGACGGTGTCACCGCCGCGCGCGTCAATGGGGCGCTCCAGCGTCGGGCCGTGACGCATCGGCGGTCCGCTCTGCTCACCCCACCCGATGCCCCGGATCTTTTCGATTCCACCGCCGCTTTCGCCGAAGATGGTCCAGTCCGGCTGCGCAGCCCACGAGGCCTGGCGAGTCCGGTCACGGCTGATGTTGAACGTGATCTCAAACTCGATGTAGCGGGCGGCATCGTCTGACCCCGGTTCGGGGTTTTCGTAGTCCTCGGTGCGGGTCACGGTCACATCGGCCCAGGGGCCATCCGCGTCGGCCGCCACGAAGCGGACGGTATCGCCGCTGTTAAGCAGAGAGTCGGACCCCGACGGCTGCGTGAAGTGGATAGTGTCCACGAATGCCGTGGCCGTCGGGCGCCAGGCCGCCAACCCCTCCTCGCTGGTTGCCCAGACCTGCACGACCACCGTCTTGCCATCCACGTCGAAGACGAGCAGGTCCGATGGCAGCGTCAGCGCGACAAACGGCGATCCGGAGGAATAGCCACCGAGGTGGAAGTCTCCGCCGCAGTCGCCGCCGGGGGGCGTTCCGGCGAGGGAGGCAGCAAGGGCGGGCCCGCCGTCGACGCTGCTCTCTGTGACCGCGGAGATTTCCGTTCGATTGATCGCTTCGAGATCCTCGAGTAAGCCTGCAGGGTCGTCCCGCACGCGCACTCGGTTGGGCCTCTCGGATTCGGGCGGCGGACACTCGTGGATCCACGGCGAGTCGAGGGCTGCGACGACGACACCGCGTGCATCCGGGAGGAGCTCGCCCGATGATGTGTCCCACGCTTCGTAGCCGTTGGACTCCGGTCCGGCGGAATCACCGACGTAGAACGCCCACATCGGTCCTCTGACCCAGGTGTTCATGACTGGGTCGGCGGGCAGCTGGTAGGTGAAGGGCCGAGGAAAACCGTTGCCCATGACCGGCGCCGGTAGTGCCGAGGGCGACGCCGAAGGGGCACCCGAGGCGAGTGGCGTGGCCGCCGGCGTGGCCTTCGGCGTATCGCCCACCGCCTCGCGAACCACCAGTGGCACCGCGAGCGCCAGCGACGCGGCCAGCGCCGCGGTCGCAATGACCTGGCGCCACCGCCGCCGGCTGGCCTGGGCGGCGCCTCGGATCGCCGAGGCGGCGACGACATCTGCGTCGAACGACTCGGACGCCTCCTCAGCTCTTCGCCGCAGGAGCCGCGTGATACGCGCCTCCAATTGCTGGTCATTCATGGGTCAACTCCTCGCGCAGGCGGTCCAGTACGCGCTTCAGACGGCTCCTAATACCTTCTGGACTGAGCCCGCAATGCGCGCTCAGCTCCACCGAGCTGAAGCCCAGCACGTACCGCAGGCTGAGCAGCTCCCGGTCGCGCGGATCAAGCCGGTCCAGCGCCTGCTCGAGAGCAAAGTCCTCGTAGCCGAGATTGTCAGAATCGGCGTGTGGAGGGAAGGCGGGTAGATCGATCAGGACGTCCGCTGATAGGAAGCCAGCGCTGCGACGGCTGCCTCGTACCGCTCGCCGCGCCTCATTGCCGGCTACGGAAAGCAGCCACGAGCGCACGCGACTCTCGTCGCGCAAAGCGGAGAGCCCGGTCCACGCGCGTTGCCATGCGAGCTGTACGGCGTCTCTCGCCGCGTCCGGGTCACCGAGGATTGCCCCGGCGAGCCCCAACATGTCGGCGTGATGCGTCGCCACCAGTTCGGTGAAGGCGAAGCGATCCCCACTCGCCGCACGCGCGACGACTGAACTGGCGCCGTCGGGGCTCATCCTCATGTTCACCGTCGCGTCGGATCGATCTACGTCCACACTCTACTGATGCACGTGGACCGGCAAACCGTTTCGCCCCTCGGGGAACTGAGGACCTGCGCCGTCGCGGAGGAGGACGGCGGGAGTTACGGCGCGCAAGAGTCGACGATGGGTGGAGTGTGCCGGCTGGAGTTCGCCGACCACCACGCAGTGATCGACCTGGTTGCGCCTAATGCCCGTGTGGAAGGCACATGCTCACACCGCGACCCGCATTCGGTCATACGTCGTGCCCGTGGGCATTGTGCGGAAGATAGAGGTCAGATCGTGCTCGGTCACGCTCAGGGGCGGCAACCCGCGGCACGCTTTCGCGGCTAATGCCCGCCACGACGGCATATGAACCAACGGGCGGGCGGCGCGCCGATTCTGAACGCTGGCCTTTGGTGGAGCCGAGGGAGGGAGTCGAACCCACAACCTACTGTTTACAAAACAGTTGCTCTGCCATTGAGCTACCTCGGCACCGCGGCGCCGAGTGTAGCAAGTCAGCGGCGGCGAGCGGCGAAACGCGGATCGATCGGGCGGCGAATCGGCGCGAGCCGGCGCGGCATGGGAAGGAGCGCGCCGACGACGCTGGCGACCATCGGGTTGATCGATGCGGCGAGTCTGCGTCGCGGGGAAAGGGTCGAAGCGGTGCGGCGATCCATGAGCGAAACCCATGCAAAACGCGTGCCGGCTTCGCCATCATCCGCGTTGGCGAACGACCTCGAAGAGCAGCAGGGCGCCGGCTGTCGATGCGTTGAGGCTTGCCACGCGACCGGCCATGGGGAAGCTGACGAGCAGGTCGCAGCGGCGACGCGTGGCACCTGACAGACCGCTGCCCTCGCTGCCCACCACGATCGCCAGCGGTCCGGTCAGGTCGCTTTCCCAGGCCGACACCCGTGCGTCCTGGTCGGCGGCCGCCAGCCGCAGCCCTGCGGCCTTGAGCTCGTGGATCGCTTCGCCAATGGTCGGCAAACGGCCGATGAGCAGGTGCTCGCTGGCACCTGCGCTCGCCTTCACGGCGGCGGCGCTCAGTGGTGCCGCACCGCGTTCGGGGAAAATGACCCCGTTGACGCCCGCGGCCTCGGCGGATCGGAGAAGCGTGCCAAAGTTCATCGGGTCCTGGAGGTGTTCCAGCACGAGGATGAACGGGGCTGCATCGCCCGCGTTCGCCAGCATCTCCTCGACGTCAGCCCAGCGCCGATCCCCCACCTCCAGCAGCACTCCCTGGTGGCCGTCGAAGCCGGCGATCCTGGTCATCTGATCCGTCGGCAGACGGTCGGTGGGAAGGCGAATACGCCTGGCGGCGTCGGTGATGGCACGCAGCTCCGGGGCAGGCTTCGCGCTGACGGACAGGATGAGCCGATGCGCCTCACGGCCCGCATCGAGAGCCTCCGCAACGGGCCGCCGCCCACCGATCCACTCGGTCACGGGACTCTCTCGACGGTCGCCACCGCCCACGCAGCGATTCCCTCTTCGCCGGCAAAGCCGAGCCCGTCCGAGGTGGTGCCCTTGATGGAGACCGAGTCCGCGTCAAGCCCAACGAGTTCGGCAATCCGTGCGGTCAGCTCGTTCCGGCGCGTCGCAATCACCGGTCGTACGGCCGCCACCGCCACGTCCACGTTCGTGGGTCGCCAACCGTGCTCGGTAAGGCGGCTGAGGGCCTGCGTCAGCAGGTCCGCCGAGTCGGCACCCTCCCAGACAGGCTCGCCGGGCGAGAACAACGAGCCAATGTCGCCGAGTCCGGCCGCACCGAGCAGCGCATCGATGAGGGCATGGAGCGCGGCGTCTCCGTCCGAGTGACCGAGCGGACCACGCAGCTCCTCATCCCAGGTCAGGCCGCCAAGGCGCATCGGCCGCCCGTCGACAAGGCGATGTGCATCAAAGCCGATTCCCACACGACCGCTGTTCCCGGAGATCGTCGGCTGGATCGACGTCACTCGCTCCGCGAGGACGGCACGCATGGAGGCGACATCGCCGATCTCGGTGAGCTTCCGATTGGCGGGATCGCCCGGGACGGTGTGAACTGGCACCCCGGCAGCAGCGAGTGCGCCGGCGTCATCGGTGATTGGCCGGCTCCAGGCGTGGGCTTCCTCGATCGCCGCTCGCAGGGCGCCCAGGGTCGCAGCCTGTGGCGTCTGTGCTGCGGCAATCTCCTCACGCTCGATGGGCGCCACGACGCGTTCGCCACGGACGCGCTTGAGAGAATCGACGATCGGTACGACCGGCACCACCGCCCGTCCCCCACCTTCGGCGGCGGCGTTCGCGATCGAGCTCACCAGCTCGACACTCAGCGCCGGCCGTGCAGCGTCGTGGACGAGGACGAGCGTCTCGTCATCGTGACCCGCGCCCGTGAGGGCCCACAATCCAGCGATGACAGAGTCTGCGCGGACGGCGCCACCGGGCACGATCAGGCATCGGTCATCGCCGGTTGGCGGCAGCGCCTCGCGGAAGCGTTCCACCGAATTGACGGGGACGACGATTGCGACGCGGGTCAGGCCCGGGCTGGCGAGCAGCACGTCCAGCCCCCAGCGCCACGTCGGGCGTCCCCAGAAATCGGTCCACAGCTTGTCGCTCCCCATCCGGAGGCTGCTGCCGGCGGCAACCAGGATCGCCGCGAAGCCTGTGGTCGTCACCATCGGCCCGCGACCCATCAACCGCCCTGGGACCGGGGCTGCGCGAAGATCATGCGCCCGGCGACCGTCTGGAGCACGCGGGTCACCGTGATCGGCAGGTCGCTGTTGAGGTACCGCAGGCCGCCCTCGACCACGATCATGGTGCCGTCATCCAGGTAGCCCACGCCCTGCCCGGCCTCCTTGCCCTCCTGGATGATTCGAACACTCATCTCCTCCCCGGGATGAAGGACCGATTTCACGGCGTTCGCCAGCTCGTTGATGTTGAGGACCCGAATACCCTGGAGATCCGCCACCCGGTTCAGGTTGTAGTCGTTGGTCAGGATTGCCGCGTCATGGTCACGCGCATAGGCCATCAGCTTGGCATCCACCTCGGCGACCTCGGGATAGATCGCCTCACTGATCTCGACCGTTGCGATGGGGTCCTTCTGGAGCGCGGATAACATCTCGAGACCGCGCCGTCCGCGGTTGCGGCGCATCGCATCCGGCGAATCGGCGATGCGTTGCAGCTCGTCCAGGACGAATCGGGGGACGACGAGGGCGCCGAGGACGAAGCCGGTTCGCGCGATATCGACGATGCGGCCATCAATGACTGCGCTCGTATCGACGACCACGCGATTCGTCGCGCGCCGACCGCGTGACCCGGGCAAGAGCCCGACGACGGCGCCCAGCAGCACGTCGCGCTTGAGCATGGTCGCGGCGAGCATGAGGAATGCGAGAAAGAGCGCGACGACCGGTGGACCGATGGAGCCGAGCACTCCGCCGGTCTGCGACAGCGGCACTCCGATCAGGACCCCCATCAGGAGTCCGACCACGATCGCGCTCACGCCGAGGGCGAATTCGCCCGCTCCCGCCTCGGTGAGCGCTTCGACGGCGCGACGCGCCGGATAGATGGTGATGTACGGGATCGCGAGGTAACCGAAGAGCAACGACGCGACCACGAAGGCGGTCAGAAATGCGGGTCCATTGGCCGGCTCGATCAGGCCACCGGCGCGCTGGAGCAGCGCCAAGCCAAGCGCAAAGCCGATGAGCGTGCCCAGCAGGGCACCCGTGAACTGGATGACGCGATTCATGAATGATCAGTCCGGGATGAAAGGTGATGCGCCCGTCGGATGAATGACGCTGAAAACGTTGACGGCGCGCCCCACTCGAGCGAGGCCGATCCACGGTAGCACGCGACTCCGACCGCGTCACGCTGCCCGCCTACGAGGATCAGGGCTCCAGGGTCGCCTCCAGGGCAGCGCGGATGTCGGAGGCGACGATCAGTTCGCGCTGCATCGAGTTCGGCGGCGCTCCGCGGGCCGGTCCGGTCACGAGGCGATCGAAACCCAGGCGCGTGGCTTCAAGCAGCCGACGCTCGGCGCGGACCGCGGCGCGCAGGCGACCCGATAGCGCGACCTCGCCGGCGAGCACCGTTCCCCTGCGCACCGGCCGCTCCCGCAGGCTGGACGCCAGCGCGGTGGCGATGGCGAGATCGGCGGCGGGCTCATCGATGCGGAGGCCGCCGGCAACGTTGACGTACACGTCGTGGCCACTCAGGTTGAGCCCCGCATGACGCGCCAGGACCGCGATCAACATGAGGACCCGGTTGACATCGATCCCGGTCGTCGCTCTTCGCGGAGACCCATAGCTCGACGCCGCGGAGAGCGCCTGGATCTCGACCGCGAGCGGACGCGTGCCTTCAAGGGCGATGGTCACTGCCGCTCCCGCCGTCGGCGTCTCGTCGGACTCGAGGAAGAAGCGGCTGGCGTCGTCGACCTCAGCGAGGCCATCGCCTCGCATCTCGAGCACGCCGACCTCGTCAGTCGATCCGAAGCGGTTCTTCGCGGCGCGGAGGAGGCGAGTCGAGCCCAGGCGCTCGCCCTCCAGGTAGATCACCGCATCCACCAGGTGCTCGAGCGTACGAGGCCCGGCGACGGTCCCTTCCTTGGTCACGTGACCGACCAGTGCGATGCATGTCCGACCGGCCTTCGCCACCTCCGCCATGCGGGCGGCCACCTCGCGCACCTGGCCGACGCTGCCTGCCGGCCCGCTCAGCTCCGGGCTGGTCAGGGTCTGCACGCTGTCGACCACGGCGAGTGCCGGCGACACGCTCTCGATCGCCGCGAGTGCCGTCTCGAGGTCCGTGGTCGCGGCCAGGCTGAGTCCCTCGACCACTCCACCGATCCGCTCGGCGCGACCACGCACCTGCTCGGGCGACTCCTCCGCGGTCACGTACAGGGCCCTCTGCCCGGCAGCAGCAATATGCGCCGCCAGCTGGAGAAGGAGCGTCGACTTGCCGATGCCGGGATCACCCCCGATGAGGATGATGGACCCCGGCACGAACCCGCCCCCGAGCACGCGGTCAACCTCCCCGATACGGGATGACAGGCGCGATGCCTCCGCGCTCGTGAGGCTCCCAATCGGAGTGACGGCGGATGCGCCAGCCACCGCCCGAGCCGCCGATGGCGCACGCGCGGACGAGCGCGGCACCGCGATCGTTTCGACCAGCGTGTTCCAGGCGGCGCATGACGGACACTGTCCCGCCCACTTGGGCGAGGCCGCACCGCATTGCTGGCACAGGTAGGTGGTCTTGACGGCTGGCACAGTTCTCCGGACGGGGCGACGATGAATCGGCGCGCCGATGATGGCGTTCGACCGCTTACCGCTGCCTTATCGGCGGCTTATCGACCGGCTTTCGCGGGCTGTCGCTTTGACGAAGCCGCATTCTCGATGGTCAATGTGTCATCGGGGCCAACGTCGACGGTAACGATATCGCCCGGCGAGAAGCTCGCCTGGAGCATCCGCTCAGCCAGCGCATCCTCGATCTGATTCTGGATCTCGCGTCGCAGCGGGCGCGCGCCATAGGCCTGGTCGTAGCCCTTGGCAATGATCGCGTCCTTGGCTGCATCGGTCACCACGAGCTCCATCTCCTGGCCCGCGAGCTGCTCCTTGACCCGTGCCAGGAGCAGATCCACGATCTCGCGGATCTCCTCGCGCGTTAGCTGGCGGAAGACGACGGTCGCGTCGATGCGGTTGAGAAACTCGGGACGGAACGTGTTCTTCAGCTCGCCAAGCACCTTGTCCTTCATGCGCTCGTAGTCGGCCACCGACTGGGCCGCCTCGCCCCCCGCGCCTGCGCGGAACCCGATCGACGTATCGCGCTGCATCTGTTGCGCGCCGATATTGCTGGTCATGATGATGACCGTGTTGCGGAAGTCGACGCGGCGACCCTTGGCATCGGTCAAATGCCCATCCTCCAAGATCTGGAGGAGGATGTTGAATACTTCCGGATGCGCCTTCTCGATCTCGTCGAGCAGGACGACGCTGTAGCTCTTGCGGCGGACCGCCTCGGTGAGCTGGCCGCCCTCGTCGTACCCGACGTAGCCGGGCGGCGCGCCGACAAGGCGCGACACGTTGTGGCGTTCCATGAACTCGCTCATGTCGATCTTCACAAGCGCTTCCTCGGAGCCGAACATGAACTCAGCGAGTGCCTTCGCCAGCTCGGTCTTGCCGACTCCGGTGGGGCCCATGAAGATGAACGAGCCGATCGGCCGCTTTGGATCCTTCAGGCCGGCGCGCGCTCGGCGCACGGCACGACTGATGGTGGTGATCGCCTCCTGCTGGCCGATGTAGCGCTTATGCAGCGCGTCCTCCATGTGCAGCAGGCGCTCCGACTCCTCGACGCTGATGCGGATGACGGGGATCCCGGTCCACATGCTGACGACCTGGGCGATGTCCTCATCGGTGACGACCGGCGTCTCCTTGCCCTGCTCCTCGCGCCACGTGGCCTTGAGTTGATCGACGTGCTCCTTGCCCTGCGCCTCCTCGTCACGCAGGCGCGCGGCGGCCTCGTAGTCCTGTCCGGCGATGGCCTCGTCCTTGAGGACGGTGATCTCATCGAGCGCCGCCTGGGCCGCCTTGATCTCCGGAGGGGCCGATGACGAGCGCAGCCGCACGCGTGACCCGGCCTCGTCGATGAGGTCGATCGCCTTGTCCGGCAGCGCCCGATCGGCCACGTAACGGACGCTCAGGTCGACGGCAGCCTTCACCGCCTCGTCGCTAATCTTGACCTTGTGATGCTCCTCGAACCGCTCGCGAATGCCGAACAGGATGTCGATCGCCTGGTCCACGGTCGGCTCATCGACCATCACCGGCTGGAAGCGGCGCTCAAGCGCGGAGTCCTTCTCGATGTACTTGCGATATTCATCGAGCGTCGTTGCGCCGATGCACTGGAGCTCACCGCGCGCCAATGGCGGCTTCAGGATGTTCGCCGCATCGATGGCGCCCTCGGCGGCCCCGGCGCCCACCAGCGTATGCAGCTCATCGATGAACAGGACGCTGTCGCTGCTGGCTCGCAGCTCCTCGATGATCTTCTTCAGCCGCTCCTCGAACTCACCGCGGTACTTCGTGCCCGCAACGAGCGAACCGATATCGAGCGTCAGCACGCGCTTGTCGATGAGCGTCTCGGGAACGTCACCGGACACGATGCGCTGCGCCAACCCCTCAGCGATGGCAGTCTTGCCGACGCCGGGTTCGCCGATCAGGGCGGGGTTGTTCTTGCGACGGCGTGACAGGATCTGGATGACGCGCTCGATCTCCTTCTCACGTCCGATGACCGGGTCGAGCGCGCCGGCACGAGCCGCATCGGTCAGGTTGATCCCGAGCTGATCGAGCGTCGGTGTCTTGCTTGGCCGCTTGGTCTCCTGCGTCGGCGTCGTGCTGCTCGACTGGCTCAGGACGTGGATCACCTGGTGGCGAACCTTGTCGAGATTGACGCCGAGGCTCTCGAGGACGCCGGCCGCGATTCCCTCTCCCTCGCGAACGAGGCCGAGGAGCAGATGCTCAGTGCCGATGTAGTTATGGCCCAAGCGACGCGCCTCATCGATGGCGAGCTCGATGACTCGCTTCGCTCGTGGCGTCAGGCCGACCTCGCCGACCACCGGTCGATCTCCGCGGCCGATGATGAACTCGACGGCGGTCCTGACCTTGGAAAGCTCGACATTCATGTTCTCGAGCACGCGCGCAGCGACGCCCTCACCCTCGCGGACGAGGCCGAGAAGCAGGTGCTCGGTACCGATGTAATTGTGGTTGAAGCGCTGGGCCTCGTCCTGGGCGAGGGTGAGGACCTTGCGCGCCCGATCGGTGAACTTGTCGAATCGGTCCATTGGTCGACGCTCTCGTGTGAATCGGTCTTGCCTGAGTGTACGGCACCGATGGCGCACGCCGCTCCCGCACCGCGCCACGTCCCGGTCCCCCTCCTTATACGAGCCAGGGCGCCGTTTCGCTCATCCGACCCACAAAGAACGAAGGAGCGAGTCCGCGCCGGGTTCGCTCCTTCGTCACATCGTCAGGCGATCCATCGATCGACCGCATTGGTCGATCAGGCGTTCGCCTTCTCCGGCACGGCATCCTCGTCGACGGCGGCAGGCTCGTCGGTCGCGGCGGCCTCGTCGGTCGCAGCGGCCTCGGCAGGCTCAGCGGCAACCTCGTCGGTCGCAGCGGCCTCGGCAGGCTCAGCGGCAGGCTCGTCGGTCGCGGCGGCCTCGTCGGTCGCGTCGGCCTTGGCAGGCTCAGCGGCCTCGTCGGTCGCGTCGGCCTTGGCAGGCTCAGCAACCTCGTCGGTCGCAGCGGCCTCGTCGGTCGCAGCGGGCTCGTCGGTCGCAGCGGCCTCGGCAGGCTCAGCGGCCTCGTCAGTCGCATCCTCATCGGTCGCAGCAGGCTCGGCGGCCTCGTCGGTCGCATCAGGCTCCGCGACCTCGTCAGTCGCATCCTCTTGCGCGCTCCGGAACTGATCCAGCAGGCCTGAGCTTGCGAAGGCGGCGGCCATCGTATTGTCGATCCCACCCTCAGGCTCGGCCGTGGCGTCCTCCGGCCGGTAGTCAGCGCGGTCTCGACGGGGACCACGTTCGCGGCGCGGCCGCTCCTCACGTGGAGCAGGAGCCGCACGGTCCTCCGCCTGCTTGAGGCTGAGACCCAGACGATGCCGCTCCGAATCGAGGCTGATGATCCGCAGCTTGATTGCCTGTCCTTCCTGAACAACGTCGCCGGGATGGGCCACGCGCTGGCTCGACAGCTCGCTGATATGGATCAAGCCCTCGAGACCCTCCTCGACGCGAACGAAGGCACCGAAGTTAACGAGCTTCGTGACGGTGCCCTCGATCACATCGCCGATCTTGTACTTGGCCACCGACTCCTGCCACGGATCCGGCTGCAGGCGACGGATCGAAAGGCTGATCCGGCCCCGCTCGTGGTTGATGTCGATGACCTCGGCCTCGACCTCTTCGCCGATCTGGTGGGCGGTTTCGGGGTTGTTGACCTTGTTCCACGAAAGTTCGCTCTTGTGGACGAGGCCGTCGATGCCACCCAGGTCGACGAAGACGCCGAACGGGGCAATGCTGCGCACGATGCCGGTCACCTTCTGGCCGGTTTCGAGGCTGCTGAACAGTTCGTCGCGCTTCTCGCGGCGTTCCTCGTAAAGGGCGACCTTCTCCGACAGGATGAGACGGTTCGCCTTGCGATTCACTTCGAGGATCTTGAGCCGAAGGGTTCGTCCGACGAACGGCTGCAGCTTCTCGGCGATCTCCTGGGCCGCGTCCCGCGGCTGCTCGTCACGCGGACGGCGCGGGAAGTCGACGATCTGACTGATCGGCACGAAACCGCGCACGCCGAGGTCGACGATCAAGCCACCCTTGTTGTGATCGATGACACGGGCTTCGACAATCTCGCCGGCGTCGAATCGCTCCTGCATCGCGCGCCACTTGCGCTCGAGTCCGGCGCGCCGCAGGGAGAGGACCGCGTGGCCCTCGGGAGATTCGGGCTGAAGAACGTAGACGAGCACCTCATCTCCGACGCTCAGCTCCGCGCTCCTCTCGTCACCGTCGCGCGGACCGCGCCGGTTCATGAGCTCGCGATTGCTGACGACGCCTTCGCTCTTCCCACCGAAGTCGACGAGGATCTCATCGGGATCGATGCGAACGACCGTACCCTCGACCACGTCACCATGCTTGAGGCTCTTCACGGCGTGGTCGGGATGGTCGAGCAGCTCGGCCATCGTCATCGCCTCGGTCGTCGGCGGAACGGCTTCGGGCTCCCCGACCGGTGACGCCACGGCTTCGGCCACTGGCCCCGGATCGAGCGCGCCCTCGGCCGACGCAACAGCGGGCGCAGGCTCGGCGGCCGTCGCAGGCTCGGCGGCCGTCGCAAGCTCGGCGGCCGCGGGCCCGGAAGTCACTTCGGCTGCGGCGGTTGCCGTTCCCTGGGCGTCGGTCACGCCCTCCGTGGGCGTGGCCCCGTCGGCGGTCGGCTCGGCGCGCTCCTCGTTCGCTGTCGCGATCTCATCGGGCTGTTCCGACGCCTCGGATGTTGCGGTGGCCGTGTCGTCCGTTGCCTCCACGCCCTCCGTCTGCGAGGGGGTGGTCGGCTCCTCGTTCGAGGTCGCCGAGGCGCTCGGCTCTGTGTCCTCGGTTGGGCGCGACGCCTCGTTCGTATCTTGGGTCAAGTGTTCAGTACGCTCCTGTCGATAAAGTCCGCGGTAACAGATAACGCCCTCCACGCGGAGGGCGTCCATCACCGGTCAATGCTTGCAGGTGCGTCCTGGTGGTCTCAAACGAAACGACTCGGTGCTCCTTCTCGCCTGCCGATGAATCGACGCGCTCACGCGCGACTATGGGGTTGTCTGCCACACGGCCCGAGTACCTTACCATAGGGTCAATGCCCCCCTCCACAAGTGCCTGAGCTACCGGACCTCACGGTCGTCGCAGAGGAGCTGGTCCGGCGCGCGACCAGCCTCACCGTGCTCGAGGCCACGGCCCCGACACCGATTCTCCTGCGTGCCACGCCGGCCGAGGTATCCGCACTAGCCGGTTCCACCATCGGCAACACTCGCAGGCGCGGCAAGTTTCTTCTCATTCCACTGGAGGAAGCCGATGGGGGGCGCCGCATCCTCGCCGCAAACGCAATGCTGGCGGGCCGGTTCTGGCTTGTTCCCGGCAAGGAACGCGTGCGAGCGAGGACGGGGGTCCGTCTGCGGCTGGACGACGGGCAGGACCTGCGCTACGTCGACCGTGAGATGCTGGGCAAGCTGTACCTTGTGGCACCCGACCGGCTGGACGACATTCCGGGGTGGGCCGAAATGGGGCCCGATGCGGACGACCCAGAGCTGACGCTCGACCGCTTCCGCGAACGGATCCGCCGCCATCCCGGCGAGCTCAAGCCGCTGCTGCGCAATCCGCGCTTCGTGGCCGGCATCGGCAACGCATACAGCGACGAGATCCTGTGGCACGCGCGGCTGGCTCCATTCCGACGCCGCAGTGGCCTGAGCCAAGACGACATCGAACGCCTCTACCAATCCATGCAGTCGGTGCTGTCCGAAGCGGTGAAACAGCTCCGCGAACTGGTCCCACCTGACATCCAGACGCAACACCGAGAGATCCTGAAAGTCCACCTGCGCGGTGGTGAGCCGTGCCCTCGGTGCGGCCGCGAGCTGCGACAGATCGGTGGGCGAGAGGCAACGACATTCTGCCGCACCTGCCAACCGCCGTTCTGAGGCTCTCGCGCTCTACGGGATGACGAGAACCTGACCGATGGCAAGGTCATTCGCATCGTCGATGCCATTCGCGGTTCGCAGCGCCGATGCAGTGGTCGCGAATTGCTCCGCGATCTCCGCAAGCGTGTCGCCGGCCTCCACGACGTACGTCTCCTGTGCGGGGGACGGTGGCGCCGTCGGTGCGATGGTGGGTGACGGTGTCGCGCGCGACGCTGCACTCGGTGCACGCGTCGGCGTCGGCGTCGGCGTCGAAACGCTGGTTGGGGCCGCAGTCGGCGTAGCGCGTTCAGTCGCCATCGGATCTGAATTGGGCAAATGACGTGGGCTCGCCGATGCTTGCGCAGGTGCCGGCACACGCACGCTCGACGTACCGGGTTCGTCTTTGACCATCCCGCCAACAATGGCCACGCCACCGATTCCGAAAACGGCCCCAGCGACCCCGATGGCGAGCAGCGGTCCGGTGGGCGTGCGGCGCGCCCGACCGGCAATCCCCCGCCACGCCGGGTCCGGTGACAGGACCATGCGCGTGGAGACGAGGCCACCCACCACGCCCGTGCTGGCACGACGCCGAGAGGCATTTCGATTCGCGTGCGCCAGGAATCGATCGCACCGTTCGTGCTCGGCTGTCAGACACACCCGCGCCTGTAGCTGTCGGTCGAGTGAGAGCGGTGGGTAATCGGCGTGGCAGCGATGACTACCATCGACGCCATCAATAGCGGCCCGATGATCCCCCTGCAGCCCGACGAGCGGGCAAATGCGTTCCACGAGTCGCAGGATAGCAACAGCCCCGCCGGCGGAACCGACGGGGCTGACGTATGAAATATCCCGGCGACGACCTATTTTCCCAGGGAGTTGCCCCCCGAGTATCTTCGGCGCTGAAGAGCTTAACTTCCGTGTTCGGGATGGGAACGGGTGGAGCCTCTCCGCTAGCGTCACCGGGATAATCTTCAAATATCGACCTCGCTCGATCAGGAGCGCGTCGAAGGATGGAAGCA
>JBBSML010000042.1:0-13530 GCA_038233215.1 Candidatus Limnocylindria bacterium
AGGATGAACTCCTGACCGATCGGGTCGCGCTCGGCCTCGGCATCCGCGGCGGTGGCGTACATCTGCCCGTCGTCGCCCTGGAACGCCTCGTTGCCATCGCCGTAGAACTCCGCCATTGAAAGGCGCTCGCCGTTCGCAAGCCTGACACCGGAGCCGACGAAGAGCGGCGCGCCCAGGTCCTGGTCATACCACGCCTCGATGGCCTCGGTCTCGTTCCATCGGCCGACTACAAACGTGACCGCCGCGTACAGCAGACCGGTCACGATCAGGCCGAGCAGCAGCGCCGGTAGCTGCCGGCCGAGGACCGCTCCGACGAGAAGCCCGACTCCCAGCGCCAGGATCCCGCGCGCAACAATGATCACGCCGCGATTACCCTCGAAATGAAAGCTGCGGGAGAGATCGTCGTTTGGCTGCATGGCGGCGCCCAGCACGTCCGTCATTATTGCGAGCCCGGCCAGCAGGACAGCCACGACCGTGACTCCGAACACGATGCGCCGCAGCAGCCAACGGGTCCGGGATCGGCTGAGCGTCCAGGCCAGATGTGCGGTCCCCTGCTCGATGTCTCGGGCCACCAACGGGATACCCACGATGAGGCCGACGCCGAACCCGAATAGCCAGCCATTCCTCAGGAAAATCTCGGCGATGCTGTACGACTCGAAGAAGGACTGGCTGACCAGGTCGCAGCCCGCCGGCAGCGCGACCTGATCCTCATCCAGGAAGAAGTCGCACTCCGGGTAGGCGGCCGTGATGCCAAGCAGCTGCGACGTCATCCACAGCATCAGTCCGATGGCGAACGCCACCCCAAGCCCGAGGAGCAGGATCTCCCAGCGCTGCTGTGCAAAGGAAAGGCGCGCCCAGGTCAGCGCGCCGATCACGCTGCGGCCGCCGTCGAGCGCCCGGAGGCGAGGTAGCCGAGCACGACCTCGTCGAGGGTCGCCGGCCGATGCCCGGTGCCGCGGACCAGCCAGATCCGCGAGCCATCCGGCGCCCCAAAACTGGAGACCGCGTCCGCATGCTCGGTCGTGGAGATGGCGTGTACCGCCACGGCGTCGGCGACGGTGTCGTGGAGGAGGATGCGACCGACGCCCAGCACGATGAGCCGGTCACAGGCCTGCTCGACGTCGGTGACGATGTGGCTCGAGAGCAGGGCGGTGGCTCCGTCGCCGCGGACCGCATCGGTCAGGACGTGCAGGAACTCGCGTCGGGCAAGCGGATCCAGGGAGGCGAGGGGCTCGTCAAGCAGGAGGATCGGCGCGCGCGTGCCCAGCGCCAGGGCAAGGGCGACCTGGGCCTGCTGACCGCCTGACAGGCTGCGCGCGCCCCGATCGGCCGGGATGTCGAGCTGCGCCAGGCGGGCGCGAGCATACTCGCGGTCGAAGTTGGGACGCAGCTGACAGGCGAGATCGAGGTGGTCCTCGACGGACAGCCCGTCGTACAGCGCGGGTGACTGCGGCACGTAGCCGAGCTTCGCCAGCGCGGCTGAGCGGTCCTTCCACGGATCGATGCCGGCCACCCGGACCGATCCGCGGGTCGGCTTCTCGAAGCCGACCCAGGTCTTGATGAGGGTCGACTTGCCGGCTGCGTTCGGCCCAACGAGGGCCGTGATGCCGCCCGCCGGCAGCTCGAGGTCGATTCCCCCCAGGGCCCAGACCCCGCGTCGGTAGCGCTTGGCGAGTCCTACGGCCTCGAGGACCGGGTCCGCGGGGCCGCTCACCTCGTCAGGCCCATCAGCATGGACAGTACGCCGATCAGGACGGCCAGTCCCACGAACGGGAGCGCGATGGCGGTTGCGCGAAGGATCTGCATCGGTCCACCTCCTTGAGAAGAGATGCTCAGCTTCTCTGCCGGGTTGCACCATCCGGCACGTCACGGCAGCCGATTGCGTGATCTCCCGCATTGGTGAGCCGATGCGCCGCTGGTATCGTCCGGCCATGTCGATCAGCCGCAGCGACCTGGCCGCGCTGGTGCTGGCCATCTGCGCCGGCGTAGCAAGCATGGTGGTCTGGAACCACGGCACGGTGAGCCTCGGCATGCGGCTGGAGTACGACGGCCACTTCCTCCGCGTGGCCGATGTGACGCCGGACGGGAACGCGCACCGCAACAACTGGTACCCGGGAACCTCGGTGATCGAGATCATCACCGTGGACGGGTCATCTGTCGAACGGGGTCAGACGCTCATCGAGGTGATGGGCGATCCGGACTTCTCGAACCCGTATTCACCGGACGAGTTCTTCCCGCTCGAGGTCTACTCCAACCAGGGCTACCCAATCACGACCATCGATCAGGAGTTCCGACTACCGGTGGAGGCGGTTCCCCCGGAACGCATTGCGAGCGTGGTCGCCGGCTTCGTCGAGCCCGGCGGCTACTTCGAGGTCATGAGCACCCTCGAACGCTCATTCCTCGAATTCCAGCTGCAGCAGTCGATCTGGACGGCGGCCATCGGTCTGCTCTTGGGCGGGCTGCTGTGGCGACTCCTCGCCCACGGCATCGCGGGCGACATCGGACGACAGCACGCAATCGTGGTCGGCGCAGCGGTCGCAACGCCGTTTCTGATCGTCCCCGCGATGCAGGTCGGAACGCCGGTGGGCATCTCGGCGGGCTACCTCGTCCCGGCGGCGGTGGCGTTGATGCTGGGACTGTCGTTCGCGCGCCAGCATCCCGAATCCCAGTGGGCGCAGACGGGCGCGGCGGCATCCGCCGTCGCGGCCGGCCTGGTGGCGGTGCTCGTGGTCCGCTATCTGAGCGCGCCGACGCTCGGATCGCAGAACATTGGTCCCACGCTCATCCTCATCGGCGCCACCGCCCTCGTCCCGGCGCTGATTGCTGCCTCGGCACCCCGGCGCTCCCCGCGCGAGCGCTTCGCCCTAGGGAGCCTGGGCCTGATGCCCGCCGCGGCGGCCACGCTCCTCGCCTCCCCCACGTTCGACGCCACCCTTCCGATCATTTTGGTCGGCATGCTCGTCGGCGGTCAGCTCATCCCCGCCGGCGGCCGCCTGGCGGGAGTCGGTCACGCACTCGACCGTATTCGAGCGCGGGCAACCGTCACCCGGGTCCCGCCGTCCGACCCGTCCGTCGTTACGAATCGGGATCTGCTGATGTACGGATTGATCGGGGTCTCGATGTTCCTGAGCCTCGCGATGCCGGTCGTCGCGCCCGTTGGCGACTTCTTCGTCGTCGGTGCGTGGCCCGTCGTCATCGGCGTCGGGCTTGCGGCGCTCGTCGGATTCGGCATCCGCCGCGGGTTCCTGGGCGCGGACTGGACCGATGCGGCCGTCCCGCTGGCGGCGGTGGTCGGCGTTCCCGTGATGCTCGCGAACGGGCTGAGCTATGACGGTCGCACGCCGTTGGCGGTGATCCCGACCGCGCTGGCGGCCCTGGGCGTTGCGCACGTCCTGGCGCTCCGCCACGGCGATGAGGTCTGGCGGACCAGGCTGTTCGGCGCCTCTGCCGCGCTCGCCGGGTTGATCATGCTGATCAGCCTCGTCGGGCTCGAAGCCGTCGCAGCGTTGCTGATCGGTCTCGTGGCTCTCATCCCCGGCGTGATCGCCTTCGCCGATGGTGCCGGTGAGCCACGTGCCCTCACTTCCAAGCTGGAGACGATGGCTGTCGCAATTACCCCCGGTGTCGGGGCGATGATGTTGTTTCCGTCGCCTGGGCTGCTCCTGCTCGGCGCGTGGCTCGTGGCGATCGTCATCTGGCGGCAGTTCACGCTGAACCCGCTGCTCGGCATGGCCCAGCGGACGCAGCTGCAGCGGGACGTGGCGGTGGCAGCCGCCGAGACCGAGCGAGCCCGGCTGGCGGCGGACCTCCACGACGACGCGCTCCAGCAGCTGACGATGCTCGTCCGCAAGCTGGACGAGGGTGGGCAGAGCGCTGCGGCGGAGGAGGCGCGCGAGATCGCCACCAAGCTGCGCTCAGTCGTGGGCGACCTTCGTCTGCCGATCCTGGACGACCTCGGCGCCGGCGCGGCGCTGGAGTGGCTGGTCGAGCGCGTGGAGCCACTGGCCGGCGGTTCGATCAAGCTCGAGAGATCGGACGAGACGCGCCCACCGGCGAACGTGGAGCTCGCTGTCTTCCGCGTCGCGCAGGAAGCCCTCACCAATGCGATCAAGCACGGCAAGGCGCCGATCGCGGTGCGCTACGACGTCAACACCGAGGGCCGGGTGACGCTGGCCATCGATGATTCCGGCGACGGCATCGGCTCCGATGCGGCTAAGGATGCGCCCCATCAGGGTCACTTCGGCCTGCTCAACATGCAGCAGCGCGCGGAGCAGATCGGTGCCCTGCTCGACGTTCGTCGGTGGCCGGCCGGTGGCACGCGCGTCGCGCTCGAGTGGCGCCCGCAGTGATCTCGTGATCAGGGTCGCCGTGGTCGACGACCATCCGCTGGTGCGCGAGGGAACGGCGGCGTTGGTCGATCGGCAGGAGGACATGCAGATCGCGGGAGTTGCGGGTTCGCTCGAGGAGCTGCGGCCGATCCTTCGCGACGAATCGGTCCAGGTGCTGCTGCTGGACCTACGCCTCGGCGACGAGTCCGGCTTCGACCTGCTGCGCCACGAGGCCGCGGGACATATGCCGGCCGTGGTGGTCGTGACCTCGTTTGACTACCCCCAATACGCCGATGCGGCCCTTCGACTGGGAGCTGCCGGGTTCGTCATCAAGACCGCCCCGACAGCCGAGTTGCTCGACGCCATTCGAAGCGCGGCTTCGGGCGGGCTCCACTTCGGCGTGCGCCCCGGGAAGGGTGTATCCCTCTCCGGCCGAGAGCGCGAGGTACTGCGCTTCGTCATTGACGGGGCATCGAACGATGAGATCGGGGCGCGGCTCACGATCAGCGCCCGGACCGTGGAGTCGCACCTGCGTCGTCTCTTCGAACGCCACAACGTGGCATCGCGAACCGAGCTCGCATCTCGCGCCATCCGCGAAGGCTGGCTCGAAGGACTCAGCTGACGCATGCCTCGCCAGCCGAGCGCGCTTGCGTGGGATGCACCGATCTACCACGTTGGGGCGGGCTTCGGTTCAGACTTTGCGCCCGAGGCACATTGTGGTCGAAATTGGGGTGATTCCGCGCCAATCCGACCTGAACTTCGTAGATACGTGCACCCAGTGCACATCGGTCGCGTGCGAGCGGTCAGACTGCGGAGACCGGTGTCGTCTCTGTGAGGCGGCCATCGTGGATCTCCACGACGCGGTCGGCCAGGTCGAGCAGAGCGGGATCGTGTGTGGCGACCACGGCGGTGACGCCCTCCGTACGGACGACCGTGCGCAGCAGACCCATGATGGCGTGGCCGGTGTGCGAGTCGAGCTGGCCGGTCGGCTCATCGGCGAGAAGCAGCTTTGGCCGGTTGGCGAGCGCTCGAGCAATGGCCACGCGCTGTTGTTCGCCGCCCGACAGCTCATGGGGCCGATGCCGCGCCCGCGGACCCAACCCGACCAGGTCCAGCAGCTCCCCGACGCGAGCGTCGCGAGCGCGGGGTTCGGCGCGGACGAGTCGCAGCGGCACCTCCACGTTCTCCGCGGCTGAGAGGATGGGCAGCAGTCCGAACGCCTGGAAGATGAACGCGACGGTGCTGCGACGAAACGCGACAAGCTGCGATTCATTCATCGAGCTGACCTCATCACCGTCCACCACCACACGGCCGGCGGTCGGCCGGTCCAGTCCGCCGAGCAGGTTGAGGAGCGTCGTCTTGCCCGATCCCGAGCGTCCGCGGACGGCGACCAGCTGACCGCGCGCGACGCGCAGGTCCACGCCACGCAGCGCATGGACAACATCGTCGCCCGATGGATAGTCGCGGATGAGGCCATCTGCCATCAGCATCGGTCCACCGTGATCGGCGCTGAAGCGCTCGGTCACCGGTCCTCGTCCTCGGAAGCGTCGGGCCAGACGCCGATGTGATCCGGCTCCAGGCGCAGCCGAACCCGGCGCTCGAGCTCCAGCGCCTCGACATGCGCGCGCGGCAACTGGAGACGGCCGGCGCGGTCGAGCACGGCGAACTCCTCGGCGATGACCTCGTGGTCGCCCTCATCCGAGATAGAGGATCGGCGCAGGGTCTCGGACGAGGTGCGCCCGTCGCGGATGGCCACCGTGCGCTGCACCTGGTCCGAGACCAGCGGGTCGTGGGTCACGATGACCACGGTCGTGCCGACCTCGCGGTTCACCTGGCGCAGGAGCTCGAAGATCTCGCCGCTGGTGTCGGTGTCGAGCTCGCCGGTCGGCTCATCGGCCAGCACGACCTCGGGCTCATTGGACAGCGCGACCGCGATCGCGACGCGCTGCTGCTCGCCGCCGCTCAGGCGATCCGGCCGGTGCGAGGCTCGCTCCCCCAGTCCAACCAGGCCCAGCAGCTCATGGGCGCGGGCGCGCCGGGCTCGGGCGTCACGGCCGTCCAGGATCATCGGCAGCTCAACGTTCTCGAGCGCGGACAGATAGGGCAGCAGGTTACGCGCAGTCTGCTGCCAGACGAAGCCGATCACGCGGCGCCGATACAGCGTCCGCTCACGACGGCCCATGCCGGTCAAATCGTGCCCGGCCACGGTGGCGCGACCGGCCGACGGCACGTCGAGCCCGCCCAGGATGGAGAGCAGCGTCGACTTTCCGGAGCCCGATGCGCCGACGATGGCGATCATCTCGCCCGGATCGATGAGCAGGTCAAGCCCCTGCAGCGCCACGACCTCCAGGTCGGCGACCTTGTAGATCTTGACGAGGTTGTCACACGCAATCTGCGCGCCCTCTCCGAAGAGCCGGCGCAGCCCCCCCACAACGAAGGCCGGCCCGGCCTCGACGGGCGCCGTCCCGGGCAGGTCGACGATCTCACTCACCTGTGCATCCTCGCAGACTCATTCGATTCCCTGGCGCGCTGAGCCGGCGAGGCTCGCACGACGCCCGAGCCAGGTCGAGAGGGCAATCGCGAATGCCAGGACCCCGACTAGCGCCAACAGCAGCAGGCCCACGACCTGCGGCTCAACGGCCAGCGCGACCTCGGTGGATGAGCCGATGAGCCCCGCCAGGCCCAACCCCGGCGCCACGAACCAGGCGACACCCACGCCGAGCGCCACGCCGATGATCGTCGCCGTCACCACGGCCGGGCCATGCTCAATGACCGATAGCGCGAGAAGGTCGCTCGACGTCATCCCCATGGTCCGTAGGTGCGCGGTCTCCCGGCTGCGCACCGCGGCAACGAGGACGAGCGCGGCGGTCGTGGCAAGGGCCGCATAGGCGATCGCGATGGCCACGGCGAGGACGAAGCCAGCGCCGACCCCGCGAACCAGAGGTCCGCCGCGCAGGGCCTCGAGCACCTCGTCCCGACCGGTGACCTGCGTCGCCGGGAGCACCTCATCCATCGCCTCCTGCACGGCGGTGGCACTCGCACCGGGGGCGCGCAGGAAGATCACATCGGCCGTGAACGCCCGATCGTCGATCGCCGCGCGCAACGCATCGAGCGGGATGATCACCCACGCCTCGTCCGGATCCACCGCCGGGAAGCGGTCCCGAATGTCGACCACTCGCAACGTGACCTCTCTGGCGGACACGAGCATTTCCACCTCGTCGCCGACCCGGATGCGGCGGGGACCATCGGTCGCGACCTCGGTGGACAGGATGGCCGGCATCGGCTCATCCGCAGCTGGGGTCTCGCGCATTGATCGCGGCAGGCTCGGGTCCGCACCGGTGCCGGTTGTCACAACCGCGTATGACGGCGTGTCGAGCGCATGCATCTGGATGCGCGTTCCGCCGCGCCCTCCAAGCGCCGCGACGTCGATGTGCACGCGTGCCGCTGCTTCGACCCCCGGCAGCGTCGCTGCATCGAAATCAGATGGGAAGGGTCGCGTTCCCGGCATCATCGCCAGATCGGCTCCGACCTTCTGCCATGCCGCGGCGGCCTGGCCACGATCGACCGTCACGAAGATCGTCGAGCTGAATGCGCCGATGGCCACCGTCACCAGCAGCACGAGCATCGGCAGGCTCCCGACATCTCCGGTTCGGCCGGCGCGCCGCAGCCCCAAGGCAGGCACCATCCCGCGCCAGCCATCGGCGAACCAGCCCGCAACACGGAGGGGCACTGGATACAGGCGCACGGTGACGAGCCCGACTGCCAGACCGATGAGCGCCGGCACGGCCGCCAGCAGCGGGTCGACACCGGTCAGCTCACCCGCCGTGCTACCGCCGGCGATGCCGCGTTGCCGCAGCAGATACGCCCCGCCAACCGCGAGCACGATGACGAGCACCTCGAAGGCGATCCGGCGCGGACCTGCCCGCGCGTCCGATGGCGACTCGCGCTCGACGTCCCTCAGCGGGGCGATCGCCGTCCGCAGCACGGTGAGCATGAGCATCAACGCCGCCCCACCGGCCACGAGCGCGGCAAATAGAAGGCTCCATGCGGAGGCACGCCCACTCACCAGCGCGACGGCGGCCAGGTACGCGATGGTGGCGGCCGGCACCGCGATGAGCACGCCCTCGAGCAGATGGGACGCGAGCAGTTGACCCACCGATGCGCCTCGCCCCCGGACCAGGGTCACGGCGCGCCGACGACGATGGACCATCAGCAGCGCCACGAGCGCGACGGCGGCGCTCGCCACCACCGCCGGTCCGAGCGCCGCGGTCACGAGCACCGCTTCCGCCGTTCGCCGCTCGCCCGCGAACCCATCGAGGAGGTCGAGGAGACCTGTCTGGAGGGTCGTCACGTCTGAATCGCGGAGCGTCGCCACGAACGGCGGATACTGCGTCCGCATCTGGCGCAGGTCGGCGGTCAGCTCGTCGAGCGCACCCGCATCCAGCCGCTGCGGATCGATGAACAGGCGCCACGCGTAGCGAGCAGGCAGGCCCTTGCGCATGAGGACGGGGTACGCATCGGCGGAGAGAAGGGCCGTGCCGTTCAGGAGCTGAAGGCTGGGCGAGATGATGATGACGGTCGGCAGGTTGAGCGCCGTGTCATTCATCCAGAATTGTTCGTCCGGATCATTCACCGCGTACAGCCCGACCACGTCCGCGGCCGCGCGCACCGGGCTGCTGAACTGCCCGACCAGCACGTCCTCCGTGTCGGGGACGAGCTCCATCCGGTCACCCACCCCCACGCCCAGGGTCTCCGCGATCTCGGTCGACAGCGCAACCTCGAACACGGTGGCGTCCTCAGGCTCGCCAGGCAGCGTCCCGCGCTGCCCGGGAATGGTCGTGGTCTCCCCTGTCGGAGGCCGACCCTCCACGTAAGTGATGCGCTCGTCGACGCCCCGCGGAAAGCGAAAGCGGAGCCGCGTTTCCTGCTCGCGTGGCGGATCCTGCACCGACCAGTTCGCGCTCTCGGCGAAGTACGTGCGGTCGGCGATGAGGCGACGGATGCTGGCCGGAAGTTCGGCCTCGAGGCGCGATCCAAGGTCCGCCACCGGCTCCAGCCCACTGCCTCCGCTGATGTGGCCGATCTGGCCCAGCTCCAGGTTGCGCTCGACTGGCTCGGCACGGCCGATGACGTGACGCAGCCCTTCATCGGCGACAGCGTTGAGGAGGCGAGGACCGGCTGCGGCCAGGAACGCGGTGGCCATCACGATCATGCCCAGCAGCAGCATTGGGATGAGCTCGGATCGGTAGCGATTGAGGAGGAAGCCGATGGCGCGCATCGCTCAGTCCTGCCCGGCGCGCAGAACGCCACTGACCGGGACCCGGCGCAGGATGCCGGCAATGGCGACGACCGCCACCACCAGTGCGGCCAGGGCAAGCAGGTGGACGACGCCGATGACCAGCCACGGGATCTCGACCAGGACCGGCGGGACGACAACGCGCGCCTCACTGGTCAGGGTCACGAACGGGAGCACCAGCCACGAGAGCAGGACGCCGAGGCCTGCGCCACCGACGATGCCAGCTGCCAGCAGAAAGGCGTTCTCGAACGCCAGCCACGCGGCGAGCTGCCCCGTCGAAAGTCCGAGTGCGCGCAGGAGTGCGAACTCTCCGAGCCGCTCACGCGTGCTGACGACCGCGCTGACCACGAAGCCGATGATGGCCACGATGAGCGCCGCGATCGACCCAATTGCCAGCGCGCCGATCACGCCGAGCGCAACCGGGTCGTCGGTGAGCTGCGCGGTTCGTTCGGCCCGGCTGGTGAGCGTTTCGACCGAGTACGGCTCGGCGCCGAGCGCGGCGACTGCCGCGGGCTCGTTGCTCACCGACAGCCACCACTCATCGGCGAACAGGTCCTCGCCGCTGCGGGCGTAGGTGGCCAGGGCATAGCCGCCCAGGTCGACAACGGCGAACGGTTGCTCCGCATCCAGGGTCGGGAAGGCCTCCACGATCGCGGCGATCTCGACCTGTGTACGCCGCGTCAGCGACCCGATCGCGACCTCATCGCCCAGTTCGGCTCGCGTGTCATCGGCGAAACCGCGGCTGACGGCGATCGGGAGCGGCCGATCCGCGACCTCGTTCAGCGAGCCCGGCACCAGGCGCAGCTCGAGGGAGCCCTCCTCGCCGAAGACCGGGCTCGCCTCCGGGAATTCAACCGTTTCAGGGCGACCCGCCGCGGTGGGCGCGGGCCCGGGCGCAAGCTGTCCCCGTTCCAGGACCCAGCTCCAACCTTCTCGGGATGGCACGAAATCCACGGCCGTGGTCGTGTCGGCCCCGTCCCGCACCGCGACGCTCGTCACCGACAGCTCGCCGGCGATCCGCGTATCGGCGGGCGGCTCGAGCAGAAGCTGGATGCCGATCAGCTCCAGCGGATAGTCGGGCGTCGCGGTCTCGCCATCGGCCAATTCGTCGGTCAGCCGGACCTCCATTTCCTGCCCGGCCACACCAGCCTGCAATCGGGTGGCACCGCCGAAGACCTGGATGATCCCCGCGCCGTCGCGCACCGCCACGCTGACTCGACCGACCAGCAGCGTCTCGGGGAACGGGCCTGGGAACAGGAGGTTGCCGTCCTCATCCTCCGTCGGAACGTTCGCGAGCGCGGTGTCCATGCCGATCAGCACGCTGACAGGCTCGCCCGGGAGCGGAATCGGCTCAAAACCATCGAGGTTCGGTTCAAGTACCCCTGCAAAACCAGCGATGCTGGCCCCGCCGAGCAGGTCCGGGCGCACGTCGACAACCTCGAGGAGGCTTTTGGTGTCGATCGCGAGCAGTTGGCCCGTCGCGCCGCCCGACACGTCGAACCTGTCGACCGCAACCGGCATGGCGCGCTCGACTCCTTCGATCCCCTCATACGCGTCGCGGAACGCCCACAGTGGCAGATCGGGGAAGCTGGCAACCTCGATCCGCAGATCACCGCCCGATCCGTACGCCGCCTGTTCGGCCTGCGACCGTGTCCAGGTCGTGGTGTACGTGGCCGCGAACGTTCCGAGGGCTGCAGCCAACATGAGGAGCAGTGCGGAACGCGTGTAGCGGAGCGGTCGCCGCGCAAGCTGCCGCGCGCCGAGCGGGGCGACGAGACCGCTTCGCCCTGCAAGGAGTCGCTCGGCAAGCTCCGCGAGCAATGGCACGACGCGCAACGCCAGGATCGCACCGGCCAAGAGGCCGATGGCGGGCGCGGCCACCAGCAATGGATCCAGGCCCACGCGGCCCCGCACCGTCGCCGTCAACGGCGCGCCGTATTGGCGCAATTGCAACAGGCCGATCCCGGCAAGGACCACGAGCGCGAGGTCGATGCCCAACCGCTGAGCGAGGGTCCGATTGCCCCCGCGGGCGATGGTCTGCCGCACCGCGGCCAATCCCCGGCCGGCTGCGAACGCCGGAACGACCAAGCCGATGAGGCATGCCAGCCCCGCGATACCAGCCACGATCAGCGCCACGCCGTCGACTCGCGGCTCGATGTTCACGCCCGCAGCCGCCAGGGGCCCGACGGCGTCGAACAGCCGCAGCACGCCGAGTGCGATCCATGGCGCGGCCAGTGACGCGGGAACGACGAGCAGCAGCCCTTCGAGGAACCCCATCCATGCCACGTGCCCGGCGCTTGCCCCGCGCGAACGCAGCAGCGCGGTCTCGATCCGCCGCTGCTCGGCGAGCAGGCCCGCCACCAGTACCAGCGCATACGCGGCCACGACCGCGAACTGGATCGTCAGCAGCAGAACGCCGGACCGGCTGACGAGCAGCGACCGGTCCACGGCCCCGAGTACCCGCGGCAGATCGGTGGCAACGTCGAAGAAGACACCGTCGCCCAGTTCCGCTCGGATTCTGCGCTCGAGTGACGCGGCGTCGCTGCGCATCCATCGCACGTCCTCGAGCGCCAGGTTCTCGAACTGCGGCAGCGTGCGCCAGGTCACGTCGAGATCGCCGGTCACGACGCGGCCCACCAGGTCATCCGCGGTGACGGTCAACGGCCCGTGGAGGGTAAACGATGCCCCCTCACTGACGCCGGTGAGCTCCAGCTGGTCACCGAGCCAGTAGCGCTCATCGGGTTCGTTCGGCTCCCAGGTCCCCACGATCCGCAGGTCCACCACGCGGTCCTCACCGGCCCGGCTGGCCAGCGACAGCTCATCTCCCAGCTGCAGGCCCAGGGCCGCGGCGGCAGAGGTGGAAACGGCGACCTCGAGAGGATCGGCACCCGAGGCTGGCCAGGAACCCTGGACGATGGTCGCGTGCTGGTGGAGCCGGTCGGCGGCGGCGAAGACGGCGAGATCGGCCTCAGATGCGCCATCCACGGCGCCGTCCAGGCCGTACGTGCCGGACCGCATGGTGCGGGACAGCTCGCCATCGGTCCAGCCCAGGATACGGCGCGACTGGCGGGTGACCACTGCGTCCACCGCGGCAAGCTCGTCCGGCTCGACGCGCATCTGGACATCGATGCTGGTGGCGCTGGTCGACTCGGCGGCGAGCGTCTGACGCAGGCCGCTGAGGGCCACAGCGTCGCCGTACAGGACGCCGATCGCCAGCAGCGTCGTCGCGCACACGATCACCAGCCAGGTGGCGACCACGATCAGCCAATCGGCGAGGCTTCGTTGCAGGACAACGCGCAGCGGGGCCAGCAGGCCCTCGAGCATCCAGGTCCTCCCTCTCAGATATGTAGGTCGCACGCACCCGATCGGTTCATCATGCTAAGGACCGATGCGCCGGCCGGCGCGAGGGTTGCGTGCTTTGCCGCTCGATCGCTTGCCGTTTTTCTGTGGCGCGGCTCACGATCAGCGCTCGGACCGTGGAGTCGCATCTGCGTCGTCTCTTCGAACGCCACAACGTGGCATCGCGAACCGAGCTCGCATCTCGCGCCATCCGCGAAGGCTGGCTCGAGGACTCAGCTGACGCATGCCTCGCCAGCCGAGCGCGCTTGCGTGGGATGCACCGATCTACCACGTTGGGGCGGGCTTCGGTTCAGACTTTGCGCCCAAGGCACATTGTGGTCGAAATTGGGGTGATTCCGCGCCAATCCGACCTGAACTTCGTCGATACGTGCACCCGGTGCAAATCCGCGCGCGCAAGCCGTTATCCGGCGATCACCGTCGCAGCCTCGGTGAGCCAAGCCGGGTGGCCATCCAACCGAGGAACCGTCACTCTCGGTCACAACGCCAACCTGGTCGGCGCGGCGGCGCGGCGGCGCGGCGGCGCGGCGGCGCGGCGGCGACAATCAC
>JBBSML010000043.1:0-12970 GCA_038233215.1 Candidatus Limnocylindria bacterium
CCGCCAGCAGCGTCTTCGACTGCGGCCGGGTCATCTGGCCCGATGCGCCGAGTGCCGCGCGAAAGCGTGACCAGAGCGCGTCGTGCTCGCGCTCTTCCTCCGCGTACGCGCCATACCCGAGCCTGTCCCAGCCCTGGTCCACCACCGAGATGAAGGGAGCCCACTCGTCGGCGTACTCGGCGAGCCGCTCGATCGGCAGGGTGCCGGCGCGCCACTCGACGTAGAAGGGATGTTCGTTCAGGTCGAACTGGCGAACGATCGCGTCCAGCTCGTCAATGCGGCTGCTCATGATTCCGGGCACCTCAATATATGACTGTCAGTGGCAAGGGTCGCCACGCGAGCGACCCTTGCCGTAGATTATCCGAAGAGATCGAGCCACGTCGGGTGATGCGACGGCGCCGTATCGGCACATCAGGACGCGCCGGGCTTCACCACCATCAACACGATGATCGCGACGACGAGCACCGCGAGGAGCATGCCGACTATGCGGCTGCGACCACTGAGCGCCTTGAACTCGGTCGTGTCCGCCCCACCGGCCTCGTAGCTGGCAATGAGTTTCGTGAGCGTCGGCGAGTAGAAGAGGAAGGCTACGGCGCCCATCAGTAGGTAGAGGGCGATGGCGGCGGCCACCCAGAACTGTGTGAACTCCCACCGCAGGAGGACGAGCAGGATGCCGACGACGAGGAGGCCGCCGTAGGCAGGATTGGCGACTCGATCATCCAGAAACTTGATGCCGCGCAGCGCGTATCCGGTGTGCTCCGGCTCACGAGCGGCACGGGCCTGCCAGATCCCGTAGCTGATGTTCAACCCGACCGCCACGATCGCGAAGAAGATGTGGAGCGTCTTGAGCCAGGGATACCAGTCCATCGCCATTCCTCCGTTCGGTGCTTGTCGAGGGGTTGTCCGCCGTGCAGCCTATCGATTCGCAGGTCGCTTCGACAAGGAGTGCCTCATGCATGAGGCAGTGGCGCACATGTCGGGCGCGACCCGTGCCACGCTGCTGCATCTATCGGGCAGTGCCGTGCGCCGGGACGCGAAGGTGTGCCTGGATGCCCGACATATCGGCAGATGGCGCGGGTTCTCCGACCTACAACGTCTCAGGTGCTTCGAGGCACGAGGAACGCAGCTGAAGCCGCGGCCGCAAGTGCGCCGCCGACGCCCAGGACCAGGATCGCGGACTCGATCGAGGAGTCGGCCAGGATGCCGGCCACGGCCGCGCCGATCGGCATGCCGAGGAAGTTGAATGCCATCGAGACGGCGAACGCCCGTCCCATCCAGGCGGGGTCGGTGCGCCGCTGGCGCACCGTGAAGAGCGCGATGTCGACGGGTCCAGCCAGGAATCCAATCAGGAGTGAATAGGTCACCAGCAGCGCGAGGCCCAGCGGGACGATCGCCGCCTGACTGGCCGCGAGCAGCATGAGCGCGACGGTCGGTGCCAGCGCCAGGATCGGCCAGACCAGGAGGCCCCATTCTCGGCCACGCGTATCCATCCTTCCGAACAGAAATGCGGAGGCCACGCCGGAAATGCCAGAGGCGGCGAAGATCAGTCCGACGACCGCCTCGTTCAGACCGAACCG
The DNA here is from genome assembly GCA_038233215.1 of Candidatus Limnocylindria bacterium. Taxonomy (GTDB): domain Bacteria; phylum Chloroflexota; class Limnocylindria; order QHBO01; family QHBO01; genus JACDBZ01. The sequence continues at coordinate 1,578 of JBBSML010000043.1, forward strand.
ATCCAGGATGATGAGGGGCAGCACGATCGTCGTCATGCCATTCGTCAGGTTGACCAAGGTGATCGCGAAGCCGAGACCTCGCAGCGTCGGATTTCGCCACGTGTAGACCACGCCATCCCACGCATCCTCGAACAGGCGCCCCTTCGTGGAGCTCGCGGGCGATGGCGGATCCGGCACGCCCACCAGAGAGCCCGCCGCCACGCCGAACGCGACGCCGATGACGATGAGGGCAACTGGTCCACCAAAGACAGCCACCATGCCGGCCGCCGCCGGAGGACCCAGGATGATCGCGACGACATAGCCGTTGGAGTCGATAGCGTTGACTCGCTCCCACAGGTGCTCCGGGACGAGGATCGGAAAGAGGCTGCGCAGTCCCACGTGGCTGAGAATGGCCGTGAGCGATGAGACGACCGCGATCATGAGCAGCAGCGGACCCGGAAGGGCGTCCGCCACTGCCAGCGCGCCGATGAGGATCATCGCGATCAGGGCGACGACATAGTCGAGCAGGACCAGGCGGATGCGTCCATGCCGATCGAGCAGGGCGCCTGCCAGTGGACTGATGAGCAACCCAGGGAAGACGCTTGCGAAGGTGACGAGTCCGGCGAAGGCGGGCGAACCGAATCGGTCCAGGGTGAAGAGCACGAGCGCCACGCTGACCATCGATTGCGCCACCCGGGCGATCTGCATCGAGATGAGGATGCGGATGAGGGTCGGGATGCGCAGCAGGGCTAGGTAGGACGCTTCGGTGGGAGGCACGTGACGCAGTTTGCCGCACGCACGATGCCTGTGATCCTGTAATGATCGGGACGTGACCGGAATCGACGATGAGCTGAGACGCGGGAAGCGCGAGCAGTGGTGGCGCTCCGCGTTCCTGATCGTGGCGACCGTTTACGTATCGTTGCTCCTCATCGCGCAGCTCGTTCGGGTCCTCGGCGGTTTCACGCAGATCCTGCTCATCGTCTTCATCGCCTGGCTGCTGGCCTTTGTCCTGGCGCCCCTGGTCGGCCTGATCGTGGATCGCCGCTGGATGCCGCGTGGTGTGGCAATCGGCGTCGTGTATGCCGCCACCCTGCTGGGGAGCGGCTTCCTGCTGTTCTACGCCGTCTCATCGGTCGGTACGTCGATGGGGGAGATGGCGGCCGATTTTCCATTGACCCGCGAGCGGATCGATAACACGTTGCGTGGCTGGGAAGGTGCAATCTCGTTCGGCCGCTTTGAGCCAGATCTGGTTGGGTTGTACCGCGATGTCGAGGCGACCGGCGCGCGCCTGGCCGCATCGGCCCTTGGCGATGTGCCGGCCGTCACGTTCGCGGTCCTCGGTGGGCTTGTCCTGGTCACCATCCTGAGCCTCTACATGCTCGCCGACAGTGCGCGCATTCTCGCCAAGCTGAACCGGGTGGTGCCCACTCGTTACGCCGACCATGTCGAGATCCTCGAGCGCACCGTCGCGAAGGCATTCGGTGGGTTTCTGCGGGCGCAGGTCATCCTTGCCGCGGTCCAGACCGCGCTGACCACCGTGGTGGTCCTCGTCGCCGGCCTGCCCTACGCCTTTCTCATCGTGGCGGCATCCGCGCTGGCGATGCTGATTCCCTTCTTCGGCCCGCCCCTCGCACTTGTGCCGCCGGTCGTGGCGACGGCGATCTTCGAGCCCCAATTCCTGCTCATCGTCGCGCCGCTGCTGCTCATCGTGCAGACCGTGCTTGTCAACTACATTCAGCCGCGCCTGATGCGCGAGGCACTCGGCATGCACCCGCTCCTAGTCCTGATCGGGCTGCTGGTCGGTGCCCAGGTGGCGGGCCTGTGGGGAGCGTTGTTCGGCATTCCGATCCTCGCCGTCCTGAATGTCTTCTTCAACTATGCGGTCAACCTGCGGACGATCGAGGAGACGCCCGCCGTGGAGGTCGAGGAGGTTCTCGAGGAGGTGCGGCGCGAGTCTCCGGACGCGACACCCGAGGAGGTGGTCGCCATCGCCGCGGATCGTGTCGAGGAAGAACACGCTGAGGAGGCCGCCGCGGAGGTAATCGAGGCTGCCGCTGACGGGACCACCCTGGACCTTCGGGAAGCGGCGGGCAACCTGCGCGCTGCTGCCGGAGAGCAGCGTGCCGCGGCATCGGAGATCGGCTCATCGGCATCGGATCTGCGCGGGGCTGTCGACCGGCTCGGCCAGCGTCGGCCAGACGAAGACACCTAGTCCGGCGGACCCATCATGCGGTGCAGCTCGCACGAGCGCTGAACGATTGCGTCGAGTTCGAGCGAGGAAAACGGCTTATCGCCGGCGGGGGAGCTGAACGACAGGATCTTGTCGCCGGTGACGACGACGACCGGGATGCTGGCCAGCTCCGGATCACGGGAGACGGCCCGCGACAGCTCCCATCCGTCCATGCGTGGCATCCGCACGTCGGTGAGGACGACGCAGGGGATCGATCCCGCTCGCAATTGATCGAGCGCATCCGCCCCGTCGGTCGCAACGGCTACCGCGTGGCCGACTTCGCTCAGGGCATCGACATACAGCGAACGCACGCCCTCGTCGTCATCGACGACGAGCACCGAATGTGGCTTCGTCATGGCTCCTCCCGTGGATTGGCGTCCAGAGCATGTGGCGTGCCGCCGGCCGTACGGAAGTCATGGGTCATGCCCCTGACCGGACCTCTCCGCTACAGACCCTCCCGGCGCGCCACCGTACGGTCGTCATCGGCGCCGACCCGCCCGCCCCTCGTAGCTCTGGAGTTCCTGGATGTCCGTGTCAACCCCGATCGCCCGTCCGCGACGCATCATTGCCCGAACCCTCGCGTTCGGGATCAGCGCTCTGCTGGCGGCCGGTCTGCTGACGTGGAATCCAGCATCGACGACCGGTTGGAACCAGGGATCGGCCGAGGCGACCCTGTGGCAGCTTCTGAATGGCGCCCGTACCAATAACGGCATGGCGCCACTCCAGCAGAATGGCACGCTGGTCAGCCTCGCCCGGTGGCGCAGCTCCGACATGCTGAACCGCGATTTCTTCAGTCACACGATCCTCGGCTGTGGCTGCCTCGTCTACGTCCACTACGACTCGAACGGCCTTCAGTACGACTGGGCCGGCGAGAACATCGGCTGGAATGCCGGGCTGGAGGACTCGTATTCACCGGTCCGCGTGCACGAGCGCTTCATGGCTTCCCCCGGCCACCGCGTCAACGTCCTCGACTCCAGGTTCACCCACGGAGGCGTCGGCGCTGCGGCAGCTGAGAACAAGATGTTCCAGGGGTACGTCCAGAACACGCGGATGTACGCGGAGCTGGTCCTCCAAGCCCCACGGGCCGCGGCGCCCGCACCCCCGCCACCAGCCCCCGCGCCTCCAGCTGCTCCCGCACCTGCACCAGCCGCGCCCGCACCGGTCGCACCCGCACCGGTCGCACCCGCACCGGTCGCACCCGCACCGGTCGCACCCGCACCGGTCGCACCCGCACCGGTCGCACCTGCTCCACCCGCCAGCGCGGGTGGCGGAAGTGGTGGAGGAGCCACGCAGCCGGCTGCACCCGCACGTTCAGCGTCCAGGGCCACTCCCACCCAGAAGCCAGAGCCGAAGCCCAAGACGATGAGCGTGGAGGCTCCGCAGCGACCGATCTCGACCGCAGGGATTGATGGCGTGAGCACGATCGTCCTCAAGCCAGCAACCGTTGACGGAGCCGCTCGCCTTGCCGCCGACGATGGGCTCGGGACCGTCCGCCCCGCGTTGACCGCTGCTGCACCCGTGGCTCCGCCGACGACGACGGCACCGCGGCTGGAGGTCATCGCCGCGGCGCCCGTCCAGGCGGGCTTGTTCGACGGAATCGTCGGCACCATTCTCGGCATCATCTTCGGTTGATCAAGGCGCCGGAGCGGTCCGGCTGCCCTTCCCGGTCGGTAAACTGCGCGGCATGGCCCCCATCCTCGAAGCCCGTGACCTCGTGAAGCGCTATCCGATCGGCGATGGGGAAGCGGAGGCACTCCGAGGGGTCTCGTTGCAGGTGGAGCGTGGCGAGTTCGTGGCGATCATGGGCAGCTCCGGATCTGGCAAGTCGACGATGCTGCACCTGCTCGGCGGGCTCGACCTGCCGACCTCGGGGGAGGTGGTCATCGACGGCATCGCAATTTCCGGTCTCGACGAGGAACATCGCACGCTCACGAGGCGCGACAAGACCGGATTCGTCTTCCAGTTCTTCAACCTGATCCCGCTCCTGAGCGTGGCGGAGAACGTCGCGCTGCCATTCATGATCGCCGGCGACGCCGCGAGCAGCCATCGTGATCGGGTCACCGAGCTGCTCGTGCTGGTCGGACTCGGCGACAAGGCCGAGCACCGGCCGGATCAGCTGTCGGCCGGTGAGCAGCAACGCGTGGCGCTCGCCAGGGCGCTGGCGACTTCGCCGGCCATCCTCCTTGCGGATGAGCCGACCGGCAATCTGGACTACACGACCGGCACCGAGATCCTGGACCTCCTCTGGGACTCGGCCGATCGGCTCGATCAGACGATCGTGCTCGTCACGCACGACGCGCGCGCCGCCGCGTACGCGGATCGGGTGCTCGTGGTCCGGGATGGGCAGATTCGGGATGAGATCGTGCTTGGCCGTCGCCGAGATCACGAGGCGCGCCCGCTGATCGTCCGCCTGGCAGAGCTGGGCCTGTAGGCCGATGCGCCTGGCGACGATCGCCTGGCGAGGGTTGCTCGCCCGGCCTCTGAGGACCGCGCTGGCTATCATCGGGGTGGCGCTGGGCGTCGCGGTCGTCGCGGCCACGCTCATCACGACCGCTGCGTCCGATGCGGCGCTGCGGAGTGCGACGGTTGACCTGCTTGGCAAGGCCGACGTGCGGCTGCGTGCCTTTGATGAGACGGGCTTCACGCCGCGCACCGTTCAATCGCTGCGCGCCGTCTCGGGGGTGATCACCGCGGCGCCCGTATCGGAACGTCGGCTGGTCGTACACACCGATCCCGGCCCGGACGAACAGGTCTTCTCGCTCGTCGTGTTCGGCGTCGACCCGGAGATCGACGCTCGGGTGCGCGAGCCGAGGCTGACGACCGGCGTCTCTCTGTCCGTGGACAGCCCGACCGACGCGCTCGTCGCCAGCTCATGGGCCGCGCGTCATGGGCTCGAGCTGGGAGACCAGCTGCGACTCGATGGCCGGCGCGAGGGGGTCCCGCCACTCCGCATCATCGGGCTGATGGCCGACACCGGTTTCGCGGCGCTGGAGCAAGGCGACGTGCTGGTCGTGTCGCGCTCGACGCTGGACGAGTCGTTCCTGGTGCCCGCTCCGATTCGATATCTCGACCTGGATCTCGGAGATGGCGACGTCAGCGTCGCACTGGACCGGGTGACCGACGCCCTGGATGAGCCCTTCGTGGTGGAGACGGCGGCCGACGCGGCCGAGCGGCTCGCCTCGGCGCAGGCCAGCTTCGCGAGCATTGGCTTCCTGTTCGGACTGATCGCGATGGTGGTCGGCGCATTTCTCGTCGGAAGCACCCTGGCCATGACGGTGGGCGAGCGGACGCGCGAACTCGGGCTGCTGCGAGCGGCCGGGACAACTTCACGGCAGGTCCTGGGCCTCGTGCTGCGGCAGGCCCTGGCGCTTGGCGTGGCGGGCAGCGCGCTCGGCATTGTCCTGGGGCTCCTCCTCGCTACCGGCATGATCGGCTTCCTCGCTTCGACACGGGCGGCACTGGTGGCAGGGCTGCCGATTCCGCCGTTCGGCCTGGCACTCGCGTTCGTGCTCGGGCTGGGAGTGACGATGGCCGGGTCCGTCGTACCAGCGATTCGCGCCGCCCGCCTGTCTCCGCTCGCCGCGCTCAGGCCATCACGACAATCCGGGCTCGGGCTGAGCGCCCGCCTGCGCACGTTGATCGTCGCCGAGCTCGTCGTGGTGGTCCTCGGGATCCTTTTTCTGCCGATGGAGCGCGCGGGTACGGCCCTGCTGCCACTCATCCTGTCACTGGCGCTTCTCCTCGGTGGCGCGGTCGCCACGGCGTACGTCCTTGAGCCGCTGGGCAAGATCATCGGCCGCCCGTTCGAGCGGATCTTCGGCGCCCAGGGACTGCTCGGTCGCGCGAACCTGTCGCGTGACCGCGTGCGGACAGGGCTGACGGTCGGGGCGATGATGATCGCGCTGGCCGCGGTCGTGGCACTCGGTACGGTGGCCGAGTCGGCTCGCGCCGGCGCCGAACGGTGGGTCGCATCGATCCTTCCCGGCGGCAACGCCATTCGGAGCAGCGTGCCACTCGACGTCGAATCGTTCCGTCCGACCTTTGAATCCACCCCCGGTCTCCAGGTCGCGAGCCCGGTGCTCGAGTTGCCGGCCGTCCGCCGCGTCGATGATGGGCAGCAGGAGGTCGTCCTCGCGGGAATCGACCCGAACGTCTTCCAGGACGAAGGCGCGCTCATCATTGCCGGGGCCGCGCGAGCCGATGCCTACGCCGCCCTGCGCGGAGGAGGCTCCGTCCTGGTGCCCGCCTCCTTCGCCGCGCGCGTCGGCGTCGGAGTGGGGGATCCGGTGATCCTTGGGCAGCCAGGCGCGGAGGCAACCGAGTTCGTGGTGTCGGGCATCGTCGAATACACGATTCCGGCTCGCACGCCGGATGGGGCGCTCCTCATCAGCGCCGCGGACGCGCGTGACCTCTTCGGTGTCACCACCGCGTCGCTGTGGGTCATGGTGCCGCAGCCCGACGTCGCCCCGACCGTCTTCGCCAGTGCGGTGCGCGACACGGCCACGCAATTGGCAGCACAGCCGCTCACCGCGCGAGAGCTTGCCGCCGACCTCGGTCGCTCGTTGGATCGGCTTGTCGGGTTGTTCGATGTGCTTGCGCTCATCGCGGTCGTGATCGGCGCATTGGGCATCGTCAACACGCTCGGCATCGGTATCAGCGAGCGGGTGCGCGAGATCGCGATTCTGCGCGCGCACGGCATGACGGTCGGGCAGGTGCAGGCCATGGTCGTCGCGGAGGCCGCCATCATGGGCGCGATCGCCGGCGTGCTCGCCATCCTCACCGGCCTCGCGGTCGCCTATGCCCTGGTGAACGGTGGCGCATCCGCCGATCTGGGCGGCGGCTTCCGTGTGCCATGGGGGCTTCTCGTCGCCGTGATCCTGGTCGGGACGGGCATTGCGGCCCTGGCCGGGCTCTACCCGGCGCGGGTGGCCGCGGCGATGCCGATCGTTCGCCATCTCAAGCAGTTCGAATAGGAGGACCGATGCGCTTCTGGGAGGCAACCGCCGGCCGCGCCTTCGTCGGGCGATTGCGACCGGCTCTGATCTCGTGAAGGAGATCGAAGTCTTCTGTGCCGAGCACGGGATCCTGGCCGCGCAGGTCACGGTGATCGGTGCGGTGCGTCATGCCCAATATGCCTACTACGAGCAGGACGACCACCGCTATCGCGAGCTCGAGTCGTTAACGCACCACGAAATTGTGGGCTTCACCGGTAACGTCTCGCTGCGCGACGACAAGCCCTTCCTGCATGCGCACGCCACCTTCGCCGACGCCGACGGCGCCACGGTCGGCGGCCACCTTCTGCCCGGGTGCGAAGTCTTCGCGGCCGAGGTCATGATCAGGGAGCTGACCGGGGTCGTCCTCGTGCGGACGCCCGACGAGACCACGGGCCTGGCCCTGTGGTAGCGCCTCCGGACGCTCAACGCTCGTAGCGACCGAGATCCGGAGCGGAGCCGCTCACCCCGTCGCTGATGACGACCTGGCCTCGATCGATGGCCGGAGACCCGGCACGCAGCCGGTAGTCCCTCGCCGTCCCATCGACGAACGCGGGATCGGCAAAGATGCCGTTGGCCATCAGCCCCGTCCACGAGCGGAACGTTTCGAGGGAGGTCGTGTTGCCCTTTCCCTTCACGTACGCGAGGTAATTTCCGTACACTGCAGTCGATCCGACGTTGTGCACAAGGTTGTGGTCAACCACGACCGACGCTGGCAGGGTGGAGTCGATGCTGAAGGCCCGACCACCCACAACGATGTTATTCACGATTCGCAGCCCGGCGATCGACCCGCCGTACGCGACGCCCTGCGTCCCGTCGACGATGTCGAAGGCGAACTGGTCGAAGCCCTGCAGGGTGTTGTGGGCAATGAGATTGTTCGACGCGCAACGCAGGATCATGCCGTTTGCTGACCCGTTGAAGCCGTCGCCCCGATACCCGATGTTGCGGATGTACCGGTTGTTGTCGCACGCGGGTCCGTCGGTCCCCGTCTCCATGATCTGGCCGTTCCAGGTCACGTTGCCGCGGATGAGGAGGTTGCTGGCTCCGTAGACCTCGAAGTGCGTCCCGTTGTTCCACAGCGAGTTGCCGGTCACGGTGACGGCGCCGGTGGACTTGTAGAAATTGATGCCCTCGGCCCCTCGGCCACTGTCGACCGGCGTGACGTTGTCATGGATCTTGTTGCCGGTGATGACGAGGTTGTCGGCATAGCGCTCCTCGATGCCATCGGCGTTTCCATGCAGGTCATTGGCTTCGAGACGAACCGACGACGACCGCACCACCACGATGCCGAAGGTTCGGTTGTTGCGAACCGTCGAGCTCACGACGCTCACGCCACTGGATTCCTTGATCTTGATGCCCGATCCGTACTGAACCGTCGAGCCCTGGACGGTCATGCCGTTGATCTGTCCGCTCGACACGCCGCTGAACTTGATGACATCCTCGCGCGATCCGTCACTGATGACGACTGTCTCGCCGGGATATGCCTTGAAGGTGAGGCCCGATCGGGTCACATCGAATCCCGCGTAGGTGCCCCCACGCACGAGAATGGTGCGGCCCGCCGGAACGACGGATGCCGCATGCTGCAGCGTTCGGTACGGCCGGTTGATCGATCCGTCACCGCCATCACTTCCGGTCGGTGACACGTAATAGGCGCCGACCGTCGTCGACGGCGCGGCGGTGGGCTGCACCGTCAGAGCCGCACCACTTGGCGAGGGACTCGACGTCGCGACCGGCGCGCCCGACGAGATGCCGGGTGCCGGCGAGCCACTCGGGGCGGGGCTCGTTGAAGGCTGAGGCGTGCCGGATGGCGTTGCCGTGGGCGTGCTCGTCGGCGATGACGTGGCGCTCGGGATCGCACTTGCTGGCGCTGGAGTGGTCGATGGCGGGGACGGTGGGAGCGTCGAGGCGGGCACCACGACTGTCAGGACCGCCGTCGCCAGGATCTGTGCAAAGGCCGCGACAGCCTTCTTTCCGGGCAAGCGCAGGATCGCCGAGACTGAGACCGCGCCGGGACTCATGCTGGGCACGGTGAACTGGGCGGCAAGACGTCCGCTTCGATCGGCACGGAACGATGGTAGCTGGAGAACCGAAGGCGATGAAGCCAGAGACCCCTTCACGCCCGCATCGAATCCCTGTTCCAGGACGGGGACCGATTGACCCGGTGCCGCCGTGGCCGGCGTCAGTTCGAGGCTGGGACTGGCTGCGAGCGCCCCGCTGAACGGCACCGCTGCGGCCGGCAGCCCGATCAGCATGATCGTGGTCGCGAGGATCGTTGCCACCCGGCTGGGCGGCGAATTCGGACGGGGTGTTCGGGGGATCCGGTCGGTCCGCGCCACAGCGCGGACCGAGATGGGAAGGTTCTTGTAGCGCACCGGCAGGCACCCGTCAGTTAGGGGGGTTCGGATCGATCAGACCGGGTGCCAGCATGGGGTGCCGTGACGCCAGGGGCGAGAGACCATTCGTACCTTGGCCCCCGGCGATCGTCCACTCGGAGCGTGACGTATGCCCCCTCCCGCAGTCAGTTGGCCACCATGATTGAGAAGCGCCACGTCATCGTCAGCGACGCTCCGACGCAGCCGGACGGTGGATTCCTCGACGGGCGGTAACCGATCGACGAGAGCAGCGTGTGTCTGCCTACGGCATGAGCGCGCCGGCGCGCGGGTCGCTCCTGGTGGATGATGGCGCAGAGCACAGGGTTCGGGTTAGGAGAACGATCCGCCCCGCTGCCCGCAATGGCGGGACGACGAGATTCGTGTGGGTCCCGTGGCGTCTTCACTCATGTGGCGAGGAGCGCCGCGATGATCCCGTCGCTGACGAATTGGCTCCAGCGTGCGAGAGGCCATCCCTGACGGAGAACGAGCCGCTCGTACAGCTCCGGCGACGTATAAGCCCACAGCACGTCCCTGGCCTCCTCCAGCGTGCAACCTTGACGCAGGTGACCGCCATCTACGAAATAGCGGGCGTTGTGGGCCATGCGCTTCAGGCGCTGGCCCTCCAAATCTTCCCAGAGGATGGATAACTCCGGGGCTGTGGCCGCGGCGGAGCGGACGAGGAGAAGGATGGGCGCCACACGAGGCATGACCTGCATGGCCAAGCTGCCCCAGTTCCAAATCACCCTTCGCGGGTCCTTCTCCCGCGCCTGCATCTCGTCCGAGCGTTGAGAGGTCGGGACCGATTCGTCCCCGGCGAGGGCGCGTTCGTGGATGGCACGCACCAGGCCCGACTTGTTGCCGAAGGCCTTGAAGATGGTCTCTACCGAGACGCCGGCTTCGGCTGCGATCGCAGCGATGGTGGTCGCGGCATACCCGTTCGCCAGAAAGAGGCGCTGTGCGGTTTCGAGGACCATCGTGCGGGTCCGGCGCGCCTGCGCCCGACGACCGCTGGCGTCATATCGGCGTGAAGGCTTGACGACGGATGCCATTTCATTCCAGTATACTGTATTCGTTACATACCATTGTACGCGATTGGCGAGTTAGGAGGTCAGTGCAGTGCAAACGACCAAGCGCTCCGGAGCCGAGGCCGTCGTTGAGCGGATCCGAGTCGCCATCAATGGACACGATCTGGAGGCGCTCACCAGTTGCTTTGCCTCTGACTACGTCAACGAAACGCCGGTGCACCCTGAACGCGGCTTCCGGGGTCGAGAACAGGTGCGGAAGAACTGGGAGCAGATCTTTGACGGCGTTCCCGACATCACCGCCGAGGTCGTTCGAATCACCGCCGACGGTGACACCGCATGGTCGGAGTGGGAGATGGTCGGAACGCGTCGCGATCGGTCGCCATTCCGGATGCGGGGAGTTGCGATCTACGGGGTCGCCGATGACCAGGCGGCGTGGTGCCGCTTCTACCTGGAGCCGGTCGACGAGAGAAACGAAAACATCGACGCTGCGACCCGCCACGTCCTGACCGGGGGCTCCGGTCCAGCTGCATGAAGGAGGAATCGACTCGCCATGATTCTCATTGTTGGTGCCACGGGGCGACTTGGGGGACAGATCGTCCAGCGGTTGCTGGCTGACGGCCGAAAGGTGCGCGTTCTGGTGCGTCCTCAATCGGACTACGGGTCGCTGGTGCAGGCCGGCGCGGAGCCGGTCGTCGGAGATCTCAAGGATCCTGCGTCATTGCATGCGGCCTGTGAGGGCATCGAGGCCGTCGTCACCACCGCCAATGCCGCCGGACGGGGCGGAGAGGACACGTTC
>JBBSML010000044.1:0-11034 GCA_038233215.1 Candidatus Limnocylindria bacterium
GCCTGCTTGACGCGGTGCGTATAGTCACCATCCGGCTCGTGCCCCGCAGTCCGGCCGCCACCGTGCCCAAGGAGAGTGCGCACGATGGAGCTTCTGATCGGTCGAGACCTGCTGATCCTGCTGATGCTCGCGCTGGGCATCCTCGGCCTGCGACTGACACGGCAATGACCAAGCACAACTCGGTTGATCGAAATTGGCACATCTGACTGTTCCCGAGGGCAGTGAAGCACCAGTCTCGGGTGCTCGCCGCACTCCTCTGCCACCCATTGACGGGTTGTGGCGCGGGAGCGACGATCTGATCAGCGGCTTCCGAGAACCGCCAGGGAGGGACGATGATGGCGCAAGAAGCTTCAGCTCAGCCTGCAGATATGCCGACTGCGGTGAAGGGCTGGTGGATCGTGGCGGCCATCGTCGCGGCGGTCCTCCTGCTCGGCGTGTTGCCGTGGCGCCTGACGGGTCAGCACATCAACCTCGTGGTGGTGAACGAGTCTGGCGGGCCGGTGCAGTTCACGTGGCAGCCGGGCTTGTTCTTGGAGAAGGTGTCGGTGACCCGGAACGGCTGCGAGTCCAGCTCGATGGACCTTCAGGCCGGGCTCGAGTGGACGCTCAGCGGGGATGAGGGCGGCGTCATTCTTGACTCCGCCGGAGTTGACGTTCCGTTCTTCACTCCGCGTCTCGCCGTGGAGGTTCGACTCATTGAGCAGGGCGGCGTCAACATCGCCCCGGCCCGAGCCGTCAGCGCGCCACTCGACGCACCGTATCCCGCCTGTGTAGGGGAGACAGCGGCCGACGACTGATCAGGCAGCCGTAGCACCACGAAGGCGCGTTGGGACTTTTTGCGCGCTTCGCACACACTGAGAGCGCCGGGATCACCCACTCGACCGAGCGCGAAGGCGCGGACGGCTCTCGGTTGCTCTACTTGCACTACAGTCTACGGCGAGTGGCAGAGGTCGTATATCGCCGTCGGACCGCGCGTGCTGGTGGCGTCCGCATCAGTTGGCTCGACTGGTCTGGAAGGGGGTTCCCGGTACTGGCGATCCACGGCATCACCGCGAACGCCCGGGCCTTTGACGGCCTGGCACGCGCGGTCGGGACCGGGCATCGAATCATCGCCATGGACTTGCGAGGCCGAGGCGAGAGCGACGCACCGCCGGGCGGCTACGACGTCGAAACCCACGCCTCAGACGCCCTCGCCGTGATCGGCGCTGCCGGCGTCGACCGGTGCTCCGTGGTCGGCTGGTCGCTGGGCGGAAGGATTGCGCTTGCCATGGCCGCGCTGCACCCGGCGCGCATCAGCCGGGTCATTGCCCTGGATCCGCCACTCGTCACTCGCGAGGCGACGCGTGCCGTGTTGCGGGGATTCTGGACCCGCCTGACCGCCACCTATCCGTCGGTCGATGCGTATGTCGAGCGCATGGCCGATGCCGCCTTGTTCGGAGGACGGAACGCGATTGTCGAAGCCTACCTACGCGCCGACGTTCGTCGCGACGCCAATGGTGTGGTTCGCCACCGCGTCAATCCGCGCGTCCCTGAACTCGAGTTGACAGCAGAAGATCGCCTTCCGACGGCCGCCTATCTCGCCGCAGTACGGTGTCCAGTCCTGATCGTCCGCTCGACAGGGCCGATCTCGGCCTCCGGAGACGCGGTGCTGCCAGCGGAAGATGCGCGCGTGCTGGTAGCGGAGCTCGCCGACGCCCGCCTGCTCGACCTGGTCGACGCGAACCACTTCAGCATGCTCCTCGGCGAACCGCCACCCGTGACACCATCGATTGTCGACTTCCTGGCCGAAGGCGAATGACCCGCCTCATGCAGGTGCGGGTCCCCCCTCGATCGTCGCCTTCGCCGCGACCTCGACCGAGAACCGGTCGAGGAGCGCGGCAAACCGGTCGGCAGCTTCGATGATCGAGTCGTGGCCGACGCCGTGCCATACCTCGAGCGACGCGTTGGGGATGCCGGTGTAGGCCGCGACGATGCCGTCGAACGGGATCACCGTATCGCCATCTGCCCACGTGATCAGCGTGGGACAGGCGATCTCGCCAAGCCGGTCGGCCACCTCGTAGCGACCCATCTCGGCCATCATGCCCAGGTAAGTCGCGTCGCCCCACCCGATTCCGTCGCGTACCAGTTGATCGAAGTATGCGGAATCGGATGGCGGCGTGACGAACCCGCCGAGGATGATGGCTTTGATGCCGGCCTCGCTGCCGCGCATCCCATTGATCGCTTCGACAACCTCGGGAGTCAGATGCGCGGTGCCATGCGGCGAGAGCGGATTGGCCAGAACCATCGCCCTGAGGCGGTCGCCGTGGTCCATGGCGTAGCGATAGGCCACGCCGGCGCCCATCGAGTGCGCCACGAGCGTGAAGCGATCGAGACCGATGGCATCGACCACTGCCATCGTATCGGCCAGGTACTGCTCGAAGGTGTGTCCCTCGTCGGTGGGATCGGCGTCGCCAGTACCACGCAGGTCGAGCGCGTAGCAGGTGAACCGCGACAGGTCGAGATGCTCGAGCATCGGCAGCCACCAGCGATGACTGCTGACGAAGCCGCCCAGCAGAAGCAGCGGCTCTGGCCCGTCACCTCGCTCGAGGTAATGAACGCGCGTTTCCCCGGTCTCGACGTGCGGCATGGGCAGGTCTCCTTACGTGCTACCAGTTGTGCATCGATTCGCTGAGGATCGCGGCCAAACCGTCGCCGTCGATCGTTCGCGGGCTGATCGAGAGCAGGCGCTGCTGCTGAAGGGCGCCGCCGCTTAGGGCTTCGACATCGCCGTCGCGGTAGCCGATCGCCGCCAGCCCGCTCGGGATGCCGGTGTCTCGGCTGAGCGCGATGATGGCCGCCGGCAACGCATTCGGTCCGCCGCCATGACTGCCGAGCAGCCCGGCGGCGCGCTCGTGCCGCTCCGGGTCGGTTGAATAGGTGAAGCGAAACGAGGCCGGCGCGGTCAGGACGACGGACTGGCCGTGCGGCACCATCGGTTCTAGAGCCGGATAGCCAGGCGGCCGATAGTCGCGCACCATCCCGGCGATCGTGTACCCGCAGGCGTGCGGAATGTGAACCCCAGCGTTGCCGAAGCCCATCCCTGCATACGTGGCGGCCAGCATCATTCCGTGTCGAGCCTCGGGCGTCGGTCGATGGACGGCGGAGCGGAACCAGCGTCCGAGCAGCTCCAGGGCATGCAGCGACCAGACGTCGCTGATCGGATTGGCACCGTGGTAGGTGGGCCGCACGCCTGAGATCGCTTGTGGCTTGGCGGTAAATGGGCGCGCCGTCAATGATTCGAGCGCGTGACACAGGATGTCCATCCCTGCCGCCGCCGTCACTTCGGGCCGCATGGTCTCAGTCGTCGTCGGATCAACGATTGCCAGCGTCGGCCGCAGGCGCGGATGGCTGATCCCGGTCTTCACCTTCAGGGCGAGCATATCGAGGATGCAGACAGGCGTGCTCTCACTGCCGGTACCGGCCGTGGTCGGCACGGCGATGAGCGGCTTTAGCGGTTCCGTCGGCGGCCGGCCCGCGCCGATCGGCGGGTTGAGATAGTCCTCCAGCGCGCCCTGATTGGTGGCGAACAGGTTCATGGCTTTGGCGGTATCGATGCTCGAACCGCCGCCGACGGCGACGTAGCCTTCGACCTGCTGTTCGCGCGCCCATGCCGAGGCCATCCTAATGCTCGCATCGGTCGGCTCGACGTGGACCCCATCGTATATGCGGACGTCCAACCCGGCACTCCGCATGGCGGTGGCGGCACGCTCGGCCAGTCCGCTTCGCGCAACACCCTCGTCCGTGACGACTGCCACCGACCGGAGTCCTAGCGCGGCAGCGTCGAATCCCACCTCATCAAGGGCGCCCGCGCCGAACTTCAGCGGCGGCGCCGCCCACCCGAAGACTGTCTCCCGCGAGACGCCGCCCCTCATCCTGTGCTCCGCGCGAGTCCGCTCATCCATCGCTGACCAGCGAGATGCGGATACAGCTCGGGACGGCGGTTGGCGAGCACCGGTTCCTGGAGTCGCTCGGCCGCGATGTCCGCCGCATCCAGGTCCGCATGGATGACGATGGGCTCGACCGGATCCGCCGCGGCGAGGACCTGTCTCGTGGCCCGACGATCATGCTCGGGCGACCCCAGTCCGTGACGCCGTCAGATCCGACCAGGCCGCGTGGGTCAGGATCCCCTCTTCGCCGTCTCGAGATGGCGACCGCGGTCTCACCGCTGCCCGTGGGGAACTGCTCGAGGAATTCGTCGAGAGTCTTGCCCCGCTCCAGGTACTCGAAGAGCGCGTCTCGACCGTACGCGGGTGCCAGCGATGGCCGTGGCGCCACACGCCATCTCGTCGCTCTGCTTCACCAACGGTCCCATGCGCGACCTCCTTACCCGTCATGGTAGTCGACCACGGAACGCGGCTCACCCCCGCAGACGAGCACCTGACTATCGGTAGGGTGTTCGCCATGGAGCTCAGACCGAGGTGGTCCGAATGAAGGTAGGCGGCGCCGACGCAAAGGCGCCGGTTTCGCTGCGCGTGACGACCATCTTTCGACGTGAAGATGCTGAGTGGAGGATCGTCCGCTCGATCTCGAGGATGTACGCCAGATCCGCCGTCGCATAGTCCGAGATGCGCTCGAAGCGGGTGGGCTCGCCCTCTCGCAACTGAGAAGCGGCACGCTCCATGGTCTGCTCCACCTGCGTCCATCCGCGGGCCGGCGGACCAAGGGGGTTGGCGAGGGTGACGTCGTCGCGCCGCGAAACCAGTTTCTTATTGGGCTCGGGTCGCCCTTCACGAACGCATTCAGCGCTTGGTGATACTGCTAGATGATGTGCGCGAGATCGGATGACGACACTCGATGCCTCCCGGACTCCACGGAACTGATGCAACCCCCAAGGGAGTTACGTTCCTCCTGTCGGTTGGCGGTTCATCATCGCTGCCGAGCGCTGAGGCTGTCCAGCGAGATCGAATACACCCCAACGCCTAGTCCAGCGGTCCCGCGATCTCCTTGCATCGTCCGAGTGTCCAAGGGGTCAGCTCAGGGGTCATCATCAGATCTAGGCGTACTCTCGGGCTCAACGCTCGGCTCGCTGACGCGCCGCAAGCCCGCCGAGGTGGTCGAACCACACGTTCGGCTCCACGTACACGCCGACGTTCCGGGCCACCGAGACATGGACCGGCGCGAGGCCGCCCGGCACGACCACCTCACCCTCGGCGTCGAACGGCAGGCCGGTCCATGCGCGCCACTGGTCTAAATCTGCCTGGACTGTTCCCGAGCAGCGAGCGAGGCCAGCCATGACGCCGCCTGCCCGCTCGTGGACCCGAAGCCACCAGTCTTCGGGCAGCCCGTCGTCACGACGCCTAAGGACATAGGCGTCGATGGGCATGAAGGGGACAGATGCCTTGCACGGCGGCCGCACCGGAGCCACCAGCGATCGGAACGCCAGGCGCCGCATGTTCTCTCGTAGCGCCACCAGCGCGGCGACCGAGTATCCCTTGCCGCGCAATCCCGGCTGGACGGCGATCTCCAGCGCGCAGGCCGTGTCGACCGGTGCGCCGTCCATGGCATCTTCCGCGGCCCAGATGGCGACCTGGTCCCAGCCGCCGTCCGGATGCCGCACCCGTCCGTCGCGTTGCGTCGAGAACGGCACGGACACGGCGCGGACGACGGCATCCTTACCCTCCAGCCCGACCAACTGGTGCTCCGGCCAGCGTTGTGCCAGGCGGGGCGCGCGGACGAGCAACGACGCCACGTTCCCCTGCATGAATGCCCCGTCGCCCTCTGCGTATGGGATCCTGAATGCGGCCTCGAACAGGTCCGGCCGCTCGGCGAGGGTCACAAACTCCACCTGAGGGTTACCTCCTTTCACGGCGCCTACCCGGCCGGTCCTCGTCCAACATGGCACTCCATCCGATTCGCTGCTGATGCTACGCCGGCGCGCCAGGTCGTATCCCAACTCCTCATCGTCGAGGCGGGAGAGGAATCCTGACAGGCAGTCAGGCGCTTGAGACAGGTGAAGGCGGCCTTCGGTCTCGGTCCTTGTCGGTTGACATTGGAGCAGCTCTAAACCCTACCGTTGGTGCATGCGCATCGGCACCTTGGCACAGCAGCTCGGCACCACGCCGCATGCCATTCGCTTCTACGAGCGGCGAGGGCTCCTGCCCGCTGCGCCGCGCGGCGACAACAACCGCTATCGGGAATATGGCGGGGCCGATGTGGAGCGACTCCGCCTGCTGATCGGGCTCCGGCAGCTCGATATCCCGCTCGATCAGGCCGCTGAGCTGGCCACGATGTGTGCGGCCCAGAACGCACGGCCGTCAACGAAAACGGCCGATGAATTTTTGCGCGAGCACCCGCCGCTAGCGCTAGAACCCGGCCAGGCGATCCCGAACGTCGAGGTAGCTCGGATCTTGCGCGAAGATGCGCTCGAGATCCTGCTTGGCACGGCCCCTCTGGCCGGCCGCGTCGTAGGCCAACGCTCGGTCGTAGCGGATGACCTTGAGCAGCTCGGCGTCGCGACTCGGCTTGGCCAGCGCTTCCTTGAACGAGTCGAGGGCGCCGGTCCGGTGCCCAAGTGCAAAGAGCGCCGCACCGCGCAGATGCAGTAGCGCGGCTCCAAGGTCGCTGTCGTTGGTCGCGCCGGCGGCCACTTCCACCACGCCGTCGTGGTCGCCATCGGCCATCAGCAGGTCGGCCAAGGAGAGCTTGATGACCGGGTCGCCTGGATTGGCCTCGTAGAGCTGCTGGACCAAGCCGATGGCGTCGTCCAGGCGCTCAGCTTCCTGGTAGTGCTCGGCCAAGAGCAGCGTGGCACCGGTGGAGTCGAAGGGCACCTCGGCGTTGATGTTCTCGGTGATCTTGCCCATCAGCGTCAGGCTGACGATCCCTGGCGGCAGGTACTTCATCTGCAGCTTGTCGGGCATTGCGGCGTCCGAGCTGATCAGCGTTTCCAGATGGCGGATCTGGTCGGCGTCGGGGCCGTCGACCTTGCCGACGCAGATCGCGGCGATCAGGCGGGCACTGAGTGCCGACGGGTCAGCGGCGAGCACTTCCTCGAGCGCCGTGAGCGCCTTCTGGTGTTGCCCGCGCAGGTAGGCGTGGACACCCTCGTGGTAGCGCTTGTCGGCCTTGCCACTAAACATCCCTGGCTTGGGCAACACCGCGGCGTAGCTCTGCGGCGGCACGACCACCTGCTGACTCCGCGACCGCGAACCGCCACCAGACGCGCGTCTGCGGCCGCTGGTCGAGGTCGACACGAAGCCGACGCCGGAGCCGGGGATCCCGGCCGACTGCGTCCGTCGTCCGGAGCTGTGAACGCTGTAGCGCGCGCCGCGCACACCCGCGGAGACACCGAAGCCGCTCTTAGAAACGTTGAGTCGCACACCCTTGCCGAGCTTGATGCTGCGGCGGAAGCGCATGGGCATCGTTCCACCCTCCTGATGAGTCAGTCGTCTGAGGGTACAGCCCACCTCGTCTGCCGGACAAACACGTCGCTCCTATCGAAGGCGTAGAGTGGCTCCAGACACCCATCGAATGTGCGGACACAGAATGGCCCGAGAGCCAAACCAGCTCTCGGGCTTCGCCATTTCGCCCACCTAGCCCGCACAGAATGGCCTACGGCAGCCGTGTCGACGGCGAACCGCCCGCCTTCTCAGTCATCGACCGAGTCGAGATGTGTCCGGTTTCGGGTGCTCATGCGTCTATAGGGTGAAGGATGCAGCCGGAGAGAGCCCGTGGAAGTCAGCCGCGCGGTCGCCGCAGGGGCGGACGATGGAACCAGCGCCATACCGCTCAGCGAAGCCGAGTTCATCGGGCGCTACCGTCAGTGGCGGGATCCGGTGTATCGATACCTGCGCGCTCGATGCCCCACCGATGACGATGCCGCTGATCTGACCGCGTCGGCGTTCGAGCGCGCCTGGCGGGCCCGACATACCTTTCGCGGACCGACGGACGCATATCCGGGCTGGATCTTCGGCATTGCCCGCAGGCTCGCCGTCGATGCCGCTCGTCGGCGGCGAACGGCTGCGACAAGCCAGGTCTTCTGGCCGCTCGCGCCATCCATGCTCGACCCGGCTGACCTGGTATCCGCAGGCGAGGATGTCAAACGCCTCGCGCACCGGTTAGCCGATCTGTCGGATTTGCAGCGCGAGGCACTCGCCCTCCGGTTCGGCGGGCGCCTGACAGCGACCCAGATCGGGGCCGCCATCGGTAAGAGCGAAGCTGCCACCCAGAAGCTGTTGACCCGGGCGCTCGCGCGCCTGAAGGAGGCATACCGTGATGACGAGTGAGCGACTCGAGCAGCAGCTCGACCGAGTGTATGGAGCCACGTTGTCGGCCACGCTGGCCCAAGAGGTTGACGCGCGAGTCTTCGCGGCAGTCACCGACCCATCGGTCATCAGCAGAGGGAGTGCGCTGGGCCGGGTCCGACGGGCGGTTCTGCTCGCCGTGGCAGCGGCAATGCTGGTGAGCGTCGCTGCGTTTGGCTTCGAGTTGTTCACCCGCATCCTGTTTCTCCCTGGCTGGCAGGTTGCTTGGCAGCGCTCGGTCGAGATCGGACTTGAGGAGCCCGTGGATGGCGGCGCGGTCCGGCTCGAACGCGGGTATGCCGACGCGAATCAAGTGGTTATCGGCTGGAGCTCGACCCTGGACCGCGCTGAGAACTTGTCCGGGGACGGCGGGATCGAGACGCTGACGGATGCAGCCGGGGGCCGCTATGTGATTTCGGATGGCGCTGGGGACGAAATCGTTGACGGTGGCACCATCAATATCCTGACGTTTACGCCCGTGGATCCTCTTCCAGCCGGCGACACGACCTACACGTTGTCGTTCCTCGCCGGTCCAGCCTTCACATTCACGCTGCCGGTCGTGGGTGGGACGACCGTGTCTCCCAACCTCGAGGCGGTCGCCGGTGGGTTCGGCCTGACCCTGACCGAGTTCCGGGCCGCACCCAGCCGTGTCATCGGCACCCTCACCCTCAACACGTTGGCCGATGCGCCCGACGGCGAGAGTTGGAGCCCGATCGTCCATCTTGAGCACGATGGACCCGGCGGAGTCATCGGGACGGGCATCAGGACCCGCGACGACGGCACGATCGAGGTGTTCGGCGTCGCCGGCGTTGACGATGCGAGCGGTCATTGGACGCTGACGATCACCGAACTGGTCGGGCATGACGGCGGATGGCCGGACAATCAGCAGATCCGTGTCGACGGTCCGTGGGTGTTCGAGTTCGACGTTCCGTAGATACGACCAGCCAATGGAGTGCAGTGACTCTCGCTTGCCCAGTTCCGTATGACCTGCCCGATCAGAGCGCGTCTTCCAAGCCGGAGCCGACACCCTGCCAAACGGCTCAGCAGGTCAGACGACCAGCTGCAAGACCCCAACCGCCAGCACGATCTCGAGCCCGAACACGATGGCGCCGATGAGGAGCCAGTGACGATCACTGAGCCGCCGAGGTCTTCTTCGAGCGTTCGACACTCGGGCGGCCTGTTTACTCGATCGCGTGCGCCCGGCGGCATGGTTGGAGATCATCCGGCTTCCCTCTCTGTGTTCCGCTCCCGCGCGCGAACGACACCCATCGCCGTGTCGGGCATGAGGATCGGCGCCTGCTCGATCGTGGATTCGGCGCGTGAGGCGGCCTGCTCGATGGCGTAGTAGGCGGCCTCCATGTTGCGGACGGTCTCGGTCGGGATGGCCTCGTCCGGCATGTGGAATGCGTCGCCCATCTCGAACGTGAAGCTCAGGATCCCGTAGGTTGCGTACAGCCAATCCATCTGGTTGCCGACGTGGATCTCGTCGTACGATGACTGGGCGTGGGCGTAGCCGCTGAGGTCCCCCATCTCGGCTGCCATGACGGCAAGCAGAGCATGGTCATCTGGGTCCGCGACCGTCGCCTTCGTGTAGCCATACGGGTACAGCACGAGGCGCCCGTACTGGTGGAAGGTGACGTGCACGCGGACCTGCTGCTCGTCGCCGATGACCCGGCCGTCCACGTAGCGCTTGAAGGCAGCCGCCTCCGGCGTCGACCACGCCGCCGGACCGCGGTAGGTCCACGCCGACGGGGACGCGTTGAGCGGGTTGGTGCCCCATTGGAAGCCGAAGTTACGGTTGATGTCGGTCCCGATCTCGGCGCTGCCCGGCGTTGGCTGGCGATTCTTGCGCCAGGACAGGATGGTGCCCGAGCTGTGGTCGTACTCGGAACCGTCCGGGTTGAGATTAAAGATGATCGTGATCTCGGTGCGGTTCACCATGTCGGTGATGCGCGGCGTGGCGCCGTACCCGTCGAGCAGATTGCGGAACAGCGCCACGGCCATCTCGGTGCTCATGTGCTCCCGCCCATGCATGCCGCCGTCGAACAGCACCTCGGGTTCGTCCTCGTCGATGCCGGCGTTGTCGCTGACCTTGGCCGCCCACAGCTCACGGCCCTCGAAGCTGCGCCCGATGCTGAAGAGCCGCGCGATCTCCGGCTTGCTCGCCGCGATCTCCTGCACCGCGGCGACCATTTCGGCGTAGTCGAGGTAGCCGACGTCCTCGGGTGGGTAGGCCGATACCGGCGCGGCCACGGCAGCGAGCATCAACGCTGTGGCGAGGAACGCGCCCGCGGCACGCGACCCTGCGCGGCGTCGCAAGGAGATTGCCGTCTTCATCATTCCCCCGTGTGTGGTGGATGTGTTGAATAGACACCCGTCACCGCGAAGGTGTTCGATCGAACACCTTCGGGCTTCTCGGTGTCTGGATTGGCGAGGACCTGGGAGGGAGTAGCGCTGGACCCTGTAGGGCAAGCCCAAGCCGGCGACCGGAAGGCATTCGAGATGCTCGTGGAGCGACACGCCGCGGACACGTACCGCCTGGCCGCGGCAATCGTGGGACCCGTCGATGCGGGCGACGTGACGCAGGAGACCTTTGTCGCCGCCTGGCAGCAGTTGCCACGCCTGCGCGACGCCAACGCCTTCGCACCGTGGCTGCGCCGGATCTGCGTCAATCGATCGCGGAACTGGCTTCGAGGCGTGAACCGCCGCGGGCGCCCGGTGTCACTCGACGCTGACGACGGCCTGGCGAGCC
>JBBSML010000045.1:0-10864 GCA_038233215.1 Candidatus Limnocylindria bacterium
CCGGACACCGTCCACGTCGCCGATGCCGATGAGCTGGCGGCCGAGCACCGTGATTGGCTGCAGGGCAAGGCACGCATCGGTATCACCGGCGGCACGTCGACGCCGGAAATCGATCTCGAGGAGGTCCGCGAGCGCGTCTACGCGCTCACCGCGTAATCGTGGGCGCACAGCCGATCGTCGAGCAGCGCGTCGTCGCGGACCCTGCTCGCGCGTACGTCGCTTGGACCTCCGCGGCGGGCCTGGCATCTTGGTGGTAGCCGCACATCCTCGACACGATATGTCACGTCGACGCCCGGGTGGGACGCGGCTACGCTCGCCCGGCTCGCGCAGGCTGTGCCCTAGTTGGTGGGATATAGACTGGCGCGCGTGAGTGCCTGTCAGAGTTGTAGCCGGGACGTCGCCGAGGGCTTTGCCTTCTGTCCGCATTGCGGCGCGTCGCTCGCGTCTGTCGAAGCCGCGGGTGAAGAACGTAAGCTCGTCACGCTGCTCTTCGCCGACGTCACGGGATCGACCACCTTGGCGGAGGAGCTGGACGCCGAGGAGGTCCGTGAGCTGATGGCCTCCTACTTCGGACTGGCCCGCGAGGAGATAGAGGCACGCGGTGGAACGGTCGAGAAGTTCATCGGCGATGCAGTGATGGCGGTCTTCGGCGTCCCGGTGGCGCACGAGGACGATCCGGCCCGCGCGCTTCGAGCCGCGCTCGCGATCCGCGACCGGTTGAGCGAGCTCAACGCCCGCAATCGTGACGAAGACCGGCCGGAGCTCCAGGTACGGATCGGTGTGAACAGTGGCGAGGTCGTTTCCACCACGAGCCCGCGTGCGGGCGAGGTCATGGTGACCGGCGACGCGGTGAACGTGGCGGCGCGCATCCAGCAGCTCGCGGAGCCGGGCAAGATCCTCGTTGGCCGGCGCACTTCGGTGGCGGCCCAGGCGTTCGAGTACTGGGCCCTTGGCCCGCAGGAGATCCGTGGCAAGGCGATCGACGTCCATGTCGATGAGCTGCTCTCGGAGCGCGTCGGCCCGCCCGAGCACCTGGCGGCCGTCATCCGGGCACCGCTTATCGGCCGCGACGAAGAGCTCGCGCTTCTCACCTCGATCTATGATCGCGTCGCCGCCGACGGTCGCCCGCACCTCGTGACGCTCTACGGCCAGCCGGGGGTGGGGAAGAGCCGGTTGACCTTCGAGTTCTTGGCGAGCCTCGGGACGCGCGATGCTCCGCCGCGCGTCGTGCGCGGCCGATGCCTCTCCTACGGCAGCGGGGTGACTTTCTGGCCGCTGGCCGAGATCCTCAAGGCGCAGGCGGAGATCCTCGACAGTGATCCGCCGATCGCCGCGATGACCAAGCTGTCCGACCTCGGCGCGAGCCTGATCTCGACGGACCTTGCACCCGATCCGAAGCGGACCACCGCGCTGCTCGGCTTCACGGTCGGCATCACGCTGCCCGGCTATGACCTCGGCTGGATGGATCCCGAGCAGATGCGGGGGGAGTTGGTCGAAGCCTGGCGGATCTTCTTCTCTGCCCTCGCCGTCGACGGGCCGCTGATCGTGGTGGTCGAGGACATCCACTGGGCCGAGGTTGCCCTGCTTGACCTCCTTGATGGGCTGGGGGCGCGGGTCCAGGGCCCGGTCCTGTTCGTGTGTCCTGCTCGGCCCGACCTCACCGATCGCCGTCCGGGGTGGGGCGGAGGGCGACGGAGCTTTTCCGGAGTCTTCCTGGATCCTCTCGACCCTGACGATGCCAGCCGCCTCGTGGCGCAGCTGCTCACGATCGAGGAGCTCCCGCCCGACCTGCACGCACGGATCGTGGAGCGCGCGGGAGGCAACCCGTTCTTCGTCGAGGAGATCCTCCGGCACCTGATCGACCAGGGGCGGATCCAGCGCGTCGGCGATGGGTGGCGCGCGGAGCCTGGACTCACCACGGTCACCATCCCGGACACGGTGCAGGCGGTGCTGGCCGCGCGCATCGATCTCCTCGACCCCGACGAGAAGCGCGCGCTGCAGGCCGCCGCCGTCGTCGGCCGCATCTTCTGGCCCGCGCCGATCGTTCGCTACCTCGAGGCTACGCCGACGCGGACGGCCGAGCTCCTGCGCGGTCTCGAGGCGCGCGACCTCGTCATCTCGCGCCTTGGCTCGACAATGGCCGGCGAAGCCGAGCATATCTTCAAGCACGCGCTCGTTCGCGACGTCGCCTACGAGAGCATCCCGAGGAGGGATCGATCGCTCGCCCACCTCCAGGTGGCCCGCTGGATCGAGGAGACCGTGGGCGAACGACGGCTCGAGGTTGTCGAGCTGCTGGCGCACCATTACACCGCCGCGCAGCGCGCCGCACCGTGGGGTCGCGTCGATCCCGACCGGCGCGAGGAGATTCGATCCCGCGCGGTCGACCTGCTGTTCGAGGCCGCGGAGGAGGCCGCGAAGCTCTACGCGTTCGACCGTGCCGGCGAGCGGCTCGACACCGGCCTCGAGCTTGCGGTCGGTCCGCTCGAGCGGGCCCGGGGCCTCGAGACGCAGGCCCGCCTGGAGCTCTGGCAGGACCATGGCGACGCGGCGTGGCGCCTCGCCCGCGAAGCGATCGACCTCCGCGTGTCGGTCGAAGGCGGATCGGGCGATCGGCGGGCGATCACGCGTTTGGTCGGCCTGCTGCTGGCTATTCCCACCCGTTGGCCGGGGCTCATGCACTCTCTGCCGACGCGCGAGGAAGCACGTCCCTACCTCGATCTCGGCCTGGCGCTGCTCGATGATGGCGACAACGAGGAGCGGCTAGGCCTGCTCATGGTGCAGGCTGCCTGGGGCTGGGGATTCGCCGAGTCCGATATCGACGAGGATCGCATCGCCACGTACGAGGCCGCGGGCCTGGACGCCGTCACCCTTGCGCGACGCCTCGGCCGCCCTGAGCTCATCTCGGCCGCGCTCGATGCTGCAGGCGCATCGGTCAGCGACACCCGCGGCTATGGAGTGGCGCTCGAGTTCCAGGAAGAGCGCCTGCGGCTGGTCCCGCAGCTGGAGGACCCGGCCGAGGTGGCGGACATCTTTGGCACCATGGCCTGGCTGCTCACGCACGTCGGAGACTACCGGCGGGCCGTCGAGATCTCCGATTCCGACTACCTCGAGCGGTCGCGGATGGTTGCGCTGCCGTCAGTGAGCAATCGCACCAAGTATGTCTTCCAAGCCGTTGCGCTGTTCCGACTTGGAGACTGGGCGCGGTTTTGGGAGGTCTACCGGAACCTGGACGAGGGCAGCGAGCGCGACAGTCCGATCACGTACCACCCGATGCGCACATACGGCATCGCGGCCTATCTCGAGGAGATCGCGGGTCATGCCGCTGCCGCGGATGCGCTCATAGAGCGAATGGATCGCTCGCAGGCGAAGCGGGGCTCAGTGGGCGTGTCCGGCGGCCGGCCCTGGATCGTTCAGGCGCTCATCCGCAGGCGCGGGTTCGCTGAGGCACGGGAGCGACTGGCCGAGGTCGATCCCGTCCGCGGCCTGCAGAACCGCGACATGACCTTGGAGGCCTGGGCCGACCTCATCGCTGAGGAAGGAGCTTGGGCGGAGGCGGCCCCGATCGTCGCGCAGGCTCGCGAGTGGGCGGCGAAGACCAGGCTCCGGGTGCTGCCGGCATTCGCCGATCGGCTCGAGGGCCGAGCGGCCCTGGCGGCAGGTGATACCGAGGCCGGGATCGTACTACTGGAGCGAGCGCGTTCGACGCTTGCGCGCGTGGATGCCGCCTGGGATCGCGCACGGACCGAGCTCATGCTTGCCGAGGCGCTCGCCAGCGCTGGGCGTCCCGCCGACGCAGTCGCGGCAGCTGCGTTGGCGACGTTCTCGACGCTTGCGGCCCCCGTTGAGACAGAGCGCGCCCGGATCCTCGCTGCAGCTGACGGCGAGGGCTAGGGGTCTTCCGCCTCGACCTCGCCGAGCAGCTTGCGGAGGCGGCGCCGCAGGACGCGATAGGAGAAGTGCCGGCGAGCGATCTCGAAGTTGTGGCGCGCGTTCTCCCGAATGCGTCGCGGGTTCGCCAGGAGCACGCGCACCTCGGCCACTGTGTCATCCGTGATGGCCCCGTTGATCTCGACCAGCCGCAGCCCGAGCGGAGCGATGTCGGCCTTGTAGACCGGATAGCGGTTCACGAGCACGGGCACGCCGTAGAAGAGGGCCTCGAGCAGTGCATTGCCGAACCCCTCGTACAGGCTGGGGTAGGTGACGAGGTCGGCGGCGAGGTAGGCATCGTGGAGCGAGTGCGCAGGACGGATCGGTTTTCCCTCGTGGTCGGGCGCGAACCGGTCGGCCGCGTAGGCCAGCCGCACCTTGTACTGTTCTGCCAGGCGCTCGAGCCCGACGAGGTAGTCGAGCCCTTCGTCACCGGCGGGCGACGTGATCAGCAGCACGGCATCCGGATCACCGAGCCTGCCGACGAGCTCGATCGCCAGCTCGATTCCCGTGCGCGGCACGACCCGCGTCGGCTGCACCACCAGCAGCCCGCGCTCGCCCATGCCGAGCTCGGTCCGCAGCCGGCGCCGGACCGCCGGACGACGGCGCGGTCGCGGCGGGTCGAAGTCGAAGACGTTCGGCACGACCACCGAACCAATGCCTCGCCGAGCCTTGAGCTCGCGGGCGGCGAGGCTGTTGATGCTGACGTGGCGCACCCACGGAAGGTCGGGCGGGAAGGCTTCCTCGAGCACCTCCGGCACCACGCAGGCGGCGAACCTCTCACGCTCCCACCAGTAGTCGTGGTGGTGGCCGATGGTCGGGAGTTGAAGCTCCTCGACGACCCGGCGCAGGGCGACAGCCAGTGGCAGCTGCATCGGGATCGCCCAGGCATTCTCGACGATAAGCGCATCAAGCGCGTTGACCCGCACCCAGTCTTGGAGGACGGGCACCAGCAGATCCGCCAGGCGGTCAATCTCGCTGCGCACCGAGGCGGGGTTGCTGTCCGGATCGAAGGCGGCGGCGGTCGCTCGTGCCGCCGGGCCCCACGTGAAATGCATCGGCGGAACGAGGCGTGCCTGGAACCTGAGGGCGTCGACCTCTCCGGCGCAGAGGCGCAGGTCGTGACCCATCTTGTCGAGCACCGCTTCCCACTTCGCGGTCTCGAACGTAACGCCATCGACCCCGGCCAGTCTGGTCGCCGCGATGCCGATCCTCACGCCGCGGATCGTATCGTCCCGGCGACCGTTCGTGTCGAGTTAGCGCCGCCGAGCGACGACAACGGCCGTTTTACCCTCTCCGGGTACACTCCAGCTGATGTCATCGCTTCCCGTGGTCGCCATTGTCGGCCGTCCGAACGTCGGCAAGAGCACGCTCTTCAACCGTCTCATCGGAGAGCGCGTCGCGATCATTTCCGACGTTTCGGGTACCACCCGCGATCGCGTCTATGGCACGGGCGAATGGGCCGGGCGTACCTTCACCCTGGTCGATACCGGGGGCCTCGAGCTGGAGCCGGGAACCGATATCGAGGAGCGCGTGCAGGTCCAGGCTCGGGTTGCGGTCGAGGAAGCCGATCTCATCCTGTTTGTCGTTGACGCACACGCCGGCATCGCCCCCCTTGATCACGAGGTCGCCGATCGCCTGCGACGCGCCGACGCGCCGCTGATCCTGGTCATCAACAAGGGCGACAACCCTGCCCGGGAGGCCGATGCCGTCGAGTTCTACGCGCTCGGCTTCGATCCCGCCATCACGATCTCCGCGCAGCACGGTCGCAACACCGGCGACCTGGCTGACCTCATCGTCGACGGACTTCCGCCTCCCACCGCTGCGGAGGCAGCGATATCGGTCCAGCCAGGAGACATGACCGAAGAAGAGATGGCCGAGCTGGCCGAGACGGAGCTGGGGGCGCCGCGCGTGGCGATCGTCGGACGTCCCAACACCGGCAAGAGCACCTTCGTGAACCGGGTGTTCGGGTCCGAGCGCATGATCGTGTCGGAGGTGCCGGGTACCACGCGGGATCCGATCGACACGTCGATCATGCTGGACGGACAGGAGATCGTCCTGGTCGACACCGCTGGCATTCGGCGGCGCGGCGCAATTGAGCGAGGGATCGAGCGCTACAGCGTCCTGCGCAGCATGAAGGCCATTGATTCCGCCGACGTGGCGGTCGTCTTGACCGATGCGAGCGAGGGCTACACCGCCCAGGACGCGCACGTCGTCGGCTACGTGCTCGAGGCGCACAAGGGGATCGTGCTGGTCCTCAACAAGTGGGACACCGTGGAGAAGGACGCGGACACAGCCGATCGATGGCTCAAGCGTTTGCGCCGCGATGCGCCCTACCTGGCATGGGCCGATATCGTGTTCGCATCGGCGCTGACCGGGCAGCGGCTCGAGCGCATCCTGCGCGAGGCGATCAGGGTGGCGGAGGAGCGCTATCGGCGCGTGCCGACCGGCGAGCTGAATCGACTCATCATGGACGCCGTCCGCGCGCATCCGCCATCGCACGTGCGCAATCGGCTTCCGAAGATCTACTACGCCACCCAGGTCGGCGTGGCTCCGCCCACGTTCGTCGTGTTCTGCAACGATCCGGAGATCGTGCACTTCTCCTACAAGCGCTACCTGGAGAACCAGATCCGGGACAAGTACGGGTTCCTTGGTACGCCGATCCGCCTCATCCTGCGTCAGCGGGAGTCCGAGGATGCGGCCCGTCGTTCGGCGAAGCCGCGGCGCAGCGCAGCGACCCGTCGCAAGCGCTGACGATGTCAGCGTGACGGATCAGATCGGGGTCATCGGCGCAGGTGCCTGGGGCACCACCCTGGCCATCCTTCTCGCCGATGCGCAGCGCCCCGTCAGCCTGCGCGCTCATTCCACCGAGACGGCCGAGCGCCTGGCCCACGCGCGCACGAACGAGCGCTACCTGCCGGGCGTCACGTTTCCGCCGAATGTTCGGCTGGTCACCGATGACACCTACCTCTCCGAGCCGCATCGGTTCTACGTGCTCGCGGTGCCATCGGCCCACGTGCGCACCACGCTGGAAGCCGTCGGACCTCGGCTGGCTGCCGGTGTCCCGATCCTCTCGGTCGTCAAGGGTATCGAGGAGCGAACACACCTGCGCATGACGCAGGTCATTGCCGAGGTGCTGCCGGGTCGACCGATCGCGGCGCTTTCAGGGCCGAACCTCGCGCGAGAGATCGCTGCTGGCAAGCCGGCGGGCTCCGTCGTGGCCTCAGAGGATGCGGATCTGGCGGCCGACCTGGCGGGGGTCCTGTCGTCGGATCGGTTCCGGGTCTATACCAATCCGGATGTCATCGGGGTCGAGCTGTGCGGCGCGCTCAAGAACGTGATGGCCCTGGCGGCCGGCATGGTCGATGGCCTCCGCTTCGGCGATTCCGCCAAGGCCGGAATCATCACTCGCAGCCTGGCCGAGATGACGCGCCTGGGCGTTGCCGCCGGCGCGCATCGACTGACCTTTGCAGGACTTGCCGGTGTCGGCGACCTCATCGCCACCTGCATGTCGCCGCTCTCACGCAACCGGCGCGCCGGCGAGCTGGTCGCCTCCGGAGTTCCGTGGCCAGAAGCGGGGAACCAGGTTACCGGTGTCGTGGAGGGAGTTGCCACCGTCAACGGTGCGCTTCAGCTGGCGGCCGCGCACGGTGTGGAGATGCCCATCGCCGAGCAGGTTCGTGCGGTCGTCTTCGATCAACGTCCGCCCCTCGCGGCGGTCGCCGAGCTCATGGCGCGCGCCCCGAAGGATGAGCTGGAGTCTGTCGAGGGCGACTGATGTGCCGGCGGCTATACTGGCCGCTCGGTCGGGGCGTGGCGCAGTCTGGCAGCGCACTTGGCTGGGGGCCAAGGGGTCGGAGGTTCGAATCCTCTCGCCCCGACCAATACCAGTCCTCGCTCTTCTTCACAGCCGTGCCTAGCAGCCAAGCGTGCTCCCCTCGGGGATGGACCGCCGCCGGGTGCCGCCTTGCCGTGTCACAAGGGAAGAACCGGTGTACATCGAGTCTGGACGCCGCGGAGCGCGCAAGCGCTGGGGCGACCCTCGAATCCTGCGATTCGATTAGCTCGAGAGCGACGAGCGGCGACCGATCGAAGCCATCGTAGCCGCGAAGCGCAACTCCCTCGCTGAGAAGGCGGTCGCGTGGTGAGACCCCCTGACATGGCGAAACGCCGGCCCTCAGGAGCCGACGTTCACACCGCTTCGCTCGTTAGTGCTGCACCACTACTACTACCGGGGCAACGCTCCGACCGTTCGCGTCCTGGCGATCCTATTCCGAAGTCGTTGTCGGTCACTGCCGGTGGTCACGGCCCCCAACACCGGACGCCCGGTCAACCAGCCAGTGGCCGCGGCACGCCGATTATCAGGGAGTCGGACAAATCACCCAATCCGCTGACCGCGACGAGCGCGATCCCGGCGCCAAACCCAGGAACAGGAGCGAGGCTAGCGACGCCAGGGGCCGTCCCGGATTGACAAGCCGACGCGCGACTTGCCGAACCATTGGACTTACTCAGTGTCTGCAATAATGTGTGTAAGCGGCAGCCCGACTGATCACGCGGGGACACACGATGGTACTTCGAATCATTGGCAGGCTCGCAGCGGTCGTGGCGCTGGCAGTTCTTACGCTGGGCACCCCGTTAGCCACTGCAGGTGCCGAGGTCGAAGTTGCGGTCGAAGACGGGGCAGGCTCGACCACCGGTGCAGGTCAACCCCTGTGCGATTGCGAAACCGAAGTGCCGGCGGTGGACGATGTCACCGCTCCGCCAGACGCTGAAGCCGCTATCCCCGCACTGGATGAAGCGCCGGCGGTGGACGATGTCACCGCGCCGCCAGACGCCGAAGCCGCTATCCCCGCACCATCCGAACCGGGTGAAGTGCCGGCGGTGCCCGATGTCACCGCTCCGCCGGCGCCAGACGCCATGCCTTCCCAGGAGCCGATCTCCGAACACGCGGTAGGCGCAACCGACACACTCGTCGACGAGGCCCTCGCGACGCCACCGCCGGAGGATCTGTCGGAAACCACTCTGGCCGTGGAGGCGACACCGCTGGTCATCGACCCACCGGCTGAGCCGATACCGGTCCCGACGGCTCCGCCCGAGGCCGCTTTCGCTCCATCGGCGCCGGCGGCAACCATTTCGGAGGTTTCGGCTTCTGCAGCCCCATTCCTAGCGCCGCATTCAGAACCCACAGCGCCACAGGCAGCGCTCGTTCTGCTCGATGCGCCCGGCAACTCCTCGCCACCACCCTATCCGCTGCGTGGAGCCCTGGGAGGCGCCGATGCTGATTCGGCCATGGGGAAAGTGCCCGTGCGTCAGGCAGAGATGACGGGCCAACAGCGTGCGGCTGGGAGCCCCGTGGTGGCAACCGAGGAGGCGATGCCTCCAGCGGTCCACGACCGGACAGCGGAACAGCCTCCTCTGCGTCCGCGGCACGGCATCGCTGGTCCCACCGACTTCGAGATTGCCTCCGGGGTCGAGCAGACCGTCACCGCCGGCATCGCGATCATGGCTCCTCGCGCCATTACCACGACGGTCTCGGTGGCCGTCGAATTCGGACGTGCCGGCAATGGGTGGGCAGGCGCTATCGTCTTCAACCTGTGGCTTCGACGACAGATGCGAGAACGGCGCATGAGCCAGCGACAGCTGGCCGCTCTGTCTGGGGTAGATCATTCGACGATCTCACGGCTCATCAACGGGGAGCGGGTCCCGTCGCTGGCGACCGCCACCAAGCTGGCGCGCGCATTGCGCCATGTTCGCGGGGAGGATGATGCGTTTGCGTACTTCACTCGCCTGCCGGAGGAGACGATCCTTCCCACCACTCGCGTCGAGATGGCGCTGCGCGCAGACGAAGAAATCAACGACGACGACGTGCGCAGTCTGATGGTTGCCTACCTCGGGGCGCGGGCACGTGGCCGCCGGGCGAGACTGCCGTCGCCGAGCGAGAACGATGATTCGGTGCTGAGGTCAGCCAGGGCCGACGGCGGATCCGAAGCGCCCGGCGGCGGCCGCTCGGCGCGCCGTGGGCGCAAAGACGCGAGCACATAGCTTGAGATGAGGGGGTGCCACCAGCGACTCCTCAGCCGACCACCAATCTGTTACGTGCAGGCGCGGAATGACCAACACATGGCCCGGGTTGACCGGACCGAGGGTCATGATCGCGAGCGTCGTGGCGTCGCTATCCACCACCTCCGCCGGTCAGGGACCGGCAAACGATCCCGCACAACACGCACGGCGCATTCATCACGCGTGATATGCACCGCGTGAGGCGCGAGGGCGGCGAGTGTGAGTTGGAGAGACGGTCAAGACGATGAATGGCCCGTCACGGTCCCGGAAAAAACGGCACATTGAAGGTCCACGAGTTCGGCACGCCGTCTGGCACCGAGTCGAACGATCCCAAGGTCTGTAACTTCAACTTCGAAGGCTTTGGCTTCGATGTTGGTCAGACCGGCTACATCGTCATCGAGGGCCAGGGCCAGACCAGCGGTACGTTCGATCTCATTGAGTTCGGCCCCACGAACGACGACGGCTATGCCGAGACGGCGTACCAGACTCTGCCAGACGGCCACTACAAGGCAACCCTGTACGGAAAAGATACCGGACAGACGGGCGTGGACCTGACCGACGAGAAGGCAAAGTCAAAGGTATTCAAGGTCGACTGCGCAGAGGTTGAGCCGACGCCGACCCCGACGCCGACGCCCGAAGAGGAAGAGGATGACGCTGCGCTGAACATCCACAAGGAGGATGAGGACGGAAACCGCCTCGAGGGCGCCGTCTTCACCATCGAGGGCATGGAGGGCACGTTCACCACGAACGCCGATGGCGTCATCTGCCTCACCGGTCTCGAGGACGACTCTGAGTTTCTGGTGACCGAGATCCAGGCCCCGGAAGGCTACGAGATTGCCGACGAGGCCTCGCAGCTGGTCGAGGTCGACAACGACGG
>JBBSML010000046.1:0-10491 GCA_038233215.1 Candidatus Limnocylindria bacterium
ATGAGAGGCCGAACGCACCGAGCAGCAACGTCAGGATCGAGTTGCCCTGAGGCAGCGCCGTGTCCGGCATGCTCGTCGCGGCCTCGATCGTCACGGTCGCAACCGGATCGGTCCAACCGTGGACGTCCACCTGGAGGTCCGCGATTCCCGCGATTCCGGGATGGGCGGCGATGACTCCGTCCTCGTCCAGGGCGGGCTGGTTCATCGTAGTGCCTGGCTCGCTGGAGGTCACGCCCACGATTTTCTGGCATGGCGGGACGATGTCGCCAAGGACCTCGGTGTTCATCTCAGTGGTTGTCTCGTAGGCATCGGTCGTAATCGTGCCTGCGGCCAGGTCCTGGCCGTGGAGACCGGTGAAACCATCGTTGGTGCAGATCAGCATCGACACCCAGGACAGCACCTCGCCGTCATCGGCGGTGATCTCGAGCGTCTGTGACTCGCCCGGCTTCACAGGTCCGGGCCCCGTCACGACGTCATGCACGCCATCGGCTCCGGTCATGGCATCCACCAGCGGCATCACGTTGCCGTTCTCGGCGATCTGTATCACGCCTTCGCTGGCGGCCGCGCCGATCTCGAATACGCTGACCGTCGGATCATGGGTGATCAGTACTGGAGGTGTGAATGGTTGGCCGCTCGTCTCATTGGTGATCGTGATGCGATATGTGGTACCGCTGCTGGCCACGGCGATCCCGCTGAGCAGCGTCATCATCGTCATGGACAGCGCGCCCACGGCGAGGAGGCGTGCGATTCGGTGATGCATGGGTGTCTCCTGCTGTGCTAGTGAGGCATGCCCGCCATAGGCTCCTCGTGAGCTGCCGATGACTGCACTATGCGTACCGAGACCGTGAAGGTTTCGTGACGCTCGCAGTCGGCCAGGTCCTCTTACCCCAGGCAGCGCGACGGCCGCGTCACCTGGCGCTGGCGCTTCGGCACGGAGTCCAAGGCACGCCTCTCGCCTACGCCCGGCCAGGTCAAGGCTCAACTGCATCAGCTCCTCCGAAGGACTTCGGCTTGAAGTCTCAGGTTCCCTTGTGTGCGGAACCCGGCGCAGCAGCGTCCATTGAGGCAGTCAGCGCCAGCCATGAGGCGGGCAGAACATCCGGAGCATCGATATCCGCGAACCGGCTCACCGTGCAGGGAACGGCCGTGACCACACTGGCACACCTGATCGGCCGGTGGGCGACGGATGCTCCGAGGTTTCCACGTCACGTGCTGCATGGGCGGCATGGTCGTGTGCTCCAGCGCGGCGGTCATTACGGATTTGTCATGACGCCTCTGACGCGGCTCGTACCGTGCGCCTGCTCCTGATTGACGACGACCCGGATGAGTTCGTGTTGCTCCGAGACTCCGGCCGCACTTCCAAAATAGCGACCTTGTGCTCGAGTGGGTCGACTCTCGTGCTGCGGGGCTGGCGGCCATCCAGGTACCACCATCAAGCGTACCGCCACGCGCCAGTCACGCGCGCGTACCGCGCGGGCACGAGGCGACAGCGCTGAACAACGCGACGAGACAGCCGCAAGGCGCGACGAGACCGCCCTGCAGCGGGACGCTCGGGCGCGAGAGCTCGAGTGGTCCATTTCCGACGCCAGGCTCCCGATGGCCCAGAAGCTCGAACAGATCCGTGCGCGTGCCGCAGCCGACCGCGAGCGAGCTGCGAAGGATCGTGCGAGAGCCGCCCGGGATCGGGTTGAGGCCGCTCGTGAGCGCGCCAGCCTCGAGGCCGAGCTCGCGAGCGCACACCTGGACGACCTCACCAGGACCTTCCGACGCGAGGCCGGATGGCTTGCGCTCAGCCATGAGATTGACCACGCACGGCGAGGAGACGGGCGCTTTGTCATTGCCTTTGTTGACGTTGATGGGTTGAAGCGGGTCAATGACGAGGGTGGGCACGCCGCTGGCGATCGCGTGCTGCGCGCGCTGGCCGACACGCTGCGATCACACCTTCGCTCGTTCGACCCCGTCGTCCGTTACGGCGGCGACGAGTTCGTGTGTGGGCTGGGCGCCATCGACGTGGATGAGGTTTGCCGACGCTTCGATCTGATCTGCCTCGCGCTCGAGAATGCTGTTGGGGTTGGAATCAGCTCCGGATTCGCGACGATTGCGGACGGCGAGGCGCTCGATGAGTTGGTCGCGCGTGCGGACGTCAAGCTGCTCGCCGCCAAGAAGGGGCGCGGCCACTAGCGTAACGAAGGCGGCACGACCTGAAGCCGAGAGATGTGCACCTCGTTACTGGTCGCACCGATGATCTCGGCCGTCGCACTCGCCTCGATCTCGGTGCCATCGACTCGCCGCAGCCTGACGGGGCCTTCCCATCGGCGAGCGGCTTGGTAACGCCGCCATTCTTCCTGTGTCCAATCGGCATCCCGAGCGACGATATCGGCCACGCTCTGTAGGCGCAGTTGCTCCAAGGACATGCCGAGCGTGCGCAGGGCTGCTGAGGAGGCGCCGATGAGGCGGGAGCTCGCATCGGCCATCAGGACGATCTCGCGCTCGTCGTCCCATGCGGGCACGCGTTGGACGTTCAGCAGCTCTGAGATGGACCGTTGGACCTGATCGACGCTGAATGGCTTGGCCAGGACGCCCAGCTTCGTATCGCCCGGCAGGTTCGGATGCCCCTTGCGAAGTGTCGCCGCATCACCTGAGCAAACCAGAATGGGAACCGTCCGCAGCCGGGCGTGTGATCGGATGAGCGTGAGGTACTCCCACCCGGACATCTGCCCCGAGCCGCCGGCGAAGATGAGGTCGAGGATCAGGACGTCCGGTTGCGTCACGGCAATCTCTTCGATCGTCGTCCCGTCGCCGGATAGCTCGTTGACCTGGTACCCGTCATTGGTGAGCAGCTCATTGAGAACCGCCCTGAATTCGGCGTGGCCGTCGATGACCGTGATACGCGCCGCCACCATGGCATTCCCTCCGTTCGGCTTCTCGTGCGCTGCGACCGTAGCAATTGGCGATGGGTTTGGCGAATTGGGCGGAAGCTCACTGGCAAGTTGGTCGCCCCCTCGGCCGCGCGAGTAGGATTGATGGCATCTCGCTGATCCCGGTGCTACGGGAGCTCGTGAGCCAGGCGCCGGGGCGGTGGATTGCACACCGCTTCGGCGCTGACCGATACGGCATTCGCCGTGCAACGTATCAACGGCATGAAGCCACGTCGGTCATCCGCCTGGAACGCGGCCTTTTTAGCTGCATACGCCACCATCCGCGTCATGGATCCGCTGCTGCGCTGGACGTGGTTCAGCGTAGGGCTCGGCATCACCTCGCGGCTCACCGTGCGTGGCCGCCGAACGGGCAAGGAGCGCAGCGTACTGGTCGGGCTCATTCGCGTTGGCGGGCGCTGGTACGTCGGCCATCCGAACGGCGAGGTGGCCTGGACCCGCAACCTGTTGAACTCCCGGGCGGCCCGTGTCGCACCCCGTCCGGAGGCACCTGTCGACGTGGCGGCCGCGCCGCTCGAAGACGGTGAGGAGCGCGATGCCGTGATCTTCGCCACCGCTGAGCAGCAGCCGTTTCCCGCCAGCCTCCTGTACCGCGGGGCGCGACGCCACATCCTGAGCGAGGGACGCTACTTCCGCCTCGAGGCCCGCTGAGGAGTTGGCGCGACGCACCCGAATCGTCCTGGTTCACGTGGATCCCGCACCGGGTAGTGGAACGGCAGCCTGAAGCGTTCGAATTCAAAGGCGGCGTGAATCGGGCCGCTCCGACAAGCGTTGAGAGCGCGCAACGCACGCCTCATGTGCATACCGACGGTTCGTGGCACCAACGAGGGAGCGGCTACGTCCGCGGTGCGTGATAGGGGACGTCGGCGACGATCGTGTTGCGCCGGGCGAACAGTCGCAGCTTGAGGCGCAGTGCGGTCTGGTTGTGGAGCAGGTTCTCCCACCAGTGTTTCGGAACGAACTCGGCCAGTACCACCAGGATCGGCCGATCCGGCGCCTGCCGCTGCAGCGCATCCATGTAAGCCAGCAATGGGCCGATGAGGGCCCGATACGGCGACTCGACCACCACCAGCTCCGTTGAGCCGGCCCATTCGGGCCATCGCTCACGAAGCGCATCGGCGGTTGCCGGATCGTTCGTGACGTGCACGGCGACCGCGTCGGTGCTGATTGAGTTGGCAAACGCGATCGCCTGGCGTGCTGGACGATCCAGTCGCGAGATGGGCACGATCACGATCGGGCGCGGCGCGATCTCCCCCGTGTCCGGGATGCGATCGAGCGCAAGCGCCTTGTCCATCTCACGGTAGTGCCCGTGGATACCGAGGAGCAGCAGCATCAGCAGTGGCACCAGCACGATGACCAGCCACGAACCCTGGAAGAAATTGCTGCTGCCGACCACGAGCGCCACGACGGCCGTGGTCAACGCACCCAGGCCGTTGATCGCGAGGCCCGGCTTCCAGCCCGGCTCCCGCCGGCGCCACCAGCGGACGAGCATCCCTCCCTGGGAGAGCGTGAATGCGATGAAGACGCCGAGCGTGTAGAGCGGGATCAGTCCCGAGACGCTGGCTTCGAACCCGATCAGGAGGCCAATCGCCATCAGTGAGAGCGCCACGATCCCGGTCGTGAACGCCAGCCGCTCGCCGCGGAAGGCGAACTGACGCGGCAGGAAACCGTCCCTGGCAAGGAACGACGAGAGGCGCGGGAAATCGGCGAAGCTCGTGTTCGCCGCCAGCACCAGGATGAGCGCCGTTGCCACCTGGGCGATCACGAGCACCGGCCCGTCGCCGGTCAGGTGCCGGACCAGCAGGCTCAGGACGGTCTGCTGCTCGGTGGGATCCGGCACGATGCCGATCGATGTGACAAGGAACGCGATGCCGAGGAACAGGATTCCGAACACGATCGCCGCCCAGGTCAGGGTCGTGCGCGCATTCTTCCACTCCGGCGATTTGAACGCGGGAACGCCGTCACTGATCGCCTCGACCCCGGTCAGCGCCACGGCGCCCTGGCTGAACGCTCTGAAGATGAGGAAGAGGCCCAGCACTTGGCCGCCCTCTTCCAGACCGTCCCACGCGGCTGGCGCCTCGAACGGAGCCACGTCGCCGGTGATCGTCCGGGCGACTCCGTACGTAATGATGGCGAGCATTATCACGATGTACGCGTAGGTCGGGATCATGAAGATCGTGCCGGATTCACGGATGCCCCGCAAATTACCGAGCATGAGGAGCAGCACCAGCGCGACGGTGATGATCACGCGCTGGTCATAGATCTGCGGAGCGAGCGAGGTCAGGGCCGCCACGCCGGCGGACACGGAAACCGCCACGGTGACCACATAGCCGATGAGGAGCGCCGCGGCGGCGAGGACCCCCATCCCGCTCCCGAGATTATCGGTCGCGACCAGGTAGCTGCTCGCTCCCTTCGGATAGGCCTTGATCGTCTGTCGGTACGAGAGCGTCACGATCGCAAGCATCACGGTGATCAGCCCGGCGAGCGGAAGGGTCAGGGTCAGCGCGCCGGTCCCGGCCAGCGCCAGGACACGCATGATCTCTTCCGGCCCATATGCCGATGAGCTGATGTTGTCACTCGAGAAGATCGCGAGGCCCTTGACCTTCGTCAGGCGCTCATGCTCCTCGAGGTCGCTGTGGATGGGACGTCCGATCATCCGGGTCCGGAAGCGTCGCAGCGACCCCCGCCAGCCCGCTCGCTCCAGGACGGTCCGCTCGGTGGCGATCAGCTCGCCCTGGTCATCGCCGCGCTGGAAGGCACCCTCGAACGGCCGCACGATGCGCACGTATGCGTCACCC
This sequence comes from Candidatus Limnocylindria bacterium, assembly GCA_038233215.1. GTDB lineage: Bacteria > Chloroflexota > Limnocylindria > QHBO01 > QHBO01 > JACDBZ01. The sequence goes on from JBBSML010000046.1 coordinate 5,735, forward strand.
GGGCGCTTGCCTCGCCGCTTTTCACGGACTTCGAGCAGCGGGTCGATTCGGTGGTCATCAGGCGGTCTTGATGATCGTGTCACGGCGCGCAAGGTAGCACCGGCGGGTCACAGACGCAGCGCAATTCCCTCGAACGGCCGGAGCTCCAGGTCAGTCAACTCGATCCTGCCATCTCGCTCGCCCGTGGCCACCACGACCTCACCCGCGGTTGCCGCGAGTCGTCGCAGGTCGCAGCGGCGCGCTGGGCTGCCGACGTTGAGGAGCACGAGCACGCGCTCACCGTCCGCCTCGCGAAGCCAGGCAAGCACGTCGGTCCCGACCCCGAACAGGGACCGATGCTCACCGTGCGCGAGCCCGGGCGATGTCCGTCGCGCGGCGATCAGGCGCCGATACAGGCTCAACGTTGAGCCCGGGTCGGTGGCCTGGTCGGCAGCATTACGTGACTCCGGGTCCACCAGCGGCAGCCACGGGTCGCCGCTCGTGAATCCGCCGTGGTCGGATGCGTCCCACTGCATGGGCGTGCGGTATGCATCGCGTCCTGCGCGATCGAATGGCGGTTGAGGCAGAGCTGACGGATCGGCATCGACCATGCCGATCTCCTCGCCGGCATACAGGACGGCGACGCCCCGCAGGGTGAGCAGGAGGAAGGCGGCCAGTCGCGCGCGCTCCGGACCCCAGCGCGTGGAGTGACGCGATTGGTCGTGGTTCGAGAAGGCATACGTGGGAATCGTGCCGGGAGGGTGGAGGGCCTCCGAGCGCTCGATGGCCAGCGTCAGGTGACGGTGCTCCCATGGCGACAGGAGCAGCTCAAAGTTGAACGCGAGGTGGAATTCGTCATCCGTTCCGTTGCCCAGGTAGCGGGCAAGCTCTTCGACCGGGAGATACGCCTCGCCGACCAGGACGCGGTCCGGAAACTCTGCCGCCACGCCGCGCAGGTGTCGGATGACGTCGTGCACCTCAGGACGGTTGAGGCTCCACAGCGGATCGTGTCCGTCATCGCCGCCGAGCCCGGGAATCGCATGCGGGCGCCGGTCGGGCGGGTTGTCGCGCAGCAGATCGTCCTTGATCGCCGCAAAGATGGCATCGACTCGGAAGCCATCGACGCCACGCCGCAACCAGAAGCGCATGACATCGCCCATCGCGTCGGCCACGGCCGGATTCCGCCAGTTCAGGTCCGGCTGTTCGGGATAGAACGAATGGAGGTAGTACTGCTCAGTCGCAGGTTCCCACTCCCAGGCGCCGCCTCCGAACATGGCCGCCCAGTTCGACGGAGGCCCGCCGTCCACCGCCGGGTCGGCCCAGATGTACCAGTCGCGTTTCGGGCTGTCCCGGGATGTGCGGCTATCGGCGAACCACGGATGCTCGATGGAGGTATGGCATGGCACGAGGTCGAGCAGGAATCGCAATCCGCGCGCATGACAGGCCTCGATCAGCACATCGAGATCGGCGAGCGTGCCGTACTCCGGCGCGACATCGGTGTAGTTGCTGATGTCGTAGCCGAAGTCGAGCAGCGGCGACGGATAGATGGGGGAGAGCCAGATGGCGTCGACGCCCAGTGATTCATCGGTCCCGCGCAGGTGATCGAGTCGGCCGGCGATGCCGCGAAGGTCGCCGATGCCGTCACCGTCCGCGTCGGCGAAGCTGCGCGGATAGATCTGGTAGATGACCGCTCCCTCCCACCAGCGGGCGGGGGCGGTGGTGTGGTCGCTCACGGCGTCCGATTCTACGTTCAGTGCTGGCCCAAGGTGCCTCGGATGCGCATGCGCCGCTCGGTGGTGAGCCAGGTCCAGCGGCCGATCAGCACCAACGCGAGGCTGGTCAGCGCCAGCATGGCCCACTCCACGGCGGCTGGGAGAAGCGGGCGGGTTCCCAGCGCGGCGACCCGCGCACGAGATCGAGCGCGTGCGTGGTCGGCAGGAGATAGGCGATCCAGCGCACGACATCGGGCAGGACCACGATCGGGAATGCCGCGCCGGAGAGGGCGACGAACAGGAAATCGGCCGCATCGACGAAGAAGTTCGCGTCGCGCATGCGCAGCACGATCGCTGCGACGAGGTAGCCGATGCCCAGCACGCCGAGGATGCCGAACACCTCGCCCTCGCCGACGTGGAGGTCGACTCCGTCAACCGCGCGGAATGTCTCGCGTTAATCGGGCTCGCGGCGCAGCCGTTCCCAGATCGTGCGACGGCCCTTCTCGAAGTCCTTGACGAGACCGCTCGCCTCGATTGCCACGCTCATTCGACGCTGATCAGGACGCCGTCGCCGTCCGGATCCTCCACGTCCAGGATCGGGCCCAGGGTGCCGGCGCTGACCGCCGCCCGAATGCGATCACTTTGCTCTCCGCCGATCCCGGGCACGAAGTTGAGCGCCGCGTCAACGAAGCCGATGGGGATGCGCAGGTTGACCACCTGGCGGCCGTGCTCGGTGACCCGAATGCGCAGTTGGCGTCCCCCCGCATCCTGCATCGTCTCCGCGGCCAGGGCCCTGGCCTCTCCAGCCCGTTCGCGCGCGCGCTCGACGCCCCGTTCAGCCCGTTCGCGGGCGCGCGCGACGCTCCGTTGTGCCCGTGCCACGTGCCGTCCGGTCCGGTCGGGGTGGGGCGGCGGGTCGGACCGCTCAGCGCGGGCCAGAGCCCCGATGATCGGTGAAGCCTGCTCAGGCGTGAGCGTGCCGTCCGCGACGAGGGCCAGCACGGCCTCCAGCTCCTCAGACATCGGCTGGTGCCTCTCCGGCCAAGCGGCGCGTTGCTTCCTCGACGTCGATCTCCCCGCGCTCCAGTGCCTGGAGAACGGCCATCTGGGCGTTCGCGTCAGCGGCCGGTGGCTGCGGCGCGGCCGGAGGAGGGGGCGGAGGCGGAGCGCTGCCGGTGCGACGTGGCGGCCGGACCTCGATGTCGCCGGACATCGAGCTGAACAGCAGGCGTGCTGTCCCGTCGCCGATGACGTAGCGCCGCCGATCCCGAGAACCCTCGCTGCGATGGGGGAGCCTGATATCCGCATCGGTCGAGAGCCCGCGGACCTCGACGGTGAGGTGGTCCGTCACGCCGAGCGACAGGTCGCCGCTGACTGTCTCGACGCGGTGGTCGTGCCCATCGGCCAGCACCCCTTCGAGCTCGATGTCTCCGCTGACGGTGGTCACGCGGATCTGCTCCATGCGCGGCGCGAATGCCGCGACGTCGCCACTGACGGTATTGACCTCGAGGGCAGTGAGAGGAGCTGTCGCTCGCAGGCTGATGTCACCCGATACGCCCTTGATCCGCACCTCGCCGCCGATGGCATCCAACACGAGATCGCCCGACACGGTGCGGTACTGCTGTTGCCCCTGGAAGCCGGCGGCCGTGAGGTCGGAGCTCACGCCGCTGTAGCGCAGGTCGCACAGGCGCGGTGCATGCACTTCGACGCTGGCGTCGACCTGGCCGCTGCCGATGCCGAAGAGGCGGACCAGCGAGCCGATCCCTGCGCCGGGACCATGCTTTGGTTCGGTCACCTCCAGGGAGTCGGCGGCTTCCGCCACGAGATAGCGGAGCCGGTCGAAGACTTCGTCCGCCTCGCTCTCCGAGGCGGCGCGAATCTGGAAGCTGATGCGGACTCGTGCGGTGTTTCCGTCGCTAGCGCGCATCTCGACGTCGGGATTGGTCACCCGCAATGAGATCTGGCCACGTTCGCCGATCTCGTGCTCGATCTCCTGCGTGCGGACGAAGGTTGTCATCTACAGGTCGCGCAGCGCGGACGCGGCGTCCTCGGCACTCATCTCCTTGCGCGCCAGGCGTTCCAGGATGGATCGTCGCTCGCTGGCCGGATCGGGCGCATCGGCGAACCCATCGTCGAAGCCGGCGTCGAAGTCATCATCGGCCTCTGGCATTCCGTCGGAGAGTCCCAGTGAGCGAATAAGCGCGTCCACCCGGCCACGCACGGTGGGATAGCTGATGCCCAGCTCCCGCTCCATCTCCTTGAGATTGCCGCGCGACCGCAGGAAGCTCTCGAGCAGGCTCATCTGCTCGCGGTCCAGTCTTCCGAACCGGCCCACCCCGAACTCACCTTCGAGCGCGGTTCCGCAGCTCCGGCAATGAAGTCGTGCGATGGTCAGCTCGCCGCTGCAGACAGGGCAGGTGGCGATGACGTCATGGACCACGGTCAGCGGCGCCCGCGGAAGCGCTGTTCGCGGCGTTCGCTCGGGAGCTGAAAGATACGCTTGCCCTCGTGACCGCTCAGGCGTCGGCGCTCACGCTCAGGATTGTCGAGAGTCGAGCTTGCAAAGAAGAGGCGATAGTCGAACATTGGTGCTGGCTCCTACCAGATACGTGTTGCGAACTTCGAATTTGAATCGAATGGGTGTCAACGTACGGCCCTTGTATCAATCTGTCAAGTCCGTGTCTCAATTCCGTAACGAGAATCTCCCATTTGCTACTTGGCACACACAGAATGGCGATCCAAGGGCTTCGTGAGGCCCCTCAGTCGTGGTCCGGCCGAGCCTCCGTTCGGTCAGATGCAGTTCCACCGGTCATTAGCCGTTAGATGAGACATGGTCGGCCGAATCCCACGCTCAGCCAAGGGTGTCCAGATCTTTGGCGGCCGGCTAACGCCCGCGGAGACGGCAATTGTCACAACGAGTCGACCGGCCGTGCCCCTTGGAGTGGTGTGAATTGAGCGGTCCGTCGTGATCCGCAGCGCGGTTGTCGGCGGCGTCGATCAGGACGCCAGCAGCACGGTCTTGGCTCGCTCCACCTCCTTGGTCTGATCATCATCAGTGATCCGGTC
>JBBSML010000047.1:0-9827 GCA_038233215.1 Candidatus Limnocylindria bacterium
CTCGAGCACGGTGGGACGGACGAGCGGAGCATCACGCAATCGATCAAGGAGGCGAGCCGAGACGTCCGTCATCGGCGGGAATCCGTCCGCGTCGTCCCATCCGCCCCATTCCCGGTCGAACCTGCGCGCGACACGCGGATCAGCGGCGGGCCCGCAGCAATCGGCGGCGGCGTGACCATCCATGGGCGCCTCATTGAGATCGGCGAGGTCGGTCATGGCTCCTCCATCGTCTGGTGCACGGGGCCAGCCTAGTATCTCGCGCGAGAATTGCCTTGGCGGTGTGCCTCTGAGCGGTCACACAGGCGTCAGATGCACAGCTGAAATCGCGCGTAGCGCGTGTAGATGCCCCGGTGCGAGCAATAACGTTCATTTGCGGCGCGAGATACAGGCGCGAGAAAGCTACGCTTGGCGCATGGCGAACGCGAGGGCGAAGGTGAAGGCCGGTGCGGCCGTGGACCATGACAAGCTCATGCGCCAACAGGCAGGCATGTATCGCACCGCCGACGATCGCTTCGAGGTGCGCGAGGCGGATGTCGGCTGGTTCCTGGTCGATACCGATCAGAGCAACGAGTTCGGGCAGGGGCTGATCAGGGGTCCGTTTGCCACCCTCAAGGCTGTCCGCGATGCGCTTCCCGACGCGCGCGCCGCGCAGCCGGCCGCCAGGAGGCGGCCCACGCCGCGAAAGCCGACTGGAACCAATACCAAGAAGCCGCCGAAGCCGTCGAAGTTGTCAAAGCCGCAGCGGAGCTGGATCGATGAGCTCGCGAAGGGTGAGGCCGCAGAGGTGCGCAAGCTCATCGCTGCACTGGATGGCGAGGGAATCACCGATGCGGAGGCGCTCGTCCGACGCGACCGCGAGGGGCTCCTGCCGGCGGTGGCCGCGAGGTTGATTGCGACACGCCTCGAGGCGCTGGTGAGCGACCTCCCCGGAAGCTGGCGCGACGCGTTACGCGATTTCGTGCAGCGGGTCGCCAACGTCCTGGCCGTGCAGGGGACGACCGTCCGAGCACCGTTGCCGGGCTGGGTGCTGGTCGAGGTCGGTCGAGAGCCAGAGCCGGCGAATCGGCGGATCGACCTTCGGGAATAGGTGCGCGACGTTCACGGGGCTCATGCTGCGAGCGGTCGACGGCTAGGGATCGTGCTGCCCGCGAGGTCCGAAGTCCGGAGGGCCGAGCGCCGCGAGCTCCAGGCACGCGTCGTCGAACACGACCTTCACGGGTCCGCTCCCATGCTCGAGCACGGTCGGTGCGAGCCTTTCGAGCAGCGACAGACCGCGCTGCACAACGCGCGCGACCTGGGGATCGGCAGGTTTCAGGCTATGAACGGCGGCCCGCGTCGAGACCGCGATCACACGAATCTGGAGCAAGAGCGCAGCGTCGTCCATGCGTCGGCAGGTGCAAGCGGAGTGCCCACTGGCGGTCCATCCTCAGCAATCGGCCGGTAACCGGTAGCCCCTACCATCATCGGATGGACCCCGAGGCCATTGTGGCTACCCTGAACGAAGAGCAGCGCGCCGCAGCCCGGGCGACCGAGGGGCCGGTCGTGATCCTCGCGGGGGCGGGCACCGGCAAGACCAGGGTCATCAGTCATCGGACCGCGTATGCCGTGGCGACCGGGACGCTTGATCCCAAACGAGCGCTGATCGTGACCTTCACGGAGAAAGCAGCCGCCGAGATGAAGCATCGGCTCCGCCAGCTTGACCTTCCACAGGTGCAGGCCTCGACGTTCCACGCCGCAGCACGTCGGCAGCTCGCCTATTACTGGCCCCTCATCCATGATCGACCACTGCCCGAGGTCCTGGACTCCAAGCTGCGAATCATCGGCCCGCTCGCACGACAGCTCCCCGGCGGATACAGATTCACCGCGGCGAAAGACATCGCCGATGAGATCGAGTGGGCAAAGGTTCGCCGCATGCGACCCGAGACCTATGTGCCGGAACGCGAGACGCCGGTCCCCGCCGACGTCTTCACCAGGCTGTGGCGCGGCTACGAGCAGGCCAAGGCGCGCAGCAATCGGATCGATTTCGAGGACATGCTGACCTTGGCGGTCGAGCTCTATGAGAGCGACCCCGAGGCCATCGCCCTTGTGCGAAGGCGCTACGAATGGTTCAGCGTGGACGAGTACCAGGACACCAATCGGCTCCAGGAGGATCTGCTGCGGCTGTGGCTGGGTGTTCGGCGCGATCTGTGCGTCGTCGGCGACCCGGACCAGACCATCTACAGCTTCACCGGCGCGACGTCGAACTACCTGACCACCTTCGTCGACAGATACGCCGATGCGCGCGTCGTGCGTCTCAACCAGAACTACCGGAGCACGCCGCAGGTGCTGTCGCTCGCCAACCGGCTGATCCCCGGGCGCGAGCTCCACTCAGATGGCACCGACGGACCGAAGCCCGAGCTCGTCCCCCACTCCGACGGCGATGTGGAGGTGACAACGGTCGTTCAGCGCATCCAACGCCTTCTCGCCGATGGGGTGGTGACCACCGAGATCGCCATCCTGGTACGCACGAATGCCCAGCTCGTCGCCTTCGAAGCGGCGCTGACCGGTGCCGAGATTCCGTTCACCGTTCGCGGTACGCGCTTCTTCGCGCGACCCGACGTGCGCGCTGCCCGCGGATCATTGAAGACGGATGCGACCGGACGCCTGTCGCGCATCGTGATCAATCGGTGGCGCTCCGAACTCGGCTTCGACGAGGCCTCGCCGGTCGGACCGGGTGCCGAGGCGCGTGACCGGCACTCCGCGTTGAGCACGCTGCTGGGGATCGCCCGACGCCTGGAAGTCGAGTATCCGGATGCCACCGTGGCCGACTTCGCCGCCGAGCTCACGCGCCGCGACGCCGCCGAGGCCGATGCTGCGGGCGAAGGCGTCACCCTCTCCACGCTCCACCGCGCCAAGGGACTCGAGTGGGATGCCGTCTTCCTGCCTCAGCTGGAGGAGGGCACCCTGCCGATTCGCCAGGCCGCCTCCGATCCAGAGGCACTCGCGGAGGAACGACGGCTCCTCTACGTCGGCATCACCCGGGCTCGTCGACACCTCGTGTTGTCGTGGGCTCTGCATCGTGTCGGGATCAAGGGCACCTCGGCCGGGGCGCGACCCTCACGCTTCATCGCGGAGCTGCGACCCGGGAGCGTGGCGCGCCCGCGCACGCCGTCCGCAGCTCCGGCGACCTTCACGCTCTCCGCCGACGATGAGCCCCTCCTCGAGCGGCTCATCGAGTGGCGCCGTGAACGGGCCCGTACCGATGGCGTGCCTGCCTACGTGGTTGCCGACAACAAGACCCTCGCAGCGATCGTGGCGCATCGGCCTACCGGAGAAGAAGGGCTGCTGGGCGTACCGGGCATCGGCCTGCGCAAGGTGGCGACCTATGGCGACGAGATCCTGGCGATTATTGCCGCGGGTCCGGGGGCGACCAAGGCCGGTCAGCCGGGCTAGCGAACTGAGCCAACGGTCGCCGTGGCGAGCGCCGCCCCGCCGCGGCCACGCTTGGCCATTCTGGAAGCCCTCGATGGTAGTGACGGCCTACGAAGACTCCCCCGGCGTATTGAGCAGGATCGAGGTCGTCGATCCACCGTACATTCCGCCAGTAGATGCCGGCGAACATGATGAACGCGCCGGTCAGCGTCGAGAGAGGTCCATGCGGCCGTCCAGACCCGGCGGTGGGGGTTATGCGTGGGGTGGGCGTATCGGCCTCACCTTGGCCGAATATTCACCGGGCGGGTGCATAAGCCAAGCAAGCCGCCGCGTGCTTAGCCTTTCGTCCCACACCCCGCATATTCGGCCAATCATTGGCCGCTACACCCGCCCGGTGGATAACCGAGCGCGACGCAACCTGACACTCAGCGCAATGCTAGCAACCAGGTCGCGTCGGCTGCGGCCACCGCAGCCCAGAACCCCATGATCAGCAGCGGCCGGCGCAGGACGCACTGCGAGCGCGTGATTCCCATCGCCACGGCTCGCCCGTACAGGTAGATCGCCACCAGGGCCACAGCCAGCACAAAGATCGGTGGCGTCACAAGCCACGCGATCAGCCCGACCGTGCCCATCTTGCAGAAGGTGAACGCCAGTCGATCGTATTTCTGAGCGCGGGTGAGTGGTGGACGTTGCGCCAGCCAGGCGGCGACCGGGTCGGCCACGGAAGGAATCGCGCTCACGATTGCACCCCGAACCCGTCAAGCGCGACCAGCTCCCGTGCGGCGACCTGTCCTACCGATGTCCGACGTCGCAGACCGCCGAAGAGCTGCCGGGCGCAGAACGGAATGCGCATCGGGTCCGAGTCGCCGTCGACCGATCCGACATGCACGCAGCACTGTTGGAGGCGCTCGATGTTCATCGTCCAGGCATCCATGAAGGACTTTACCGATAAGCGCTTGGTGCGCAAGGCGACAAGCTCGGCCGCCCGCTCCCCCTTCAGCAGGTAGCGCCCCACGTCCTTGATGAAGCCACCGACCGAGAGGTCGCACGCCTCGCAGATGTTCAGGAGGTAGTCGATCAGTTCCGGCCGGGTGATCGTCGTCGTCTCGCTCATCATCCCGATCAATGCGTCCCACAGCTCGTCGTCGGCCGCGATCCGGTTGCCGACGACCGACAGATTCGCCTTCAGCCGCTCGATCCCCACCATGCTCGGAATGGACCGATACCTCCCACTGTCCTCCCGGACGAAGTACGTGATCGCACAGCAGTCCGGGTGCGAACACGGCAGCGCGATGAAGTCCTCGGCGGTGGCCCGTCCATCGGTCTGTGGGCCCAGGCGCTTGAGGACACCGGTGGTCGTCATCCGCCGCATTGGGTCGATTGGATTTGCGCGGCCGGATCCGAATACCGGTTGATACGCCACCCCGGCGATGTAGTCGGTGCCGAACGCGAAGTCCGCCACGGCGCCGATCTCGTGGTCGTTCACGCCATCGGCCACCACCATGGTCAGGGTGGTGAAGATCCGGGCGTCGGTCAGGCGAGCAATCGCCCGCGCCTTCATCTCCCGCAGATCCTCACCGCGGTGATACAGGTGGGTCGACAGCTCGAAACCGTCGAACTGGAGGTACACCTCGACCCGGTCGCGCAGCCGATGCAGCGCGTCGAGGAATCGATCGTCCTTCGCCACCCGGATCCCGTTCGTGTTGAGCAGCACCCGCGTCACGCGCCGCTCAACCGCCGCTTCGATGATCTCCACGATCTCGGGGTGCACCGTCGGCTCGCCGCCGGAGAGCATGAGCACGTCGATCTTGCCGCCCTCGCGCTCGATCGAAGCGTCGAGCGTGCGCAGGATGTGCGGCAGGCGCGCGTATCGGCCCACGTTGGTCCCTGCTGCCGCAAAGCAGGTCGGGCAGTTGAGGTTGCAGTGCTCGGTGACATCGAGCAGCAGGATGCACGAGTGCTGGGTCTGGAGCCGTCCGAGGCCGTTGGCGTAGCCCATCGGGATCGGCATAACGTTGTCCGGCGTGTCCTCCACGATCTCGCGGGTCGGCACGCGCCATTGTTGGAGGTACTCCCACAGCCGGTGATCCTCGTCGTACAGGCTGACGACCTCGCCGTGCCCACGACGGCAATGGCGACGCAGGTAGACGGCTCCGTCCTGCATCACCAGGTTTCCCTGGAGGATGTCCGTGCCGTAATCGATTTCGCGATCCGGATCCTCCGTGAAACAGTGGCCGCAGACCGTCAGCACCATGCGCAGCGGTGTGTAAGGCCGAAGCGGAAGCGCGGTGGTCATCGAACTTCCTCCAAACTATCGGCCGGAACCCGCTCGGGGAACAAACCAGGCCGGGAATGACCGATATCTCCGCTTCCGGGGCCTGGCATCAGTCGCACTGCCAGGTGATCGTCCCCGAGATCGAACCGCCGTCGACGACACCCGGTTTGGGGGCCTCGAACACCGCCGGCTCGAGCCCTTCGAAGGTGACACTGCCCGATAGCCCGTCCGGAGCAGCGTCGATCTCCACGCGCGATTGGGGTGATGAGAACCACTCCTGCGGCGGATCAGTCTCGGAGCGGGAGGGCAGCGAGACATTGACATTCGGCGCCTGCTCCCCGCCCGGTCCGGGCGCCGGCGCCGGACCACCCTTGGGAATGACCTCCGCGGTGTACGAATCGACCGAGGCATGGACCGTCCGGCCTCCCATCGTGCCCAGGCCCCCTTCCTGTGCGTAGATGCTGAATCCGCCGGAATCCCCATGAGGCTGGCAGTAGGCGGCACCCGATCCCTCGAAGTCCAGCGGCGGATCGATCCGGAGCTCCATCGTTCCCTCATTGGGAGGTGGTGGCGGTGGCCCGATCGTCCCGACCAGCGCGTAGCAGCTCCCACCGATCAGCAACGCGAAGACCAACGGGATGACGCCACCGATGACCATCGCTGTCGTGCCGCCCATCTTCGCCGGGCCGGTGGCCGCGACGATTCCCCAGGCCATGAGCGCGCCGATACTGAGCGCGATCCCCAACACCACGGCCAGCACGATGGAGTTCAGCAACCCGTTGACCAGGACGACGATCAGGAAGACGGCCACGTTCAGGCCGACCAGGAAGAGCCAGAACCGACCCCAGAACCCCTCACCCACGACCGCGTCGGGATCGGGCGCGTCGAGCGCCGCCCACGTCGCGTCGATTTCAGACGGATCGTGCCCCGCCTTGACGAGCTGCTCGCGGATCACCTCGCGGGTGTACTTCTTCCGATTGGCGCGGATGTAGTCGGCGATGCGCGGATCCATCGGTCAGCCTCCCTGTGCGATTGCCGGTTCGGGGATGGGCAGCCGGTAGGCGCCCGAGCGCAGGCGACGGATGAAGTGGATGACAAGCAGGCCGACCAGCGGGATGAGCACGATCTGCGGCCCGGTCAGGCCCCAGGCCTGCACCTCGTTGCCTCGAACGAACTCGATACCGAAACGGAACACCCCATATGCCAGCAGATAGGCCTTGAGCGTGTCGCCACGAATCGGCAGGAGTGGACCACGCGTGAAGATCAACCCGAAGGCGGCCGCCTGGAATCCGATCTCGTACAGCATGCTGGGGTGCATCGGCCCATTGCAGCCCGGGCACCGCGGAAAGCCTGCCGCCGCCTCCGGGCTGACGGTCATGCCCCATGGCAGGTCGGTCGGCGTACCCAGCGGCAGCTCCGCCAGGAAGCATCCGATGCGGCCGATGGCCAGCGCCAACGGGATGGCCGCCGCGTAGTAGTCCCCTGTCGACAGGGTGTAGCCCAATGTGCGCTTGGAGAGAGCGATGGCGACGTAGCCCCCCGCCAGTCCTCCGATGATGCTGCGCGGCCCATGGGTGATCACGTAGGTCAGCGGCATATTTCCCGCCGGGACCTGGTCCAGGATCTCCCAGCTCGTGATGAGGCGAGCACCGACGGCACCGCCCAGGATGGCCGCGGCGCTGATGAGCACGATTTGGCCGTCGAGCACGCGGTCGCGCCTCAGCGCGCGGTAGTAGAGCGCCAGCCCGGCCAGGACGCCGGGCACGGTGAAAACGTCATGGGTATAGAGCGTAACGGGCCCGACCTGGAGAAGGATCGGCGCCACGCGTTTAGACGCTCGGGACCGCGAAGATCACCCGACCAACCGGCATGCGGGGATCATAATCCACGATCCGCCCATCTGAAGCCGATTGCATGCGGCTGACCGCGGTGACGCTGAGCCACCGGTTGAGTCCCCAGCGCTGAGGCGTTGACTTCGGTGACGTGAGCCGACCGCCAGCCGCCAATGCCGACCCGTGGTGCGGGGCTAACGACCAAGAACCTTGGCTCCCTGGCATTCTGCCCGTGGCGCGGGTCACGTGGCGACGGAGCTCGCCCTTCTTGGTGTCTCGTTCACCGTTAGGCCCGTACCACGGGTGAACGGCATGGACTCGCATGGCGAGTGTCTCCGACCGTGCGAGACCGCCTCTGCCCGGCTCGCGAAGTGAAGGAGGAACTGGTTCGGCCACCGACGGGCCGGCGGCTCAGATTCGAGTCGCCATCTCCAAGCGGCGACCCAGCGTCTCGCTCGCGACCACCACGAGGTGCGAGCGAGCGCGCGTGGCGCCCACATACAGGAGCGAGGCCAGCTCCTCATCGGGGATCCGCTCATCGATCTCTGCCAGCACGACCACCGGGGCCTCCAGTCCCTTGTATCGGTGGATCGTCGCGACGCGTACCTCGTTCCCCTTCGTGGGCGCCGCCAGCACTGAGCCTTCCGGCCCGTACTCGGGCATGAGCCGATAGGGCCAGGCTTCGACCGGAGCACCGTCAACGGCCATCAGCCAGGACGAGCGCTGCGACCTCGGCGTGACCACCACGACATGGGATGCGGACACGCGCCCGGCATCGACCACCCGACGCAACGCCGTCCCCAGGACGCGGCGGCATTCATCGGCGGCACCGTCGGTGTAGGTGAAGATCTCGACCGCACGACCCTCCGGCCCGACGGCGATCGGCGCCGGGGCATCGGTCCCGGAGGAGGCCCAACGATGAGCGAATGCGTGGATGGTGCGGCCGGATCTTCTGTTCTCGTGCACGTGGTAGATCGGCGGCGATTCGGGCATGACCACGCCCAGCTCTTCAGGCTCACGAGCGTGGTAGAGGTCCTGGTTGGCGTCGGCGAAGACGTACACGATCCCGGTCGCAGGGTCACGCAGCAGATCCAGCAGCGGCAGCCACCACACCGAGTCGAGATCCTGTCCCTCGTCCACCACGATGGCGTCATACCGATGCTGCGGCAGGAGGCGCAGCGCCCGATCCAGTACGTCGGGAAGGCCGTCGAAATACGCCGCGTCATGGGTCGGGTTTGGGCCGATGAGGCCGGCCTCGGCGCCCAGCCGCTCCGCAAGCCGATGGAACGTGCTGACGGTGATGCGGTCAAGACGGCCGATCGTCGCGGCCAGGTGCTCCGCCAGGGGTCGGTTGAAACAGGTCAGGAGGGCCTCGAATCCCTGGGCCGCCAGCCGTCGGGCCTTCTCAGCGGCGAGCAGCGTCTTGCCGGAGCCCGCCACGCCCAGGATGAGCGCGCGGCGCTGGCTGCTGAGCATGTCGAGGGCGCCGAACTGCTGAGGCGAGAGGCGAATCCGGTCCTCGTCGGCGCCACGCTCGCGGCAAGCGGCGAGACGATCTCGAGGTCCTGCGCCAGCAGCTCATGGAGCGCGGCCATGCCGTTGGCCCGCAGCGGACCGCCGTCCGCGGCGGCATCGTTGGACGCGGCGGCATCGCCGGACGCGGCGGCATCGTTGGACGCGGCGGTCCGCCGTCCGCGGCGGCATCGCCGGATGCGCTCCACCAGTCGAAGATCTCCCGAATTCGCTGCCCCACCCGATGGAGGTCGTCGTGATCGATGACGATCTCGCGCGGGCCATCAGGCGTCATGCCCCGCTCGTAGGCGCCGTCAGGGAGGCATACAGCACGCGTGAAGCGGACATCGTGCGAGGGCCAGGCCGGCATGTCCGTGCACGTGCGCTTGAGCCCGTGCATCAGCCGGGTCACCTGCGCGAATGGATCCTTGATCTGATGAGCCGTGCCGCCGCCATCGACGGATTCCCACCTGCCGCCGATGCGCTGCACGCGACCGCCCTTGACCTCGATCACCATCACGCCCAGATTCGGGTGGCCAATGACGACATCCGCCTCGCCATCCTGGGGCTCTGCTCCCGGCCGCTTCTCGAGCCAGGCCACGTTGCGATACACCACGTACGGCGGCTTCAAAGCCTGCCCAAGCGCCACCGCCAATGGCCGTGCCCCCTGGAGTGGTGGGATTTGAGCGATCGGTCGTGATCCGCAGCGACGGTGTCGACGGCGCCGGTCAGGACGCCAGCAGCACGGTCTTCGCTCGCTCCACCTCCTTGGTTGACCCATCATCGCCGGACCGGTC
>JBBSML010000048.1:0-9653 GCA_038233215.1 Candidatus Limnocylindria bacterium
ACGAGGATGCCGAACATCAACACCATCCAGGGCATCGTCCGCCAGCGACGCTGCGAGCCCATGAAACCCGAGAGCGCCTCCAGCATGTACGCCACCGCACCCAGTCCCGCGTCGGAGACGGGCCAGGCGCGCGAGACCTCCGAGGTCAGGATCGCGGCTGTGCCCGGCACGAAGAGCGGGTCCCAGACGGTGTCGATGTGGCCGAGCTGGTAGGCGGTCATGTAGCGGGCGATCAAAAAGCTGACGAACCCGAGCGCGATGATGGGGCCGCGCTGCCACCAGCTGGAGGGGTTGTAGGTCCAGCCGGGTGGGATGTCGGGGCCTGGCTGCATCATCGCCATGTGGTGGGCCTTGCCGGGCATCATGGGTGCGAGGACGGTGAACCCGATCACGAGCGCGCCGACGATCGTGTCGTTGGCGTAGAGAAAGGCCGTCGGCGCCCAGAAGATCAACGGCGCAAATAGCAGCCAGATGCCCACGAGACAGATACCCCAGCGGCCCCAGAAGTCCCCGCGAGGGAACAGCGCCAGCACGCCGAGCGTCACGATGAGCGCACCGCTGGCGGCATCGCTCCAGGCGAGACTCACGCTTCGATAGTCGAGCACGGCAGGGCTGGCGAGCAGCCACAGGCCAAGCATGATGTTCGCGAAGTACATCCAGAGCGTCATCTCGCGATGCTGACGCATCATCTCGTCGGCATCGTGATGCTCTTGTGGGTGCAAGGACCCGGCTTCCCTGTGAGGCTCCGCCGCTGCATGCTCTCCCACTTGGTGGTTTGCGTCATGACGCTGTGCATTGTGGTCAGGCTTCACGGGATTCCTCCGACGAGGACGGCGTGGCAGTCTTTGCAAGCCACGGCGGAGGGTCGAGCTTGTTGGCGCGGTACCAGCCGGGAGGGTCGGCTTTGAGTGCGGCGATCACCTTCGGCAGGGTGTCGCGCAGCAAGCGCGCCGGCTCCCAGCCGAGGGCCGTCCGGGCACGGGTGATGTCGAGCGCATAGTGGTCGTCGGCGAGGTCGATCATCCATGGCTTGATGAACGGCTCCTCACCGAGCGGCACAGCGTCCTGGAACCACGCTCCCGTCTTGGCGACCGCTTTCGGGATCTGGCGCGTCTCCCACGCCTCGCCGTGGATGAGGCGGGCCAACGTGTGTTGCAGCTCGTCGTAGCTGAGCGTCTCGGGTTCGCCGAGCAACAGCGTCAGCTCGGGTGGAAGCTGGGCGCGGGCCTGCACAAGCAGGGCAAACGCGTCCGCGAGGTCGTCGAGGTGGAGGAAGGCCTGCCCGTGCGCGGTGTTGCCAGGATAGACGTGGCTGGTGAGCTTGCGTTCGTAGATGCGCTGGATCTGGTGCGCGAGCGGGATCGAGTGACCCTCGTCGTCGTATACGCCCGCGATGCGGAGCAGTACGACGGGGATATCACCCCGCTCGGCGCGGATCAGCTCCTCGGTGGTCACCTTTGACCGCGGATAGTCCCACTTCGGCTCCAGCGGCCAGTCCTCGTTGATGCGCTCGCCAGGCTCGCATGGCGCGTGGACGAGCATCGTGCTGGAAAAGACGAACTGCTCGACGTGGAACGCTCGCAACGCGTGCAGGAGGCGCTCGCTGCCGCGGACGGTGACCTCCTCGTACTTGGGACTCGGCTCGCCGGAAAAATCGTAGTAGGCGGCGAGATGGATCACCGAGGCGATGACCTCGCCGTGGCGGTCGCGCACGGCATCCAGGCCGTGTCGCACGCTCTCGTCCGAGGTCAGGTCAACCTCGATGCACTCGGCAACAGCCGGTGGATGCGGCGGTCCCTCGCGGTCGAAGCCGACGACTTGGACGTGCTCGGCAAGCCGCTTAGCCGCCGCGGATCCGATCAAGCCGCTGCTCCCGGTGACGATCACGACCCCTTGTCGTGCGTTGCTAGCCATGCTCCTACACCTCCACGCTTTGCTTGGTCATATAGCGCCGCGGCTCGTGATCGAACCGCTGCTTGCAGCCGGGAGAGCAAAAGTAGTAAGTCTGGCCTTCGTACTCACTCATTCCGGCGGCCTGCGCTGTGCCGACGTCCATGCCGCAAACGGGGTCCGTGACCATCGTCGCTGCCTCGCCGAGCACGCGTTGCTCGGCTGGCGTGGCGGGTTGGGGCATCGCCGGCGACCCTTCATTCCGATCCGGGTGCGACACTGTCGCCGGCTCGGTTGGCATTGGCCCAATGGGCAGTCGGAACGTATTCAGGCGCAGGGCATTGAGGACCACCGAGATCGAGCTGGCCGCCATCGCCGCGGCGGCGATGATCGGTGAGAGCAGCCAGCCGAGGAATGGGTAGAGCACACCGGCCGCGATCGGGATGCCGAGCCCGTTGTAGACGAACGCGAAGAACAAATTCTGTCGAATATTCAGCATTGTTGCCCGGGAGAGCCGGACGGTCTTCACGACATCAAAGACATCGTTCTTGAGGAGGGCCACATCCGCTGCCTCAATCGCCACGTCGGTGCCCGAGCCGATGGCGATCCCGACGTCAGCCTGGGCCAGCGCGGGCGCGTCGTTGATCCCATCGCCGACCATGGCGACGACCTTCCCCTGGCGCTGCAGCTTGGCCACCTCGGACACCTTGTTCTCCGGTAGGACCTCGGCGAGCACGATGTCGATCCCGACCTCGGCGGCGATAGCACGCGCTACGCCCCAGTTGTCGCCGGTGATCATCGCTGTCTCAATGCCCAGGCTGTGCAGCGCCGCCACCGCTGAGGTCGATGTGGGCCGAACCACGTCCGCGAGGCTGATCAGCCCCGCTGCCCGCCCGTCCCGGGCCACGAAGTTGACCGTCTTGCCCTCGGTGGCCAGCCGCTCCGCCCGGGGTTCGAGGGCCGAGATGTCCACCTGTCGCTCTGCCATGAGCCGTCGGTTGCCTACCAGCACCTCGGCCCGGTTGACCCGAGCTCCCGTGCCCATGCCCGTGTAGTATCTAAAATCGCTCGTCTCAGGTAGCCGCAGCCCGCGCTCCTCTGCCGCGCGCACGATTGCCCGCGCCAATGGATGATCGGATCCCCGCTGGGTGGCGGCGACGCTGCCAAGGAGTTCATCTTCCCCGATGCCAGCGGCCGGGACGACGTCGCGGACGGCGTGGTGACCCTGGGTGAGCGTGCCCGTCTTGTCGAGGATCACCGTGTCGAGTTTCCCCATCACCTCCAACGCCTCGGCGTCCTTGATCAGGATGCCGTTCCCGGCGCCTTTGCCCGTGGCGACCATGATCGACGTGGGCGTCGCGAGGCCCAATGCGCAGGGACAGGCAATCAGCAGGACGGCCACCATGTTAAGGAGTGCCAGCAGGAAGGCGGTTTCCGGTCCCCAGACGAACCAGACCACGAAGGTGATCACGGCGACGATGATCACTGCCGGCACGAAGTAGCTCGATACCACGTCGGCGAGGCGTTGGATGGGCGCTTTCGAACCTTGCGCCTCCTGCACGAGCCGGACGATCTGGGCGAGCATCGTGTCCTTGCCGACCTTCGTCGCCTTGAAGACGAAGCCGCCAGCGCTGTTGATCGTCGCACCGATAACCGGATCGCCTGGCCCCTTGGTAACTGGCACGCTCTCGCCGGTGACCATGCTCTCGTCGATTGTGCTCTCACCTTCGCGAATCACCCCATCGACGGGAATCTTCTCCCCCGGTCGCACGACGACCAGATCCCCGATCCGCACCTCCTCCACGGGGAGATCCACTTCCGTCCCGTCGCGGCGCACCCGGGCCGTTCGCGCCTGGAGCGAGAGGAGCTTCTCGATCGCCGCCGAGGTGCCTGCCTTGGCGCGTACTTCCAACAGGCGGCCCAGCAGGATCAGGGTCACGATGACGGCGGCCGTCTCATAGTAGACCGCCGCGTCCACGCCACGGGCCTCCAGCCAGCCGCCGAAGAAGGTGGCCGACAAACTGTAGAGAAAGGCCGCGCCGGTCCCGATGCCGATCAGGGTATTCATGTCGGCGGTGCGGTTCTTCAAAGTGAAGTACGTGCCCTTGAAGAAGCCCCAACCACTATAGAACAGGACCGGCATGGCCAGGATTAGCTGGACGTAGGGGTTGGCAACCAGGTCGATCAGGTTGCCGAGCGTACCGGCAGGCATCGGGGCAATCAAGTGCCACATCGCGGCGACAGTGAGCGGGACCGTGAGGATCAGCGCGACCATGAAGCGGCGGGTGACGTCGGCCATCTCGGCCTCACGGGAGGTGACCCCTCGATCGGTCAGCTCCTCGGCCTCGGTGACCGGTTCAGCCTGGTAGCCGACCTGCTCCATCGTTTGCGCCAGCCGCTCCGGCGAGACGAGCCCAGGAATGTAGTCCACCGTGACCCGCTCGGTGGCGGCGTTGACCTGCACCCGCTCCACGCCCGGCTGCCGCCCCAGCAGATCATCGAGCGCCGTAATGGTGGTGATGGTCCGCATGCCGCGGATGAAGAACTCCGCTTGGGCGGGCCGCTCCTCGGCGCTGGGCCTGGGAACCACCTCTGGCGGCACCTGTGCCGGTATGGTGGCGGCCTCCGTGTTAGGCGCGTGACCGTTTGCCTCAACGACGAGCGTGCCCCGGTACAGGTTCATGGCGCAGGCGAAGGGATACTCCCCTGGCTCCCCTGGGGTGAAGTCGATGGTCGTGGTGGCGAAGGCCGGAAGCGCCTTGGAGATGCCGAAGTCAGACAGAATGACCCGGTTCGAGCAGTCAGTCGCCTCGCGGCGGTCAAACTTGAGTCGCACCGGCACGCCGGCCATGACCGTGATCCGGTTCGGCTGGTAGGCGCCCTCGACGCGGATCGTGGCCTCCTGCGCCCCGGCCTGCAGTACCGCCGCCTTGCCGGTCTTCGGACCGAAGAAGAACCAGAGCAGGAACCCAATCAGCGCGGTCCCACCGGCAACGATGGCAAGGTCAACGACGCTCACAGCCTTCTCTCCTTACTCCCGATGCCAGGCGCCTCGCGACTGACCTGAACATTCAGTTCACGGCAGAAGCTCGCGTCCAGCAATCCCGCGACCGGTATGGGACGCGGGACTTAATCGTGCACCTCCATCGCGTCTCCCACTGATACCCACTACGCCGGTTTCCGGGCCGCGAGTCGCTCGACGAGGCCCCACTTTGAGCGCTCGAGGCGCTCGATGACGAAGCCCTCCGCCCTCACGGGATCGAGGGGTTCGCGTAGCAGGTGATCGGCTTGGAGTCGCACGAAGAGCGGGTCGAGCAGCCGCTGGACGATACGCACGGGCAGGCGAGGGCTGCGGACGTGCTCCAGCAGCAAGAACCGGCCGCCGGGGCGCAGCACCCGCTTGGCCTCCGCGACCGCCGCGCGTTCGTCGGGGATCGTGCAGAGGGCGAGGGTGGAGACCACGGTGTCGAACCGCGCGTCCGGGAAGTCGAGGGCCTGGGCGTCGCCAAGATGCACATCGACCTCACGGCCAAGCTCCTGGGCCCGAGCGCGGGCGACGTCGAGCATCCCCGGGCTCACGTCGATCCCGACCAGCCGCGCGTCGACCGGGTAGAAGGGGAAGTTGCGACCGGTCCCGACGGCGATCTCCAGCACGTCGCCTTTGGCTTGCGCGCAGACCCAGCGGCGACCGTCGCCAAAGAGCAGCTTTTCCGCGAAGCCGACGAACCGGTCGTACTTGCCGGCCGCGTCATCGTAGAGACGCCGGACGCGTTCCGTTTCGTCTGGGACGGTCACCTCCGCTCCTTCCTGATTTGCCCGACCGGGTTCCTATGACATCTCACCATTGAGCATCAGCACTGGCCCATCATGCTCTGCATCCCGCTAGCGGCGTCGCGGGTAGAGGCCGCCCCGTACCAGTCCTGCAGATACCGCTCCATCTCCGTAATTTCGGCCGACTGCCCCTGAATGATCTCGTCGGCCAGGCCCTTGAGTTCCTGATGCTCGGCGTTCTGCAATGCGTCCTCGCCCATCTCAACAGCGAGCTGATGGTGCGGGATCATCATCTGCAGGAACATCTTGTCGGTACGGTCGCCGCCCATCATCCCACCACTCATCATGCCCATCATCCCGCCACCATCCATCATGCCGTCGCCGCTCATCCTCCCGCCCATCATGTTCGCCGTGGGCTCCATGTCCATCGCCGGGGCCGGGGCGTCGGGATACCATTGAGCCCGCCACTCGCGCATCTGGTCGATCTGGCGCTGCTGGCTCTCCTGGATCCGCCGGGTGAGGTCGCGAAGCTCAGGACGCTCCGAGTCCGCGATCATCATCCCCGCCGACATGATCGCGCCTTGGTGGTGCATGATCATCTCGTCGATGAAGCGCAGGTCGTACGGCGCGTCTGGGTCGGCCATCCCCATGAAGGGACCATCCGCATCCCGCTCGCTACAGCCGGGATCTTCGCGGGCTAGGACACTCGGCCCGCCGGTCCACCACATTCCTGCCACGACCCCGATACCCAACGCCGCGACCACCAGCGAAAGCATCATCCGTTTCAACATACTGGCAATTCCCTTCTCGTTTGCTATCGCCGCCCGCCGACACCGATGGCCACGAGGGCAACACCGGCCACCAGGACGAGCAGGACGAGGATGCCTGACACCCAGGCGCCCCAGCCCTCCATCATGCCGCCCATGCCGCCGCTCATCATTGAGGCCATCATGCCGGTCATCAGCAGGCCTGGCACCAGGACCACGACCAGCAGCGCCACCCCGAGGGCAATCAGGACCGTCCGCGTCGTGTCATTCATCTTCCCTGCGCCTGCCCGCCTTGGGACGCACTCGTCTGCCGGCAGCAGTCCATCACGTTCTGTGCCGCCTGGTCACGGCTGATGTTGGCTGCCTGCGCCGCTCGGTCGAGGTCGTCCTGGGTGATATTGCGCTCGTCCCCGTGGCTATCATTTGGGCTTCCGCAACCGCAGCTCATACACATGGCGTGATCCTCCTCCAGATTTACTCTCCTACGCCTACGAGCTGTAAGCCTGAGATAGTTGCTGCATACTCAGTGCCATCACGGGTGCTGACGTGCCAGACGATCAGGAGATCGTCCTCGCTGGCCGCCGGATCTGGGGACGGAGGCGACGCCACTAGCGGCCGCTTCGGACGAGTGCCTGCATGGCTTGCTCGATCGCGATCTCGGGTGATGCGAACTCGTTTGGGTGGCGCAGGCAGCGGAGGGCAAACGCCACCAGGACATCCTGGCCAACCGCGTCAGTGGTGCCTCTGATGGCCGCGATCTGGGTCATCACATCGAGGACATCGCGTCCCTCCTCGACCATCCGTCGGACGCCTCTGACCTGGCCCTCAATTCGGTTCAGACGGGCGATGATGGACGCCCGCTCGATATCAGAGAGACCCGAGATGGCATGCCGCAGAATATCGTGCCGCGGAGAAAGGAAGACGCTTATCTGATGCCACAGCCTAGACCCGCGAGGCGTTGAGATGTTCCGTAACGCGGGCAGTCATCACCAGCTCCTCCGGATGAGTGTGGTAAGCCTGTTCGGCTTGTCGCCTGACTCCTGTCTTAACGAAACGTGTTTGACGACCACCGAGGGCGCCGCACCGCTCACGCGGAGGTGACACTACGGCCCCGGGGTTGCCGCCGGCGTGCCCATCATGTCCTGGCCTCCCATCATGTCGCCCATGTCGCCACCGTCACCCATCATGCCCATCATCGCCGCGCACTGCGCCATCAGCTGCTCGCCCTCCGGACCCATCGCCTCGTGCATGCGCTCGGTCGTGCCGGCGCCATGCACGGCGTCCATCATCGCGTGCATCGCCTCGTGCAGGTCATCGCCGCTCATCATGCCGGCAGCACCCGGGGTCGCCTCCCCCATCATGTCCATGTCGTCACTGGCGCTAGCGACGCCGGGCGTCGCATCGTCCTCGTGAGCAACCAGCGAACCGGTACTCAACATCAGGAGCATCGCCCCAACGAGAATCCCTCCGATAAGAGCCTTTCCACCGGTCATTGCTGGCATAGACACGTCTCCTTCGTCATCGCTCTCCGTGCACGGCCACCCCGTGCTTACACAGTGTAGGACATCCGCCGATGGAGGAAGGCGTCGAGTCGTGCGCGGATGCCGATCCGGATACGGAACTCGGCGAGGTGCTCAGCAGAGCGAGACGCGCCGGACGGACGCTCGCCAGGGTCAATCGACCAAGGCTTCAAGGTTGTCGGCCAAGACCTGCGGCGCCACACCCGCGCGCAGGAATACCCGCTGGCGGCCCTCCGCGTCGATGAGGTAGATGGCGTCCGTGTGGCCCGGACCCTCCGCCCCGGGAGTCGCCCAGTTCGGACCAGGATGAATTCCATAGGACGCCCACACCGGTTCGAGTGTCGCCCGATCAGCGCGTAGGGCGTGCCAATTCGGGTTGGCAGCGAGGTTGTGCGTGGCGGAGAACGCCCGTAACGCCTCCGCCGTATCGCGCTCGGGGTCGATAGTCACGGCCAGGAGAACCACATCGTCCTGCGCATCTTCGGATAGCCCATCGTAGGCGATCTGGAGCGTGCGAGCGATGACGGGACAGACATCAGGACAGTTCGTGTAAATAAAGGTCAACACGATCGCCTTGCCACGGAAGTCGCTCAGACTCACGGCCTGCCCTCGCTGGTCGGTCAGCGTGAAGCCCGGGGCTGGTTGGTTGCCGAGGTCAGTGCCCACCAGTTCTGCTTCACCGCTCCCAAGAGCCAGGCGAGCGGCTAGCAACGTGATCAGCAGCAACAGCGCGGCGCCGATCGCCAGCGTCGGCAGCAGGTGGGCCCGGCACCAGGTCGGCAATCTGGCAAACACATCATCTGCGTCGATTCGCGCCTCGTCGGTGTCGGTAGGAGTTTCCATACCCTCTTTCTGCCTGAACGCCGTGTGGTGCTGGCCTCGCTACGATCCTGTCTGATCTGGCAGAATCTGCCGTGCTTTCTGAATGATTTCCTCCTTATCGATCGCGGCCAGCACGATGTCGCGGACAATACCATCCTCGTCGACCAAGATGTGGGTCGGGAAATTGGCAATCGGGTAACCGGCCCCCGTGTCCGCCCGGACCGGATCCGACGTGATCAGGAACGTCGTCCCGTTGAGCGCGGCAAACTCGGCCGCGTCCACCGCCGGCTCATCGAGCGAGACGGCGAGCCAGATCACGCCCGCATCTTTGAGCTCCTCCTCATATGCCGCCTGGATCTCAGGCATCTCGGCGCGGCAGGGTGGACACCACGAGCCCCAGAAATTGATCCAAACCGGCCGCCCACGGAGGTCCGACAGACTGAGTCGGGCAATCGGGCGTCCCTGGTAGTCGATCACGGTGGTCGTGAAGTCGGGAGCGGGCTCGCCAATCTTTGGCAGGAGGGAGAGATTGACGCCCCCAGCCCCGATCTGGTTGAAGTCCTGCCGACCACCCGCATACCAGGCGGCAGCGACGAGGACGAGCGCAATCGTCAACCCGACGACGACGGTGAATCGCCGCGACTGAAACCGCGGCCGGTCGGGCCGGACCTGCTCGTCGCTCGTCAACGGATCATCCCGGGAGTCAGATTCCATAAGGTTAGGATACGGAGACAGGCGCAAACTGGGGCTGGCGGTCGTTCGCCACCATTGGTTGTGGTTGAGAAGCGGCCAGATTGGCTTCGATCGCCGCGACCTGGCGCTTGAGCGCCGCCACCTGCTCCGCGGGAGTTCCGACGGACGCTTCGGCTGGGACAGCCTGTGG
>JBBSML010000049.1:0-9521 GCA_038233215.1 Candidatus Limnocylindria bacterium
AGGGAGCCGCCGGCGACACCGCTCCACTGATCGTCGGAGCGGTGAGGTCGATGTAGGCCGAGACGCTGCGGGTCGTGCTGTTGCCGGCCACGTCGGTGACCGTCTTGGTGGCGATGGTCGAGTAAACAATGCCCTCAACCTTGGTCGACTGCGCCGAGGCCGTCAACGTGAAGCCGGCGTCGGCGGCGATCTCCAGCCCGGACAGTTCGTCCGAGGCGGTAAAGGCTTGCGACAGGTCGCTGTTGCGCCACATCGAGTTGACCACGCTGGCGGGGTTCACGACCGGAGCGGTCTTGTCGATGTCGATGTTGCTGACCGTGTCAGATGCCGTGCGACCGGCATTGTCGGTGCACGTTCCGGTCGCGGTCTGATCCGCGCCCTCCGTGGTGAGGGTCTGAGTGAACGTGGCCGCCACGACGCCCGATCCGCTGTCGGAGCAGCTCCAGGTGATGGTGACATTGGTGTTGTTCCAGCCGGCTGCGTTGGCGGCCGTCCGGGACACGATCGTGATGGTCGGGTCGGTGAGGTCGATCTTGTAGGCGGCGCTGTCGATGCCCGAGTTGCTGTTGCCAGCTGCGTCGGCGACCGCGCCGGAGTTGATCTTGACGGCGCTGCCCTCATCGCTGCCGCTGGACTTGGTGAACGGCGTCACGACGCCGGACGCCAGACCCGAGCGGGCATCGCTGGCGGCGAACTTGTTGACGACCGCGCTGGTGTACCAGCCATTCGCGCCAGCAGTGCCCGAGTCGAACCCTTCATCGGTGATGACCGGAGCGGTCTTGTCGATGAGCGCGGACACGCTGCGGGTGGTGCTGTTGCCGGCCACGTCGGTGACCGTCTTGGTGGCGATGGTCGGGGTGGTCGCGTTGGCGGACTCAGTCGAGGCCGTCAGCGTGAAGCTGGCGTCTGCGGTGACCGCCAGGCCGGACAGGGGGTCCGAGGCGGTGAAGGCCTGCGACAGGTCGCTGTTGCGCCAGGTCGAGTTGACCACGCTGGCGGGGTTGACGACCGGAGCGGTCTTGTCCATCTTGATCGATACCGACTGGGACGTCGTGCCGCCCGCGCTCGTCGCTGTGCACGTGTAGGTTGTTGCGCCCTGGTCAGCGGTAATGCTCGTAGTTCCGCAACCACTGCTCGCCGAAATTGGCGACTGGCCGTCCGTGACGGACCAGCTGAGCGAAACATTGCTCGTGTACCAGCCGCCGCCACCCAAGGTTCCGACAACCGTCGGGGTGACTACAGGTGCCGTCGTATCGGTCGGTGTCGCGGCGTTAACCTTCAGGGTCCAGTTGGCGAGATTCGTGTACGCGCCTGGACCCGCATCGGTGTACGAGTGCGTAATGGCGTAGGTCCCAGCAGTGGACGAGGAGAACGTCACCTGCTTCGCACCACTAGTGCTGCACGCCGTGAACTGCATGCTGCTTGCACTTGCAGTGACACCGGCCGGCACGGCAATGGTGACGTTGAGCGGAGAGCCATCACTTGCGTTACAGCCTCCCTGCCCATCAGTTCCGGTCCCCTGCACCTCTACTTTGTAGGTGATGGTGGTGGACCCTCCGACAACGATCGTGTCGTTCCCGCCGGATACGACGTTGTTCTCGATCGTATCGGCGAGCGCCACCGACGACATGAGAAGCGAGACAATGGTTGCCAGCGTCAGCGCTCGAACAATCTGCTTACCAAACATGGATGATTCCTTATCCCCTCAGTGATGCCGGCGGCACAGTCCGGCCGAGTGGGAGGGATCATCCGCGACGCACGTCACCTACGGATCCGTGGACCTACTGAGAGCGGTACGGATCGCTGAGTCCGTACCCTGACCCGAGCGTTGCGACTACGCACCGGAGCAAGGTACGGATGGCCCGATCCGTACCTCGCTCCGTAGAACTGCGGATGCCCACGCGCCACT
Organism: Candidatus Limnocylindria bacterium; assembly: GCA_038233215.1. Lineage (GTDB taxonomy): Bacteria > Chloroflexota > Limnocylindria > QHBO01 > QHBO01 > JACDBZ01. The sequence continues at coordinate 1,910 of JBBSML010000049.1, forward strand.
CCCGGCATACCGTGGGCGCATGCAAGCGTCAGAGCGGGACCGGGGTCCGTCGATTTCCGAGGTCGGCGAGCTCACGGAGGTCGGCGAGCTCACGGAGGACGGTCCCGCGCTGCGCGACGCAATGACCGCGGCCCAGCGCGCCGCCGATGACGAAGCAGCCGCCAACTCGGCGCGCGAGATGCTGCGCATGGGCACCATCCAGGCCCTGGAGCCAGATGATGCCATCGGCCCTCACCTCGCGGATGGCGAGCTGGTACACGCCTTGCGTGCACGTGCGATCCTTAAGGCACCCGGTGAAGATCGTGCGCTCGGGTATGGGGGAACTCTGTACCTCACATCGCGCAGGCTCGTTCACCTGGGACAGGTGATGGTGACCGTGTAACTGACCGATATCGTCGAAACCTCGCTCGCGGGGGAACGACTGCTGATCACGCTCCGCGATGGCGAGGGCATTGCTCTCGACCTCGACCGGCCGCGCCTCCTGCGCGCCGAGATGGCCGCGGTCGCCCAAGGGCTGCGCCGATGACCACGCGTCGCCCGGCCGAGACTCCCGCGTCGCCGGACAGCGACAGTTCGCCAAGCTCACCGCTGGCTCGCCGGCGCATCGAAGCGTCCGTCCGACCGGCGAAGCAACCGTCCAACTTCGGAACGCTCTCACGCGAAGAGGCAGAGGCGACCTACGTGGCCGCGCGCGACGCGTGGGTGGTTGCCATGCGCGGCGCCAACAGCGGCAAGCCAGCCGATCTCGCGACGCTGGCCATTGTCCAGGAAGCCTACGAGGCAGCCTCCGCGGAGGTCGAGCAGTGGCGTACGGGCGGCCGAATCGCGATTCCGATCCAGACCGAAGCCGAGCGCATCGGCATCCGCATCGCCGTCGGACAGGAGCTCGAGTGGCGCCGGGTCCTACAGCACGAAGAGAAGCAGCCAGGGCCCCTCGGACGTCTCGTCCGCCGCCTCACCGGTCGTCGCTAGGAGCCGGATCGGTAGCGCTGCGCTGCCTCCGCCCGGTTACGCACCCCGAGCTTTCCCAGGAGGCTGCTGACGTGGCTCTCGACGGTGCGCGGCGATATGGCAAGCGCACCGGCGATCTCGCGGTCGGTGAGCCCATCTGACAGCAGACGCAGAACCTCCCCCTCGCGCAGGCTGAGCAGCTCCTCCACGCGATCACCTTCCGACGCGGCGCCGCCTGAACTGCGCGCCAGGTGCTCGACCACGGTCGCCGCGTGCGCGCGCGACATCGGCAGATCGCCCACCCGAATGCCGCGCACTGCGCGCAGCAGCGCCTCGCCGCTGAGGTCCTTAGTCAGGTAGCCGTACGCGCCATGACGAACGGCCCCCAACAGGTCGCGACGATCCATCGACACGGTGAGCATCACGATCTTCGTGGCGGGCAGCCGCGGGGCGAGCTCTCGTACCGTCTCGATCCCGCTCAGCCCGGGCATGTCGACATCGAGCAGCAGAAGATCCGGCCGCAACTCAGGCGCCATCGCCAGGGCCTCCTCGGCACTGGATGCCTCGCCCACGACTTCGATGTCGGGCGCCTGGAGCGCCTGCCGAATCGCCGATCGGACGAGCGCGTGATCGTCCACCAGCATCACGCGCAGCGGCGGCTCAGGCTCCATCGGTCTCCTTTGTTCGCTTGATCGGCATGGACAACTCGATTCGGGTTCCGTTTTGTGGCTCGGAGCTGACGGTCAACTCGGCGCCGATGACGGCGGCTCGCTGCCGCATGCTCTCCATCCCAAAGCCGGTCCTGACCGCCTCCGATCGAAATCCGCGCCCATTGTCGGTGACCGTGAAGCGAAGGTGGTCATCGGTTGACACGTCCACGCGCACGACGGTGGCGTCCGCGTGCTTTCGGACGTTGGTGAGCGCCTCCTTAATGATCCGCAGCACCTCCGCCTGGGCTCTCGGGCCGATCTCCGGCAGGGGTCCATTGCTCGTCAGCTCCGCCCGCAACGCGAAGCGATCGGCAAAGTCGTCCACGTGCCGCATCAGGATCTCGAGAAGCGGTCCGGATTGCGCTCCGTGCCGCATGGCCGCCACCGCGTCGCGCGCTTCGGCCAGCGCGCTGTCGAGGGCGCCTCCGACCTCGTTGCTCAGCTGCTCCGCCTCGCCGCCGAATCCGGCGACCTGCGCGAGTCGACTCTGTTTCAGCTTGGCGTACCACAGATCCTGCGCCAGGCCATCGTGAATCTCTCGGGCCACACGCGCCCGCTCCTCCAGCGCCACGGCGGCGAACTCGCTTTCGGCCAGGCGGCGCACCTCCATGGTCGCCGCGCGAAGCTCCGCCAGGTCCTCGCGACGTTCGGCCACGACCCCGATCAGCAGCACCGCGTAGAAGGCGAGTCGCAGGACGTCGCCGATGGTCACCACGCCGGAGAAGCTCCCTGGATGGAGAGCGCTATGCACCTGGCTGAAGGCGGCGATCAGCAGCCCCGCGGCGAGAAGCACATCCGCGGCGCGACCGCTGCGCCTGTAGGACCGATGCGCCAGCAACGCCGCAAGCAGGAACCCCGCTCCGATCGCGGTCTGGATGATCACCAGTGCCGGCGCGGCGCCGGGAGCCACGGCGTCGGTGGGATTCGTGGTCAACCCATCGAGGACCATGGGGGGCGTGAGCAATGGCAGCGCGTCCTGAGCCAGCGTCGCAATCACGAGCACCCCGAATACGGCCGCGGCGGGCCCGACGAGCACAAGGACCGGCCTGAGCGCCGGCACTCCGCGGCTGAGTGCCACCCAGCCGGCGGCGACGAGGAGCGCGGCGGAGACGGCGCGGCCGACGACGCCCGCAATGATCGGCAGTTGTCCGGGATCATCGAGCGTCGCACCGAGAGCCGCGTCGGCGCCAACGATTCCTGCGACCAGCGTGAGGCCGTTGAGGAGGGCAAGGACCGCGAACGCGGATGATCGCAGGAGCGCGGCCGGGTCATGCGCCACGCGTCCTCGTGCCCAGTCGAGCGCGGCCACGGCGCCCGCGACCAGCGTTGCGGCCGTGACGATCGTGACGTCGAACCGATCGTTGACCAGTGCCGGCACCCCGGTCGGCAGCGCCACGACCACGACGGTGAAGAGGGACAGCGCGAGCACCAGGAGAATCAGCCCCAGCTCCGCCGCGTGCGGTGGATGCCGCCGGATTCCCCTGTCGGCGCTCATTGCGACTGCAGGAGCTCCAGGACCCGCTCATGCAGCCGTCCGTTCGACGACACGACCTGCGGGCCGGACCACGAGGGGCGTCCCTGCAGGTCCGTCATCCGACCGCCCGCCTCGGTGACGATCAGATGCGGTGCGGCCATGTCCCAGGGGCGGACGCCGTACTCCAGCATCGCTTCTGCAGATCCCTGCGCCACGAGCATGTGACCCCAGAAATCGCCGAAGCCTCGATCCCGCCAGGCAGCGCCGGTCAGCCGCCGAAGCCCATCACCCAGCCCGGCGTCCTCCAGCCCGCGAAGCGTCGAGAACGCGATCTGCGCGTCCGCCAGCGCCACGATCTTCGAGACATGAACGGATCGCTCCACTCCGTCGACGCGGAGGCTCGCTCCCCCGCCACGGGTCGCCCACCAGCGCCGATGCATCGCCGGCGCGGACACCAAACCGATCTGGAGCTCCCCGTCGCGCTCGAAGGCCAGCAGCGTGGCGAAGATCTCGATGCCGCGCACCACGTTATGCGTCGCATCAATGGGATCCATGATCCATCGACCGTCGCCACCGTCCTCGGCGGTCCCGAATTCCTCTCCCGCGACGGTGTGTGTCGGAAACGCATCGGCGATCCGCTCTCGCAGATGCGTCTCGATCTCCGTATCGGCCTGGGTGACCAGTGTGCGATCCGGCTTGGTGCTGACGGTCAGCCCGCCGGCAACATGCCGGAGGGCAATCGCATCGGTCTCATCGAGCAGCTCATGCGCGAATCGGAGCAGGGATCCGGCATCGCCGCTCATCTGAGTGTCACGACCTCGACCTCTCCCCGCCGCGTGATCACGTCGACCCTCATTCCCTGCGGCTGGCGCCCCAGAAGGAGATCCACGCTCGCGTCGCCAACGACGAGATTCTCGATTCGCAGATGATCGAGGAAGACCGGCAGGCGCCCCTGGTTAAATCGCAGAGTGCGGCCCGGCGAGTCGACCTCCAGCCCAATGCAGGCCTGGAGCAACATGAACACGGCGCCCGACGCCCACGCCTGCGGCGAGCACGCCACCGGATAACGCGTCGGCCCCTCGCCCGGACGACGGCTGAAGCCACAGAACAGTTCTGGCAGGCGGGCCAGGTCGAATTGCCGGCTGGCCTGGAATAGCGCGCCCATCACCCGCGACGCATGGTCGTGGAAGCCGGCGCGCGCCAGACCGAGCGCGGTGATGGCGTTGTCATGCGGCCAGATCGAACCATCGTGGTATGACATCGGGTTGTAGCGCGGCTGCCCGGCAGCCAGCGTTCGAACCCCCCACCCGGAGAACATCGCGTCGCTGAGCAGCTCGTCCGCCACGCGCCCTGCCCGATCCGGCCTCACGATGCCGCCGAACAGGCAGTGGCCGGGATTCGAAGTCCGCACGCGGCACAGGCGCTTGTCACCGTCGAGCGCGATGCCATACGTGCCGAGCTCCTCTACCCAGAACGCTTCCTCGAATCGCAACCGCAGGGACTCGGCCTCGGCGCGCAGCTCGGAGGCCCGCTCGGGCCGTCTGAGGGCATCGGCCAAGGTGGCGGCCCCGAGCCGCGCGGCGTACACATAGGCCTGCACTTCGCATAGCGCGATCGGGCCCTCGGCCAGACTGCCATCAGCATGGAAGACCGAATCTTCGGAGTCCTTCCAGCCCTGGTGCGCCAGGCCGATGGGCGTCCGCCGCTCGTATTCGACGAAACCATCACCATCGAGGTCCGCCGGTCCGTCGATCCATGCCACGGCGCGCTCGATGCTCGGCCACAGCGCCTCGATGAAGTCCAGGTCGGCCGTCTGTTGGTAATACGCCTCGGCCAGCACGACAAAGAGCGGCGTCGCATCATGGCTGCCGTAATAGCGGCCGAAAGGAACCTCCATCAGCGCGGCCATCTCACCATGGCGCGCCTCGTGGAGAATCTTGCCCGGCTGCGCGTCGCGCGCCGGCTCGTCATGCGTCGCCTGGGTCGCGGCAAGGTGGCCCAGGACGCCGCGGGCGAGCGCCGGCTGCACCCAGAGCAATTGGAGCGCGGTGACCAGCCCATCGCGACCGAAGACGGTGCTGAACCACGGCACGCCCGCGTACGGATACGGGCCCTGCGCCGTCTCGCTCGTCATCATCACGACGTCGGACAGGCTACGGTTGATCCACTCGTCGAACGGATCGCTCGAGCTGCTGATATGCGCCGAACGGGCCACCCGGCCACGGAGCTCACGTCCGGATCGGTCCAACGCGGTCGCAAAGCCGATAGGACGGGAAGGGCGCTCGAATTCGCACGCGACGCGGAGATCGATCTGCATGACGTGTCCCGGATCGAGTTTGACTTCATAGATCGCCCTCTGCGCCTCAAGAACGTCGGGCGCTGGCGTGAGCTCGATCCTCGTCTGCCGGCGCAGCCCGTCAAGACCCATGTAACCGAGCACCGCGGTGTCATCGTTGATGCGCGTCCGACGCAGCGAGCCGCGCTTGGAGCGACGCAGGCCGCGGACCTCGAACAGGTCGACGTAGTCGGCGGCAAACCGAAGCGAGATCGGTACGCCGATGGCGCTCTCGCCGAAGTTTCGTAGCTTGATCCGCTCGTGGCAGGCAGCCGCCCAAAGCACCTTTGTGCGTGAGATGTGGATCGTCCCGCTACGCAGACGCTCCTCGCCCAGCATCATGTCCGGGTTGGTCAGGTCGATCGCCAGCCTCGAGTTGTCTCCGCGCGTCGTTGAGCCGAGCAGCAGCGGGCGCTCGTCGGCGAGGCGCAGGATCAGCGCCGAAAGGAATCGGGTGCCGCGATGGTAGAGGCCCTCTTCACCCAGGCCGATCGGCCGAATGTCGCCGTGGCGGTCGAACACCGCGAACGAGTCGCCATGCTTCAGAACGCGATCGCTTTCGTCCGCTGCCGAGCTGGTGGCGAGGATGTAGTAGCGCCCCTCGATCTCGACGACCGTGCGCGGATCATCCGAGATCGAGCTACGCTCGTTCGATTGAGTCGCCATTCATCTCCAGGGGTGCGGTCCAGGCAAGCCTACACACCCGCGGCCGGCTCCTTCGCTCCAACCGGGAGCGCCTGGATGGACCGATGCGCCACCGAGCCGACCAACCCGTCATAGACCCGGAGGTAGTCACGCGCCATGCGCTCGACGGTGAACCGCTCCTCGAACGTGACGCGGCACTGAGCACGATCGATCTCGTCGAGCCTCTCTACAGCCTTCACCGCGCTGTCGATGTCGTCCACGATGAAACCGTTCATGCCGTCGGTGACAACCTCCGGAACCGATCCCAGGCCGTAGGCGATGACCGGCGTACCACAGGCCATGGCCTCGATCATCACGAGTCCGAACGGCTCGGACCAATCGATTGGAAAGATCAGCGCGCGAGCGTTCGCGAGGAAGTCGCCCTTCGTCTCGGGACCGACCTCACCGATGAATTCGACGTGCGCTGCACCGAGCAGCGGCTCGATCTCCCGCTCGAAGTAGTCGTGATCAACGTCGTCAACCTTCGCGGCGATCCGCAGCGGCACGTTGGCCCGCCGAGCGACCTCGATGGCACGATCCGCACGCTTCTCCGGCGAGATGCGCCCGAGAAAGGCGAGGTAGTCGCCGGGTTCCGCGCTCGGAGTGAGCTCGTCGGGTGGCATGCCGTGATGCACCGTCGCGGCCCAGTTCGCCTGTGGCAGCGGCGTGCGCTGGTCGTTGGAGATCGAGACGACCGGCATGTCGCCGAATTCGTCGTACACCGGCTGCAGATCCGGGATGTCAAGCCGGCCGTGGAGCGTGGTGACCTGCGGCACGCCCAGGCGGCGTGACATCGGAAAGTGAAAGTAGTCGAGGTGCCAATGGATGACGTCGAAGCGATGTGCCTCAGCCGCAACACGCTCCAACTGGTACACGAGATGCGCGATCGGATCGATCACCGTCTCGTCCAGCCGTAGTGACCGCGGCGCGCAGGGCACCAGGGTGGCCTCCGTCGTCGAGTCCCCACTCGCGAAGAGAGTCACGTCATGACCTTGACGCACGAGCTCCTCGGTCAGGTATGAAACGACCCGCTCGGTCCCCCCGTAGGTGTGTGGGGGGACGCTCTCATACAGCGGCGCGACCTGCGCAATGCGCATTCGGTTCCCTCAGTTATGGATGGCAGGCGAGGGCGCACCACGCAGGTCCTGTGCCAGCGAGTTCAGCCGTCGAGACGAACCCTGAGCTCCTCGTTGACGATGCGCGCGTCCGCGCGTCCCGCCGTGCGCTTCATGATCTGACCCACCAGGAACCCGAACACCGCGACCTTCCCGGACCGATACTCGGCGACCTGCGACGGGAATTCCTCCAGCACGGCTTCGACCTCGGAGCCGATGGCACCGCTGTCCGAGACCTGACCAACGCCCTCGCGCTCGATGACCGACCGTGGCGACTCGCCCGACTCGAAGGTCGCCGCCAGCACGGTCTTGGCATTCGTGAACGAGACCCGGCCAGCCTCCA
>JBBSML010000050.1:0-9504 GCA_038233215.1 Candidatus Limnocylindria bacterium
CACGCTTTCGCGCGGCACTCGGCGCATCGGGCCAGATGACCCGGCCGCAGTCGAGGACGCTCCTGGCGGTGGCGGAGCATGCGTTCGCATCGGTCCCCGAGTCGCTTGGAGCCCTGTATAGCTTCGAGGTCCAGCAGCCGGTGTCGGCGTCGTCCAAGCTGGCCGGGCTGCGCGAGCACTATGCCGGCACGGTCGGCGCCGATGCCCAACGGTATTTCGTCGAGCACGCGGTCGAAACCGACGAGCCGGCCATGCTGGCGTCGCGCATCGATGGCCTGTCGGACGGGGAGTTCGCGCGGGTGAAGACGGCGTGTGCCACCTTCAGCGCCGCAGCCTGGGGCGCGCTCGACGGGGTCTATTACACGGATTAGTGTCTCGCGCCGTGATGGACTTCATCGCTGCGGCGCCGCGAAGTAGATACGTATATCCGTGCACGAGCTCGCGGAGATCAGCGCTGGTCGTCAGGCAACGACGGCATCGGTGGCGGTGTCGCGGCGAAGCGTAAGCCAGCGGCGGCAGCCAGCTTGGTGGAACCAACGCTCGCTCGTGATGCCGTGGACGTTGTCATACATCCACGCATAGTCGACATCTCGTTCGGCCGGATCGGTGATCCGGTCAGGGACACCGCGGAGCTCGCCGCCGAAACTGTACTCCTCGACCGGGCGCCGGCCGCACCCGGGGCACGTGATCCACAGCATCAGTGCGTCCCTGTCGAGCCCTGATCCGCCATCGCGTGATCCGCGGCGAAGCGATCGAGGCGAAACGGTTCGAGCAGCGCGGGCGTGCGGCCAGTGGCGATGAGCTCCGCCATCTGCTCACCGCCGGCGGGTATCGCCTTGAAGCCCCAGGTTCCCCATCCAGTGGTCACCAGGAACCCATCCACTCCTGTCTCTCCCATGATCGGCGAGTAGTCTGCCGAGATGTCACAGATCCCCGCCCACTGACGGAGGATCCGCAGGTCGCGCAGGAAGGGAAGCAGATGCGTCGCCTTCGCGGAGCAGCTCTGAAGGAAGTTGAAGGAGGACCGGAGAGAGTAGCTCGGCTGAGGGTCATATTCGGCACCGATGACCATCTCGCCGCGGGCGCTCTGCGACACGTAGCAGAGCAGCTCGGTATCGCTGAGGATCGGTCCGAAGTCCTGGGCGTAGGTGTTCGTCACGAAGGCCTGGAGTGGATGGGTGCGGATCGGAAGCCGGACGTCGGCCTGCGCCGCCAACGTCGATACGTTGCCCCCAACCGCGCTGAGCACGATGTCGGCGGCGATCGGCCCGGCCGAGGTCTGGACGCCGGTGACACGTGCGCCATCGCGTAGCAGGCCGGTCACCTTGGTGTGCTGGAGCACGTCGACGCCGTGGCGCATCGCTCCCTGCGCATAGGCCCATACCACCCGGTCGTGGCGGGCGGTGGCTGCCGCTGGGTGGTATGACGCACCCAGCACGGGATAGCGACCGCCACCGGAGAGGTCGAGCTGCGGACATAATTCCCTGGCCTCGGATGGCGTGATCATGACCGTCTCAGCCCCGCAGGCGGCGTTGAGCAGGCAGCGGGCGCGCTCGGTCCGCATCTGCGGTTCGGTGTGCGCCAGCCAGATGATGCCCTTAGTGCTGTACATGACCCAGCAGCTCAGCTCGTCCTCCAGGGTCCCGTACAGATCGAGGCTGTGCTGGTAGAAGCGGATCGACTCGGGGATGCCGTAATTTGCTCGAATGATGGTGGTGTTACGCCCGGAGTTGCCTGAACCGATATAGCCGGCTTCGACAACGGCAACGTTCGTGATGCCGTGACGACTCGCGAGGTAGTAGGCCGTGGCGAGGCCGTGGCCGCCACCCCCGACGATCACCACGTCGTATGAGCGCTTCGGCTCGTGCCACTCCAGCGTGAGCTGGCGCTCGACGAACTCGTTCATCGCAGCCGCTCGGAAAGCTCGTGCGCGTACGCGGCGGGGCACAGGAGCAGCGTGCGGCCTTCGGTGAGCCAGAGCTTGGCGGGCACGCCCGCGACGAACCCCTGCGCGAGATCGGGCCGATAGTCGGGCAGTGGCCACTCGATGTGCGGGAGCACCCACGCATCAAGCTCGTCATCGGTCAGCCACGCTCCAACGAACGCGGTCTCGCCAACGATGATCGCGTGCTCATCGGTGAGGTCGGTGTCCGTTGCGCCGATCGCAAATGCATCATCCGCGGCGAAGCGAAGCACAACCGTCTGGTCACCCCAGCGGGCGGCGTCAAGCGCCTCGGGCGCGGCCACCACCCGCACGCCCTGGATGACTTCAAGCGCGAGCACGGCTGCCCTCCGGGTCATAGAACGGCGGCCGGACGACGGACGCGGATCGCCCGTCAACCTCGACTTGCTCGGGGAACGGCGCGCGCTTGAGCCAGCCCAACATGACGGCATGGCCGAGCACCGGCGAAGTAAAGCTCGAGGCCACGTGACCGATGACCTCGTGGTCGAACCAGATCGGGCTGCCCTCGATTGGCGCCATACCCGGCATCGTCAGTCCCACCAGCCGGCGGTCATCGGGCAGTTGTGCCGTGCGGGCCAAAGCACTCCGGCCGATGAAGTCGGGTTTGTCCATCTTGACGGCCCACTCCATCCCGAGCCGTCGGGGCGTCGAGTCGAGCTCCGAGTCCATCCCCACGATCACGTTCCCCTTCTCCAGCCGCAGCGCCTGGAGCGCCTGGAGGCCATGGGGCGCGATCCCGAGATCGTGGCCATGCGCCATCAGCGATCGCCACAGCTCAACGGAGCGCTCGACCGCATGGTGCAGCTCGAAGGACATCTCGCCGGTGAAGCTGAGCCTCATCACGTGACATGGCACACCTGCCACCTCGGCCCGCACGTGCTGGAGGAACCGCGGCTGCTCAGAGAGCCCAACGCGCTCCAGCAATTGTCCCGCAAGCGGACCGGTGACATTGATCGCGGCGAGCGACATCGTGCGGTCCAGCACGTGGACGCGGAGCCCCAATGTGTCGACCCAGTCGCGCACCCACATCTCCGCATGGCTGGCCCCGGCCGAGGTGAAGGTGAGCACGAAGCGCGACTCCGCTTCCCGGCAGATCATGCCGTCGTCCATGAGATGGCCGCGCTCATTGAGCAACAGGGCATAGCGAGAGCGGCCAACGCGGATGTCCGCAATGTTCGTGGGATAGAGCCGCTCCAGGAATTCGACGGCATCGGGTCCGGAGACGATGAGCTTTCCGAGCGTGCTCACGTCACCGAGCGAAACTGCCTCGCGCACCGACCAGTACTCGGCAACATGGTCGCCGTAGTGCCACGGCCGCCACCAGCCCCCGAAGCGATCCATGCGCGCGCCGAGGGCGATGTGCTCGTCGTGGAGGGGGGTGCGTCGGAACGCGTCGATGTGCACGCCGGCCGCGGCTTCGGCGAGCGTAATCTGGCGCGATGCCGGGCGCGCGGTGAATGGATCCGGGATCCCGCCGGTTCGGTCGGCGATGAACGACCGGACGTACGGCAGGCAGACGCTCCCCTGGCAGGTCCCCGTCCCGACCAGGCTGGCGCGCTTGACAAGCTCGAGCTCCCGGAACCCGCGGTCCCACACACCCTGGAGGTCTTCGACACTCACGTTGGAACAGGGACAGACCGTGCCCGTGGTCGGGCACTCCGGGAGCGGGAACGCATCCGCCGCCGGCCCGACGACCGTGACCGGCAGATCACCGGACATCCGGGAGAGGAGGTCGCGGGGGGAGTTGCCCAGGTCGAGAATGACCGTATCGCAGGCGGTCGTCAGCTCACGATCGCTTCCCTCGTCGGCCATGACGACGCCCATCACCCGGCCTTCGCCCTCGAAGCGGAGCAGTCTCCCCTGTAGCGGAATGCTCGGCACACCACTCGGTGCCGCGCCGATGGCCACCGCAACGCCCAGGTGCACCCCGGCCGCGTGCAACTGCCGGGCCGCACGAGCCGTGACCAGGCCGATCAGTGAGCTCCCCGGGCAGACCGGGTGCAGCTCAGCCGCGCCTGTCGCGACCACTACCTCGCGGGCGTTGATGTGGAGCATCCCACCGCGCGTCCGGACGATGATCGTGGGTCCGGCGTAGACCGCCACGACCTCCATCTCGTCGTGAGCGTCGAGGACGGTGACGGTTCGTCCCTGGCGCTCGGCATTCGTCGCCGCCGCGACCCCGCTGTCGCCGGCTCCGATCACCACCAGATCGGCCTCCTCGCGCTGGACCCGAATGCGCGGCGCCGGCACATACCCGGCGAGATTCATCTTGTCCACGGCTGGCAGCACCGGCTCCCCGACCGCAGGGTGCCGGCGCACCACGAGCCCGGGACGAGCGCGCGTCTGGCAGGTCCGCACGTACGCGACGCCGTCCACGGCCGCCGCGCAGTTGCCACAGTCGCCGGCGAGGCAGATGGTGCCACCGTGCTGAGGGTGCTCTCCGGCACGCATCATGGCCACGGCGACCGAATCGCCGTCTTCGTACGGGATCGGTCGACCGTCGAGGATGATGCGGCGCCCGTCGGTCACTGGCGCATCCGCCTCCCTTCGGGATCGTAGATCGGCGTCAACTGGAGGTGAGCGGGGCGGCGCCGCCCGATGATCTCGATCTCGAAGTTGCCATTCGACCCCGCATCCGCGATGTGCGCTGGAACGTATCCGAGCGCCACCGACGCGTTGCTGTGGTGTGCATAGCCCCCGGATGTGACCCAGCCCACCACCTCCCCTTCGTGCCAGATCGGCTCATCGCCGATGGCATCGGCGGGGTCATCCGGGTCAGCTTCGACGACCAGCGTGACGAGGCGCCGGCCAGGTCCCGCCGCCAGCTCGACTTCGTGCGCCGCTCGACCGATGAACTCGTGGTCAAGCTTGATGTAGCTCATCAGGCCGGCCTCGAGTGCGGTGTAGATGGGCCGGTATTCGCGGAACCACGTGCCGAAACCCTTTTCGAGCCGCAGAGACATCAGTGCTCGGAACCCGAAGAGACGGAGCCCGAACTCGACTCCGACGTCGTGCAACAGATCGAAGAGTGCTCGCTGGTATTCGGGTGCGACCCACAGCTCATAGCCAAGCTCGCCCGTATAGCTGAGTCGACCGACACGTGCCGGGATCATGCCGACATCCATCGGCCGAAAGTCCATGAACCGCATTGCGCTCGTCGCGAGATCGGTGTCCGTCACCTTCTGAAGCACGTCGCGGGCGAGCGGGCCGGCCAGCGAGAGGCCGACCAGGCTCAGGCCCATCACCTGGAACGAGACGCTGCCATCGGTCGGCAGATGGTCGACGAACCAGCGCCGATGATGGGCCTCGGCGGCCTGCGAACCGAACAGGAAGAACTCGTTCTCGCCGGCACGAGCGACCGTGAACTCGCCCAGGATGCGGCCCTGTGGGTTGAGCATGGCCGTGAGCACGATGCGACCGACCGCCGGCATCCGATTTGTCAGCAGACTCGACAGCCACGTGGCGGCACCCGGTCCGGTGACGTGATACTTTCCGAAGTTCGAGGTCTCGATCAGCCCCACGCCCTCGCGGACGGCGCGGCATTCCGCGGCAACTTGGTCCCACGCGTTGGAACGTCGGAAGGTGACCTCCTCGACCGGTTCCTGTCCCTCCAACTGAAACCACAGCGCATGCTCGAGACCGTAGGCGGCGCCCCAGACCGCGTTCGCGGCGGTGAGACGATCGTAGATCGGTGTCGTGTGCAGGGGGCGTCCTGCCGGCAGCTCCTCGTTGGGGAAGGTGATGCGGAAGCGGCGCGCGTAATTCTCGCGGACCTTGGCGTTCGTGTACCCGATCGTCGCATAATCGCCAAATCGGGCGACATCCATGGCCCAGATATCCATCCCCGGATCGCCCTCGGTCATCCACGCAGCGAGGGCCAGGCCGACGCCGCCTCCCTGGGAGAGACCGGCCATCACGCCGCAGGCGACCCAGAAGTTGCGGAGCCCCGGGACGGGACCCACGAGGGGATTCCCGTCGGGCGCGAAGGTGAACGGCCCGTTGACGACACGCTTGATGCCGATGGTGGCCATCGCGGGATAGTGCTGGAAGGCCACCACCAACTCGGGCGTGATGCGGTCGAGGTCCGGCTTGAGCAGCTGGGCGCCGAAGTCCCAGGGCGTCTCCCTCGGCGACCAGGGAACGCAGGCCTGCTCGTAGGTGCCGAGCAACATGCCCCCGCCCTCTTGTCGAATGTAGATCTCGCCGCCGAAGTCCATGGCCATGGCCATCTCTTTCCCGGTGGCCGCCATGTTCGCCGCGACCTCGGGCATGTTCTCGGTGAGGAGGAACATGTGTTCCATGGCAAGAATGGGCAGCTCAATGTCGACCATGCGGCCGACCTCCCGAGCCCACAAACCGGCGGCGTTGACGACGTGCTCGGCGTGGATCGTGGTGCCAACGTCCGTCTGCACGTCCCAGCTCCCGTCCGGCCGCTGGCTCAGGCCGGTGACCGCAGTGTTGCGGTGCACCTCCGCGCCGGCCAGGCGTGCGCTGATAGCGTACGCGTGTGTGACGCCCGACGGGTCGACGTGACCCTCGACCGGGTCGTACAGGCCGCCGACGAAGCAGCGCGGGTCCAGGAGCGGGAAGAGGGACTGGGCCTCGGATGGAGTGATGAGCTCGAGATCCATGCCGAGATAGCGACCACGGGCCTGGGTCAGGCGCAGGAAGTCCATCCGCACTTCCGTGTCAGCGAGCATCAGGCCGCCGGGCAGGTGGATCCCACAGTCCTGACCGGAGATCCGTTCGATCTCTTCGTAGAGCTGGACGGTGTACTGCTGGAGCTTCGAGATATTGGGGTCGCCGTTCAGCGTATGCATCCCCCCGGCCGAGTGCCAGGTCGAACCGGAGGTCAGCTCCCTGCGCTCCAGGAGCATCACGTCGGTCCAACCGGCCCTGGTCAGGTGATAGAGCACGGCGCAGCCGACAACACCTCCGCCGATGACGACGACGCGAGCCGATGACTTCAACGGGAGTCCCTTTCAAAGCGAATCATGTGGCATGGGTGGATGCGCATCTCAGAAGTCGGTCGGCACCCCGCCCTCGTCCGTGCGACGAGCCACGAACGCCGCGAGTTCCTCGCGGACGGCCTCCTCGATGGCCGGCGGCTCATACGCTGCGAGAAGCTCCTTCCAGATGTGGTTTGCCTTGCCAACCGCTTCGGGGCTGCCCGCCTCCTGCCACGTCTCGAAGTTCCGCCAGTCGGAGATCATCGGCTTGTGGAAGGCGGTGCGGAAGCGGGCCTGCGTGTGCGCTGCGCCGAAGAAGTGCCCACCGGGGCCGACCTCCCGGATCGCGTCAAGGCCGAGGGTATCCTCGTCGACCACGACCGGATCCAGGAATGCGGAGACCATCTGCAGCAGCTCGGCGTCGAGGATCATCTTCTCGAATCCCGCGTGGAGGCCGCCTTCCATCCAACCGGCCCCATGCATCAGCAGGTTGACCCCGCCCATCACGGCGCCCCATAGCGAGAAGACGGACTCGTAGGCGGCCTGGGCGTCGAGTGCGTTCGCGGCGCACACGTTCGATGAACGGTATGGGAACCCGTACCGACGGGCCAGTTGTCCACCGACCAGCGCGCTGCGCATGTACTCCGGGGTCCCGAACGCCGGGGCGCCGGACTGCATGTCGACATTGGAGGTGAAACCGCCGTAGACGACCGGCGAGCCGGGCCGCACGACCTGGGTCATCACCACGCCAGCGAGGGCTTCCGCGTTCTGTTGCGCGAGCGCGCCCGCGAGGGTGACCGGTGCCATCGCCCCAGCCAGGGTGAATGGCGTGATCACGATGACCTGGTTGCGCGCCGAATACTCGAGGATGCCATGAAGCATCGGCGTGTCGAGTCGAAGGGGCGAACTGGAGTTGATGACCGTGAAGATCGACGGCTCATTGTCGAGGGTCGCGTCATCGATTCCACGCGCGATCCGCACCATCTCGAGGCAATCGCGGTTTCGCTCGCGACCCAGGCTGTACGCGTGGAGCGGCTTGTCCGCAAGAGTCAGCAGGTCGTAGAACGCGTCGAGGTGGCGAATCGAAGCATGGAGATCGATGGGCTCCACCGGATAGCCACCGAAAAAGTGGACGGTATCGAGCATCTGCGCCAGACGGACCAGGTTCTGAAAGTCAGCGCGGTTGCCCACTCTGCGGCCGTGGTCGAGGTCAGACACGTTCGGGGCGCTGCTCACGGCGCCGAAGGCCATATGGTCGCCACCGATGCGGAGGTGGTGCGCCGGGTTGCGGGCATGAAGCGTGAAGGACGCCGGGGCCGTCCGGATCAGCTCCGCCACCATCCCCGGCTCGAAGCGGACGCGTTCCGTCCCGGGCTCGACGTGAGCCCCAGCCGCGGCGAGGAGCTCGCGCGCCTCCGCATCGAGGAAGTCCATGCCGATCTCCTCGAGGATGCGCAGCGACGCCAGGTGGATCGACTCGAGCTCATCGGCGGACACTGCGTCGGTCGGCGGATAGCGCAGCCTCGGCTGCGCCCACGGTCGTTGCTGTGGCAGGCGGCTGCGCTCGCCAGCGACGCGGCCGGTCCGGCGGCGCCGCGTGCCACCATCGGTGGCAATCTCCGTCTCGGCCATGCAGATCCCTTTCATGTCAGTGCCCGCCCAGGCTTGGTCGAGCCTGGGCGAGCACGAGGTGCGCCGCTACGAGGTGCGCCGGCTACGAGGTGGCTGACGCGGGGCTAACCCCCGACCAGTCCGTTCTCCGACAGGAACGCCTCGGCGACGTCGGCCGGCTCTTCGCCGTCCACGTCGACCTGCGCGTTGAGGCCGAGCATCGTCTCGTCGTCGAGCACCTCGGCGACCGGCGCGAACAGTTCGGCAAGACCCGGATTCTCGTCGAGGACCTCCTGTCGAATGTTCAGTGCGGGGAGATAGGTCGGATGGAAGTCCTGGT
The DNA here is from genome assembly GCA_038233215.1 of Candidatus Limnocylindria bacterium. Taxonomy (GTDB): domain Bacteria; phylum Chloroflexota; class Limnocylindria; order QHBO01; family QHBO01; genus JACDBZ01. The sequence continues at coordinate 8,864 of JBBSML010000050.1, forward strand.
CGTCCTCGAGCACCGTCAGGTCGAGAGCCACGATCCGAGAATCGGTTGCGAAGGCCTCGCCGAAGACACACGGGTCACCGGCATCGGTCGACGTGTAGACGAGACCAAGCTCCAGCTCGCTGACCTCGCTGAACTCGAATCCGTAGGCTTCCTCCAAACCGGGCAGCCCGTCGTCGCGATTGAGGAACTCCGACGCGCCGCAGACGGTCGCGCCCTCCGGGTTCTCACCGGCATAGGCCGCAAGATCGGACATGGTGGCGATCTCGAGTTCCGTGGCCGTCTCGCTCGCCACGGCGATGGCATAGGTGTTGTTGAACGGCGCGGGATCGAGCCATGCGATGTCGTTGGCTGCGTCCGCTTCCTTGACGGCTTCGAACTGTTCCTGCGCCCCGGCGATGGGTGTGTCGTTACCTTGGTGCGTGATCCAGCCGGTCCCGGTGTACTCCCAGTACATGTCGATATCACCCTGAGTCAGGGCTTCGCGAACCACGGACGATCCGACGAGGCCGGTCTCGTCCGTCACCGTCGCCCCGGCGTCCTCGAGCAGCTGGATGGTGATCTGGCCCAGGATGAGCTGCTCGGTGAACTCCTTGGAGCCAACGGTGAATTCGGCGCCGGACAGATCGACCGCCGCGCCGGCG
>JBBSML010000051.1:0-8950 GCA_038233215.1 Candidatus Limnocylindria bacterium
ACGCCGAGGTGATCGTGCTCAAGGGCGACAGTTACCGACTGCGCGGCAAGCGGGAGGAGGTGCTGGGCGGCGGCAAGACGCGCTAATGGTGTTCAGGTTTCGACCGGTGTCACCTGTTCAGATTTCGACCGGGGTTGACAGCCGAGGCACCAAGTTCAGGCCGCGATCGTGGGTAGCAACGCCGCTGGACCGAAGCACGGGCGGCAATGACGAGGCGCCGGAGACCGCGCTCGACGTGTCGCCGCTGCCGGTACGGACCTCCGATTCCTCATAGGGAACGGTTAGCTTTTTCAGCCCGCTCGTCGATCGCCGCGAGGGCGGTCAGGCCTTCTTCCCGGCCCCGTGGGATCGGTGGGGTCGTGCAGCTCCGGCCGACCCTGCCGCGATGAAGGCGATCAGGGGTGGAACCAGAGCCATGGCGACACGTGCGCAACGGTCGTGCCATCGAGCTTGGTACGCGGCTTGCGATGGAACTTGGGCAGCAGGGCCCAAGCGGCCCGCAACATGTGTGAGGGCACGACACGATGAATGGGACTGTGAACGACTGGGGCGACGCCGTAATGGTGTCGGTCACCGAGGCCCTGTCCAATTTCCTCGGCTTCCTACCGGCGCTCATCGGCGCCATCCTGATCCTTGTCCTCGGCTGGGTGATCTCGGGCCTGCTTGCCAGCCTCGTGGAGCGCGTCTTGAAGCGGGTTGGGTTCGAGCACGCAGCCAATCAGACCGGGATAAACGGCTTCCTCGCGAAATCCGGCTCGGGCTGGACGGCCAGCAACGCAGTGGCCGAGATCACTAAATGGTTCATTCGGCTGGTCGCCATCCAGGCTGCCGCTCAGATCCTGGGCATGGAGCGCGTCGGGGACATCATCAACGCCATCCTGCTGTGGCTGCCGAATCTCGTGTTCGCACTGGTGATCATTGTCATCGGTGCACTCATCGGCAAGTTCGTGGCTGGCGCCGTCAGAGCCTCGACAACAGAGATGGGGCTGGGAAACCCCGAGCTACTGGCCGGTGTTGCGCGCTACGCGATCATCGCCTTCGCCGTCGTCGCAGCGGTAGACCAGCTCGGGATCGCGGAGACCGTGGTCAATACGCTCTTCATCCTCATCGTCGCTGCGCTGGCCCTCGCCTTTGGCATCTCGTTCGGACTCGGCGGACAGTCGGTGGCCGGCGAGGTGATCCAGGGTTGGTACCAGAGCGGTAAGGATGCCGGCGCCAAGGTTGCCACCCATGTCGATCGGCAGCGCGTCGATCGGGAGCGGGTCGAGGTCGCCGGGATGCCCGCGAACACCTCCACCATCCGCCCGGCAACGGAGCCGAAGCCGTGAGCATCCGTGACGACGATCGCGACCCGCGGCTGGACGAAACCCGCGTCCAGCCCGCCGGCGCGACTGCGACCGAGAAGATCGAGCGGGTCGAGGAGCGCCTGGTCGCGGATGTTGAAGAAGCCCAAGTCGGCAGCGTTCGCGTCCATAAACGCGTCGTGGAGGAGCGTGAGGAGATCGAAGTCTCGCTGCGCCACGATGAGCTGGAGCTCGAGCGTCGCAAGGCGGATCGACCGCTGGAGCCAGACGAAGAGCCAATTCGCACGACCGGTGACACGACCGTGGTGCTGGTCATCGAGGAGCGACTTGAGACGCGTCGCGTGCCCTGGGTGGTGGAGGAGATTCATCTCCGTCGCCGTATCGTCACCGAGCAGCAGACCGTAGCCGACACGGTCCGCAAGGAGCGATTCGAGATCAGCACGGAGGGGGACCTAGACCTGGACGAGCGCTGAGAGAAATCGCCCGAAGGGGTGACCCACGGGCACGCAATCGTCACCGCACGGAACTCAAGGAAGGACCATCATGCAGAACAACTACGCCACCCAGATCCAGACAGGCGCCGATGTTTATGGGAGCGACGGCGAGAAGATCGGCTCCGTATCGGGCGTGGCCGACAACTACTTCGTCATCGAGAAGGGCTTCATCCTGACCACGGACATCTATGTCCCGATGTCGGCGGTGACCGGCATCGAGGACGAGCACGTCATGCTCTCGATGACCAAGGACCAGGTCGAGAACGCCGATTGGTCGAACGCGCCGACGGACGACGACCACGACCACGACCACGACCACGACTACGATCAGGAGTCGGACACCGACCAGCATCGGGCGGATCCCTCCCCCATGGGCATGGGTACCGATACGTCCGACGACACTGACCGAAATGTGCTCGAGCGCCGCGAGGAGCGGCTGGTGGTCGACAAGAAGGTCGAGCAGGCGGGTGAAGTTCACGTCGGCAAGCACGTCGTCGAGGACCGCCAGGCGGTTGACGTGCCAGTGACCCGCGAGGAGGTCACCATCGAGCGCCGTGACGTCGATCGGCCGGCCGGCGGCGAGGCCTTCAGTGAAGACTCGATTGACGTCCCGGTCTACGAGGAGCGCGTCGAGACGAGCAAAGAGGCCCGCGTGGTCGAGGAGCTGGAGCTCGGCAAGACCTCGGTCACTGACACCGAGCGCGTCGAGGAGACCGTCCGTCGCGAAGAGTTCGACATCGACGACGACGCCACCGCCACCCGACGGGACCGATAGAGGCAAGGAATGACTGATACCCGGTATGACAATACCGGTCGCGAAGCCTACGTCGCGCCGAGCGGTGCAGGCAGCAACGTCAACGTGACCACCGGCGATGGAGGCTGGTTGGGCAACGGCGGGCATGATCTCCGTAACGGAATGCTCCTGCCGGCCACCGCCGCCACCGTCGGCGGTCTGCTCGGCTCGCGCGAACAGGTGGTCGTCGCGGCCTGACAACCGGTTCGCAATCGTTGCCCGACGGTCAACCGCGTCCATCAGGAAGCGGATGGTTGCCCAGCCGAACGCCATCTGCATGATCCGGCCGACCTGCCGTCCGATGAATGTGATCAGAGGTGCAAACAGGTGCCATGGGCCGTGGTACGCCGCTTGCGACATGCACGGGTACCAATCGATCAATACAGGACGGATCACCCCATGCAGAACCCCAACATGCCTCATATCGAGACCGGCACCGACGTGTACGGCAGCGACGGTGAGAAGATCGGCAGCGTTGCCGGCGTCGCCGATACCCACTTCGTGGTCGAGAAGGGCTTCATCCTCACCACGGACATCTATGTGCCGATGTCCGCGCTGCTCGGCGTCGAGGATGACCGCGTCATGCTCAGCATGACGAAGGAGCAGATCGAGAACGCCGACTGGTCCAATGAGCCGATCGCAGACCGTGATGATGATCACGACCACGGCCATGATCACGACCACGATCACGATCACGGCGCCGCTGCCGCCGCCGCTCCCGTAGCCACCGGGACGCTGATCGACCAGGGCTCACACGAGCGTCTCGTCGTCGACGGCGAAGTGGATGAGACAGGCCATCAGCACGTCGGCAGGGTCACGATCGAAGATCACGGGGCCATGGGCGTTGATGATCGACCGCTCGACCAGTCCCCCGACTCCGGCGCCACGTACGCGGACGAGTCGACCAATGTGCCGGTTCGCGAGGATCGCCTGGAGACGCCTCGTCGCGACGGGTTCGACCAGGGAGATGACACGCCCCGCGACAACCGCTAGCCCGTAAGGACTACAGGGATCCAGGCCGGTCGGCTCGATGCCGATCGGTCTTTCTCTGATGCGCTGATGGACTCCCATGTGAATCGGTTCGCCGCCTTCATCGTGCAGCATGCGCGTGGCGCCTGGAGCACCATCTGGTTGACGGTGCGGCTGTACATGGATGACCAGGGGCTGTCCTGGGCGGGCGCCATCGGCCTCTACCTGTTTCTTTCCATTCCGCCCTTCATGGTCGCGACGGCGTATTTGGCAGCGCTCTTCGTCCCCCCTGGTCAAGCGGAGTCGTTCGTGATCGAGCAGGTGGCGAAATATCTTCCGTCGGAGCAGGCCCTGCTCGAGGGAATCGTCGAATCCCGGCCGACCGACGCACTGGGCGGTGCGATCTCCGTGGCACTCCTCCTGTTCAGCGGGAGCCGAGCCTTCGCGGCGCTGACATCCGCCATCAACGTGATGTGGCGGCAAGTCGATCAGCTCACGTTCGTGCGTCGACAGGTGCTCCGCATTGGCATGCTGCTGGTCACGCTGCTTCTCCTGATCCTGGCGGCGCTCGGTGAAGCGGCCGTCGCGGCGCTCACCGACGCAGGTACCTCGTCACAAGAGCTCTGGCTGCTGGACTGGCAGCTCATCCCCGCGTTCCTGCTGGGTGCGTTCCTGCTCGTCGCCTATAAGTTCCTGCCTCGCGCGAACGTTTCGTGGGTGCATGCCGCGCTCGGCGCCATCGTCGCCGGGGTCGGCATCCGCCTGGCACAGGCCGGGCTCGGCCAACTCTCGGATGCTGGCATCTTCCGCACCCCGTACGGTGCCCTGGCCGATGTGGCCCTCATGGCCACCTGGGCGCTGGTTGCCGGCATCATCGTCCTCTTCGGAGCGGCACTGGTTGCCGTGCTTGGCGGAATACGGCCGATCGACGGCGACGCGGACGAGCGCTTCAGCCGATCATCCGACTGAGCCTTGGCACCGTCCGACGGGTCTTGCGTACCCACGCTGGGGGTGTAGCGGCCACCTCTTAGCCGATGCACCCATGCGCAGGCTTGAACAGCCACGTTGGCGACCGCTGCATCGCTGCCGCGCCCGCCGCGGGCATATTCGGCCATCTCTTGGCGCATACACCCACCCGCGGAATAAGCCGGCGGTACGCGGCCGGTAAGCGGCCGTCATCACCATGACGAGATGGCAACCCGGACGCGCGCTCTCGATGAAGCCCGTCGATTGTGGAACCGCCTCGCCCATGAGGTCGGCGACCAGCTGCGCACCGGCCGCCACATCCTTGGGATTACCCAAACGGCACTCGGAGCCGTCATCGGCGTCTCGCAGTCGGAGATCTCGCGCCGCGAGCTCGGTCGGTCCCGCCGCCTGACCGGGGCGCAGCTCGCCGTCCACGCGGCCGGCGTGGGACTCAAGGTCTCGGTCAAGCTCTGGCCGGTTGGCGGCGGTGTTCGCGACGCCGCGCAGGCGCGACACATCGCGGCGTTCGTCGCGCGCGTCGGTCGCCCGTGGAAGGTCACGCTGGAGGCTCCGCTCCCGATCGCCGGTGATCTTCGAGCGGTCGACGTCCTTCTCACCGCCGGCGACGTCCGTATCGCGGTCGAGGTCATCACTCGCCTCGCCGATCTCCAGGCGCAGGTCCGCGCGGCCCACACGAAGGCGCGTGACATCGGCGCGACGCGGCTGATCCTCGCCATCGCGGGCACACACGCCAATCGCAATGCGCTCATCGCCGTCCGCGCGTCCCTCATCGCGAGTTTCGACCTCGATTCCCGGCGGCTCATGGCCGATCTCGCTGCCGGCCGTGACCCCGGACGCGATGGCATCGTGCTCCTCTGAAGCGGATCGGCCTGACCGCACCGCCGCGACCCGCCTACCCCCCGGGTGGGTGTAGCAGCCACTTGTTGGCCGATCCACCCCGTGCGCGCCTGGGACAGCCAGGATCTCGCCTTGACACTGGCCGTCCTATCCATCCGGAGGGTATTCGGCCACCTCTTGGCCGATACACCCACCCCAGGGATGGGCGCGGGCAGTTCCAAACTGCCACCCTCCACACGCTGTCCACACGGGACCGGGACTTGCCCACAAACGATCCACACATGTCACACGGCCCACACACCAAGACCCAGCATCTTGTGGTACAAGGGCAACGACTACCACCAGATGTTGTGGTTTTGGGCTTGACGGCACCATGCCGGCGTATTACAGTGATCGACCTTGAGAACACGGCGCACAGCAAGGCGCCGGACCGGCGGAGGGATCCCAGCGACAGGCACGGAACGACCAGCCGTGCGTCTCTCGGTCGGTCGATCGCACACAGAGGGACGCACCCCACCATGGCCCGATCCGCAGCCCCGACCAAGCAGGCCAACGGCACCTCCAATGGCCACGACACCCACGACACCAACGGCAATGGCCACGCCAACGGCAATGGGAACGGAAACGGGAACGGGACGAAGAAGTCAACGGGCGGCTACCTCCAGCGGGCGGAGGGACAGAAGCCGAGCTGGGCGGGCCTGACCATCGAGCGGAGGTTCACCCGCCCGGACGTCCACCCCTACGACACCGTGGAATGGGACCTCAGAGAAGCCGCCATCACCAACGAGCACGGCAAGACCGTGTTCGAGCAGAAGGATCTTGAGTTCCCCAAGTCCTGGAGCGCCCTCGCCACCAACGTTGTCGCATCCAAGTACTTCCGCGGCCACCTGAACACGCCGGAGCGCGAGCGAAGCGTCAAGCAGATGATCGACCGCGTGGCGGACACCATCGCGGACTGGGGCATCAAGGACGCCTACTTCGCGACCGATGCAGACGCCGATGCCTTCCGCAACGAGCTCAAGGACATCCTCCTCAAGCAACGTGCCGCCTTCAACAGCCCCGTCTGGTTCAACGTGGGCATCGACGCGCACCCCCAGTGCTCCGCCTGCTTCATCAACTCGGTCGACGACACGATGGAGTCCATCCTGGGCCTGGCCAAGACGGAGGGCATGCTCTTCAAGTTCGGCTCGGGCGCCGGCTCAAATCTGAGCACCATCCGGAGCTCCAAGGAGACCCTGCGAGGCGGCGGCGAGGCCAGCGGTCCAGTGAGCTTCATGAAGGGCTTCGACGCCTTCGCCGGCGTCATCAAGTCCGGCGGCAAGACCCGACGCGCAGCCAAGATGGTCATCCTCAACGTGGATCACCCGGACGTCGAGGAGTTCATCGACTGCAAGCTGACCGAGGAGAAGAAGGCGTGGGCGCTGATCGATGCCGGCTACGACGGGAACTTCAACGGCGGCGAGGCGTACGCATCGGTCTTCTTCCAGAACTCCAATAACTCGGTCAGAGTCACCGATGACTTCATGGCCGCCGTCGAGACCGATGGCGACTGGACCACGCACGCGGTCACCACGGGTGACGCAGTCGAGACCGTCAAGGCCCGATACCTGCTGAACAAGATGGCCCAGGCGGCCTGGGTCTGCGGCGACCCCGGTATCCAGTACCACGACAACATCAACCGCTGGCACACGAGCGCCAACGCGGCGCCGATCAACGCCTCGAACCCCTGCGTCACCGGAGACACGCTTGTCGCGACCGATGAGGGCTGGCGTCGCATCGAGAGCCTGGTCGGCACGAGCGCCAACATCATCGGGGCCGATGGCCAGCCGCATCCGGTCGACAGCATCTTTCCGACCGGGACCAAGCCCGTCTTCGAGCTGAAGACTCGCTCCGGCTACCGGGTGAAGATCACAGAGGACCACCTGGTCGCCACCGAGCGCGGCGACGTCGCGGTCAAGGACCTGACCACCGACGACAAGGTCTTCCTCAACGCGCCCGGCTTCGGCCGAAAGGAGCTCTCGCCGCAGCTGGCCGAGGCGATCGGCCTGGCGGTCGGTGACGGCTGCATGGTGAAGGACGCTTTCGGGCGACCGCAGGTCATCATCACCATGCACGAAAACGAGTTCGGCGTCCTCGAGATGGTGGCCAAGGAGGTCAACCATCAGAAGGAGATGCTTCGCGCGGTGGGCATTGCCGGCCAGCCCGGACCTGTGCATGTCAACCGTTCGGCGACCGGTCCTCGAGTCTCGTTCGGCTCGACGGTCGTCGTCGACCAGTTCGCGAAGCATGCCGTCCTCGACAAGGGATCGACCGGGAAGCGCTTCACCGATGAGGCCTTTGGTCTCGACCGAGAGAGCCAGGCAGCGATGCTGCGCGGACTCTTCACAGCGGATGGTACCGTCGAGAACAGCGGTCCCAAGAGCCAGCACGTGGCACTTGACTCGACATCGATTGAGCTGCTCGTACAGGTTCAGCGGATGCTCCTGGGCTTCGGCATCAAGGCGAAGCTCTACGAGAACCGCCGGCCGGGCAAACTTTCTGCGCTGATGCCTGACGGCAATGGCGGGATGAAGGAATACGCCGTCAAGCAGATGCACGCACTGCGCATCACGCGAGACTCACGCGTCCGATTCGAGAAGGAGATCGGTTTCTCGGCCGAGAGCCCGAAGACGCAGGCTTTGGCGCTTGTCAACGCCACGATCGGCACCTACAGCGACGAACTGCTGGACTGTGTCGGCACCATCACGCCGCTCGGCGAGGCCGCCGTGTTCGACCTGACTGAGCGGGCGACCAGTCACTTCGTCGCCAATGGTCTCGTTGTTCACAACTGCAGTGAGTACATGTACCTCGACGACTCGGCCTGCAACCTGGCCAGCCTGAACCTCATGAAGTTCGTCAAGGACGACGGCGAGTTCGACATCGAGGGCTACAAGCACGCGGTGCGAATCGTGTTCACCGCGCAGGAGATCATCGTCGACAACGCGAGCTATCCCACGCCGCGCATCGGCGAGAACAGCCGCGACTTCCGGCCGATCGGCCTGGGCTACGCGAACCTGGGCGCCCTGCTCATGAACCGCGGCCTGGCCTACGACTCGGATGCCGGCCGGGCGTACAGCGCGGCCGTTACCGCCCTCATGCAGAGCGAGGCGGCACTGCAGTCCGCCCGCATCAGCCGCGACCAGGGCGGCCCGTTCGCCGGCTACCCCGTCAACCGCGAGTCGTACCTGAAGGTCATGACCCAGCACCGCGACGCTGCCTACCGGATGGATCGCAACGCCATCCCGACGGACCTGCTCGACGCGACCCTCACCGGCTGGGACGAGGTGGTCGCGCTGGGCCAGAAGTCGGGCTTCCGCAACGGACAGTTGAGTGTCTTAGCGCCAACTGGAACCATAGCTTTCATGATGGACTGCGACACGACCGGGGTTGAGCCGGACATCGCGCTCATCAAGTACAAGCGCCTCGTGGGCGGCGGGTACCTGAAGATCGTGAACCAGGGCGTCACCGCGGCGCTCAAGAAGCTCGGCTATGACGCCAAGCAGGCGGAGGAGATCGTCGCCTGGATC
>JBBSML010000052.1:0-8876 GCA_038233215.1 Candidatus Limnocylindria bacterium
ATCGTCTTCTACTGGACGCCGCCGCACTTCTGGGCGCTGTCGCTGAACCTGGCCAAGGATTACGAGGCGGCCAAGATCCCGATGCTGCCCGTGACACGGGGCGTGCGAGAGACGACGCGCCAGATCGGCCTTTACTCCGTCCTCATGGTGGCGCTGACATTGGTCTTCTTCGCGGTCGCCGAGCGCGGCTTCATCTACCTCGCGGGCGCGCTGCTGTTGGGCGGGCTGTTCCTCGTCCAGGTCTTCGCCATGTGGCGCGACGGCACGGACCGGCGCGCCATGCGCGTCTACCGCTATTCGATCACCTACCTCTCAGCGCTGTTCGCGCTGCTGGTCGTAGACGTGCTGGTCTTCCCCTTCGGGTGATCGGTCGGCCTCGTAGGGGCGCCCTCTCAGCCAAGTTACTGGCGCTGCTGTTAGTGGGCTGCGCCGGGGCCGAGGCACAGGTCCAGACCGTGGAAGGGCTTGTGCTCGATGTGGTGGGCGACTCGCCGGCCGACATCGAGGCCTTCACATTGCGGACCGACGCGGGTGAGGCGTTGCGCTTCTCTCTCGGTACCCTGGATTCCACGGATGGCGGCTTCCCAGCCTCGCACCTCAGGGAGCACCAGGCCCTGGCTGAGCCGATCCGCGTCACCTATCGAGTGGACGAAGGGCTCAACGTGGCCCTGCGTCTGGAGGACGCCGAATAGCGGCGCGAGCGGCGGGAACAGGGGGTGATCTCTTTCCATAACCTGCGTTTCTGATAGCGTTGCACCATGACGAACGAAGGCTCCTTCTTGGATCCGATCGGCACGGTCGCCATCCTGGCCGACCGGAATCGCCGTCGCATGTATGAGCTGGTGGCCGCGAGCCGCGAGCCGGTCGGCCGCGACGACGTAGCAGCAGCGCTGGGTGTCAGTCGTGAGCTCGCGGCCTTCCATCTGGATCGCCTCTTAACGAGTGGTCTGCTGACGGCCGAGTACCGGCGACGCAACGGCTGCAGCGGACCAGGAGCCGGACGTCCAGCCAAGCTCTATCGGCGAGCGGATGCCGAAGTCGCCGTCTCCTTCCCAGCGCGGCGATACGAACAGATGGCGAGATGCTCGCCGAGGGGCTGGACCGGCCGGAGGCCACGTCGGGCATTGACGCCGTGACCGAAGTAGCCCGGGAGCGCGGAACGGAGATCGCGCTCGAGGCTCGAAGGAATGCGGGGCCACGCCCCAGCCGTCGTCGGCGACTAGCAGCGCTCATCGACTTGCTGGGTCGGGCCCCGGGTACGAACCGGATCTCGGTCCAGGCGACGCCATCAGCCTCCGGAACTGCCCGTACCACGCCCTCGTCGAATCATCCTGGGTTGACGTGCGGGATGAACCTCGCTTGGGCGGAAGGGGTCGTCACTGCGTTGGACTCGAAGCTTCGGCCTGAGCTCATCCCGCAGCCGAATCATTGCTGCGTGGTCTTTCAAGAGATGCCCGGTGGCCCCTAGCGGATGGAAGTCCACTGAGTCAACGGGAAACAGAAGCCAGTAGGAGGATTTCACCGATGTGCCTGAACTGTGGATGCCTGCAAGCCCACGATGCCATGGGCAAGCCCGACATCAACATCACGTACGAGGATGTCAAGCGGGCCGCTGACGACAATGGCATGACCGTCGATGAGACGCTGGCCATGATCGCTCGGACGAGTGACCAGGATCGGACGGACCATCCGTCCGAGTACCCGGCTGAGGTGGTCCGCGACTGACGACTGACGCAGACTCGCGGATGATCGCTGATACGACCCGATCAGTGCGTCGGTGACGAGATCGAGATGCTGGATCGACCACATTCTCGACCAGCGACGCACCATCGGGTCTTCACGCGGCATTCATGTCTGTCCATCGATCGTTCAGGTTCCGGGACTAGGCTCGGCATCAGTCAGCCAGTTCGTGGAGAGAAGCGCACATGAGCGGATCCGGGTCCACATGTTGCCAGGGACGGGTCGAAGGCCTGCGGCCGTGGGAGCCAGATCGATGACCATCGAGCAGGCGACTTTCGTTGTCCGACCGAACGCGAGTTCGGGTCGTCTATCGTCGCTTGCCCGGTCAGTGACGCGAACAGGAGCGCGGAGGCGTCTCCTTGGTGAGCTGCGCTCGATCGCCGTCGACCTGCTCGGTACCTTTGAATCGGAGGAACTACCAGCGGCGTGCGCGGCATGGGTCGATATGGCGACCGAGACCGCCGTCACGACGATCTGCGACCCTAAGCCCAGCGTACTCCCATGACCGGATCGAACATCCGGCTGAAGCGGGCGTACGAGGCGCCGACGACGGATGATGGATATCGCATCCTGGTGGATCGCGTCTGGCCGCGCGGACGGAGCAAGGAGCGACTCCGGCTCGACGCCTGGGCGCCGGACCTCGGTCCCAGCACGCGCCTGCGCCAGTGGTTCGGACACGACCAGGCGCGCTGGCTAGAGTCCAAACCGCGCTATCGCGCCGAGCTCGCTGACGCCGACCGCACGCAGGCCCTGGATGCCCTAGCCGGTCGAGCCCGCAGGCAGTGGTGACGGTCGTCTTCGGATCGCGCGACGCCGAGCATAGCCAAGCCCGAGTGATCGCCGATGAGCTCGAACGACGGCTGACCGATATGGGCGACCGCTGAGCGCGCGCTCCAGCGAGACTCGCTGGGAACTCTGGTGACCTGCTCGAGCCGGCATCGGCATCACTCCGTTCGGATGTCCTCATCGAGACGATCCGTGGCCGCGTATGATCAGCACGGAGCAATGGGCGTGGATGAGGACCTTGCGCGCCACGCTGCCGAGCAGCAAGCGCGCCAGGCCGCCGAGACCGCGCGATCCGATGGCGATCAGGTCGGCGCCCTGGTCCTCGGCGGCGACCAGGATCTCGCGAGCAGGATCGCCACCGCGGAGGTGAGGGGCGGTGGGGATCCCTATCGCCGTCAGCCGCTCCGCCATCGTGTCGGCATCGGCCTGATACCGGCTACGGAGCTCGCGACGCTTGCCAGCGAGGCCCTCGTCGCCGAGGGTATAGAGGCCGACCAACAGCTCGAAGGCGGGGCTGTCCGGTATGGAGACCGCTACAGCATCGGCCAGGCAGTTCCGGAAGGACCCCCACCGCTCCAGCTGCTCCGGGATGACCTTGGCACCGGCTGAGCCGTCGGTTGCCACGAGAAGGCGGGACACGCTTGATCCGCGTGCCACGAGCACCGAACACGGCGCGTTCCCCGCGACCTCGTCGGCGACCGATCCCAGGAGCATCGAACGCAGTTGCCCACGACCGCGCGCGAGCCGGTGACGATGAGGTCCGCACCGATCTCAGCGGCAAGATCGGTGATGGTGTCAGCCGCACGGCCACGCACGACGTGGCGCTTCACGTCCAGGCCGTGCCGGACGAGCGGGTCGGCAAGGGCACGTAGCTCATCCTCGAGCTGGACGCGCATGGCGCTCTCGGTCCCACCTATCCACTCACTTGTGGAGCCCATGCCTGCGGTCCAGTCCACGGGCAGCTGGTACGCGGCGAGCAGGTGGAGTGCCGTCCCGGCCGGCCAGGAAAGGTCCGTGACGAGATCGCGGGCGACCACTGACGGCGCTGAGCCATCGAGCGCGAGTAAGACCTTCATCGGAGCACCTCACTATCGTTTGTGCTGGCGACTCATCCGGTCCGACCCAACCATATACGGGAACGCCGCGCGGGCGATGATGGCCGTCCGGCCGGGTGCGCGGCGCTGGCCATCAGTGCCGTGAGCAGCGGTCACGCGAGACCCTCTGCCACGATCGATCCTCTGGCACTCCTTCGGACCATCGGTCACGGCGCCCGGACGACAGACGACCTGACCGCGCTGCTGCTGACGGCTGGCGTCGACACCCTGATCGACGTCCGTCGCTATCCGACCGGCCGGCGGCAGCCGCATCTGTCACAGGAGCGGCTCGCGGCCGACCTTCCGACGCATGGCATCAGCTACGAGTGGTGGGGCGAGGCGCTGGGCGGCCGTCGGTCGGTGGCGGGGGCACCGCCACCCGACACCGGCTGGCGCTCAGCCTCCTTCGCCGCGTACAGCGCCTACATGTCGACGCGCGAATTCCGCGCCGCGCTCACCGGGCTGGAGGAGCGGGTGAGGGCCGGCGAGTCGCTGGCGCTCATGTGCGCCGAGACCGTTTGGTGGCGCTGTCATCGGCGGCTGATCGCAGATGCGCTAGTACTCGACGGCTTGGTGGTCGAGCACATCATCGATCGGGTGCCTGGGGGGCCTCACCGGCTTTCGCAGGCAGCTTTGGGGTGAGCCTCGGCTCACCAACGTGGCCAGCATGCCGTTGCGTCGAAGTCGACGAGGATCAGCTCGTACCATGGTGGTGAGAGATCGCTTCCACGCCCGAGGTTCAGCATCTTCACCTGCCGTACACGCGAGTTCCGGTGGATGTCGATGCTGGTCGGAGACCATCGCCTCATGAATACCGACGACATTCGACTCCGCCGGTTCCAGGCCCGAGTCGCTGCCCCGATCGACTATGCCGCTCGACGGCTTACCTCGTTGTTCCTCGTCCCGGCTGCACTTCTGGGCGTCGTCGGAACGATCCTTGCAGAGGCCGCCGGGTTGCGTCACGACGTGGCGATCATTGTCGGCTTCGGGCTGTTCCTCGCCGGTACGGCGATGGGAACGATGCTTGCTTGGCGCATCCAACGCCACGTGCTCCGATAGGATCCTTACCGAGATCCACCGCGATGCAGCTTGGCTCGGAAGCGATCTCGCGGTCGTGTCGGATCGTGCGCTCACGACCATCTACCGGTGGACGGCCGGATCTCCCTTCCCATCGCGCCTGATCGTCCAGCGGGCGGCGTGCTCGAGAGCCTCCTCGACGGTTCGCTCGACGTCCAGGCCCCGTCCGGATAGCCGCCAGACCTCAGCAGCTGCTCGACCCGTGCCGCGGCCTTCGTCCCGTTGATCGTCAAGCCCTCGCCGATGGCCTGCTCCCGAGCGCGTTCCAACTCGTGCGCGAAGCCGGATCATCCCAGGGAACGAGTCGGATCTTGATACTCGGATCCGTCACAAGCTCACCTCCAGGGCGCGATGAACCGATACCCGAGGCCGCGCTCCGTTCGGATGTAGATGGGCGAGTCTGGGTGATCGCCGAGCTTGTCCCGAAGCCGCCGGATGTAGACGCGGATGTAGTCCACCTCGTCGACGTACTCGCGGCCCCAGACCTTGGCCAGGAGGGTTCCGTGCTCCAGGACATGGCCTGCGTTCCGCACGAGGTGATAGAGGACCTTGTACTCGGTCGGGGTCAGATCGAGTCGTGCGCCATGGAGGCGGGCCTCCTGCTTCACGAAGTCGACTTCCAGATCACGCGACTGGAAGGACGGGGCGCGGCTGGTGGGCGCGGGCATCTCCAGTCGCCGCAAGACAGCCTTGACTCGAGCCATCAATTCCAGGTGATTGAACGGCTTCGTGACGTAGTCGTCTGCCCCAAGCTCCAGGCCCTTGACCTTGTCCATGGCGTCATCACGAGCCGTCAGCATCACCACCGGAACGTCGGAGAACGCGCGGATCTGGCGGAGGACTTCGAACCCATCGATGTCCGGCAGCCCCACGTCCACCAGCACGATGTCCGGGCGCTCACGTTCCACGGCGTCCAGGGCTGCCTCACCATCGGCCGCACCGAGGACGTCCACCTCGCGCCATTGGAGGGTGAAGCCCAGGCGGACCGACTCTATGACGTCGGGCTCATCGTCCACCACCAGGATGCGCATCATTCCTCGGGGGGTCCGTCGGACGGGACGATCAGGGTGAACGCGCTCCCGTGGCCTGGGCGACTCCGTACCTCGATCGTCCCACCGTGCGCCTGGGCGATAGCCAGCGCGGTCGGCAGGCCGAGGCCAACGCCTTCCTGAGCCGCGTTTCGATCGTTCCGTCCGACGAAGAACCGCTCGAACAGGTGGGCCTGTTCGTCGGCCGAGATGCCGGGCCCGTCGTCGGTCACCGTCCAGCGAACCGTCCCGCCCACAGTCGTCAGATCCACATCGACACTCCCGCCGTTCCGCGCGAACCGCTGAGCGTTAGAGACAAGGTTCAGCAGCGCGCGCTCGAGACGTGGGCGGTCGCCGAATACCCGCGGTACCGTTTCCCTCGGGGGATGCAGCTCGATGTGTTGCGCCCTGGGTCCCGCCAGCGGGCGGATCGCCGCGATGACCGACTCGGCGAGTTCGGTCGCGTCGAACTGGCGCAGCTGGAGCCGGATGGTCCCCGACCGAAAACGAGCAAGGTCGAGGATGTCGCCGATCAGGCGCTGCATGCGCTCCGCATTCCGCTCGATGGTCTCGAGCATCGCTCGGATCTGCTCGGCGGTCGGGTCGGACGCGGGGTCAAGCAGCAGGCCGGTGATCGTTCGCACCACGGTGAGGGGCGTCCGCAGCTCGTGGGCGATCGTGGACAGCAGGTCAGTGCGCAACCGCTCGAGGTCCTTCAGGGCCACCGAGGCGTCGCCCCGATAAGCCTGATCGACCAGCTGGCGCCCTAAGCTCGTGGCAACGTACTGCGGGACCGGCGCTCCGCGTGCGACCCTGATGAGGCCCAGTGATACGAGCTCGGTCAGCAGGCGGTCGGCCAGGCCGGAGCGCAGGTCGGCGCCCCCATCGGCGAAACGGTGTTCCAGATCAGCCGCGGTCGCGCCGAGACCCAGGAGTGCGAGCGCGGCGATGCCCAGTGGCGAGCTTCCGACGGCGGTGGAGTCCATCGGAGAGAGCATAGGACGTGGCTACTCGACGGCCAGCATGGTAGCCCGCTCATCGTCCGTAGTCTCCTCGTCGTAGGAGCAGATGCAGGGGCCTCCCGCACGGCAGCCGGGACAGCAGAAGCTGAGATGGTGCTGACGGACCGGTGTCCCGGCGATCTCGGCTTCGCAGCTGGCGCAGGTAATGGGGCGTTGGGTGGTCGGATGCTGCATCGGGGATCCTCGGTGGCGAAGCGAGCCTGCCATCGTCGGGCGGACTCGCCTCATGTGCATGGCAACCACGCCTTGAGCACGATATGGGCCGTACCTGAAGCAGCCCCAGAAAGGTCATGAACACGACGTGAACCGCTCTGGACCCGGCGCGCTTTTCACGTGATGTTCATGCCCGTCAAGGGCATCGTTCTGCTGCGGGCTCGAGTATTGACGACTACTGCCGAAGACAGCAGGCGACGCTGGAGAATGAACGATGGAATCGACCACGACGCGGACGACGCCGCCCCCCCGACCGGGGGACCCTTCTGCGGGGGCGGGGGCCCTGGCGGCCGCCCTCTACCAGTTCGACCAGACCGCGGACCATCTTCAGCTGGACCGCTCTATGCGCGCGTTGCTTCGGGTCCCGAAGCGAGAGTGGACCGTGAACTTTCCGGTCACGCTCGACGACGGCACGGTCGAGGTGTTCAAGGGCTACCGCGTTCAGCACAACGTAGCGCGCGGGCCTGCGAAAGGCGGCCTGCGCTACCACCCGACGACCGATCTCGACGACGTGCGCGCGCTGGGGATGTGGATGACCTGGAAATGCGCGCTCGTGGACGTTCCGTTCGGCGGCGCGAAGGGCGGCGTGACGGTCGACCCTCGGGCACTGAGCCTGCGCGAGCAGGAGGCCGTCACGCGTCGGTTCGCGACCGAGCTCGAAGGGATCATCGGACCCGACTCGGACATCCCGGCTCCCGATGTCGGAACGAACGCCCAGACGATGGCCTGGATCATGGATACCGTCTCGATGCATCGCGGCTATTCCGTGCCAGGTGTCGTGACCGGGAAGCCCGTCTCGATCGGGGGCTCCTTGGGCAGGGCTGACGCGACCGGCCAGGGCGTCGTCTACACGATCTCGGATGCCGCTCGCCGCCGTGGCCTTCCGCTTTACGGGGCACGCGTCGGCGTCCAGGGATTCGGGAACGTCGGTGAGGCGACTGCTCGCCTCCTGCATGAGGCCGGCGCCAAGGTGGTCGCGATCACGGACGTGGGTGGCGGAGTGGCGCACGACGACGGCCTGGACGTTCCGTTCCTGAGGCGGTATCTCGAGGAGCACGGCACGATCGCCGGAGCGCCCGGAACCGTCCCGATCACGAACGAGGAACTCTTCGCGCTCGATGTCGACGTGCTTGTGCTCGCCGCGCTCGAGGGGCAGATCACGGCGCGGAATGCCGGGACGGTCCAGGCTCGGATCTTGGCTGAGGCCGCCAACGGCCCGACGGCACCGGACGCCGACCCGATCCTGCAGGGCAACGGCGTCATGGTCATCCCCGACATCCTGTGCAACGCCGGCGGTGTGATCGTGAGCTACTTCGAATGGGCTCAGAACCGAGCCGCCCTCGCGTGGACCCGCGATGAGGTCAACGATCGACTGCGGCGCCAGATCCTCGCCGCGGCCGACGCCGTCTGGGAGCGCGCCACGACTGACGGCATCGAACCGCGTCTCGCGGCCAACGTCATCGCCGTCGAGCGCGTCGCCGAGGCGACACGGCTGCGAGGCCTGTACCCGTGACCGCGTTCCCTCGGCGCCGCGCCGCCACTGGGCGTATCGTGCACATCCGCAGACGGGATAGACCATGAAGAGATTCCTCGACACCGCCGGCGGCAGCTACGACGCCGCACTCCAGGAGATCTACGGTCTCACGCGTGATCGGCGGTCATGAGATGACCACGTGGAACCCGCGGGATCCCGCGGTTCTGCGAGATCAGCGCCATGCCTATGACGAGATGCGACGGGGCTGCCCGGTGGCTCACAGCGATGTCCTGGGCTGGTCACTGTTCAGCCACGTTGACGTGACCGCGGTTACGGGTGATCCGGTCGGTTTCAGTAGCGCCACGAAACGGCTGGCCATCCCGAACGGCATGGATCCGCCGGAACACAGTGCCCATCGCGACCCGCTCGAGCCGTACTTCCG
>JBBSML010000053.1:0-8868 GCA_038233215.1 Candidatus Limnocylindria bacterium
GCCTGCTTGACGCGGTGCGTATAGTCACCATCCGGCTCGTGCCCCGCAGTCCGGCCGCCACCGTGCCCAAGGAGAGTGCGCACGATGGAGCTTCTGATCGGTCGAGACCTGCTGATCCTGCTGATGCTCGCGCTGGGCATCACGCTGGCCATCCTCGGCCTGCGACTGACACGGCGATGACCAAGCACACCTTCCGGTTGATCTCCTCCGGCTTCTGGGTCGACGTTCGCCTGCGCCAGATTCGCGGACGCTGGATCTCATCGGCTGAGGTTCCTGCAAATGCCGTGGGGGCGGCATAGCATCCGTTCCATGGCATGGTCGACGAGCTTATGGAGACGGCGCCGGCGGAGCTGCGCCGGCCGTAGGCACCTTCAGCGATCGCCCCGCCAGCCCGTAGAACGGGCATGGCCCTGACCGTGGGACTTGACGCCGGCGCGTCGATGGTGCTCGCCAGGTCGCTATCGATCGTCCCGCACCCCCATGGGAAGCAGCAGACCCGCTCCGGGCACGGAACGGGTCTGGGCTGGATGAAGATGATGTGAGCCGGGGGCCGAATGATGGTTATGACGCCACCCCGCGGCCCCGAGCTTCATGCGAGATACGCAGGACACCCGTCACACGCATCACTGGCGCGCGGACTTTCGGACATGAAAAACACAGCCGACCGGGACTATCGCCCCATAGCTGCCTAGAGCGTGCGGGCCGAGGATCGTCCCCATGCCTCCCCAACTGCTTCTGATTCTCGGCGCGGTCGCCTACGTGGTCATCGTGTGCCTTGTGCTGTGGATCATCGGCGAGACGACGGGCGGCTCTGGCACGGATCACGTCGAGCCCACGCGCTAGGAACTGTCGGGCTTGGTGGAGGGGGCGCCGGGCGGAGGCGGAGTAACCCCGCCCGGCCGATCTACGCGGCTGCCTCAAGCTGCCCGCGTCGCCGCGCCGCCGCGTGTTCCCGCTCGGCTGCCGCGCCTCTGTCGGCAACCTCACGACCGGCACAATGCCCGACGTCGTAGCGGCCCAGAGCAGGCCGGCCAATCGATTTTCGGGACGGCCATGTCGCGGGAGAGGCTGTAGGCAAGCGTCGTAATCGGTCCCTGCGGTGGCCGGCACCGCAGGAGCGGCGCAGCTGGAACTGCCGTCGCCTGCGCCGCGGACAGGCAATCCATTTTCACGGTTCGCCAGCGCAGCTCGGACTCGGCCGAGCACAGTTAGCCGCGCAGATCGGGCAAGGGCTTGTCTGCCTCCGCGGCGGCCAAGAACGCCTCGGTGGGAAGGTCGCGTCGGGCCAGAATTTCCGCATTCGTCCTGATCGGGCCCTTGTCGTCGTCGCGGATGCCGACATGGCGCCGCCGAGCCAATCCGTCGAGATCTTCAGGCTGCTCGACGGTGGGCTCCGTGACGGGAATGGCGACCTCGCACTCATCCTCGGCGCAAGCGCCGCCTTAAAGCCCCGCCACCATCCGGCTGCCGATGTAGGCCGGCCACGGTTCACCGGGCTTCAGATCGGCCGCGTCGAACTCGGCGTACGTGCTTGCGATGAACTCGCCGACCCGGTCGGCGGTGACCGCGTGCCCCAGGAGGTCGCCGAGACCATGTTCGACCAAGTACCCGGCATACCACGTGGGCCAGTCCTGGTCATAGACGCCGTTCAACTCGATCGTCTCATACGCGCCGTGAGCCTCCTCGGCCTGGGCGAGCAAGGCGGCCACGGCTTCGGCTCGGGTGACTTCCATGCGTCGTCTCTCTCTCAAACAGAACCGGGCGCCAAAATAGGCTATCGGCGGCGTGAACTGGATGCCATGCAGATGCCTCAAAGTTCGGAACTGTGCGCAGCCCACCCTACACCCCGACGGCGGCCTGGCCGGGCATGCGGAGAACCGGACGGCGCGGCGTATTACATCGCTGACACACGTAGCGGCTGCCGCCTCCGGCCACAGCTATTCAAAGGCCGAACCGCATCAGGATCATGCAGGTGAAGATCACCAGAAATCCCAGCAATTCCATCACGACGACCAGCTCGACCTTCGCGCGCTTCGAACGCCGGCGCCCCCGGGCCCGACGCGGTAGGCTCGACCGATGCGACGACTCGAGTTCTACATCATCCTCACGACCGACGGCTTGTACTCGGATCCGGACGGCGGACTCGGCCACTACGACCCGCCCGAGGACGAACATCGATTCGCGAATGACCTGCTCCGCGACTCCGGCGGCGAGGTCGTGGGCCGGGTCATGTACGACCTGATGTCCTACTGGGACGAACTCGACCTCGACGACCCCGCCACACCCAAGGTCGAGGCCGAGTTCGCGCGGTACTGGCGCGACACGCCCAAGTTCGTGATGTCGCGCGGGCATCCGGAGCTCCGGTCGAATGCCACGCTACTGGCGGGCGACGTCGTCGAGGCGATCCGGGCGCTCAAGGCGACCGATGGGCCCGACCTCATGCTCGGCTGCGGCGCGGATCTGCTCGCGACGCTCAGCGCGGCCGGGCTCGTCGATCGCTACCGGTTGCTCGTCACGCCGACCGTGCTCGGCCAAGGCAAGGCGATCTTCGGGTCCGTGCAGGAGCCCCTTTCGCTTCGGCTGACCGGTACGCGTACGTTCGACTCGGGCAGCGTGCTGCTGGACTACGAACCCGCGATTTGACCCTCGCCGTGGACCTCCGAGAGCAGGCACACGCCGACACCAAGTCGACCGGCCGCCGCCCTTCCCGACCGTCAAGAACAGTCGGCGGACTACTTGCCGGGATTCACGGCGGCTTCGATTGGGACTCTAGCGGCAGTCGCTTACTGGCGACTTACCACGGGAGGCTTACGGCTGGAGAAAGGGACAGCCACTACCGCTTACGCCACTGTCAAGTTAGTCCCAGGCGCCTTGGCATGTAGCCCGCACCGTCATCCGTCTTGCAGATACAGCGACTCGAGCACACGCCCCATGGTGTCTTCGTCGAGGTCGCTGTCGACGGTGACAGTGCGACCATCCTCGAGGCGCGAACTGAAACTCGATCACCCCTGGTCGTCCTACCTGAGCCGCGGGAAGCGGATTGGCGTTCGATATTCCGTGCCCTCGATGGGCTCGCCCTTGGGCAGTGGATCGATCTCGCCCAGCTGATCCGGAGTTGCGTGGCTCTGCCAGATGTGGAGGTAATGCGTCACGCCGTTATAGTTCAGATCGACTGATTGGATCTCATTGGCTGCCCCCATGTAGTCAGCGTTGACGAGTACAAACCCGTCGGGCAGCCAGCCCGGCTCAAGTAGCCCTCCCGGCATTCCGTCCGTGCCGCGACCAGGTTCTCGCGGATGATGGGCGCGCGGACCCCGCCGACGGGGACCTCGGCGGGCGTCGACAAACTGGGGCCGCACCCAGCAAGCACGAGCACACAGGCGCCGATGACTCGCATCGGCCTAGCGTCCGCAAGGCGCCGATCGGGTCAACGACTGGCTCTTGCGCCCCCTCGTCGCCGGAGGTCCAGCCTCTCGAGCCAGCTCGTATGCCTCTGGACGCCGTCGCCCATCCGTCCGATGATGCAGCCTCGGCGTGAGGCATCCGTTCCGCGCCGGCGGAAGGAGACCGGCATGGGCATCATTGCAGCGGACCTGTTCCTCACCCTCGACGGGGTCTATCAGGCACCCGGCGGCCGCGAGGAAGACCGCGCGGGCGGCTTCGCGTTCGGCGGTTGGCAGGCGCCGTTTACGGACGACGCGATCGGCGCCTCGATCATGTCGAGCATCGAACGCACCGACGCGCTGCTGCTCGGCCGCCGCACGTACGACATCTTCGCCGCCTACTGGCCGTTCCAGCCAGCCGAGGAGCCGGTGGCGGCGAAGTTCGCCGCCATTCCGAAGTACGTGGTCTCGCGAACGCTCGAGAATCCAAGCTGGTCGGGTACCACGGTGCTGCAGGATGCCGCGGCCGTCGGGCGGCTGCGCGACGAGTTCGACGAGGTGCACACCTGGGGCAGCGGCGAACTGCTGCGGAGCCTCCTTCCCGAGGGGCTCGTGGATCGTCTGAACCTGTGGATGTATCCGATCGCGCTCGGCACCGGCAAACGCCTCTTCGATACGGGCACGGTGCCGGTGGCCTTCCGCCCGGCGCAGCCCGCGCACGTGTTCGATTCCGGGGTCATGGCCCTCGTGTTCGAGCCCGCGGGCGATGTCGAGACCGGCGAGGTGGCGGCCGCCGAGGCGTAGCGAGCTGCCACCCGCGCTGGTACCTGGCCAGGGCCGCACATGGCCATGGAGCTTGAGGGCGAGGCGACGTCGAGGGACAGTGGGTCGACCGCATCGTCGGGCTCGACGGCGTCAGAAGCGACATCGCCATGATGCGGACCCCGGACGGCCACGGGCGGATCGAGCTGGACAAGTTTCACACGCCCCCGGCGGCCAGGGCCGAGCCAGAAGACGCGCCGGTAAACACGCTTGGCATCCGTCGCATCATGTTCGCTGTCGACGACATCGACGCCGTGCTCGCCCGCCTGCGTACCCACGGCGCGGAGCTCCTGGCGAGGTGGTGCCGTACGAGGACCAATACCGGCTCTGTTACGTCCGCGGCCCCGAGGGCATCATCGTCGCACTGGCCGAGCCGCTCGGGTGAGGATCGTGTTGAGCGTGAACCGCGGGGGCGATCACCCGTCCTTGCAGCCGTGTATGAAGTAAACCACGCACGGAAGCCGCCGGTTATCCTCACGCACCGATCCGACCGTCTAGACCAGTCGGGCGGGGTAAGGAACGGCTTCCCGGCGGATCCAGGACCGATGCGTCAATGCCGATAGAGCGGCCTATCCCGCGAGCGCAACGCAGAGGTCCTGCTCGAAGCCCATGTTCGTCACCGAGGTGAGCTCGCCCTCGGCGTCAAGTTCGACCACAGAGCGACCTGCGGTGAGCACGGAGGTTTCGTTCTCAAGATCGTTGAGGTCGATGGTGATCACGAACGTGACCGTGCCGCGATCGAACACTGGCTCTTGGCCGGCAGCTGAGATCAGAGCAAGTGAACACCAGCATGACGGTTTGTGATGGTCAAAATGTCGCCTTCGAGCCGCTCTTCGATGAAGACTGCGCCCGACACCGAGTTGTGCAGCCAGTCGCCGTCGTCATTCGTCCACGTAACCTCGACTCTCGAGACGTCGACGACTCGATCGTCGAAGATCAGGACGTTGCCCGTGATCTCGAGATTGGTCATGACCTCGATGCCGCACAATTCCTCGGGGAAGGACTCATCAATGGTGAACTTGTCGTGGACCGGGTGTGGTTCTCCCACCAGATCTCCCGATGGGTCATGGGGCCGGGATCCGGACCCCGAGTTGCCACGAGTGAACACGCGGAGAGAGCAGCGGCAAGCACCCATGCCGTGACCCATCGCATCTAGTCGTCCCCTCGGGCTACGCTCCGAAGGCGCCGCTGTCCCGACGCACCTTCCCGACCCTCTAGACCAGTCGGGCGGACCACTTGCTCACGAACCGTCGTCCCTCAGTGCGGCGACCTTCGGCCACTCTCCTTGAGGCTGACCTGGGTCTACGGGTGTCCCCGGACATTCGCCGCGCAAGTCAATATGTTGCTCTCCCAGCGAGTCGATCACTTGAACCCGAGCCAACCCGCACGTCGTACACACGGCGCTGATTGCAATGCCGCTGCTGCCGGCCGAGTGATCGGCGAACCTATCTGCCGCGTGACTCCCGAGGTGCCACTGATGGAGTTGTGCCAATTGCGACATGTGAATCCCACCTCCTAGCCGAGCAGCATACGGGACCCGCCGGTATCCTCAAGCACCGATCCGACCGTCGCGACCAGGCGGGCGCGTCGCGGAACCAAGCGCCGTTGGAGACGGCGCCGGCGGAGCTGCGCTGAGCGTAGGCACCTTCAGCGATCGTCCCGCCAAGGACCGCCTCTGCCCTTCCGGGCGGCCAAGGAGAGGAAACTCGAACCGCCGACGTCATGGCGTCGCCGTATGCCGAAGCGTCACGACCGAGCCGCCATCGAGGTCGGCGAACATCTCCGGCGCCGCCCGGACGATCGGGCCGTCGATATCGCGAGCGGCTCCCTTGCGGACGAACTCCATGCCCTTGCTGAACGTGTCGAGCGCGATCACCCGCCGCTCGAACGGGATGTAGCGCGGGGCGACCCTAACGGCCATGTCGCTGGCACGGCGAGGCGCGCTTAACCCCGGATGCTAACCTGCGGCCATGGATAACGACCCCGTCATCACCAACCCAGACCTTTACCGGGTGGTGTTCGAGAACGACCGCGTCCGGGTGCTCGAGTACGAGGACCAACCCGGCGAGCGGACCACGCCACACGCACATCCCGACAGCGTGATGATCACGCTCAGCGGCTTCCAACGCCGGTTGGTCAGCGCGGGTCGCGCGGCAGAGGTCGAGCTACAGCCCGGCCTGGCGCGCTGGCTCGGGGCCCAGGAGCATTCAGGCGAGAACATCGGGCAGACGGAGACCCACGTGATGTTCGTGGAGCTGAAGGAACTGACGCCGATCGCCACGCCCGGGGATGCGCCACTCGGTCCGCATAAAGGCTAGTCACGGTCGATCGCTATATCCGCCCCACCGGTTCCGGCCCATCATGCAGGGCGTAGGAGCACAGGGAGGAAGGCGATGGCGCAGCGATCCGAATCGGGGCGAGCGCGGCTCGGTCTGTCCATGGCGATCGCTGCGATCATGGCCGCGACCCTGGCGGCCTGCCACGCGGCGCCTGCCGGGGCGATCCCCACGAGCCCTGTGCCGGGCTCGGCCGACGAGGCGAGATCGCCGGCGACCTCGATCGTCGCAAAAACCAGCCCGGTCCCCGCGGCCACTGCCATCCCGTCCGTCTCCCCGAGTGGCGTCGCCGTCGCCGGATCGTTTGACGTCGGAGGTCACTCGCTGTTCCTCGAATGCGTCGGCAGTGGATCCCCGACCATCGTCTTCCTCCACGGGATCGGTGGCGACCGAAGCCACGGCTACCCGTTGCGCGATGCATTCTCGAAGCGGACCCGCGTGTGTACGTACGATCGCGCCAACATGGGTTCGAGTGACAAGGTAGCAGGCGAGCTGACCGGCACCGAAGCCGCGACGGATCTCGCGAACCTCCTTGCGGCGGCCCACATCGAGCCGCCCTACCTGCTCGTGGCCGGTTCCTTTGGGGGCCTCGTCGGCCTGATCTACGCCGGCGCCCACCCGACTGACGTTGCGGGGATCGTGTTCATCGACGCCAGCCTGCCCTCCGACGCCGACATCGACGCGATGCTTGCGCAGCGCGGGCTTGTTCCCTCGAGTCAACCTTCCGACCCGTACGCCAACGGCGGCGAGGTGTTCCGGTACTCGATCCACGATGAGGCGCGGGCTGCCCTCGCCACGCTTCCGAGAGTTCCCATGACCTATCTCCGGGCGCTGCAGTTCGACGCGCCGCCCGCAGCACCGCGCGACCTCATGGTGTCGATCGGGCAGAAGGGGATCGAGGCAGTCCTGGCCCGCTCGTCAAGCCCGAATGAGGTCGACGTCAACGGGCCGCACTACCCCTTCCTTCAGCCTCCCATCAATGTAGAGGTCACCCGCATCCTCGGCCTCCTCGGCACGCCCTGACAGTTGGAACAGGCGGCAGGCGCGTGCTTCGCCGGCCCTGGCGTAACGGCGGGGTTCAGCGGGCACGTTGCACCGCTCGCGCCTGGCAGTGGCGAGGATTACGCACGCTCAACCCACGGAGGGCGATGGGTACCGTGGTACCCGTTGCATGCGCAGCATGTGGTGGTAGACCCGGCGTGACCAGCCGGATAGCTGGGGAGTCAGGGTGGGCGGGCGAGAACACGGCATGCTGCTCTCCTCGCATGCGACGGTAGCGGGCACGGCGGCGTGACGCCTGCATCGCCCATTGGGTAGGTACTCGATGTTGGTGTCCCTAGAGTTGGTGTAACAGCGGAGCGGCCGACGAAGCAGTCGGCCACCGAGTCATTCTCACGACGTTGGAGTTAGGAACCGACGTCGAAAGAGGTGAACCCGATGGCCGATGACAGGATGGCCGCCCTGGAACTGCTGCGCAAGGCCGCCGGTGACGGCGACCTCGACTTCCTGCGTGAGGGCTTGACGATGCTGAGCCAGCTGGTGATGGACGCCGAGGTGAGCGCCCAGATCGGGGCCGACCATGGCGAACGTGCACCGGACCGCCGACTGACCCAGCGCAACGGCTACCGCGAGCGGCGCTGGGATACGCGGGTCGGGACGATCGACCTGCAGATCCCCAAGCTCCGCGACGGGACCTACTTCCCGAGCCTGCTCGAGCCGCGCCGGCGCGCCGAACGGGCGCTGCTGTCGGTCGTCCAGGAGGCATACGTCGGCGGCGTCAGCACGCGCCGGGTCGAGGAGCTCGTGGTCGCGCTGGGCGTGACCAACCTGTCCAAGAGCGAGGTGTCCCGGATCTGCGCCGGGCTCGACACCGAAGTCGACGCCTTCCGCTCGCGCCTGCTCGACCCGGCCGGCTATCCCTATGTCTCGCTCGATGCCCTCTACCACAAGGTCCGTGAGGGTGGCCGGGTCGTGTCGATGGCGACCCTCATCGCGATCGGGATCAGCGCGGCCGGCGAGCGCTCGGTGCTCGGGGTCGAGGTCGCCGCCGCCGGCGGCGACGAGGGCGCGCACTGGCTGCCGTTCCTCCGTTCGCTGACCGCTCGGGGGCTCGTCGGGGTCCGGCTCGTCATCAGCGACGCGCATCCGGGCCTCGTCGCCGCGGTCGAGGCGACCTTCCTCGGCGCCGCCTGGCAGCGCTCATCGGTACAGACTGGGTCGGGATCAGATCGATCCCACGCCTCGTCCCGAGCGGAGAGCGCCTTGGCAGCGGCGATCGGCTTTCCAGATCCTCCGGCAGACCTGCGCCTCCGCTCGGGTGGCGAGCC
>JBBSML010000054.1:0-8609 GCA_038233215.1 Candidatus Limnocylindria bacterium
CGGTCGTCACGGCGGCAGCGGCGCTCGGGGCGGGCGCCCTGTGGTTCGCGCTCTCCGTCGCGACCGGCCTGATCTTCCACTTCATGCCGGCGGCGCCGATCCTCGCCGCAGTCTGGGTTCGTCGCGCGTACGGGCCGGATGCGCCGGTCCCGTGGCCATCGCTCTGGGCCCACATCGCGGGCGGTCTCGTCGTGGCCGTCACCGCCGGCGCGGCGATCGCCGGCGTCGGAGCGTCGCTCGACGCGAATGGCTGGTCGGCATCGTGGTCGGAATCGGCTTCGGGCTCGCCATCTGGCTGGGGCGGCGCCGCGCCGGGTGATGACCCTCGAGCGTCAGTCCGGGCCGCGCAGGTCGACCACGGTGCGCCATCGTCGGAGTCGCCCGGCTCGCACGAGTCGCTGCACGACCGACTCCTCCACAACGATCAGCGCCATCGCCAGCTGGCCGCGAACCGTTTGCGGCCCTCGACGGAGGAGGTGACCGGCGACACGGCGCCGATGTTCACTGCGCCGTACGAGACCGTCGGTCACGTCTTCGCTCCCGATGGTGGCGATCCCGAGTTCCGCGGCGACCGCCTTGACAGGATCGCGCGGCGATGAGCCGAAGGCGAGGACGGTGGCGAACAGCCGCCCTCGTCCATCCAGCGCGCCACGGATGCCGAGGAGGACGTTTGCGTCCACCGGCACGAACATCAGGGAGTCCAGCGCGTAGGCATCGATCGCGCCGACCCGAGGCGGACGAACGATGGAACCGCGGCTGAACGCGACCCGCGCCTGCGCTCCGACCGCCACTGTCCGGGCGGTGGCGGTCGCGATCGCCCGCGCCGAAAGATCGACGCCGGTCACGAAAGCTCCGGTGCGCCGGTTGACCTCGAGCGCGATCCCGCCGACACCGCACCCGAGGTCGATCAGCCGACCGGACTCGCCGGGGTCGAGGGAACGGACCAGGGCGCTCAGGTCGTCCGCCGTCGTGTAGCCGTGCACGACGACGCCCGGGAGCGGCGCGGCAAGATGCAAGAACCGGCGACCCTCGGGCGACCCGGTCAACAGCCGGTAGCTCGCCTCGAAGTAGTATCGGACGCCCTCGGACACCAAGCGATCGACGTATGTCATCGCCACGACGATACGTCGGCCTGAGCGTAAGCCGCGTCACAGCGGCTTCATGTGGCGTCCGTACGCTGGATCCCATGCTGCGCTTGCGGACCATCGCTCTCCTCGTGACGATTGCGCTCGTGGCGGCGGCATGTGCGTCCCCCGGTGCGGGGACCTCTCCCGACTCGAGCGAGTCACCGCCGGCCGTCGGCGGCGACTCCACCGAAGCCCCGGGCTGAACGCGTGCTCGTGATCGGCTACTTCGCGTCGGGGCGCTGTGGCGTCGTTGTCGGTGACTTCTCCATCTCGTGGCGGAAGGCGGCACCCGGTCCCGGCTACGTCGAGCTGAATCCCATCGAGGGCGTGCCCGTCTACGCGGACCGACGGCTGCTCGACGTACTGCGCCGCTCGAATCCGGAGCTGTGGCCCGGAGGCCCTGTTCAGCCGGGGGACGCCATCGATCCGGCTTGCGCTCCCGGAGCAGTGGATCGCGTTCCTGGACGGCCCGATCGTGATGCTGCGACGAGGGGCCCCGTGACGGCGGCCTCCCTCAGCGCGGCTCATAGGCCATCGATCGAGCTCTTGTGGTTCGAGGACTGCCCGAACCATGCTGCTGCCCGCCAGATGCTCATTGAGCTTGTGCCCATCCACGCTCTAGGGGCTGTCGTGCGCATCATCGACGCGACCGACCCGACCGTGGCAGCCAGCCACCGGTTCCCGGGTTCGCCGACCATCCGCGTGGACGGTGTGGACATCGATCCCGGCTTCGTCGACCCGGGCGACTACACACCACGTTGTCGCCTGTACCGGACGAGTGAGGGGTTGCGCGGATTGCCCGAGCCGGCCTGGATCGAAGCGGCGCTGCGAAGCGCGATCGACCGACGCGGGAGCGCGCCGTCTTGACCCTCGACGCTCCGGGTCGGCGCAGGTTTGCGGACGGCGCCGTATGCGCGCGTCGCGATGCCCAGGCCTGAGCTGACCCCGCTGGACTACCTTGCACTGGATCGAACTGCGCCAGGAGGATTGCGACCCGGCCATCCTCATGCAGACCGTCCACGTGTTGCTGCGGATCGATCGGCTGCCACGAGCGCCTGTGACGGTGCGCTTCGAGTTCACGGTGCAGCCAAAGATCTACTGGCTCAGTCGTGCCGACTTCGCCGACGCGGTCCGTCACGGCGACATCCGGCTCGATGGCCCGCCGAACCTGGTGCGCCCCTTCCCGACGTGGCTCAGGGTGAGCCGCTTTGCGAGGTGCGCGCCCAACGTCCAGCGGCTGACCGGGAAGCCGTTGCGGCGCCCTGAACCCGAGTTGCGGACCTCCAGTCCGTGGACGCGGGACCGAGAACGCGTGCGTGATTGCGTTGGCCTGGTGTACGTGGCTTCCCATACGTTCCACTACGGAAACGACGCGCGCGGGATCATGAGCGCTGCCGGAGCGCGGCTGGGTGCCGCGTACTCCGCCGACACCCTCGACCACACGCGCTCGCACGGCCTGCGCTACATCACGAACCCGCCGGGCAACGCGGTCCGCGTGCATCAGCACCGGCGGATCGGCGACGGAGACGTCGACTGGGCCGAGTTCTTCGGAGCTCTTGCCCAGATCGGCTTTCTCGATCGCGAAGATGCATTGATCGTCTCGAACCCTGCCGCTCCGAGCGCTTGGGGACATCTTGCTCGCGGCTGGGCTCGGGCTCGGCATCCTGCTTCACGTTCGGCGAGGCGAAGCTCTGCCGTCATCGGACGGCTCGGAGGCGCGAGCGCGAACCGAGCGGGTGCGAGGTAGTCGACGGCGTCACTGGCGTTGAAGTCAGCTCGCCTCCAGCTGGTCGCGCCGCTGTCTGGAGCGAGCGAGCTCGGCAATGATCTTCTGCGACGCCTCACGCTGATGGCACATGCGGCAGTTCGTCTGGCCGTGCGTCCGCTGGTAGAGCGGCGTGTCCCGCTCGCGGCCGCAACGATGACAGGGAGCGAACCTGCTCTGTCGAACTCGGGACGTTTCCTCGAAAGATTCAGCCGGAGCCGCCGATCGCGTCATGGGTGAGCTCATTATCGAGCTGCTGCGAGGGCTCGCGAATGGCCTGGAGGCGGGCCGCACCGGTGGCTCAAGGCTCCGTGAGCTCTGGGGACTACGCAGGGCGGGCGATGCGGCCAGATGACTACGGCTGAGACACGCGGAACGCACCGGTCGGTCCACCCGGCGATTCTCTACCCCGCATGTGGAACCACTACACTGCTGTAGCAGTTATTTGATTATCGAGGGATGACGTCTCGTGGGAAGAGTGAGAGCAAGGGCCACGGTGCGTCGGCGGCCGGCGTCGTCGAGTTCACGTGGCGGGAAGCGGCCCATCTCAAGCCCGGAGCCGGACGGTCCCAGGAGCCAGGAAGATCGGACGGACGGCGACAGCGTTGAGCCCGAGGCGCTGACCGTCACCCACTGGTTCAACCCGGGTGACGAGGGCGAACCGTACGAGGCGACCGTGCGGTTCCGCGGACATCCGACCGCGCTCGACGGACCGTCCGCAGGGCGAGACGCCTTCGTCCAAGATGAGCTGATCCGTGGAATTGTGCCTGGCAGCGGCCCGGTATCGGTGACAACCCGGGCATACGGACTCAAAGCCGGCGACTGGACGGTCACAGCAGAGCTGGTGACAGCCAACCCTAAGACCGGTCGGCGCCTGAACGGAACCAGCCGGCAGGCCCGCGGCCACACCTTGCCACGCGCGGCGTGGTCCTGGCGTCGCTGGACACTCTCTTCGGGTTCCTTTGAGCCAGTGGCGACGCGCTGGGGTCCGCTGGCGCGGTTGGTCAGCCCGCCGACGGTAATTCCCGGAAGCTGGTCCGGCCTGATCGCGCTCGGCTTGATCGTCGGCGTTGCGCTCCACTCCGCACTCCTTGCGGGACAAGGCGTGGCATTCGGTGCACCAGTGGCGGTGAATGTCCTGTCTTCGCTGGCAGGACTGGTCGGGGCTAAGGCGCGCTACATCGCCCTTCACCCGCAGACGTGGCGCAAGTCACCGGGCGAGGGATTCGCCGTCGACGGGTTCCTCGTTGTGATGCCCATCAGCGCGTTGGCCGGAATGCTCTTGCTCGAACTCCCCGTCGGATTGTTCCTCGACGCCGGCGCGCCGGCTTTGATGTTCGGCGTGGCAATCGGTCGCTTGGGATGCTTTTTCACGGGCTGTTGCGCCGGCCGATACACGAGGTCTCGATGGGGCGTGTGGTCGTCGGATCGGCGGGTCTGTGCGCGCCGCATCCCCGCGCAGCTGCTCGAGTCCGCCGCGGCTCTTGTCATCGGCGTTGTCGCCTTGGCGGCCTATTTCAGTGTGCAGCCTCCAGTGCAGGGGATGATCTTCGTCGTTACGTTGGTGATCTACTCCCTCGCGCGACGTGTGCTCCTTCGGCTGCGAACCGAACGGCAGCCCATCCCATTGGGCACCTGATAAGAGATGGAAGTTCGTCTCTGATGGATCGGACGGACGGCGTACCGAGGTACAGCGCCAACGGAAGTGGCCCGACGCGGATGTGCCGTAGAGTGTCCGCCTCGCCGCGGTCCGCGCATGTCGGAGTGACCGTGCACAATGCGCATGCCCTTACCCTGCACCGGACAAGCAACTACTAGGAGAGCAACGTGGACGACCAACTGGTGAGCGACCCTGTCTGCCACATGAAGATTTCGCCAGCCGATGCGGTGACCAGCGTCGAGCACGAGGGCACGACGTACTACTTCTGTAGCCAGGACTGCGCCGATAGCTTTACGGAGTCGCCCGCGGACTACCTCTAGCCTCACCAATCAGCCCGTACGGTGAGCCCGCTGGGTCCCCTGGGCGTCACCCTTGCCGTCTTCGTCGGCTCGCTGCTCGTCGTCCTCGGCCTCTGGATAACGGGCCGCGACAAACGCTCGCGGAGCGCGCCTGAGTCGGTCCCGTTCATCGGCGGTCAGCCCCCAGTTGTCCATGCCTGGAGTCGATACCACGCCCGTTACTACGTGATGGCGCTCGTTTTCGTGGCGTTCGACATGGAGATGGTCTACATGTATCCGTGGGCCGTCGTCTTTATCCGCGAGGGAGCGATCGCCATGGGGGAGATGGGCATGTTCATCATGATCCTGCTCCTCGGCATCCTCTACGCCTGGCGCGAGCGGGCCTTCGAGTGGGCTTGAGGAGCGCCTTCTCACACTTCGCGGAGACTGCGGCAGTGCCGGTCTTTGCGGTAGCCGGTGGCGGCGCACGCGAAGCGGTCGGCAGGTTGAGCCAGTCGCCCACGGTTGAGCTGGTGGACACGCCGGCTGCCGCCACAATCCTTCTCGTCGCAGGGTCTGTACCGCCGAGTCTGAACCCGGCGCTGACGGCGGTGCATGACGCGATGCCATCGCCGCGCGGCACGATCCACTGGCCGCTCGGCGCTGATCAGGGAGAGCTACCAACAACGCCCAGCGCGCCCCCAATCGGTCCGAGCGCTGACGCAGCAGACGCTATCGCCCACGTATTCCGCGCGCTGCTGAGCGGGGCTGTCCCATCCGAACAACCGATACAGCCGAACGCCGATCCAAACCCATGGCGAGGGATCGGCCCGTACGGACAGGGCGGCAGCGGGATGACCGGCGGAACGCCGTACGGTCGCCCGATGGCGGAGCTTGCTCCCGACCGCGACGGACTTCGACTGGATGTGCTCCCGCTATCAGTCGGGCCGTTCTTTCCGCGATTTCCGGTTGGGGTGACCCTCGAGGTGGTCATGGCCGGGGACGTGGTGATCGAAGGTCGTGTCACTGACAGCCCCTTCATCGGCCACGAGTCCAGCTTCCTCGCCGGGCCGTTTCTGCGCGCGCTGTCCCATCCGGCACCGGTGGCGGAGATCGAGCTCGCGCGCGCCCGAGAGCATTTGCGCTGGGTGTCGAACGCTCTTGTGACCCAGGGCCTCCCGGCGCTCGCCATGCGCGTGCTGCGCTTGGCGGCAACGGTGACGCCTGACGATGCCACCTCGGTCACCGCCCTCATCCGGCGCGTGCGCCTGCTCCGCGTGCCACAGTGGTCCGGCGCAGGGGTCGGCCGATTGGCGCCCGAGCTACTCCCCGGCCTCGGACTGGGACCAGTGTCACGCGCCGCCGGTTTGCGTGAGGACGCCCGAAGCACGGATCCGGCGTACCTGGCGCTCGGATTCGAGCCGATCCTGGGGCACGCCAGCGACGCCGCCGAACGCTGGCGCCTGCGTCTGGCCGAGGCGTCGCAATCGCTGGAGCTGGCGCGTCGGGCGGGAGACCGGCGGACTGAACAAACCGGCGTCGTCGAGTCGCCCCGTGGCCGCCTGCAGGCACATGATGCGCCGTTCCAGCGCCTCCAACCCGTGATCCCAGACCTGCTCGCTGGCCTCGAATGGGGCGATGCCGTCACGGCCCTGGTGAGCCTCGACCTCGATCCGGAGGAGGCGGGGGTCGCGGCCATTCCCTCGGCTCGGGCGGACGCGGCATGAGGGACTACGCGTCACCGCCGCTGGCGCTGATGACTATCGGTCTCGTAATGGTGACCGGCGTGTATCTCATCGCAGTGATGGATCGCTCGATGGCCACGTTGATCGGTGGCGGGCGCTGGACCCTCGGCGACTCCGCGATCGGTCCGCTGCGCTCGGCCGCCCTCCTGCTGGTGCAACGGCGACGGGTCACGGAGCGTCCCGATGCGCCGGCATGGGCACTGGCGCCAGCGCTGTTGACCGGCTTGGCCGCCGTTGCGCTGGCGACGGTGCCCATTGGCCCTGATACGGTCGCGACCGATCCCAGCACCGGTTTCGTGGTCTTTTCCGCCGCGATCGTCTTCGTCATGATTGCGGTCTTCCTGCATGGCTGGTCGTCGAACTCGGCGCTGGCGATGCACGGGGCGTATCGCTTCGGAGCGCAGGCACTCTCGTTCCAGATCCCGTTCCTGCTTGCCATGCTCGCGACGGCCCTGCCGGCGGAATCCCTGTCGATCGTCGATATCGTGAACGCGCAGGAATCGCTGTGGAACGTGGTTCGTCAGCCGCTGGGGTTGCCGCTCTACCTGGTGGTCGGGCTGGCCGTGAGCTTCTGGGGCCCGCTGAACCTACCCGACGCGAGCGATCTGGCCGGCGGCACGTCGGTAGAGGACTCGGGTGTGGCGCGGCTGCTCTGGACGGCGGCGCGCGCGGCGATGCTCTTGGCGGTCGCTGCGATGGGGGCCGCAGGCTTCCTCGGAGGCTGGTGGGGGCCATGGTTGCCAGGCCCGGCCTGGGTGGTGGTCAAGACGGTCGCCCTGCTCGCCCTCCTCCTCGCGGCCGGCCACCTGCTGCCTCGCATCCGCATCCAGCGGTTCGTGGTGACGGCGTGGGTGATCCTCATCCCGCTCGCGCTGGTCAACATCTTCGTCTCGGCCGCGGTGCTGCTGTGAGCGGTGAGCTCCTGCTGGATGCCATCTTCTGGCTATTCGCCGCCGGTGCGGTCGTCACCGGCTACCGCGTCTTCAGGACGGACTCGATGGTTCGGGCCGCCTTCTATCTGCTTGCCTCCTTCGCCGCGGTGGGCGGGATTCTCGTCCTGCTCGGCGCCGAGTTCGTGGGGATGGTCCTCATCCTGATGATGGCCGGCGAGATGTTGATCATGGCCATCGTCATGGTCATGTACATGATGAATCCGGCCGGGCTGAACCCGATGTGGATGGTCCACCAGCACCGCGTGGCGGTAGCTGCGGGGTTGCTGTCCTTCGCCGTGCTCGCCGCGCCGGTTCTGCTCGTCGACTTCCCGGACCACCCCAACCCAGCTCCCGAGGAGGCGACCGCCCAGCTCGGCGAGGAACTGCTGGGCGACTCAATGCTCGTGTTCCAGACGGCGGGCGTGGCACTGCTGTCGACCATGATCGGCGCCGTGGTGCTGGCCAGCCGACGAGGGCGCTATGGCGAGGCCGAGGAGGGCTCGACCGAGCCGTCCCTCGAGCAGGATCTGGAGTCGACATGAGCCTGGAGACCATCCTCCTGGTGGCCGCGGCGCTGTTCGGCATCGGCGTGTACGGTGCGCTCAGCCAGCAGTCCTTCGTCATGCTGATGATGGGCCTCGAACTCATGATCAACGGCGGGATCCTGGCGCTCGTCGCCTTCTGGGCATACACCGCGGGCGGCAATCCGCAGGGCCAGATGCTGGCAATCGTGTTCATGACCGTCATGGCGGTCGAGATGGCCCTCGGCTTCGCACTCATCACCAACGTCTATCGTGCTCGACGCGCCGATATCACCGAGAAGCTTCGACGGTTGAAGGGGTGATCGTCCTTATCCTGCCGCTCCTGCCCGTGGCGGGCGCGGGAGTCCTCCTGTTGCTGGGCGACCGACCTCGCCTTGTCGGTGTGGCGGCAGTGGGTACGTTGCTGCTGACCCTGGCGATCGCCATCGCGGCAGCCACGTCAGAGCCCAGCTTCGGCTGGGCGTGGAGCCCGGTGATCCAGCTTCGTCTGGAACTCGATGGTTTCGGGCGAACGATGTCGGTACTCGTTCCGCTGATCGCGACACCGATCGTCGCGTACG
>JBBSML010000055.1:0-8570 GCA_038233215.1 Candidatus Limnocylindria bacterium
AGCAGTGCCAGCCGGGTATTCGTTGACAAGTGCCTAGCGGGCACAGAAGCGAATGTTGAACGCTGCGAAAGTTACATCGAACGCTCGATTAGCATGGCGACGGCGCTGAACCCTCTTATCGGATACGAGCGAGCGGCGGCGATAGCAAAGAAAGCCTATGCGACCGGCCAAACGGTGCGCGAGATCGCCTATGAGGAGAGCGGTTTGGAGCGGAGTCAGATTGATCAGGCCCTCGATCCACAGCGCCAGACCATGCCTGATACAAGCTCGGCGGACTGACTCAGCGTTTCTCTTGATGAGACGATGATCTGAACCTGAAAAGCACGGCCAAGCTCACGAACTACGGGACAGTAGAGGTAATCCGCCGCGGGTACCTTACAGCGTTAGCCGTAATCACGCGGTGACACCCGGGCATGGTGGTAAACTGGCGGAACCAGCGGATCGCGCGTAGCTTGGCTGCCTACGTGCGCCCGTGCTCCCGCTCCCACTCGCGACGTGAAGACGATGAGTACTATTGCCAGCCGGTTCAGGAGAGGAGCGCATGGTCGTTCCAGCGGTAGAAACCTATGCAATCCCGACGATGGGAGAGATCGAGACCGCGCGTGATGTCGTCGGGCGTTATCTCGCGCCGACGCCACTGTTGCGGCCAGCCGCGTTGTCGGAACGGCTCGGTCTCGACCTCTACGTCAAGTGCGAAAACTTGCAGCCCATTGGCGCCTTCAAGGTGCGCGGTGGGATCAACCTGCTCAGCCAGCTCTCCAAGGAGGAACGCGCTCGCGGCGTGATGACCGCATCGACCGGAAATCACGGTCAGTCCATCGCCTACGCGGCCGGTGTTTTCAACACCAAGGCGACCATCTACGTGCCCGAGGGCGCGAACGAGAAGAAGGTCGCCGCAATGAAACGCCTGGGCGCCGGGGTGATTTCTGCCGGCGCCGACTTTGCCGCCTGCTGCGATGCTGCGGTGGCGCACGCCGCCGCCGCCGGCGCCTACTACGTCCACCCGGCGAACGAGCCGCGGCTGATCGCCGGCGTCGCAACGTACACGTTGGAGATTATGGAAGCTGTCCCCGATCTCGACGTTCTGATCGTCCCGGCCGGCGGTGGCAGCGGTCTCAGTGGCGCCTGTATCGTGGGCAAAGCGCTCAACCCATCCTTACACGTCATCGGGGTCCAGGCGAGCGGCGCGCCCGCGGTCCATGACTCGTGGCGGCGTCGTGAGTTGCTGACGCTCGACCACGCCAATACCTTTGCCGAGGGCGTCGCGACCCGTGTCGCTTTCGAGCTGCCGGCGCAAATAATCTGGGACCTGGTCGATGACATCCGCCTGGTCAGTGACCAGGACATGCGGCGGGCGATCGTCACGCTGGTCGAGACGACCGGTTTGGTCGCGGAAGGTGCTGGCGCGGCGGCATTGGCGGCCGCGTACCAGATGCGACATGACCTGGCGGCCAAGAAGGTCGGGATCGTCCTCTCGGGCGGCAACATCACCCTCGACATGTTGCGCCAGATTCTCAACGAGGAGGAGTCCTGGTGAGTTCTCTCTGGTCTCGCCTCGGTGGCCGCGGCAGTGACGGCGGTTCCAACATTCTGGTCCAATTTGCTCGCGAAGTGGTCGGCCGCCGCCGCGCCCTAGCCGGTGCCCTGAACGAGGTTCGCCAGGCGTCGGTGCTGGATGCTCTGTCCGACACCGACTTCCGCACGCTCGACACCATGATCGCCGAGAGAGCGCAATCGGACCGGGAATTTTCGATCACCCTGGCCCGCCTGTCTCACGCCGCCGCCCATGCCAAGGGCTTTGACCGGCAGATGGTCGATGCGGCGCTCCGGCTCGATGCTCTCCTGCCGACCGACGACCCTAGCCGGGAACGTGAAAAGCTCCTTCGCGACGCCTATACCGCTGCCCAACGAGCGAGCTATATCCGGGGCGGCCGGGTGGCGTTGGGGCGCCTTGGCCAGCGAGCATTCGAGACCGGCGATTTTGAGCGCGCCCGGCTCTTGCTTCAACAACAACTCGATCTCGGACCCGAAACGGGCGACAGTACCGCCGAAGTAGACTCGGCGATCGCGCTGGCGGATCTTCAGCGGCGCGAGGGTGATTCCATGAGTGCCCAAGCACTCTATCGCCGGGCCGGCCAATCCGCCCAACGGCTGGAATACCACCGGGGTCTGGCCGAGGCGCTGGTTCGTCAAATCGAGCTAATGCCCACGACCAACGTCGAAACTCGCGTGGCGCTCCAGCGGCAGGCCCAGGCCGCCGCCGAGCGGACCGGCGATGTCGCTTTGGAAAGCGAAATCATCGTCGGCGTTGCCCGTGGGCTGGTCGAATCCGGCAAGTATGAGGAGGCCGCCGAGGAGCTTTACGACGGATTGGAGCTGGCGCGCGAAACAGGCGATCTCTCCCGCGAAAGCCGGTGCGTCGCCGCCCTGGTTGATGTCGAACGCCATCTCGGACGCCTCCGAGTTGTCGCTGAGCTGGAGCGGGACATGCTTGGTCTGGAAGAGCGCCTCGGCAACCGCTCGGTAGCCGCCAACTACGCGATTGACCTTGGCGCGACCGAGCTTTCGCTCGGCCGGCTCGACCCAGCCGACGAGGCGTTCGAGCGCGGCCGGGCTCTCGGCGTTGCCGTTGGCGACCAGGAAATAGAACAGCGCGCCCTCGGCGGTCTTGGTGCTGTTGCCACCGCCCAACGGCGAGCCACCGACGCTATGGATTATCTGATGCGCGCACTTGATCTTGCCCAGGAGTCGGGGCAAGAACGGCACGAGGCGCAATGGCTCGGTAGCATTGCGCAGACGTTGTGGGCGTTCGGTGAGCAAAGCGATGCCGCCCGCGCCGCTCAACAAGCGATAGACCTTGCTCAATCGCTCGGTGATCAAGAACTTGAAGCGAGCCTCCTCCCGCTCTTGGGCCAAATCTACGCTGGGCGACGGGAATCCACTCGCGCTCGTGAAAGCTTGAACCGGGCGCTGGAACTCAATCGCTCCCTTGGTCGCGCGGCCGATCAGATTGCCGCGCTCACCGCCCTCGCGGGTCTCGCTGGCGACACGGGGCAGCCTGCCCAGGCCACGGCGTATTATGAGCAAGCACTGAGCTTGGCGAATAGCAGCGGCGACCGCCCGGCCGCGATCCGACTCTACCGCCGTCTGGCCCGTGCAGCCCAACGCCGCAACGACCAGCATGCCGCCCTGGACCTCCTTGGCCGTGCCCTCGCCACGGCAGAGGCGCTGGGTGAGCCACGCTTGCGTGGTCAAGTTCTCCAGCATCTGGCCACCACGCAGGACCTCGCCGGTGCCACCAGCGCGGCCGCTGGCACCTATCGTAAAGCGATTCAAGCCCTCGAAGGAACCCAAGATGGCTACGGCGAAACCGTGATGCGCCTGAACCTTGGCGTTCTCCTCGTCAGCGAGGAGGAAGATGACGCCACGCGAGAAGCTGTTGGACACCTCCAGCGCGCCGCCGTCCTCGCCGCCGATCTCGGTAAGAAAGGCGACGAGCTGCGCGAGCGGATCATGGCCACGCTGGCTCAGATCGACGCTCCTGCCTCCGACCAGCATGCGCGGACTGCTCGCGAGAGTGACGACTCTTCGCCTTGGCGCCAGGGTGGCCGCGACAGCGGGCGGTCGTGGAATGGCCCGGGGCCCACTGAAGGCGACGGCGTAACCGTTGACTACGACGAGTATGACGAATACGCCGAGGACGAAGTCTTCGAAGAAACGACCTTGCCACCACATTGACACGCCCTCCCTCGCTTTCATAGATGGATCGGGCCGCCCCGCCGCGCCCGCCCCCCCGGGAACCCCCCCACCCCACGCAACACCACCACTCCCCCCGGGGCGAACGCGGCCG
This sequence comes from Candidatus Limnocylindria bacterium, assembly GCA_038233215.1. Taxonomy (GTDB): domain Bacteria; phylum Chloroflexota; class Limnocylindria; order QHBO01; family QHBO01; genus JACDBZ01. Next base: position 3,851 of record JBBSML010000055.1, read on the forward strand.
GGGGCGCGTTCGCGTACCCCTAGGGGGCGCCGGTCCTTTGGCGCCCGAGGTACCAAGGGCTGCCGCCGCGATCCTCGCGGCGGCAGCTTTCACTCCTACGTCTGGCACCAGGAGGAGCGATGGGACGCTACGTCATTCGTCGCCTGCTACAGGTCATTCCCGTGTTCTTCGGGACGACGTTTATCATCTTCGCTGGTGTCTTCATGCTTCCCGGTGACCCGATCCGGGCGCTCTTCGGTGACAAGAGCCCCGGCGCGGCGGTCATCAACACGATCCGGGAGAAGTACCACCTCAACGACCCGCTGCTCATCCAGTACTACGAGTACATGAAGGGCGTCGTCGTCGGCGACCTCGGGGTGAACTTCCGCGACCGTCCGGTCCTCGACATCATCCTGCAAGCCGCGCCGGTGTCGATCAAGCTGGGGCTGACCGCGTTCGCGTTCGAGATCATCGTCGGCATCCTCGCCGGCATCCTCGCCGGCCTGCGCCGCGGGGGATACTTCGACAACCTCGTGCTCATCGTCACGACGCTGATCATCTCGATCCCGTCATTCGTGCTCGGCTTCGTGTCCCAGCTCACACTCGGCTTGGAGCTCGGGATCTTCCCGGTCTCGAGCATCCGCGAGGGCTGGCCGTACGCCTACATACTTCCGGCGATGATCCTCGCCGCACTCGGGCTCGCCTCCCTGACCAGGCTGACGCGGACGAGCCTGGTCGAGAACCTCCGTGCCGACTACGTCCGAACCGCCATTGCGAAGGGTCTTCCCCGCAAGAGGGTGATCGGCCGGCACGCCTTCCGCAACTCGTTGATCCCGGTCGTCACGCTGCTCGGCATCGACATCGGTTCGCTGATCAGCGGGGCCATCATCACCGAAGGCATCTTCAACCTGCCCGGGGTCGGCCAGGCGCTGTTCCGGGCCATCGGGGCTCAGGAGAACACCGTCGTCGTCGGCATCTCGGTTGCCCTCGTGCTCATCTTCATCCTCGCCAACCTCATCGTCGACGTGCTCTACGGCGTGCTGGACCCGAGAATCCGCTACGACTGAGAACACCGTTCGACGGCGCATCCATCAGCTGACGGCGCACCCTGTGACCACGGAGGATCCCGCATGACCGAGGACCCCGCATGACCGAGGGCCGGGACCGGGATCGGGACCGGGCTCCGAACTTCGAGTCGGCGCCCGACGGCGGCTCGCCGGTGGTCGCCGCCGCGGACGCCGCCGACACGACGGCAAAGGGAGAGCCGGACGAGAAGCAGGCGACGCTCACGTCCGACGCGTGGCGCGAGCTGCGGCACAACCCGCTGTTCATCGTCGCCGGCCTGGTCGTGGCGTTGATGCTGGTGATCGCCGCTTTCCCGCAGCTCTTCGCCGGCCAGCAACCGATCATGGGTCAGTGCAGCCTGTCGCGGTCATTGCTACCACCGCAGCAGGGCGCGATCTTCGGCACCGACGTGCTCGGTTGCGACGTCTACGGCGCGGTGATCTGGGGTGCCCGCCCGTCCATCATCATCGGCCTGACCGTGACCGCCGGGGTCGGCATCATCGCCACCCTCGTCGGCTCGTTGGCGGGGTTCTTCGGCGGCGGCATCGACGCAATCCTGTCGCGGTTCACCGACGTCATGCTCGGCTTCCCGTTCCTCGTCGGGGCGATCGTGATCCTGTCCGCGTTCCCCGACCGGACCCCGCTCATCGTGGCGGGCGTGCTGATCGTGTTCGGCTGGGCGGGTCTGACCCGGATCATGCGCTCGTCGGTCATCTCGGCGAAGGACATGGACTACGTTCAGGCGGCGCGCGCACTAGGCGCGACCAACGGGCGGATCCTCTTCCGGCACATCCTCCCGAACGCGATCACCCCGCTGCTCGTCCTGGTGACGATCGGAGTCGGCGGCATCATCGGGGCCGAGGCGGCCCTGACGTTCCTGGGTGTCGGGCTGCAGGCACCGACGAACTCGTGGGGACTCTCGATCAGCCAGTCGCAGGAAAGGTTCTATCAGCACCCGCACATCCTGCTGTTCCCCTCGCTGTTCCTCAGCATGACCGTGCTCGCGTTCATCGTCCTCGGTGACGCCGTGCGGGACGCCTTCGACCCGAAGCTGCGGTGATGATGACGACGACCACCGACCGCACCGCGCGAGAGCAGCGCGCAGACGAGTACGCCGGTCCGCTGCTCGAGGTCGACAACCTGAGCGTCGAGTTCCGGCTGCGCGACCGAACCGTGAACGCCGTGAACGGCATCTCCTACACGCTGGCAGCGCGGGAGACACTGGCGATCCTCGGCGAGTCCGGGTCCGGCAAGTCCGTGAGTGCCCAGGCGATCATGGGTATTCTGGACAGCCCGCCGGGCTTTATCACCCAGGGCGAGGTCCGCTTCCGCGGCGAGGACCTCCTTGCGATGCCCGAGGACCAGCGGCGCCGCATCCGCGGTCGCCGGATCGCGATGGTCTTCCAGGACGCCTTGTCCGCACTGAACCCGGTGTTCACGGTCGGAGACCAGATCGGGGAGATGTTCCAGGTCCACCTCGGCATGAGCAAGAAGGATTCCCGGCTCCGGGCCGTCGAGCTCATGGACAAGGTCCGGATCCCGTCCGCGAAGGACCGGGTCAAGGACTACCCGCACCAGTTCTCCGGCGGCATGCGTCAGCGGGTGATGATCGCGATGGGGATCTCGCTCGAGCCCGACATCCTCATTGCTGACGAGCCGACCACGGCTCTGGACGTCACCGTGCAGGCGCAGATCATGCGCTTGCTCAAGGAACTCCAGCAAGACATGTCGATGGGCCTCATCCTCATCACGCACGACCTTGGGGTGGTGGCCGACGTGGCCGACAAGATCAAGGTCATGTACGCCGGCCGGATCGTGGAGGAGGCCGACGTACACGAGATCTACGCGCGCCCCGCCCACCCGTACACCGAAGGTCTGCTGGCGAGCATCCCGCGCGTCGACCAGAAGGGCACGGCGCTGGCGACGATCCCGGGCCAGCCGCCGATCCTGTCGCAAATACCGGCCGGGTGTACGTTCCATCCGCGCTGCTCGTGGGCGCAGTCGATCTGCACGACGGAGGAGCCGGAGTTGTTGACGGTCGCGATGGGCCGGCACAGCCGGTGCCACTTCTGGCAGGATGTGCTCGATGCCCACCAGTGACGTGATCCTCGACGTCAAGGGCTTGGTGAAATACTTCCCCATTACGCAGGGCATCGTCTTCAAGAAGAAGATCGGCCAAGTGCAGGCGGTCGACGGGGTTGACCTCCAACTGCACCGCGGCGAGACGCTCGGGCTCGTCGGAGAGTCCGGCTGTGGGAAGTCCACGCTCGCCAAGCTGATGATGGTGCTCGAGCGGCCGACAGCCGGCTCGGCGTTCTATAACGGCGAAGACATCTTCCAGCTGCATGGGAAGAGCCTGCGTCGGCTGCGGCGTCAAATCCAGATCGTGCTGCAGGACCCGTACACGTCGTTGAACCCGCGCATGACGGTTGGCGACATCGTCGGCGAGCCGTTCGAGATCCACCCGGACGTGGCTCCGAAGGGCGACCGGCGCCGGCGGGTCCAGGAACTGCTCGAGGTTGTCGGTCTGAACCCTGGCTTCATCAACCGCTACCCGCACCAGTTCTCGGGCGGTCAGCGGCAGCGCATCGGCATCGCGCGAGGGCTGGCGCTCCGGCCGGAGATCATCGTCTGTGACGAGCCGGTGTCAGCGCTGGACGTGTCGGTGCAGGCGCAGGTCATGAACCTGCTCGAGGACCTGCAGAACGAGTTCAACCTGTCGTACCTGTTCATCGCCCACGACCTGTCGGTGGTGCGCCACATCGCCGACCGCGTCGCGGTCATGTACCTCGGCAAGATCGTCGAGATCGGCACCGAGGACGAGATCTACGAGCGACCGACGCATCCCTACACCCAGGCGCTGCTCTCCGCGGTGCCGGTGCCGGACCCGTCCGTGCGCGGCATGCGCGACCAGATCATCCTGCAGGGCGACGTGCCGAGCCCGGCCAACCCGCCGTCGGGCTGCCGGTTTCGCACCCGCTGCTGGAAGGCGCAGGACATCTGCGCGGAGGAGGAGCCGGCCCTCGTCGTCCGCGAGGGGTCGCCGCACCCCAGCGCTTGCCACTTCGCCGAGGAGCGTGACGTCGTGCACGCGCACGAGGGTGCTGAGGTCATCGTCGCCGAGGGCCAGGCCGAGGCGTGACGGGCGAGGACACCTCGCGATAGGACCCTCGCAGGACCCGGCCGTGTCGCGTACCACGCGGCGCGGGGTCAGGTTTGGGCCGCGATGGCTCAGGCCAAGGCGGCGTGGAGAAACTCGACCTGCAGGAGCAGGAGGTTCTCCGCGACCTCCTCCTGCGGCGTCATGTGGGTGACGCCCGACAGCGGCAGCACCGTGTGCGCCCGTCCGGCGGCGAGCAGTGCCGAGGACATGCGCAGCGTGTGTGCGGCGACCACGTTGTCGTCGGCGAGACCGTGGATGAGCATCAGCGGCCGCTCCAGCGTGGCCGCATAGGTCAAGGGCGAGCTGCGCTCGTACGCCTCGTGGTCGGCGGTGGGGTCGCCGAGGTAGCGCTCGGTGTAGTGCGTGTCGTAGAGGCGCTGGTCGGTCACGGGTGCCCCGGCAACCGCCGCGTGGAACACGTCGGGTCGGCACAGGACGGCGAGCGCGGCGAGGAGACCGCCGAACGACCAGCCTCGGATGGCCACCCGGCTGAGATCGAGCTCGGGTCGCTGC
>JBBSML010000056.1:0-7430 GCA_038233215.1 Candidatus Limnocylindria bacterium
AGCCACCCTTTCGGGCAGTTATTCCCCACTTCCGGGTAGGTCACCTACGCGTTACTCAGCCGTCCGCCACTAGGTAACCATCGAGCAAGCCCGATGGCACCTCGTTCGACTTGCATGTCTCATGCACCCCGCCAGCGTTTGTCCTGAGCCAGGATCAAACTCTCCGTACAAAACGAAACCAGTGGTCTTGCCCGAGGGCTGCTCCACCGGTTAAGAGTTCGACGTTGTCCCGCTGACTCGTGTGGATTCCTGTCACTCTTCAGCTGGTAAGCCACGTTGCCGATCTCTCGGCTTCGTTCGATTCGAGTACTCCTGTTGGGGCGAACTCGCGATGGAGCATGCTGCACGGCCCGTTGGGTCGCCGTTCATGATTCATCAGGCCGGCTTCCGCCGACGCGAAGATGGACTATAGATCAGGCGTCCCGGGCCGTCAAGCAAGCGTGGGGCTCGGATCAGCGTTCCATCGCACGGCGGCCCTGGAGGGACCGGATCAGGGTGACGTCATCTGCGTACTCGAGGTCACCGCCGACAGGCAGCCCCCGCGCGATGCGCGTGACGCTGGGCACGTGCGCGTGCAGCAGGTCGGCGAGGTACATGGCGGTCGCCTCTCCCTCGAGGTTCGGGTTGGTGGCCAGGATGACCTCCTCGATGCCGCCCTCGGCCGCGCGCGCGAAGAGCTCTCGCGTCCGCAGGCGTTCCGGACCGATGCCGTCGATGGGGCTGATCGCTCCGTGGAGCACGTGATAGCGACCACGAAACTCGCCGGTTCGCTCGATGGCCAGGACGTCGAGCGGTTCCTCCACCACGCAGATGCGGCCGGCCTCGCGACGCGAATCGGCGCAGATGGAGCATGGATCAACTCCAACATCCGTGATATTGCAGCAGACGCTGCAATACGCCACGTCCTCCTTGATCGAGACGAGCGCGGCCGCCAGCGACCGCGCATCATCGGTCGACGTGCGAAGAACGTGGTACGTGAGGCGCTGAGCGGTCTTTGTCCCGATTCCGGGAAGCTTGCTGAATTCGTCGATGAGTCGGGCGACCGGCGCGATGAGCCCCGCCATGCGGTGCTAGCCGAACCCCGGCAGTCCCGGCATTCCGGGCATACCCATGCCGCCGGCAATGGAACCCATGCGTTCCCTTTCCAGCTCCTTGCTGCGGTTGATCGCCTCGTTGATCGCGGTCACGACCAGGTCCTGCAGCATCTCAACCTCGGAGGCGTCAACGGCCGAGGGGTCGATCTCGATGCTCTGCACCTCCTGGGCTCCGGTGATGACCACCCGAACAGCACCACCGCCCGCGGTGGCCTCGAGCGTGGTTTCGGCGAGCTCCTGCTGCGCCTGAGCCATCTGGGTCTGCATCTGTTGCGCCATCTTGGCGATCTGGCCGATGTTCACGGAGGCTGATCCTCGTTCGGGTGAGTTGGAATGGGTGGCTGCGCGCCCGACTGTCAGCGCACCTCGGGTGCGTCGACAAGCTCTCCGCCGGTGATCTTGAGCACACCCTCGAGAAGCGCCTGCGCTTCGAGGTCGTCGGCCCCGGCGCCGATCGCCTCCTGGACGGTCAGTGCCTCGAGCTCGAGATTACTGGCGACACACTCGATTGCGAAGGAACCGCCGAACATGTCGGTCAACAGCGCCTCGATGGCGCCAGCACGTTGGGCGATACGCGAGCGCATGAATTCGCGGCCCTCCGGGAAGGCGAGCGTCAGACGCGCGCCGTCGCGTGCGATGGGCCGACACTCGCTGAGCAATGGCTTGATGACCGGCGTCGCGTGGGCGATCACGTCCGCCCAGCGCGCTCGCAGATCTCCGACGCTGGAGACGGATGGCATTCCAGCCGATGCGGGTGCTGCGGTGGAGGCCACGGGAATTTCGGCCGTCGGGCGCTGAGAAGGAGGCGCGGATGCGGGCGTCGGTGTCGGCCCGGCGGCGGTCCGTTCGGGCTCCGGGGCACGGCGGAGCGAGCGGTCTGCATCTCGGATCGGAGCCGCGGCAACCGCCTGCGGGAATCCATCCCCCGCGGCCTCAACGCTCAACAGCTCGAGCATCAGTCTGGCTCGACCCTCTCGCGCTCCGGCGCCTGCCGCCTCGGCCACTGTGCGCAGGATGGTGGCAAGACGCCGGGCGGCTGCGGGTTCCGATGCCGCCGCGAGCAACCGGCGGCGCGCCTCCCCCTCGGCCTGGGCTGCGACCTGTGCCATGTCGCGCCCCGCGTCGGCCAGCGCGGTGACCCGGTCGAGAGCGGTGGGCGCATCGGCCGCCACGTAGGCATCGATTAGCGACGAGATGGCGGCATCGTCCGCAAGGCCCACCGCCTCGCGGACATCGGCGGCGGTCAGCCCCGCGGTGGCAAATGCCAGCACCTGGTCGAGGAGCGACTCCGCGTCGCGCATGCCGCCATCGGCCAGGCGCGCGATGAGAGCGAGCGCATCCTCGTTCGCCACGGCATTTTCGGCGGCACAGATGCGGACCAGCTTGCCGACGATGGTCGCGTCGGTCATGCGCCGGAAGTCGTGGCGCTGGGTGCGGCTGATGATGGTGGGCGGCACCTTGTGCGTGTCGGTCGTGGCCAGGATGAAGACCACGTGGTCCGGTGGCTCCTCGATGAGCTTGAGCAGCGCATTGAAGGCGTGCGTGCTCAGCATGTGCACTTCGTCGATGATGTAGACCCGGCGACGCAGCTCCGATGGTGCGGTGAGCGCGCGCATGACGAGGTCGCGGGCGTCCTCCACCAGTCCGTGGCTGGCAGCATCGATCTCGATCACGTCGAGCGCACGGCCCTCACGAATCGAGACGCAGGCGCTGCATGCGTCACAGGGTTCACCGTCATCACTCAGGGCCGTGCAGTTGATCGCCTTGGCGAGGATCCGCGCTGTCGAGGTCTTGCCGGTGCCGCGCGGGCCGACGAAGAGGTAGGCATGGGCAAGCCGGTCCCCCGTCACGGCTCGGCGCAGGGTTGTCACGATGGGGTCCTGACCGACCACCTCGGCGAACCGCTGGGCGCGGAACCGTCGATAGAGGGCGCGCTGGGCTGTGGCGAGGGGCATGTCGGGCACGGTGGAGATGGCTGAGGCTGAGGGCATGACGCGCCCTACCGTACACCGATTCGGCGGGGTTGATGAAAGGTCGTGCACCCGGCGTCGATCAGCACCAGCTCGCACTCACCCACGCGTCCGGCTCCAGCCAGGTTCTCCCGCGGCACCCGGAGGCGATCGCTTACCGCTGCTTCCTTCCGGACCTGACGGGGTTCACGGACCTCCGCTGCGCGGGACCCGACTCTCAACGTCGGACGCGGTGGTGGTGGGCGAACGGTGCTGCCCTCGACCGGGAGTTCAGCTCCGCTATAGCGGTTTGCGGATACAGGGCACCGCTAGTTCCCCGCCTAGCACGACCGGCCGCGATGGTAGGTCAGGTGGGTGCATCGGTCAATCAAGGGATGGCGGAGAGGGAGGGATTCGAACCCTCGACGGGTTGCCCCGAACGGCATTTCCAGTGCCGCGCCATAGGCCTCTAGGCGACCTCTCCACAGGTTCGACGTGGCGGAGAGGGAGGGATTCGAACCCTCGGTGCTATTCGCACACCGCTTTTCGAGAGCGGCACCTTAAGCCACTCGGACACCTCTCCACGCCGGTGCGAGTCTAGCGCACTCCCCCCGCGCGGGCGAAGCTGCGGATCAGACCGATGCGGAGGCCGGAGCCAGGCGCCGAGCCTCGCTCTCGCGCACGCCAGAGACGACGGAGAGCTGATGAGGCATGGCGGTGTCGCGTGCAAGGTTGATTGCGCCACCAGCGGCGCCGCGCTCCGCATCGGGCAGGGCGAAGACGAGCGCGCGAACCCGTGCTTCGATCAACGCCCCAACGCACATGGCGCACGGCTCATGGGTGGTGAAGATGGTCGCTTCTGCCAGGCGCCGCCTGCCGAGCTTGCCGGCGGCCGCCTGGATGGTGAGGAGCACGGCGTGGGCCGTCGGATCCTCCCCCCGAGCGACTCGTTGATGGTCGCGCGCGATCATCGCGTCGTCGATGACGGCCACGGCGCCAACCGGGGCCTCGCCCTCTTCGGCGCCCCGCCTTGCCTCCGCGATTGCCTCGGACATGTAGAGCTCGTAGTTCATCGGTCCGCCTCTGGCTCGGGCCCCACTATCGGTGGCGCGACGTTCGCCCGAGTCTAGCAGAGGCCGGTACGAATCCTGCATCGCAACTCAGTCTCCAAGTTGAGTCGCTCTAAGCTGCCGCATTGTCTCCACGGCCGCGACGACGACGCCGAAAGGTCCATGTTCCTTCCTCGCCACCCCCGATTGCGCACAGGCGCGTCATTTCTGGCACTGGCCGGCGTGTTCGCCCTCAGTCTCAGCGTCCCGATCCCGTCACCTCCCGACGGCGGCCGCGAGTCGGTGCTGCGCGAGGTGAACGAGCGCCTCCCCGGCTGGAGCGTCAACCGAATCGAGCGATCCTGGGAGGGTGCGTACACCGTGGTCACGCTGTGTGCGGGACGCGAGGTCGGCTTCCAGTTCGTGCCTGGCCACGGACTCCCGGCGCAGAATGCCTGGATCCAGCCCAATGACGCCTTCTCGCGGGACCGGCTCAGGAGTGTGTCCGACCACTGGCGTCACCTGGTCTGGTACGAGAATCCAGCCCTGATGAACACCCTCTCGTGTGACGAGGAGATCGCCGGCAGCAGGCATACCTCCATGGAGTCCCGACCCTACGACTGACCAGCAAGAGAGCCCGACCGCAGGGGCCGGGCTCTTTCGGTGAACCACGCAAAGAGGGTCAGGTGGTTCTGCGAGCGTCCACGTCTTCAACGGGCATCATGAAGCCCACGACCAGGAACACGATCGCGGTCAGAAAGTGGATGATCATCTCGGCGCCGCCAAGGGGCATGATCCCGAAACCTTCGGGAGCCAGTAGGCCGATGATGCCGAGCAGTAGATACGCGACGCCGAACGCGCGCAGGACCATGATCGCCATCGAGGTGCTCGTGTATGCGTACAGGAGCACAGCACCGAGCAGGATGTGCACGATGTTTGCGACGGCGTTCACCGGGACGAGCCCGAGGACTGCCGCGTCCGCAACCTCCATCCCCTGGACCGAATCAACCGTCGGGCTGATGGCCGGAATGAAGCCAATGATACCGACCAGAACGAAGATGGCTCCGAACACGAGTGCCACGAGCCGAGCGAGTCCCATAGATTCAACCTCCCTCTGTGCGTGGCCCCTGCCAAATGGCAGAAGCCAACCGTTGTCTAGCATACGAACGCAAAAAGGCGTCGCATATCCTGACGCCCTTACGGACCTGGGAGGGAATTCGCATCACCGACCGACTGCCCCTACACCGCTCGCACACATGGACCCGCCTGGATACTGCGATGCTCGCGCTCGTGACCCTCGGCGCCGCATTCATGCGACTGGTGAGCCTGGGGCGGCCGATCGAGCTGGTCTTCGACGAGATCTTCTACGCGCGAGATGCGTGCTGGTATGTCGCGGGTACGGAAAGCATCTGCGGTATCACCGAGCTCGCCAGCCGGTCGCATCCACCGCTGGGAAAGTGGCTGATCGGCAGTGGCATCGCCACCTTCGGGTATGACCCGTTTGGATGGCGCGTCGCCGTCGCGGTCGCCGGAACGCTCAGCGTCGGCCTCGTCTTTCTGTTGGCTTGGCGGCTGCTGCGCGGCCACGTCGTCGGAAGAGGCGCGACGGTGGGAGCGACCGCCGGCTCCGGCCTGCTGGCGACCGACTTTCTGCACCTCGTGCAGTCGCGCGTCGCCATGCTCGATGCCTTCATCACGCTGTTCGTCATCGGCGCCGTCACCTTCATCGTCCTCGACCGCGACAGGGTGCGTCAGCAAGCGCACGCCGCGTTGTGGCGGCAGATCAGCCTCGGGCGCCCGTGGCGCCTGCTGGCCGGCATCTGCCTGGGTGCGGCGGTGGCGACCAAGTGGTCCGGGGCATACGTCGCGCCCGCCGTCATCGGCCTTGTCATTGCGTGGGAGATCGTCGAACGCCGTCGCAGCGGCACGGGCGCCGGAAGGTGGAACAGCTTCGCGGCCGCGTTCCGCCGTGAAGCTGTTCCAACGGTCGTGCTGCTCGGAGTCGTGCCGCTCGTGGTCTATGTCGCGAGTTACACCGGGCGCATGCCGGGCGTCATCCTGGCGCTGCCCTGGGAAACGGGGTCGGTCTGGCGGGGCATCTGGGACCACCAGAACGCGATGCTCGAATTCCACACCACGCTCGGCGGCGACCACCCGTATCAGTCACCACCGTGGTCATGGCCACTCCTCCGCCGGCCGGTGGCATACTGGTTCAGCGATGAGGGCGGGACGTATCGCGAGATCCTGGCTCTCGGAAATCCCGTCTTCTGGTGGCCGGGGCTCGTGGCGCTGGGGGTGCTCGGAATCACCTGGTGGCGCGCGCGGTGGGCGTGGGATCGGCCTGAACCGGTCATCGTGGCTGCCGCAGCGGCAACGTACCTGCCCTGGCTCATCCTGTCCGGCGGCCGCAGCCAGACCTTCCTGTGGTACTTCCTCCCGACCGTCCCGTTCTTGGCACTGGCGCTCGGCGTGCTTGCGGCCCGAGCGTGGCAGCGTACCGTCGGCCGGGTCGCGGTCGTGACGTACGGGTTGCTCATCGCCGTCAGCCTCGCCTTGTATGTTCCGGTGCTGACCGCGCTGCCGCTCGATCCGGAGGGTTGGCGCCTGCGGATGCTGTTCAGCGACTGCGACCGCGCGGGAGCACCGATGCAATCCCTGCCCGATGACTCCTCGAGCCAGGGCGTGCCGCCCGACGGATGGTGCTGGATCTGACCTAGTCGCTCGCGCCCTCTGGTCGCCCCTCGGCTGCCATGAGCCGCCGGGTGAGCGGTCCGCTCGACAGACCATGGAGCGCGACCGACACGAGAATGGCCACCGCGACGACACTGAAGATGGGACGGGCGTCAGCGGGCGTGAGGGCTGCAAACGCGAAGCCGAGGTAGTAGATCGAGCCGATCCCGCGGATACCGAACCAGGCGATGAAGAGGCGCTGTCGGAGCACGAGTCCGCTCGGCAGCAGAGCGATCAGAACGGCGAGTGGACGGACGAGAAAGATGAGTCCGAAGGCGACTACGAAGACGGCCCAGCCGACCTCGAGCACGCCGCCGATGGGCAGCACGCTGCCGAGCAGGAGCAGGACAGTCAGCTCGCCGAGCTTCTCCACCACGAGCGTCACATCGTGAAGCCGTTGATTGACCTCGTGCCCGTGCTCGTAGCGCCGGAACGCAACCCCCGCCGCGAACACGGCCAGGAATCCATACCCACCGACCAGCTCCGTAGCCCCGTACACCGCGAAGATGGCGCCGATCGCGATGAAGGCATCGAAGGGATTCGCCAGCCAGCCGCGATCGATCACCCGGTACGTGAGATGGGCGATCAGCCGACCTGCCAATGCGCCG
>JBBSML010000057.1:0-6603 GCA_038233215.1 Candidatus Limnocylindria bacterium
TTGATGCCCCGGCCCGTTCCGTGCCGAGGCGGTCCAATGCTGAGAGCACACCATCCAAGCCCGGATCGAGGGCATCTGGGAACACGGCGCTCCAGGAGACTATCCCGTCAGCACCGATCACGAACAGCGCGCGCCGGCTACGCCCCGTCTCCGGCACGTGGACTCCGTACAAACGCGCGACGGCGCCGGGCGGCGAGTCGTCGGCGAGGAGCGGGAATGTGATTCCGAGTGCGCGCGCAAAGGACTCGTGCGACCACTTCGCATCGGTGGAGATCCCGACAACGGCGGCCCTACGCCGCCCGAGGTCCGGGAGGACCTCCTGGTAGCGGGCAAGCTGCGCCGTCGCGACCGGGTGCCAGTCGGCGACGTAGAAGACCACAACGACGTCGCGACCGCGGAGGTCGTTGAGCGCCAAGCGCGAGTAAGGCGCATCCGACAGTGCGAAGGGCGGCGCCTCGGCACCGGCAGCCAGCGGTGACAGCGACCGTGCGGGGGTTCGTCCGTCGCCCGTCACCGGACGCGCGATGCTGCGGCGACCGCCGATGCGCTCGCGCGCCCAGGGCGGCGCGGGGTCGTAGTCAACAGCCTGCTGGACGGTGCGCGCCGTTGCCTCGGTCGGGAGGAGCGCGACGCCATACAGCGCCATGTCGATGCCACCGCAGCAGTACTGAGGTCGAAGGCGTCGACCTCGCGAAGCTCGCCCTCATCGGTTCGACCCGTGTCAGCGAGTCTCGCGGTGTCGACCGAGAAGGGGTCGCGAATAGTGTGGGTCACCGCCCAAATGATGTCGCCGACTCGGGCCATGGGTTCGCCTCCACTTGCTCCCTCGCGGCGCACGTCCGTCGTGCCTGTGAGGTGTTCGGTGGCCATGCTGGACCACGAGCCGGCGGCGCGCCCTCCCCGAATGGGTAGTTTCTACCGGGTTAGAACGGATAGTTCCCAGCTTGAGCGAGGGTCACGTCGTCGTCGGCGGCGCAAGCAGGCCGAGGGCGATGGCGCGCGAGACGGCCTCCGCGCGGTTCGCAGCGCCGAGCTTGTTGAACAGCGACTTGACGTGGTACTTCGCGGTGTGCTCGGTTACGAACAACGCCTCGGCAATCCGGCGGTTCGAGGCCCCACGCGCGAGGAGGTCCAGCACTTCGCGTTCACGTGGGCTAAGGCGATCACCATGGCCCGCCACGCCGGCCTCGCCCGCCGCGACAGCGGGCTCAATGGCGTAGGCGACCATCTCGTCGATCGAGAGCCGGCGACCCTCCGCCCATGCCGCCGCTCGCGCGTCCTCCGATAGCGCGCGCTGCGCGGTACCCAGCCAGTGCTCGTGGCGCTCGCGGATCGGCGGGAAGGCCCAGATGCCGGCGTTCTCCTCGAGTGCGCTCGCGGCGCCAGCGAGCCGGACAGCGCGGAGCGGATCTCCCTCTGGGCCGGCCAACGCTGCAAGACCGGGCAGCGCCATCCGGACGCCGAGCCGATCGCGATGCTCCCACGCGAGGACGATCGCCTCGCGATAGCGCTCGCCCGCCAGAGGGATGTCGCCGCGCTCATGGGCCACGCTGCCGAGGATGAAGAGGGCATAGGGCGGCCAGGTCGTGTTCGCCGCCTCGCGGGCTACCGTCAAGGCGTCGTTGGCATATCGCTCGGCATCGTCGATCCGGTCCACCAGCCACGACAGTTGCCCGAGATGGAAGGCGAACAGCGCGACGTCTGTCGGTGTTCCTTCGGTCCGTGCAAGCTCGAGACCCTCCCGGTAGGTGCGTTCCGCGACGTCGGCTTTGCCGAGCCAGAGCGCGGTGTCGCCCACGCCGTGCAACGCCATGACGAGCCCAGGCATGTCGTGGAGCCGGCGCCAGGTCTCGAGGGCGCGCTCATGGAATCTCGCCGCGAGCTCGTACTCACCCTGATCGGTTGCGCGAAACCCGGCGGCGTTGAGTGCCTTGGCGCGCAGGACGGCGATCCGCTCGGTCGATCCAGCCTCATCCCCTTCCGATTCCGGACCGAGGAGTACCTCGAACCATTCGCGAGCCTCGGGTGGGTAGCCATGCAGGAACCAGTACCAGGCGAGCGCGCCGACAATGCGCAGACCTTCTTCGTGCGCATCCTGCAGGCCCGTCGTCCGCGCCCATTCGAGCGCCCGTCGGAAGTTGTCCTCTTCCCGCTCGAGGCGAGCTGCGGTCCGAGCCTGCTCGGCACCCTGCATCAGGCCGGCCGCCGCCTCGGCCAGGTCCGCGAAGTGGCGGGCGTGCAGGAGGCGGACGTCCGCGAGTTCGCCGCTGCGCTCGAGCAGCTCCAATGCATGGGTGCTGGCGGTGTCGAGCATTCGGAACCGCGGTTCCTCGTCACCCTCCTGGACAAAGACCAGGCTCTTGTCGGCGAGGGAGAGGAGCGCCTCGAATACGTCCCCGCTCTCAGGTCCCGCGATCGCCTCGGCCGCCGCCAACGTCCAACCGCCGGCGAACACGGCCAATCGACGGAAGAGGGACTGCTCGCGTTCGTCGAGCAGGTCGTAGCTCCATTGGAGCGTCGCCAGCAGCGACTGGTGCCGAGCCGGGGCATCGCGGTTCCCCGGACCTAAGACAGGAAGTCGATTCGCGAGGCGGTCGAGGGTCGGGCCCGGTCCGAGCTGCGCCGCCCGTGCGGCGACGAGCTCGATCGCAAGTGGGAGGCCATCGAGCCTGACGCAGAGTTCCGCGACGGGCGCAGCGTTCGCGGCGGTCAGCCGGAACGACGGTGTGCTGGCCCGCGCGCGCTCGACGAAAAGCGATACCGCCGGGACGAGCGCGAGGTCCTCGGGGTCGGGCAGGTGCCTTGGATCCGGGAGCGCCAGCGGCATGAGCGGCAGCGTTCGCTCCCAGCGCAGGCGGAGTGGCTCCCGACTCGTGGCCAGGATGGTCACACCGGTGCCCGCGCCGATCAGCCGGCCGATGTCTGGGGCAGCGGCGATGACCTGCTCGAGATTGTCGAGCACGAGCAGCAAGCGTCGCGTCGCCATGAACGCCTCGAGGCCGTCGAGTGAGGCCGTCGCCGCTCCCTCGGTCAGGCCGAGGGAGCGAGCAAGGATCGACACCACCACAGAAGGGACCGTCGCCGACGAGAGATCGACGAACGTAACGCCGTCAGGAAACGCCGGATGTCCGACGAGGCCCCGGCTGACTGCCGCTGCGAGGCGCGTCTTTCCGACGCCGCCGGGACCGACGATCGTGACTAGCCGGACCTCTGCCAGCAGAAGCTGGTCTTTGAGGAGGTCCAACTCCTCGTCGCGTCCTACCAGGGGCGATGTCTCCGGTGGCCATGGCGACGGGCCCATCGATGGTTCGGCGCGCGACCGTCCTTCCGCAAGCGAGGAGCGCGACGGGATTGCCGCGATGAGCGCCGCTCTCTCCGCGTTGTCGAGCTCCAGCGCGTCAGCAATCGCTCGGACGGTGGCTGGATACGGGTGACGACGATCGCCGCGCTCGAGCGCGCTGATGCCCTTGCCTGTCAGGCCGGCGCGCTCGGCCAGCTCCTCCTGCGTGAGGCCAGCAGTCTCCCGCAGTCCTCGGAGCAGGTCGGCAAACGGTGGCGGCTCCGCGCGTTTCATGGTCCGACGATCGTACGACGCAGGAACGGGGCTGGGCGTGTTTTCCGGCGATCGCGTGCGCCGCAATCCTGGGGCGCGAGCTTCCAGCTACCCGGGGGCGATCCGTGGGTGAACCGTGGGGGCAGTGTGAGTGTTTGCGGCGACAGATCGAGGCGAGCCTAGGGGCATCCACTCAGTTGCCGCATCTGCGGACAACCGGACTAGAGGAGCGAGAACATGTCGACCACAATCCAGACCGTCGTTGGAACCGCCACCACAAATTCATTGAAGCGCCTCGCGCGGATCGCCGGCGTCTTCTACCTGTTCGTCGCCATCTTCGGCGGCTTCTCCCAAGGCGTTGCGCCTGCTTCGCTGTACGTTGCGGGCGACGCAGCAGCCACCGCTGGAAACGTCATTGCCAACCCCGCCCTTGTGCCCGTGACCGTAGTCGCCCACCTCATTAACGCGGTCTTCTTTGTCCTCACGGCGGGTGCTCTGTATCTGCTGCTGAGCCACGTCCAGAAGAACGTGGCCCGCGTGATGGTGATCGCGGTGGTCCTCGCCGCCGGCATCATCTCGGTCAGCGCCGTCTTCGCGTTTGCGGCGTCGCGAGTCGCGACCGACGCGACCTACGTCGCCGCCTTTGGCGCCGCCGGGGCGAACGCGCTGGTCCTGCTCCTGCTCGAAATCGAGCACTACGGCGTCCTCGCCGCGCAGGTCTTCTTCGGCCTCTGGCTTGCTCCGCTCGGGTACCTCGCCTACCGGTCAGGTCTGTTTCCGAAGGCGCTGGGCGTGGTCCTTGTCGTCGCCACCATCTCGTACCTCGTCGACCTGCTCGTGGCGTTCCTTGTCCCCGACATCGCCAAGCAGGCCCACCCGCTCCTGGTGATCGCGCCGCTCATCGCGGAAGTCTGGATGCTGGGCTACCTGCTCGTGAAGGGTGTGAGGTCTCCGCGCCCGAAGGATCTCCCTTCCGTCATCGCGGCCTCGGCCCCGATGGGCTACTCCGCCTAGGTGTCCCTTTACTCGGACCTTGTTGCCTCCGTGGCGGCGGCATTCGCCCGCCGCCACGGACTAGCGGGTTGAGAACGACGGTCGCGGGCACCAGTAGCCGCATGGGCCGCGAGACACCAGCCATCAACGGGGCGAGCGCCGCCCCGACCACCAAGGAGCGATCACCGTGATCCAGTCGACGACGATCCCGACCCACGATCTGCTTACCACAGCCAACCCAACCGCCATTGCCGACCCGACGTGGATCCGACCCTGGCTCCGGGCCGAAGGTGCGGCGACCCTGGCGGCGGGACTCGCCGGCTTCCTGTTCCTGGGCCTGCCCTGGTGGGCGTTCCTCCTGCTCCTGATCGTGCCCGACATCTCGATGGCCGGCTACCTGCGCGGTCCGCGCCTGGGCGCGATCCTCTACAACGTTGCGCACGACCTGGCGACCGGCGTGGTCGTCGCCGGGGTGGGCCTGGCAATCGGGAGCGTGTTGGTGGCCGCGGCAGGAGCCATCCTCGTCGCCCACAGCGGGATGGATCGGATGATGGGCTACGGCTTGAAGTTCCCGAGTTCGTTCAAGGACACCCACCTCGGCCGGATCGGACGCAGTCATTGAGACCGACTGTCGCCAGCGGTCGTCCGTCGAATGCTCACTCCAAGTGAGAGGCCCGATCGCATGAAAGCCGTTCGCCGAGCCCGCTACGGATCACCGGATGTCCTGACGCTCGCCGAGGTCGACATGCCGCAGGTGGGCGATGAAGACGTACTCGTCAGAGTTCGCGCGGCATCCCTCAACGCCGGCGATCTGGACTACATGTACGGGCGACCGCCGATGGCCCGGCTGGCCACCGGCCTTCGGGTCCCGAAGAACCGCGGTCTGGGACTCGACGTGGCAGGGGAGGTCCAGGCCGTCGGCAAGGACGTCACCCAGCTGAAGGTCGGGGACGAGGTCTTCGGGGACATGACCATGTTCGGCTACGGGGCGTTCGCCGAGTACGTCTGCGCGTCGCACAAGGCGTTCGCCATCAAGCCCGCCGGCATGACGTTCGAGCAGGCGGCGACCGTGCCGCAGTCCGCGATCCTGGCGCTGCAAGGACTAAGCCGTGGACGGTCGATCCAGCCGGGCCACAAGGTCCTGATCAACGGCGCGTCCGGAAGTGTCGGTCCCTTCGCGGTCCAGATCGCGAAGGCCCTCGGCGCCGAGGTGACCGGCGTCTGCAGCACCGCCAAGATGGCCTTCGTCCAGGGCTTTGGCGCCGACCACGTCATCGACTACGCCAAGGAGGACTTCACCCGGACCGGGCAGCGGTACGACCGGATCCTCGACGTCTCGGCCCACCGTTCGATCTTCGCCAATCGGCGCGTCCTGAACTCCGGCGGGACCTACGTCCTGATCGGTGGCTCCTCGGTGCGGGTGCTGGAGTCCACCTTCCTCGGACCTGTCATCTCCCTCGCCGGAAACCGGACGATGGGGATCGATTGGTCGTGGAAGCCGATGAAGCCGGAAGACGTCGCGACACTCACCCGGATGATCGATGCCGGGACGGTGGCACCCGTCATCGACAGGACCTATCGGCTGGCTGAGGTTGCCGATGCGCTCCGCTACCTGGAGCAGGGGCGTGCCCAGGGGAAGGTCGTCATCACCGTGTGCTCGAATGATTGACAGTGTGGAGTTCCTCACGCGGGGTGTGCTCATCGGTATCGGAGCTGCCGTATTGATGGATGCCTGGGCGCTGTTCGCGCGTCGCGCGTTCGACATCCGAGGTCTCGACTACGCCCTGTTGGGTCGGTGGATCGGCCACTTCCCGCGGCGGCGCTTCTTCCACGAGCGCATCGCCTCTGCCGATCGCATCGCAGCGTCCAAGACACCAGACCCGCGGGCTGCACGGCTACGGAACCTCGCGACCCATACCGTCTATGGCATCGGCCTTTCATCTCCGCCGTAGCACTCACGATCGTCTGGAGCTGAAGTCCTGTCTATCGTAGTGACCGCGCGGCTGGCAGATGCCGGGCGGTCCACGTGCTCTCGGAGGGGATGGGGTCGCCAGCAA
>JBBSML010000058.1:0-6257 GCA_038233215.1 Candidatus Limnocylindria bacterium
AGGATGCCGATCTGGGAGGTCTGGAACGGGTGGTGCTGACCCCGCCCGAATATGTGACCGTCGAGCCGAACAGTGCCGCCGGCTACATCCTCCTACCGAACGTCGAGGCGATCCTGGAACTCGGCGATCGGATCTACGGAGGACGTGTCGCTGACGGCGGCCCGGGTCCCAGTCCCTGATCCGGTTGCGGCGCTAGACTCGCCGCACTGATGGCACGAATCCTGGTCGCAGAGCCGGTCGCGCAGCCGGGAGTCGACATCCTCGCCTCCGCGCACGAAACAGAGGTCCGGCTGGATGTCGGTCGTGACGGGCTCCTTCGTCTCTTGGGCGAAGGAGCGGGATGGGACGCGCTCATCGTTCGCTCTCAGACCCGTGTCGACGCCGAGCTGCTCGCTGCCGCCGCGCCGCGCCTGAGCGTGGTGGGGGTCGCCAGCGTCGGGACCGACCGCATCGACATCGAAGCGGCGACGCGTGCTGGGGTGATGATCGTCAACGCCCCGACCGGCAACACGATTGCCGCCGCCGAGCACACCATGGCCCTCATGCTGGCGTTATTGCGTCATATCCCGAACGCGCACGCATCGATCGGCAACGGCGAGTGGGAGCGCGCCCGTTTCACCGGCCGAGAGCTTCGCGGCAAGACACTCGGCATTATCGGGCTCGGGAAGATTGGCAAGGCGGTGGCGCGACGAGCCGCCGGGTTCGAGATGCGCGTGATCGCCGCTGATCCGTACCTCACGGAGGAGCAGGGCGCCGAGGTCGGGGCGAAGCTGGTGAGCCTTGCGGAGCTGCTGCATCGATCGGACGTGATCACCGTCCACACGCCGTTGACGTCTCAGACGGTGCATCTGCTCGGGAATGCACAGCTCGATGCGACGAAACGTGGAACCTTCGTGCTGAACGTGGCGCGCGGTGGCATTGTCGATGAGGAAGGACTTGCCACTGCACTCCGCTCCGGCCAGGTGGCCGGAGCCGCGGTGGACGTCTATTCGGCCGAGCCCATGTTGCCCGATAATCCGCTGCGCACCGCTCCCAACGTGGTGCTTACGCCGCATCTTGGTGCCTCCACCACCGAGGCCCAGGACCGGGTTGGTCTCGAGATGGCCGAGCAGGTCCTGATGGCGCTCTCCGGAGTTACGCCGCCGTACGCGGTGAATGCGCCATCCGTTGCACCCGAGACCGCCCCGAAGCTTCGCCCGTACGTCGAGCTGGGACGCAGACTTGCCCTTCTCGCCAGGCAGTTGACGCCCGGCGCGTTCGACGCCATCTCGTTGACCTACGCCGGCGAGATCGCGGCGGGAGAGTGCGCGCCGATCCGGACCGCGGCCCTCGCCGGGATCCTCGAGGCGGTCACGGACCAGCGCGTCAACGCGGTCAACGCCGATCTCGTCGCCCGTGAACGCGGATTGACGGTGCGCGAGACGCGGACTGCTTCATCGGAGCCATGGGCGTCGCTGGTGGAGGTCGCCGTCGGCCCCGCCGACGGTGAGCCGCTGCTCCGGCTGGCCGGGTCGACCGCCCACGGCCGCCCGCATCTCGCTGGCCTGGACGGCTTCGCAATCGACGCCGAGCTCGCCGACCTGATGCTGGTGACACGGCATCACGATCGGCCCGGGATCGTCGGCGCCGTGGGAACGATCCTGGCGGAGGCCGCCATCAACATCTCGTCGCTCGAGCTATCACGGCTCTCCGAACGCGGCGATGCGATGATGTTCGTTTCCGTCGACGACCCGCTCGGCGCATCGGTGCTGGCGCGACTTCGCGCGGTCGACGGGATCGTGGACGCCCGCGTGGTGGAGCTGCCCGCGCGCTAGGCGAACGCCCGGCGACCTTGCGGGCCCACGCGCCTCGCGTGGGTTGCTATCCTGTCCGCCATGAGTCTGAAAGGCGTCGTCCTGGCCGGAGGCAGCGGACCCGGCGTCGCGGGCGCCCTGAACTCCGCTCCGTCTTCGACGACCGCGAGCGTCGACTTTCTGGACAGTGTGCGGATAACTCCTGCGACCGCACCAATCTTCGTGGATAACGGGGCTTGATCGCGCCGAGGGTTGGATGGAAACTGGTGTTGTCCCGAAGGGGCAGTTGGCCGGTCTGAGATCACCTCAACGATCGCCGCGGTTCCTTCGGGACACTTCATGTCCCACGAAGGTCGCGCGTTGGACCCTCCGACGCTCGCCTGTTAGGATCGGTCCTTCGGTCGGGGCGTGGCGCAGTAGGTAGCGCGCGTCGTTCGGGACGACGAGGTCGGAGGTTCGAGTCCTCTCGCCCCGACCAGTTCCTCCATCCGTTGCACCACAAGCCAGGGAGCGTGGTCATCGAGGAGCATCGGCGCACTGTCGATGACTTGCTACGTCAGCGCGCCAGCCGCAGCGGTGGGAATCCGTCGATCAGGCCGACGGCCACGACCTGGAACAGCTCCTGCTCGTCGGGGATGCCGCGAAGGGGGTGCGTTCCGAGGCAGCGCAGCTCCATCTGGATCTCGTCGCCAAGCGCGGAGCGGGCGGCCCGGGAGAGGAGGATCTGCCCTCCGTGCCCGCAGTCGCAGATGCGCGATCCCACGTTGACGGCAATCCCCACGTATCCAGATCCGGCGAGCGTCGGACGGCCTGCATGAAGTCCGATGCGTACGCGAACCTGGCGGCCATCGCCCCACGAGGTCGCATCCATCGCGCGCTGGATCGCGACCGCCGCGTCGAGCGCAGCCGATGCTTCCTTGAAGACAGCGAAGAACTCGTCTGCTCGGGCATCCACCTCGTGCCCGCTCGCGTTCCGCACGGCGCTGCGGATGAGGCGCCGCACGACGTTCAGCACCGGTCCGTATCGTTCCTCGAGCTCCGTCAGGTGGCGCGACGAAGCCTCGATGTCGGCAAACAGGAGGATGAGGTTCCCGGTCGGGAGTCGGGGGCGCAGCTGCCCGTCGATGAACCCGACCGGCAGGATGCCATACCGCTTCGCGGCCTTCAGCAACCGCGTCCGTGAGCGGTCACGGACGGTCTCGTCGTCGAACAGGATGCGGTTGAATCGCGCCAGGGCGTTGCGGACGTGAGCCTCGTCGTGGATGGGCAGGCGGCGCCGCCCGGTGGAGTCGATGTAGGCGAAGGCGGAATCGGGGAGCTTTGCCCGTTGTCGCGCATCCAGCTCAGCCATGGCGTCATGATCGCAGACGTCAGCCGTGATCGCCCGGGCGCCTACCGGAGCTGCGGAAGTACCTCGCGGCCGAATACCTCGACAAAGCGCTCCTGCTCCGGTCCGACCTCGTGCAGGTAGAGCCCGTCGAAGCCGCGCTCGAGATCCTGGCTGAGCCACGCGACATGGCGTCCCACATCCGCCGAGATGCGCACCGCGCCATCGAGGTCTGTTGGTATGACGTGCGTCGCCGCCGCCGAGATCTGCGCTGGGTGGGCCAGCGAGGTCATGACGCTGTTGTCCAGGCAGTTCTGGCCCCACTCCGCGAACGCGGAGGCCCGAGCCTCGTTCTCTGTCGGCCCGTAGGCGAGGTGGACCTGAAGGTACATCGGCTTGTTCGCACCCCCATTGGCGCGAAACGCCTGGACCACGGCGTCGAGCCGCTCGTCGGGCTGCACGACGGTGATGAGCGCATCGGCCCATTCCGCCACCCATCCGGCCGTCTCCGGCG
Source organism: Candidatus Limnocylindria bacterium (assembly GCA_038233215.1). GTDB lineage: Bacteria > Chloroflexota > Limnocylindria > QHBO01 > QHBO01 > JACDBZ01. The sequence goes on from JBBSML010000058.1 coordinate 3,635, forward strand.
TCACGGCAGCACCGACCAGCAGGGGAGCGCGCTCGGGTCGGGTCCACAGGCGTGCCTCGGATACGGTCACGTGCCCGGCATGCGTCACGGTCTCGCCCGCCCATAGGCCGCGCATGACCTCGGCAGACTCCCGCAGGCGCTCATTGCGATCGGATTTGATCGGCCATGGCTCGCCGGTGATGTGCTCGTTGAGCAGCTGTCCTGAGCCGATCGCGACCCAGAAGCGATCCGGGAACATCACGTTCAGCGTCGCCGCGGCCTGCGCAATGATGGCGGGGTGGTAGCGCTGGCCAGGTGCATTCACCACTCCAAATGGCATGTCGGTCGCCTGGAGGGCGGCGCCGAGCCACGACCACGCGAAGCCGGATTCCCCCTGCTCCTCGCTCCAGGGTGCCCAGTGATCGCTGCACATGCCGGCGTCGAAGCCGGCCGCTTCCGCCGACTGGACGAGGCGCAGCAGGCGATCAGGCCGAAACTGCTCATGGCTGGCGTGGATACCGATGACGGGTGCCACGGTCACACCCCATCCCGACGGCCGAACCAGTGATAGCCGTACGGTGGAAGCTCCACGCTGAGCCGACCCCTATGGACTGAGGGCTCCTCGATGTGCGCCGGTCCGAAGATGTGCCGCCATCGCCCGCTGACCGCGTCGGCCGGCAGGCGAACGCTCACCCTGGTGGGTGCATCGGCAAAGTTGTGCACCGCCAGCACGCTGCTGCCATCCCAGGTCGCGATGTGCGCCAGCGCAGAACGGTTTCGCGTACCGAGCACCTGCGGGGTGCCCCACCCGAACTCCGGCCACTCCTTGCGCGTCCGGATTGCGCGCTCCATCCAGTTCAGGAGCGAGTCCGGGTCGTGGCGCTGGTCCTCCGCGTTCAGCGCGCGGTAGCCGAGCGGTCCATCACGCTGCAGCGGTCGCGCCAGGTGCTTCTCCTCGGCAGTGGTGAACCCGGCGCCCGGCTCGCCCGACCACGGCATGGGCGGTCGGACCGCCTCACGGTCGGTCATGGCCAGGTTCTCACCCAGGCCGAGCTCCTCCCCATAGAAGAGGACGGGCGTCCCCGGCAGGCTGAACATGAGGCTGTAGGCCAACTCGATCCGTCGCCGATCGCCATCCACCATGGTCGGAAATCGGCGACGGATGCCGCGGTCGAACAGGCGCATCGACTTCTTCGGGGCGAAGGCGGCGAAGACCTCCTCGCGCTCGGCATCGCTCAGTTTGTCGAGGGACGCCTCATCGTGATTCTTGATGAAGTTAGCCCACTGGCCCTCGGGCGGGATCGACGGAAGGGCGCGCAGTGCATCGGCCACGGGAGTGGCGTCATGCCGCACGAAGGACAGGTACAGCGCCTGGTTGGTGATGAAGCTGAACAGCATGTGCATCTCGCTGCCGTCCTCGCCGAAGAACTGCGCGATCTTGTCGACCGGCTCATTGGCCTCGGCCAAGAGCATGACGTCGCCGCGACGCCGCCCGGCGAAGTCGCGGATATCGCGCAAGTAGTCGTGCGGATCCTCGGTAGCCGGATGGGATTGCCCCTCTTGCTCGATGAGGAAGGGCACGGCATCGACCCGGAATCCTGACAGCCCAAGCTCGAGCCAGAAACCGATGATTTTGTGAATCTCATTCCGCACGATCGGGTTGTTGATGTTGAGGTCTGGCTGGTGCGGATAGAACCGATGCATGTACCAGCGCCTTGCGGCGCGGTCGTAGCTCCAGATGGTCTCCTGCTTGCCCGGGAAGATCACCCCCTGGTCGGCGTTCGCGGGCTTCTCATCGGCCCAGACGTAGAAATCCTTGAAGATGGGGTGGCCCGTGCGCGCCGCCTGGAACCAGGGATGGTCGATCGAGGTGTGGTTGATCACGAGGTCGGCGATGACCCGGATGCCGCGCTCCCGTGCCGTCTGCACCAGCTCGACGAGGTCACCGAGCGTGCCGTACTTGTCCGCCACGCCGTAGTAGTCGGCCACGTCGTAGCCGTAGTCGCGCTCCGGCGACGGGTAGATCGGCATCAGCCACAGGCAGGTCACGCCGAGGCCGGCGAGGTAGTCGATGCGCTGGGTCAGCCCGTCGAGGTCGCCGACGCCATCGCCATTCGTGTCGAGAAAGGCCTGGGTGTCCACGCAGTAGACGATCGCGTTCTTCCACCACAGGTCGCTCGTCGCTTCAAGACTCATGCTCTCTCTGCCCTGCACGGCGCGTTCCGGCGCCGGGCTTCGTCTGTAGGATGCGACCAATGCCACAACACGTCACGCTCGCCACGCACGAATGGCCAACTTCTCAGACCGATGCCGGCGCTGCCGCGCCGGTCGCCGTGCTCGTCCACGGGGTCACCAGCTGGTGGCGGACCTGGTGGCGGGTGGGTCCCGCGCTCGCCGAGCGTGGGTGGCGCGTGGTCGCGGTGGATCTTCGCGGCCATGGACAGAGCCCGCGAATCGACGGGGGCGTGAACGTGGGCGGCCTCGCGGCCGACGTGGCCGCCGCGATCGAGGGTTTCGGCGCACCGGTCGAGGCGCTCATCGGTCATTCGCTGGGCGCCGCCGTCAGCGCAGAGTTGGCGTATCTGCGCCCGGATCTGGTCCAGCGCCTGGTCCTCGAGGATCCGCCCGCGATCACCCGCACCGA
>JBBSML010000059.1:0-5936 GCA_038233215.1 Candidatus Limnocylindria bacterium
ACACCGGTCCCGAGGCCGACAACCTCTGCTACGCCATCCGCAAGAAGAAGGAGGACGTCCTCCACCAGCACGAGCAGAAATTCAAGGCAGGGGCGCGCAAGAAGGGCATCTCGCCGGCCATCGTGGACAAGGTCTTCGCCGAGTTCGAGCCGTTCGCCCGCTACGGGTTCAACAAGGCGCACGCCACCTGCTACGGGTTGATCGCCTACCAGACGGCCTACCTGAAGGCGAATTATCCGATCGAGTTCATGACCGCCGTCATGAACGGCTTCAGTGGCCGCGCCGAGAAGGTGGCCGCCGTGATCGCCGAGTGCCGGCGCCTGGGGATCGAGGTCCGCCCGCCGGACGTGCAGAAGTCATCGGCCCCGTTCACTGTCGAGACCGATGCGTTAGGCGTACCGGAAGCGATTCGCTTCGGGATGGCGGCCATCAAGAACGTGGGCGAGGGCGCGATCGACGTGATCACTGCCGCTCGCGAGACCGGCGATGCGCCGGGACCCTTCCGTTCATTGGCGGACCTGTGCCAGCGCGTGGACGTGCGATCCGTGAACAAGCGGGTGATGGAGTCGTTGATCAAGGCCAATGCGATGGCGTCGTTGGGCACCGCGGGGGCGTTACTCGCCGCACTCGACGGTGCGCTTGAGGCCGGACAGCGCCACCAGCGGGATGTTGCAGCCGGCCAGTCGACCATGTTCGACCTGTTCGCGCCGGCCTCCGCTGATGGGTCAATCGATTTTCTCGACGGCGGGGAGGAGATTCCGCGCCGGGAGCGGCTGCGCTGGGAGAAGGAGCTCATCGGTCTCTACCTGTCGGAGCACCCGCTGGGCGACATTGCGGATCAGCTGCCGGACTACGTCACTGCCTACACCGGCGACCTGGCGGAGGAGGCCGAGGCGGCGAAGGTCACGCTGGGTGGAATCCTGATCTCGTCGCGGCGCGTGGTGACGCGGGCCGGATCCACCATGTTGGTGGCGACCCTGGAGGACCTGCAGGGGTCGGTCGAGGTCGTCGTGTTCCCGAAGGTCTTCGAGCAGACGGCTCAATCCTGGGCCGATGATTCGATTGTGCTGATCACCGGGCGCATCGACCGACGCGACGACTCGCCGCAGATCCTGTGCGAGGCCGTGCATGCCTGGGATGATGCCGCGCGCATGGGTTCGGTCGCGTTCGGTACCGAGCGGGATCGACTGCTGGCAGCCCGCGGCGCAGGCAGCCGATGGGAGAAGCCGCCGGATCGTGCGCAGGGCGTATGGAGTGGAACCGGTCAGCGCGAGCCGATCTTCGTGGACCCGCACCTACCGGCCGCCGTTGCCTTAGCTGAACCTGAAGCTGCGGGAGAAGCGGTCGCCGCAGCGCTCGGGGCGCCCGAGCCACTCGAGGAGACGCCCGCGCCGCAGGATGCGGTGCCGCTCCACGCAGTGCCCGTGGCGTCCGCCGCCACCGTCAGCGTCTCGATCGGAGACGACGTACCGGTAGAGCGCCTGCTTGGCGCCATCGAATCGGTCAAGGGTGCCCTGGCCGGCCATCCGGGACCGCTGGCGGTCCTGCTCTCCATTTCCGTGGCCGGCGCGACGCGCCAGGTTCGGCTGCCCGACCGAATTGCCTGGGATGAGCGGCTCGAGGAATCGCTGCGCCGTGTCGCAGGGGTGCCGCTCGCCGTGGAACTGCGCTCCGGAGCCCAAGAGCGGTCTGCCTGAGAGGCCCGCTGGAGTGGCCTCATTCGCCGAACCCCACGGTGCTCAAGAACGACTCGATCTCCTGGAGCATCTTGTCCTGCTCGAGCCGCTCCCCGCTGATGTCGGCCTGCACCTCGATCCATTGGTCGGGGAACCCGGGTGGGCTGAGCTGCCACCACGCGACGGCGCCGTCCTCGCCAGGTTCGAGCCTGAACGCGGCAGGTTCGTCGCCGATCATCCGCGCCACGTCGAGCCCATACGGACGGCGGGTCACCGGATTCGGGACCGGCGGCGATCCTGCCCACGCTGTGAGGATGATGGAGGCCTCGCCCCGCGGGATCCTGTCAGCAGTCAGCTCGCAGGCTTGGTCGAACGTCGTGCACATCAGCTGCGGCTCAACTCCGAAGGTCACCAAATGTGCGAGGACCCTGTGCTCTGGGCCGTCATCCTGCCCGGCTGCCAGCATCCAGGCGTCAGGGTATCGGAAGCTGAGTTCGTCTCCGACGTACGCTGTCCCCTGCGCTTCCACGGGCTGACCGGCGGATGAAGCACCGATGACGACCATGATCAACGCGACGGCCACGGTGGCGCTTCCGACCACGGCCACCGCTAGCCAGCCAGAGTCGCGGGCAGACGGTGGGGGCACGGGCCGTGGCGCCGTCCGTGCGGCCGCATGGCCCCCCTCCGACCAATGCGTGGGCGCGACGACGGTGTGATCTCGATCCCAGCGGGCGCGGCGCATCGGATCAGAGAGCACGCGCCATGCGTCGTTGATGCGAGGCATGGCTGGGCTGGGTGGGGCAGCAACGTCAGGATGATGTTGCTTGGCCAGGCGCCGATAGGCGCGCGCGATCTCCTCGCGCGTTGCATCGCGGGCAACGCCCAGAACGGCGTACGGGTCGAACTCGCTCACGACACCGCAAGTCTACGCCGCGACCCTTGCTATCCTGTCGCCCGTGATCATGAAGCGCGTGGAGAACCGGGAACCGGTCGAGCCGGGGGATCCGAATTCGACCATTCATCCAGCAGCCGCCGATGCTGCCGCGCTTGCCACCGTGCCATCCGCCGCAGATGCGCCGATCGATGGCGCCCAACTGGATGCCGCGATTCTCCGTGCGCTACGTCGGTTCCCGAACGAGACGGTCGACCTCGCCCCGATGGCCGAGGCGCTGGGCGTCGAATCCGATCGGGTGCAGCTTGCCGTGGAGGGCCTCGCTCGACGCCGCATGGTCGTCGCGCCATTCATCGAACCCGGAGCCGCCGGGGGAGCCACGTTGACTTCGATCGGCCTTCGCTGGCTCCTCGCTCGGGAAGGCGGCTCACCGGCCGATACGCCAACAGCGCTGAAGCCGGCCGAGGAGCGTGTGCGCGCAGAGGATGAAGCCGCCCGCCTGCCGCGCGCCCAGGTGTACGGGGTCACTCGTCGGGAATAGATCCGCGGTGGTCCCTCGGAGTATATACATATATATTCCGATGAAGCTATATCGGAGTGACCGAATCGCCGACTCGAATCATTCCCGGCTCCATGACGCCAGCGTAGACGCCGAAGTCCAGGTACCGTCCATCTCGCAGCCCGCGGTAGGACTTGATGACGTGCAGTGTCGGGATGTCGCGCAGGCCGGTCTCAGGATCCTGCGTCGTGATGACGCACCGGGCGTCCAGCTCGCGAACGTGCACGACTGCCTCGCCGATGCGCACGTCCCGGTCGAGCCACTCGTCCTCCTCGTGCGGTGACGCTCCGGCAACCTCAACCAGCATGCGGAAGCGGCGCGTGTCCACCGGACGCACGGGATCCAGATGGCGCGCCAGCTCCTGGACCGATGCGTCCGACACGATCGAGACTGGGTGGCGGTCCATGGCGGCGTCCAGCCGCTCAACGCGGATGAGCGTCAGGTCGGTTTCGGCGAAGGCGGACATGGCGTCGGCCCACGGCCCGATGACCGGCCGGGCCGCGAAGTTGCGCCCGTAGACGGTGACCGTCATCGGTGCAGCGAGCGCCACATCAGCGGCGACCACCCTCCCATCGGGAAATGTCAGGGCCAGGTGTTCGGAATCGTTCCGCGAAAATTCGGACTGGACCTGGACCAGGGTGCCCAGCTTGGTCCCGTCGAAGACGTGCCCGTCCGCGGTGAGGAGCAGGAAGCGGCGGTCATCCGCGACGCCGTGACGACCCAGAAGGACCTCGGCGGGATGATGAAGGCGGAGTCCACGGACGTGGGCGATGGAGAGGCGCGAGACGGTAAGCATGCCCGGCCCACTCTGCCACATTCAAAACGGGCACAATAGGCAGCCGGTGATCAAGGACCTCCTCTTCAGGCTGTCACGACTGCCCGCCGCCCTCTGGCACGCGACGGTCGGTAGGCTCATGGCCGCGTCACCTCCCGCGCCAGCAGCCGTGCCGATGTCAGAAGCTCCCGAGCCGCGCGGCGTCGCCGGCATCACGTTTCGGGCGAGCCTGGTCGTCCTCGGTGTCGTGCTTGCCGCATATCTCCTCTACCAGTTGCGGCTGCTCCTGATCCTCGTCTTCCTTGCGGTGCTGCTCGCCGCCGGTCTCTACGGTCTGGTCCGCCTCTTCGAACGGTTCCTGCCCCGTATCGTCGCGGTCCTGGTCTCGTATGCGCTGCTGATCGGCGTGTTCGGCCTGGTGCTGTTCCTGATCTTTCCGCCGCTCATTCGCCAGGCGGTCGACTTCGCCGATGACCTGCCCCGCATCGCTGGCCAGCTACGTGCCGGCGTCATCTCGCTCATCGATGGTGTTGGCGGCGCGGGCACCGGTAGTGAGATCGTCGATACGCTGACCTCCGGCGCGCAGGATGCACTGCCGGCCCTCGGTTCGCTGGTGAGCGTCCCGCTGACGCTGGCCGCGATCCTCACGAACGCCCTCGTCGTCATCTTTCTCTCGGCGCTGATGCTCATCGAGCGCGACCGGGTCCGCGGATGGACGATGGAGTTCGTGCAGGAGCCGGACCGAGATGCGGTGATGGGTGTTTCGCGGAACGCACTCCTGAAGCTGGGCGCCTATGTTCGCGGTCAGCTGGTTGTCATGGCGATCATCGGTGCGGGATCTGCGATCGGGATGCTGATGCTTGGCGTGCCGTTCGCCGTGCCGTTGGGTGCGTTGAGCTTCATCACGGCCGCCATCCCGCTGGCCGGGGCCTTCATTGCGGGTGGCCCGATCGTCCTTGTCGCTCTCACCGTCTCTCCGATCACCGCCGTGCTCATGCTCGCCTGGATCGTCGTCCTCCAGCAGCTCGAGGGGTCCGTGATCACGCCCTACATCCAGGGCAAGGTCGTCAACCTCGCCGCCATCGCCGTGCTCCTGGGCGTCGTCGCGGGTACGTCTCTCGCCGGAATCGTGGGCGGCATCATCGCCATTCCCCTGGTCGCCGTGGCCGATGTGGTGCTCCGCGACATCGTCTTCCCGCTGCGTCGTCGTTCCGGCGAACGGCGACAGCCAACAATCCCTGAGCCGCCCGCGCTGTAAGCCCGACACGTATTGCAGGTAACCCAGCGCGTTCGTGTCCGCAGGCCGAGCGCGGATAGAGCCGCGAACCGTCGTCAATTCTCAGCCGTTGAGAGTTCGACACGATCGATGACATCGAATCCGATATGGCTCTGCCGATGAGAATCCGACAGGAAGGGCCGGAAAGGCGCCTACCGGTCGAGGAAGCGACGCAGGAAGTGCGTGGTCTCCTCGTGGCGCGGGTCATTGAGGACCTGCTCCGGGGGACCCTGCTCGATCACAACCCCGTCTTCCATGAACACGACCCGATCCGCCGCCGACTGCGCGAAGTGCATCTCGTGGGTCACGACGATCATCGTCGTGCCGCTGTGCGCGAGATCCTCCATGACACCGAGCACCTCGCCGATGAGCTCCGGATCAAGCGCCGATGTCGGCTCGTCGAAGAGCAGCACCTTGGGCTCCATGCACAGCGCCCGCGCGATTGCGACGCGCTGCTTCTGTCCGCCCGACAGGCGCGACGGGTACTCGTCGCGCTTCTCGGCCAGGCCCACGACCTCGAGGTAATAGTCGGCGCGCTCCGCCGCCTGGTCCCCGGAATGGCCCAGCACCCGGGTCGGCGCCTCGATGCAGTTTGCCAGCACGCTCATGTGCGGGAACAGGTTGAACTCCTGGAAGAGCATGCCGGCGCGAAGCCGGATCTGGCGGATCTGCTCGCGATGCCGGCGGTCGCGGGCATGCAGCGGATCGGGTTCGACGCGGACCCCCTCGACCTCGATGGCGCCGATCGTCGGCTCCTC
>JBBSML010000060.1:0-5644 GCA_038233215.1 Candidatus Limnocylindria bacterium
CCGGGGCGCGGCGCTCGCGCTTCTCACGCGAGTAGGGCCGGCCAATGGCCGCCGGGGCCATCGAGCGCCCGACAACGCCCGCCAGCACGATGATTGTGATCAGGTACGGCACGGCGCCGTAGAACTGGGTCGGCACGCCGGACAGAAAATCGCCGAGCGCCCCCTCCGGCGGGCCGAAGCGCACCGCGCGCTGGATTCCCTCCGAGGCTGTGAACAGGAGTGCCGCTCCCAATGCGCCGAGCGGGGTCCAGCGCCCGAAGATGAGGGCCGCCAGCGCGATGAATCCGCGCCCGTTCGTCATCTCGCCCTGGAACGAGTTCCCGAACTCAATGGTCAGGTAGGCCCCTGCCAAACCGGCGAACACGCCACCCAGGATGACGTTCCGATAGCGCAGCCCGATGACGTTGATGCCGACGGTCTCGGCCGCTTCCGGATGCTCGCCGACAGCCCGGGTTCGCAGGCCCCAGCGCGAGCGGAACAGCAGGATCTGCATGACGATGACCGCCACCAGCAGCGCGAGCCCGATCGGACCCTGCGACAGGACCGCATCGAACAGCCAGCCGACGGCTGGCAGGTCGGTCAGCGGCGTTGGCGCCTCCCAGCGGCCGAACTGGCCGGCCGACGGCGGTGCCGACCGACTGACGAGCAGGTTCAGGTAGCCGGTGATACCCACCGCGAAGATGTTGATGATCGTGCCCGAGATGATCTGGTCGGCGCGGACCGTGATCGAAAGCCAGGCATGGACGAGGCTCACCAGCATGGCAGCCGCGATCGCGGCGGTGAGTCCGATGAGCAGCGGAGCGCTGATGCCGAGCGGACCGATGACGTCGCTCGGGACGAGCTGCGCGGTGAGGGACGCCGTCCACCACGCGACGAAGGCCGCGGTCAGCATCATGCCCTCGATGCCAATGTTCACCACGCCGGAACGCTCGTTCATGAAACCGCAGAGGGCGCCGAGGGCAATCGGCGTGGCCGCCCCCACGATCGTCGGAGCGATGATCGGAAAGACGCCGATCAGGTAGCCGATGAATTGGAAGACGACGCCGATGATCGGGATGCCGTAGACGACGTCCATGGCTACTTCGCGACCTGCTCGCCGTACGAGCGGGTGACCGTCTGCAGCTCGGACACACCGCCTCCGTCGGCGCGCAGCCGGAAGATGGCTCGCACGATGAGGTCAGCGGCGAGGAAGAACAGGATCACCGCCTGGAGCACGTTGATCATCTGGACCGGAATCCCGGCCTGGATCTGCATGAGCCCGGCGCCGGCCCGCATCGCGCCGAACAGGAGCCCGGCGAAGAGGATGCCGACCGGATGCGCGCGCCCAAGGAGCGCGACGGCGATGGCGTCGAATCCGACGCTCGTCGCGTAGGCGGCGGGCATGTGGCGGATCTGCCCCAGGATCTCGATCGACCCGGCGAGGCCCGCCAGCAGGCCCGCGATCGACATGGTGAGGATGATGAGGGCCCGGGGATGCATGCCGGCATAGCGCGCCGCGTCGGGGTTGGCGCCCACCGTCCGGATCTCGAATCCTAGCGTGCTGCGGAACAGCAGCCATGCGATGGCGGGTACGGCGAGCGCCGCGAACAGCACCCCGAGGTGGCCGTTGCGCCCGACGAGAATCGGAAGGGCGGCACTGACGATCGTGTCGGTCTTGGCGAACGACGCTTCGGCGCCGCGCAGGGGCCCGGAGACGATGTAGGCCACCAACTGGATGGCCACGAAGTTCAGCATGATCGTGGTCACGACTTCGTGCGCTCCGGTGTAGGCCTTCAGGAAGCCGGGGATGAAGCCATAGGCCATGCCGGCGGCCATGCCCGCCGCGATAGCGATCGGGATGGCGATGATTGGCGACAGCCCCGCCACGCTGACCCCGACGGCGGCGGTGGCCAGGGCGCCCATCAGGAACTGTCCCTGGGCCCCGATGTTGAACAAACCCGCCTTGAAGCCGATGCCGACGGCGAGCCCCGCCAGCACCAGCGGCGTCGCCTGCACGAGCGTGTTGATGATGCCGTTCAGCGAACCGAGCGAACCACTGAGGAGCGCCCAGTAGGCCGTCAGCGGGAGCATGGGATTGAGCTCGCCGTCGACGAGCGGGCTGGACGCGATCATGAAGATCGCGCCGACAAGGAGGGCCAGGACGATAGCGGCCGCCGGGAGTAGTGTCGTGCGGAGGACGCGCTGCGCAAATGGGCCGTTCCCGCTGCCGGGTGCGACGGATGCCTGTGGCGGTTGCTCCGCGCTCACGTTCTCGCTCGTCGCCGGCTCCTTGGTCATGATGCTGCCTTCTCGCCGGTTGCCTCCCGGCCTCCGGTCGCCATGAGGAGTCCGACCTCTTCGCGATTCGTCTCTCGCGCGTCGATGATCGTGACGAGCCGCCCGCGATACATGACCCCGATGCGGTCGGAGAGCTCGAGGACCTCGTCGAGCTCTGCCGACACCAGCAGCACACCCACGCCCGCGTCGCGCTTGGCGATGGCCTGGCGGTGGATGAACTCGATGCTGCCGACATCGAGGCCGCGCGTCGGCTGATCGAGCAGCAGGAAGCGCAGATCGCCGTCGAACTCGCGAGCGACCACGACCTTCTGCTGGTTGCCGCCGGACAACGTGCCTGCCGTCACGTCAGGTGACGGTGTTCGCACGTCATATTCCGCGATGACCCGCTCCGCGTACTTGCGGACCGCATCCTCATCCCGGACGAAGCCGCGGGCATATGGCGCACGGTAGTAGTCGTTCAGGGCCAGGTTGTCGGTGAGGGGGAAGCTCAGCACGATCCCGAATCGGTGTCGGTCGGCCGGCACGAAGCCAACACCAAGCTGATGAAGCTGCCGCGGGCTCGCGTTCGTCACGTCCCGGCCTTCCAGGCTGAGGCGGCCGGACGTTGCTCGTCGGAGTCCGGCGATGACCTCCACGAGCTCGTCCTGTCCGTTTCCGGCGACCCCCGCAATACCGAAGATCTCACCCGCGCGCACCTCGAACGAGACGTCGTGGACGACCTCGCGGCCACGGTCGCCCTTCACGCGCAGGGCGGTCACGGACAGCATCGGGTCACCCGGATGGCTCTCGCCGCGATCCACCGTAAGCTGAACCTCGCGCCCCACCATCAGCTCTGCCAGGTCGTCCTCATCGGTCTTGTCCGGCTCACGCGTGCCGACCACCGCGCCGCGGCGGATCACGGTGATGCGATCCGCGACCTCGAGCACTTCATAGAGCTTGTGACTGATGAAGATGATGGCGTGACCCTCGGCGCGGAGGCGACGAAGGACCTCGAAGATCTCACGCGTTTCCTGGGGCGTGAGGCTGGCGGTAGGCTCGTCGAGGACGAGACCCCGGGCCTGGCGGTAAAGCGCCTTGAGGATCTCGACGCGCTGTTGCCAGCCGACCGACAGTGTGCCCACGGCGGCGTCAGGATCGACTTCCCACCCGAAGGACGCGCCGAGCTCGCGAATGCGCCGAGCTGCTGCTGCCCGATCGAGGAGGATCGGGTTCGCCATCGGCTCGTCGCCGAGCAAGATGTTCTCCGCGACGCTGAGTACCGGGACGAGCATGAAATGCTGGTGGACCATGCTGATGCCGCGCCGGATGGCGTCGCTCGGGTCGGTGATCTCCACCGGTGACCCATCAAGCAGGATCTCGCCCTCGTCCGGTGCGGCGAGGCCGTAGAGGATGTTCATGAGGGTCGACTTGCCAGCCCCGTTTTCGCCGAGAAGAGCATGGATCTCCCCGGGCCGCACGTCGAGCGAGATGTCGTCGTTGGCGACCACGCCGGGATATCGCTTCGTGATGTGGCGCATCTCGAGCAGCGGCTCACCGTGTCGCGGTGCGCCGGTCGGCGTGATCGAGGTCGTCATGTCATCACACTGGAGGGGATGCGATGAGCGGGCCGATCACTGGGATCGGCCCGCTCATCATGGTCGTCAGCTCACTGCGAGCCGATCAGGTGCCCGGATCGGGGTCGCCCGCGAAGCAGAGCCCGGAGGGCTCGCACGGATCGAGGTCGCCGCTGGCCATCTGCGCGTAGGCGTCGTCGATGAGGCCCTGGAGCTCACCCTCGGCGAGATCCTCGAACTGGTAGAACGGGGCAAGCCCGATCCCGTCGTTGTCGGCGCCATAGAAGACGTTGCTGCTTCGGGCAGCGCCGTCGCCGACCGCGGCGATGGCGTCGGAGACTGCCTTGGTGAGCTTCTTCTCCGCGCTGGTCACGATGCACTCGGCGCTGTCCGGCGTCGACTGCCACTGGTCGACATCCACGCCGATACCGTAGATGTCCGCGTCCTGGACCGCCTGCAGCAGGCCATTGCCGGTCTTGCCGGCGACCTGGAACAGCACGTCCACGTTCTCGTTCTGCTGCAGGAACTGATCGCCGAAGGTCTTCCCGGCGGTCGGGTCGTTGAACGCGACCCCGAGGTCGTCACTGATGTACTTGATGTGCACCGTGACGTCGGGGTTGACGCTCATGGCCCCGTTCTCGAACCCGCGCGCGTAGTTCACCACTGGCGGAATGAAGCCGGCTCCACCGATCGCGGCGACTTCGCCCGACTCGCTGATGCTGGCGGCCACGATGCCCGCCAGGTACCCGGCCTGCGCCTCGTTGAAGATGAGGCTCTCGTAGTTGTCGATCGGGTCATTGCCCTGGAACTGGTCGACGCCCACGAAGTGCACGTCGGGATTGGCCTCTGCGGCCGCAAGGGTGTCCTCGCCGAGGGCGAAACCGACCGTCACGACGATGTCGTAATCCTGGTCGACGAATGACTGGATGTTCGAGCCGTACTGGCTGGAGTCGGTGGTGATGACGCTTTGGGGCTCGGGCGCGCCGATGATCTCGGCACCGAGGAGCGCGCCTTCCCAGCTGAACTGGTTGAAGTTGCGATCATCGAGCGTTCCGACATCAGTAACCAAGCCGATCTTGAGGTCGCTGCTACCCGGGTCGGCCTTCTCTGGCTCTGACGGCTCCGGGGCGGACGCATCGCCGGTGGGCCGGCAGCCGACGCCGACGGGTGCCGCCGACTCGGGGGCTTGGCTTTCCGGAGCCGATGACTCCGGCGCCTGGGATTCGGCCGTGCTGGCCGATGGGCTCTCGCCGCCGCCTGTGCAGGCCGCGAGGATCAGCATCAGGACGGCCGCAACGGCCATCAACGAGCTGGGGGTCTTCCGCATCTGTTTCCTCCACACCAACTGGTGCGTACTGCCGCATCTATCGCGGCGCCTCCGGTGCGCTCGGGCCGTGGGCACCTGGCGCAGAATCTGCGGCATCATACTGCCTGCCCGGCGCTCGCTCAAGGTCCAGGCGGCACGCCGCGCACGTATCATCCCGCGCAATGAGCCCGCTTCCCGACCGCATCCGCCTCGTGATCTTCGATCTCGATGGCGTCGTGTACCGGGGCATGGAGCCGGTCCCCGGGGCTCGGGAACTCGTGTCGCACCTTCACGGTCGGGGCGTGCTCGTCCGATTCGCGACGAACAACTCGATGGTGGCGCGCGACGGCTACGTCGAGCGCCTGGCGGGCATGGGCATCACGACCAGCGTCGACGAGATCGTGACCTCGACCTCGGCCACCCTCGAGCACCTTCGGCGGCATGCGCCGGAGGTCCGCCGCGTTCTCGGGGTCGGGGCGCCGGGCATGGAGCAGGAGCTGCGCGATGC
>JBBSML010000061.1:0-5640 GCA_038233215.1 Candidatus Limnocylindria bacterium
CAAGGCGTTCACCGAGAACATCCGGCGCGTCGTCGGCCGCCGCGCGGGCGGCTCGCAGTTTCGCTACTTCAACCAGTACGGCGGCATGGACCGCAACGCCGTCGACGTCCTCATCCTCGACGAGGCGCATCGGCTTCGGAGCACCTCCGCCAGTCGCTTCACCCCAAAGGCGAAACGCACCGATCTCGCGCAGATCGACGAGCTCATCGGTGTGGCGAAGACGTCCGTATTCTTCATCGACGACCTCCAGGGCGTCCGCCCCAACGAGGTCGGTGACACGCAGCTCATCCTCGAGGCCGCCGAGCGCAACAGCGCAGAGGTCAGCGCCTTCGAGCTCGACACCCAGTTCCGCCTGGCAGGTTCGAAGGCCTTCCTCAACTGGATCGATCACACATTGGGCCTGGCCGAGACCGCCCATCCGACCTGGGATGCCGAGCGCGAGACGTTCGACTTCCGTGTCGTCGACTCCGTCGAGCAGCTGGACGCCCTGATCCGATCGAAGGCCGATGAGGGCCACTCCGCCCGACTGACCGCCGGATTCTGCTGGCCCTGGAGCAACCCCGAGCCCGATGGCAGCCTGGTCCCCGACGTCAAGGTCGGCGCCTGGCAGATGCCCTGGAACGCCAGACCGGAGGTCGGCCGCCTCGCTCCGGGCATCCCACTCTCGAACTTCTGGGCATCTGACCCGAACGGCCTGAACCAGGTTGGCTGCGTCTACACCGCCCAGGGCTTCGAGTTCGACTACGTCGGCGTTATCTTCGGACGCGACCTGCGCTGGGATCCCGACTCAGAGACCTGGATCGGCGACTCCGGAGCCAGCCACGACTCGATCGTCAAGCGCTCCGGCGACCGCTTCACCGACCTCGTGAAACGCACCTACCGCGTCCTCCTCACCCGCGGCCTCAAAGGCTGCTACGTGTTCTTCGAGGACGAGGCGACGGAAGCGCTCGTCGGGAGCGCTATTTCCGTCGGACACCCGTCAGAAGGTCAGCGAGGGGATCTGTGACGGGGGAGTTATTGCGATGCCCGCATTGCGGATACCGGACGACACTTGTCACTAGGTACTGCCCTTCGTGCAAGCAGGATCGGCGGACCGCCGCTCCAGAGGAGATTGGTCGAGAACCCGGTGGCGGCGTCCAAAGCCGAGAGCCAACTCAACATCGAGATGGAGGGCTTCCCGTGGTTGAAGGTGGTACAGGTGTTGAGGCGGGGATGAAGAGATGCCCGCGATGTGCCGAAGCGATACGCGTAGAAGCTGTCGCATGCCGATTCTGTGGCTTTGACTACGCGCGCCTCAGCGCACCAGCTGCGGTCGTCCAACCTACCCGCACGAACGGGTTTGCGGTCGCTTCTCTGGTTCTCGGCATCCTATGGCTCTATTGGGTTGGCTCGATCCTGGCGTTGATCTTCGGCTACGTTGCGCGGGGACAGATTGCCGCGTCGGGTGGTGCACAGACAGGCGGCGGTATGGCTATGGCCGGGATCGTCCTAGGCTGGATCGGCGTCGGTCTTGGCGTCCTGGGCATCGTGATTCTTGGTGCCACGAGCCGCTAACCGGCGCAAGGTGCGAGACGGACGAGTGTTGGCCGATGCGCCGGGTGTGGGTTCGGTCCTGCATGGTCAGCGCCCGAACGACGGGTAATTCGAGGCGGTGGGCGCGCGCTCACGCTCCGATGGCATCGAAACGAGATCGACCGTGTCGTGCTCAGCCATCGAAGACGTATCGAATCCATGTACCGATGAGCGGCGCTCCGGTCTCGAACGCAATGTCGGCGCGACCGGTGACGATGAAGCGCCGAAACGCATCGCCATCGGGGTGCACTCCACGCTCGAACCGACCAGCCAAAAGCGCCGAGACAGTCGACTTCCCAGCGGCCTGGGGCCGAGTGACGAGAAAGATGCCAACCATGACCGACAGGATATCGACCACCGCCCCCCCCCCGCCGTTCTTGGCCCAGGAATGCCCGCGGCGACGCGGCAAGTATTGCTAACCTACCAAGCACGTGCCCAAGGGAGGGAGAGGGAGTTGACGCTACTTCGCGACGAGCGCTGGCCGGTCGCGCGCCTGATTCCGATCACGTCCTCGACCGGCGTCGAGGCAAAGGAGCGGAACGCGGCGTCCGCGCTGCTCGCCGTCCTCTCACACGTCGATGAGTTCGGTCGAGCGTTGCTCAAACCGCTCGGCGCACCCGCCGGCAAGATCGAGGCATTCGTCGAGACGCCCTTCAAGGTCGATGGTGGCAAGACCATCAGGCCCGACGGTCTCATCGGTGTCACGCGTGGCGGCAAGACGTGGTGGGCGCTGGTCGAGTGCAAGATCGCCGATCAGGCGCTGACCGTCGAGCAGATGGAGTCGTACCTCGATCTCGCCCGAGCCAGCGGGATCGACGCCGTCCTCTCAATCTCGAACCACTACACGACCAACTCGTCCGACTACCCGATCCAGATCGACCGTAAGAAGCTGAAGAAGGTCTCGATCCATCACTGGTCGTGGGTGCGCGTCCTCACCGAGGCAGAGGTGCAGAAGCAGCATCGTGGCGTGAAGGATCCCGACCAGGCCTACCTGCTCGAGGAGCTGATCCGCTACCTCAGCGATCCCCGCTCGGGCGTGGTCCAGTTCGACGACATGGGTCCAAACTGGACCAAGGTCCGCGAAGGAGCCCGCATCCACACGCTTCGCAAGACCGATGCGGACGTCGCTGCCATCGCAAACCGCTGGGATGAGCTTCTCCGCTTCCTCAGCCTCGACCTGACCAAGGACCTCGGCCGTGATGTCAAGCAGCTTGCGCGGCGACAGGAAGCGACAGCCGTAGCCCGCCACCAGGCGCTGCGCGAATCACTCGCCGATGCCAGCCGGCTCTACGCCGACCTCCAGATCCCCGATACGGCCGGACCGCTCGAGATCACCGCCGATCTCGCGACTCGTCAGATCGTGGTCAGTACGGACCTGGTCGCTCCCAAGGAGGGTCAGTCTCGCGGACGTCTATCATGGCTTCTCCGGCAGCTCCAGAAGGCGCCGCCCGACCTGACGGTGGAGGTGCAGCTCGCCCGCACATCCCTTACCCTCAGCGCCCCGCTCGGCGCGATCCGCGACGACCCGACCATCGTGCTTCCCGACCGCACGCGCGAAATCCGCGGCTTCCGTCTCTCGCTCACCCGCGACCTCGGCCTGAACCGCCAGGCCGGCCGCGGCTCCTTCATCGACAGCGTTTTGACCAACGTCAAGACCTTCTACGGCGAGGTCCTCCAGCAGCTCACCGCCTGGAAGCCTCGCCCGCCGAAGCTGCGAACCACCGAAGGTCCGATCGAGCGCGAAATCGCCGATGTGCCCGACGACATCGAAGCTGCCCTCGAATTGGCCGAGGACGCGCAGCCTTGACCCGCGATGTGATGGGCACCAAGCACCGGGAAGGCCGCAGTTAGCTAAGAGCCGATGAGGGAGGAAACCAATGTTCGAGTACAAGATCCTGACGCAGAAGGACCGATGGTTCGGCGGCAAATTCGATCCGAACCGTGTTGAGCAGGCGCTCAACGCGTACGCGCAGGAGGGTTGGCGGTTGTCGGAAGCGGTTACGGCGAGCTTCCCTGCCGTCTTTAGCTCGAACAGAGAGGAGCTAATTGTTATCCTCGAACGCGAAGTCCCTGCCTAATGACGCTAAAGCGATACGGCGTGACGGGCAGTGAGCTCGACGGCATCTTCTTCACGGAAGCGGCGTCCATCGAAGGCGCACGTAACCTCGGCGAGGTGAAGGTGAAGGTCGGTGGGCAAAACAAGGACATCCGCGCCGTCAAGGGCGAGCTTGCGAAGAAGGTCAAGACGCTTAGCGGCAACGCCCTGGTCGGGTTCGCATACGGCCAGCGTGGCAACTCATGGTTGGACTCGTTCGGTTGGTTCGACAGCGAGCATTGGTACGGTTCCGGACGGGCAGTGATCGCACCGCCTGCAGGCGCGGATGACCGGTGACAGTCAACGACGACTTTGGAGGCGGACTTCGCGCCGCATTTGATTACTTCTAGAAGGACCCGATGCGGAGAATGATCGAGCCCATTCGGTGCACGGCCGGCCAGTCCCCGATCGCGAACAGCGGCACCTGACCGCCTACTTCTTCGGAGGACCCTCACGCTCCCACGTCCGGCCCGGCTTCTGGGTCGGCGGAAGCGGGCTATCGCGAGACTCGATGGTCACCTGGCGAGGGTTCGTCACCTCCCCGCCGCGTGGCCCTCGTTCTACATACTCTCCCGGCCGTGCCGGAGTCTCTCCCGGCTTCTGACGCGTCATCCTCAACCAACTCTTCCTTAGCTGCAGCCGCTGGTCGCGCCGCAGTTGATGCACTTGTAGCAGGAGCCATTGCGGACCATGATCGAGCCGCAATCCGTGCAGGCCGGCGAGTCCGCGGTGTCGAACACCACCGGCGCCTGGCCGACAGCCAGCCGCTCTGCCCGATCCTTCTCGATCCCGTTCTGCGCCACGATCTTCAGCCCATCCAGCAACCCGTTGGCCACCGTCTCCGGCTTCGCAGACACCGTTTCCCCACCAACCTGGATGTTCGCCGCCGGCTGAGCTGCGTCTCCAGAACCCGTGGCCTCAGTCCTCGGCACCGGCTGATTGCCCGAGGTGGAACCCTCCATCACAGCCGAACGTGTCGAAACAGAGTCGGTCAGTGGTTGAGCCGCCGCAGGCACCGACGGGGCACCGTCAGGTGTTCCGGTGGTGCCGGAGGTGGCTTCCCCACTCACCACCTTTGCATCGGCCAATGTCAGCTGACGGTTGATAACACCAGCCGCATCCTTATCGGCCTGTGACATGAACTTGCTGGCCATGTACCGGAAGATGTAGTCGACCAGCGACTTCGCCATCGGAATATCCCGATTCCCGGTGAACCCGGCCGGCTCGAAGCGCAGATGGCTGAACTTGTTGACCAGGTCCTTCAGCGGCACGCCGTACTGGAGGGCGAGGCTGATGGCGGTGGCGAAGCTGTCCATCAGACCGCTGATCGTCGAGCCCTCCTTCGCCATGCGCAGGAAGATCTCGCCGGGCGTGCCGTCCTCGTACATGCCGATGGTCAGGTAACCCTCGTGGCCGCCCACGTTGAACTTGTGGGTGATGCTGGCGCGCTCATCGGCCAGGCGCCGGCGCATCGGCTTGTAGATGGTCTGGACTTCCGGAGCCGATGCCGTCTTGGCGCTGTCGCCACCTTCGCGCTTCATGTTCAGCGGCTGTGAGCGCTTGGAGTTGTCGCGGTAGACGGCGATCGCCTTGAGGCCCAGCTTCCAGCCGTCGATGTAGACCTTCGCGATCTCTTCCGGCGTGGACGCTTCCGGCATGTTGACCGTCTTGCTGATAGCGCCACTGATGAAGGGCTGGACCGCGGCCATCATGGCCAGGTGCCCGTTGTAGTGGATGCTTCGCGTGCCGTTGGCGGGCTTGAAGGCGCAATCGAAGACGTCGAGATGCGCATCGGACAGGTGCGGGGCACCCTCGATCGTCTCGTGCTCGTCGATCCAGGCGACGATCTCCTCCGCCTGCTTGGCGTCATAGCCGAGCTTCTTGAGCGCCGCGGTGACGCCCTGGTTCACGATCTTCAGGTACCCGCCGCCCACGAGGCGCTTGTACTTGATGAGCGCGATGTCCGGCTCAAC
>JBBSML010000062.1:0-5507 GCA_038233215.1 Candidatus Limnocylindria bacterium
GAAGACCAGGAGGCTGTACGGGACGATGTCGAACAGCGTGCTCGACCCGACCCAGCGCAGGGAGTCGGGCACGCCGGAGCCGGTCTGCACCGTCATGAGCTGCCAGACGTTGGCCAGCCCCAGCACGACGAAGCTCATTCCCAGGGTCATGATCAGCGGGTGGACCCGGAACACGCCGACGCCGACGCCGGTCACCAAGCCGGCCAGCGCCGCCGCCACCAACGCCACCGCGATCGCGAACGGCACGCCACCCGGGCTGTTCACCAGGGTGGCGGTGACGAATCCGGCCATCGAGGCCACCGCGCCCACCGACAGGTCGATGCCGCCGGTGAGCATCGTCAGCGTCTGGCATCCGGCCAGGATCGCGAGCGGGACCGCGGTGCGCAGGATCGTGCCAGCCCATGGGAGCCCAACGGTCCCCGGGCGCACGATCTGGATGATGATCACCAGGACCAGCAGCAGGAAGAGGAGGGGGATCAGCGGCCGGTCGCGGAAGAGCGCCCGCCAACCGCTCACGCTCGTCAGGGAGCCCATAGTGACGGCTGCGCTCATGCTCGCGCCCGCCTGAGCTCGAGCAGGCTGCCGACCATCACCACCCCGATGAGGATGACTCCCTGAGACACGACCGCGAGGTTGGTGTTGATGTTGAGGAACGTCATGTCGGTGCGGATCAGGCTAAGCACCACGACCGCCACGACCGGCCCGAATACACCGCCGCGTCCTCCGGCCAGGCTCACGCCACCCAGGACGATGGCGGCCACGCTCAGCAGCGTGTAGGGACCCGGAACCGGGGTGCCGATGCCGGTGCTGGCGGTGAGCGACAGGCCGCCCAGCGCGGCGAACAGCCCCGCCAGCGCGTAGGCCAGGATCTTAGTGCGACCGATCGAGACCCCGCTCCGGAATGCGGCCAGGGGATCGCTCCCGACCGCGTACAGCGACAGCCCGAACCGTGTGCGCGAGATCGGCAGCCAGATGACGGCCACCACCACGACCAGGAGCACGGCGGCCCTTGGGAGCCAGTCGAAGACCAGCGAACCGCGCGCAAGGTCCTTGAGCCAGTCGGCTGCCGCCCCGCCCGGCGCCGCGCGAACCAGGAGGGCGAACCCGGCCCAGACGAAGAGCATCGCCAATGTCACCACGATGTCCGGAACCCGGGTCACGACCACCAGGGCGCCGTTGATGGCGCCCAGGACGAGGCCCAGGAGCAGGACGATGAGAACCGCCACGATGGCGAACTCGGCGCTCTGTCCATCCATGAGCGTGGCCGCGACGACGCTGGTGAGCGCCATCATCGACCCGATCGAGAGATCGATGCCCCCCGAGATGACGACGACCGCCTGGGCCACCGCCGCCAGCGCCAGGGGCAGCACCGAGATCGCCAGGCCCTGGATGCCCGCCACCCCGTAGCGCGGCTGGATGACGCGGGTGAAGATGAGCAGGAGGATGAGGAAGCCCAGCAGACCCAACGTCCAGGCATTGCGGCGGCCCCACTCGACGGCCGACTGCACGCGGCTGGATCCGCCCGACGGTGCCGTGCTCACCGATGCGGTCATGCCGGTCCCGCCGGTTCCGCCGTGGCAGCAACGGCGCCGCCGCCATCGGCGGCCAGGTTGTGCGCGGCCCGCAGCAGGGTCGGCTCATCGGCATCGGCGGCGTCCATCTCATCGACCACCTGACCGCCGAAGATGACGATGGCCCGATCACACGCGAGCTGGATCTCCTTGAGCTCGGAGGTGTACAGGAGGACCGAGGCCCCCGATCCCGCGAGGTCACGCAGCAGCCGATAGATCTGGTGCTTGGTCCGGATGTCGATGCCGCGCGTCGGATCGAAGCAGAGAAGGGTCTGGATGCCCCGCGCGACCCAGCGCGCGATGGTGACCTTCTGCTGGTTGCCGCCGGAGAGGCGTCGCACCTCGTTCGCTGCCCGTGCGTCGATCTGGAGCGTGGCCACCGCCTCGTCGATGGTACGCCCCTCGGCGGACGCATCGATGCGGCCCCAGCCCCGGATCGGGGCGCTGAACGGCAACGCGATGTTCTCGCGCACCGATCGCTGCATCAGCAACGCCTCGGCCCGGTCGGCTGCGACGTAGACCACGCCGGCCCGGATCGCATCGGCGGGGTGATGGAATTCCACCGGAGCTCCGTCGAGCAGGACCTGACCCCCGTCGCTGCGCTCGGAGCCCGCAAGGATGTTGAACAGCTCGTCCTGGCCCTGTCCCTCCAGGGCGACCACGCCGAGCACCTCGCCGGCTCGCAGGTCGAACGAGACGCCGTCCAGCTTCGTCCTCCTGGTCAATCCCTTGACGGACAGCCTCGGGGCAAGGTCTCCCGCGGACGCCGCCGCCGCCCCGGCGGCGGATCGGGCGCCGATCTCGCTCGCGATCTCGCCGAGCATGAGTTCGACGATGCGCTCCTCGGACCCCGCTTCGACGTCGACGACACCGACGGTCTCCCCTTCGCGGAGGACCGTGGCTCGGTCGCAGACGGCGGCGATCTCGATCATCCGGTGCGAGATGAAGAGCACCGATCCGGCGCCGCCACGCCGTTGACCGATGACGTCCAGGACGCGCTCGGTGAGATTCGCCGGCAGCGCAGCGGTCATCTCATCCAGGATGAGCACGTCCGGGTCGATGGCCAGCGCGCGCGCCAGGTCGATGATGCGCAGGGAGGCCAGCGGCAGCCGCCGCGCCATGCGCGACGTGTCGAGATCCGCCAGTCCGAGCTGCTGCAACCAGTCACGGAATGGCTCGGTGGGTGTCTCAGTCAGCCGCAGATTGGATCTGATGTCGAGGTCGGGGATGAGCGACGGCTCCTGGTAGACGGAGATCACGCCACCGCGTCGAGCCTCGAGGGGTGAATGAACCGTGCGATCCCGGCCGCGAACCGCGATGCGGCCGCTGTCAGGGGTCACCGCGCCGGTGAGGATCTTGACGAACGTGCTCTTGCCCGCACCGTTTGCTCCCATCAGCGCGTGAACCTCGCCCGGCTTCACGGCGAGCGACGCCGAGCGCAGGGCGACGACGGCGCCGTATCGCTTGGATACGTCCGATGCGTCGAGCAGGAAGTCGGTCGTCGTGGCTGTCATGGGTGCCTGACCAGGGAGGTGAGGTGAGGGGGCTGCCGGATCGACCGGCAGCCCCCTCGCTTGGTCCGACGAACTACTCGTCGCCGGGGCCGTTGCACTCGATTGCCTGCTCGGGCGTGTAGGTGGTGAAGCCCTCGATCTGGAGGCCCAGCGGCCAGAGTGGATCGAGACCATCGACCTGCCACGACTCGAGCAGCGCCTTGCCGTCGTCGGAGGTGTTGTCCGCCACGACCGGGTCGAGGAGGACGGTGTTCGGCTGCTCCGCATCGGCCGCCGTCTCGACGTCTTCGCCGTTCAGGAGCTTCAGCGCCAGGTTGACGCCGGCGCCGCCGACGGCCGCGGTGTTGGTCACCGCCGCGCCCTCGAGGCCCGGATAGCCCTCCTCGTCGAGCAGCTGTGCGACGAACGCGCCGAGGTCCGCGCCGACGATCGGCACGAAGTCCTTGTTCGCGGCCTGGATGGCGTCGACGACCTGGGAGTCCATGCCGGACGTCCAGATGCCGTCGATGTCGTCGTACTGGCCACTCGCCAGGAAGTCGTTGATGAGCTGGGTGGTGGTTGCCGGATCCCAGCTGGTGAACACGCCGTCCTCGTTCGGGACGACGGTGATGTCCGGGAACTCCTCCAGGACGTTCTTGAACCCGATATCACGGTCGCTGTCGGCCGGGTGGCCGGCCAGGCCGCGCATGTAATAGACGGTTCCCTCGCCGCCAAGCTGCTCGAAGAGCCAGCGAGCGCCGAGCTCCGCGTACTTGATCTGGTTGTTGTAGAGGTTGTAGGTGTTCTCGTCAGTGACGAAGGCATCGACCGAGACCGTCGTGATGCCGGCCTCGTTGGCCTCCGCCAGCGCCGGGTTGAGCGCCTCGGGATCGTTCGGGTTGAACACGATGGCGTCGACGCCCGCGGCGATGAGGTCGCGGATGTCGGACAGCTGCCCGGCAGCATCCGTGTTGCGATGGATGGTCGTCAGGTCGGCGACCTGGCCGGAGGCAAGCGCCTCAGCCTTGGCCGTGCAGACCTGCTCCTCGCGGAACCCGTTTCCGACGCCACCGGCGTTCGAATACCCGATCGCGTAGCTCGCGTCCCCGCCGCCGCTCGTGGGCTCGGATGAACCGCTTCCGGTTCCTCCGCACGCGCTGACGATGAGTGCGACCGCAGCAATCCCGATGAGGCTGCGAGCCGTCCTAATCTGCTTCATGAACGAAACTCCTCCATGACGTGACCGCAGCTCCTTGATGAAGTGCCGGTCGTTGGTGAGATGCCTGGGATGAGGTGTCGCCTCGTCACCCACCTCCTTGCTGGTCGATAGCACGGGCGATGCGCCGGGCATGCTCTTGATAGGCCTGGTCGAACAGCTCTCCGGAGCGCTCCTCCCCCGCCACTGACGCACGGGTGATGACCGGCGGCATGGCGCCACGCTCCACGAGGAGCTCGGCGATCCGGACCTTCAGGGAGTTGACGATGGCCACCGCGGTGAGCGTCGAGCCGGGGCCGACGGGCGTATCGAGGCCGTCGATTCGGCACAGGGCGTCCGCGTGCGGCGTGCACAGGTCGATCACGAGGTCCGCCTCATCGAGCAGTCGCGAGCCCGCCGCGTCCGACGGCGGCCCCGACATCGACTGTTCGACCGACGTGACCGCGATGACCCGCATGCCACGCGCCCGCGCCCCGCGGGCGATCTCGACCGGGACCGCCGAGTGCCCGCTGGCCGAGAAGACGATCATCACGTCCTGTGGGCCGAAGCGGAAATTGCTGAGAATCACTTCGGCCAGCCCCGGCATGCGCTCGATGGCCATCGCCTGGCGCTGGCCGTTGGCTCCGACGACCTGCGTGTGGAACGTCATCGAGAGCTCGACGATCGGGTTGAATCCCGGATACGAGCCATAGCGCGGGAACATCTCCTCGACCGGGATGCGCGAGTGACCGGTGCCGAAGAGATGGACGAGGCCGTCCGCCGCGATCGCGTCGGCACACCATCCGCTCGCGCGCTCGATCGCCTCACCCTGTGTCGCCGCGACGCGGGCGAGCAGCGACTGGGCCTCGGTGACCCAGCGCAGCGTCGACGTGGCGGTGGCCGTCATGCTCAGTATCCGCCCCCGTCGACCGAGGCGGACGCCATCGGCGCGGCTCCGGCCCGTCGAGATCGGAAGTCATCGATGATCGCCTTCGTCTGGGTGGCGCCGATGCGGCTGACGCCGAGGTTCATGACGTCGATGAGCCCGTCGAGCGTCCGCACCCCACCCGCCGCCTTGACCTGCACCTTATCGGAGACGGTACGTCGCATGAGGGCGAGGTCCTCGTGGGTGGCGCCCGACGGAGCGAACCCGGTGGATGTCTTGACGAAATCCGCCCCGGCCTGCTCCACCAGCCGCGATCCCCGTTCCTTCTCGGCGTCGCTGAGGTAGGCGTTCTCGAGGATGAC
>JBBSML010000063.1:0-5459 GCA_038233215.1 Candidatus Limnocylindria bacterium
CCTCGCGACCCCGCTCGCCGAAGCTGGGGAACCGGTTCCCGTCAGCCCCCGAGGTGTCCGCCGGCGGGACCTGCTCGGCGGGCTCGTCCACGAGTACCACGGGCTTGCGGCGTAATCGAATCGGGGTTTTCGACCCCCACGGGCCTCCGCGGGCATCGGACTTCGGATGAGTCGCTCCAGCGCAGCATCTGACTTGTCGGAAAGCGCCCGGCTCCTCATGCCGATTGATCCGCTGATTCGTACTCGCGGCGCCCACGATAGGTATATTTGCTGCACGTCCTCGACACCTGCCGGGGGACGCCATGCAACCGAGACCGTCTCGGGAAGCGCTAGGGTGAGCCCGAATTCGGCGGCATCCGGTGCAACGAACTGGGGACCTCGGTGGTGCTGGTGGAGGAGGAGAACGTCCTATCTCACATCCCGAGATGAATCTCGAGGAGACAGATGGCATGGGGAATCCAGGCATTCTTGACCAATCGGGGCAAGGTCGGTCGGAAGGGCTGAAGCACCCTTATAAGCACCCTTATGGAATCGCACCATGCATCCCACAGCGACTCAAACGCGCTCAATCGACCCACGTTGGGACGCGTGACACGGAAATACCGCGCATCCGGTATGCGGTACCAGACTTTGAACCCGATCCACGCTCGGATCGGGCTCGTCGGCCTCGACCCACTGGCATTGCCAAGAGTCCGGCCGCAGTCCCGTCGACCGCATCCGCGAAGACGCGAAGGTGGGGCGGATCAAGCTAGCCGGCGTCCGGGAAGTCCGCAGGGGCGGCGTCGTGCCACCACGGCCAGAGCGCGTCGGCGACCGCCCGGTGCTGGGCGGGCATCAGCCGCCGCCCGAACTCGCGCTCGATGACCTCCCGGTGTCGGGCAATTGCCGCGGTATAGCGTTGCCGGCCGTCGGCGGTGAGCACCACCCGGACGCCGCGACGGTCGCCGGGTACCGGCTCGCGCCGGACCAGGCCGGCGGCCTCAATGCGGTCCACCAGCCGGGTCAGCCCGCCGCGGGTGAAGAGCGCGAGCTCCTCCAGCTCCTGCATACGGAGGCCGGCCGGCCCCGCATCGGCGAGCCGCGAGAGCACGTCGAACCACGTCAACGGGAAGCCATCGTGCTCCAGCATGTCGAGCTCGGCGATCCTGAGGACCCGGGCGCTCGCGAACAGGACCCCGCGCCAGGCGTCGAACCAGGTCTCGTCGGCCGCCGGAGACTCGTCGTTCGGTTGCATGGCGACAGCGTACGCCAGCTCTCCTGTCTTCACAACTACCCTATTGACAGTCTCTGCCGGTACAGATATTGTCGAAGCACGATCATTCGGTCAGGCGGCGAGAGGTCCCCGCCGCGGCCTGAGTGATCCGGGAGACATCCGATGGCCACGCTGTTCGTTCGACACACGGTCGCCGACTACGCCGCCTGGCGCCGCATCTTCGACGACTTCGCCCCCACCCAGAAGGCGCTGGGCGTGACCGACAAGGCGGTCTACCAGGCCACCGACAACGCGAATGACATCACGGTCACCCATGACTTCGCCACGCTGGAGGCCGCCAAGGCCTTCGCCGGCAGCCCGGAGCTCAAGACGGCGATGCACGACGCCGGCGTGACCTCGGCGCCGACAATCTGGTTCACGACCCGGGCCTGATCCGCGAGCCTGCCGTGGGCGGGCCGAACAGCTTCGACGGCAGCGGGCGCCCACGGGCGCCCGCTGTTCGATTCCGCGGGCGACGCCACGGCGTCGGCCCGGTCGATCAGGGGGTAGGCGTCTCCGGGGCGAACGACCGACTGATCCAACATGGCGTGGCGACCGGCGTCAGGGCTACCTCGCCATGCCCGCCTCGGTGAGACGCCTGGGAGGGGCTGGGTGGGTCCACTCCGATCGCCCTGCCGCCTCATGGATCGCATTGGCCAGCGGAACCTGGAAATGGCGTCTCAGCCTGATAGAGGCGGTTCTCGAGTCGAACACGGTTTGAGAACTCTGGTCCCTTATCCGGACCCTTATAGATGCTGTCTCATGTGTCTCATGCGTCTCTTGGATGTGCTGGCTGTACCCGACTGAGACGTATGAAACGTTTCACCAGGAGTCCGGTATGCGGTACCAGCATTCATCTCGAAGGCCCGATTTGGAGCACGATCGACCCTGTTCACGGCCGTGCACCCTTGACGCGTACCCTTTCCAGTCTCTCGCGCCTGGTCGGTCGGCCTCACCTGTCCGACTTGGCATCAGCGTCCACGCGAGCTTGGTTCCACCTCCGCCGCCGGCGCTAATGCGCTTGGCCCTTGCGCGGCTCAGCCCTGCGTGCGGACACTAGTCACTATGGCGACCCTCCGATCACTGAGCGCCGCGCTGAGGCACTCAGGATGGCCAAGATGGTTAACCTGAGCCATGCGAGCCCCGGAAACCCACTATGCGAAGAGCGGCGACGTCAATATCGCTTACCAGGTCGTTGGTGATGGGCCACGCGACCTTGTCCTTGTCCCGGGCTTCGTCTCACATCTCGACAATGACTGGGACGACCCGCGCTCGGCGCACCTTCTCGAGCGACTCGCGTCATTCTCCAGGCTGATTCGATTCGACAAGCGTGGCACCGGTCTGTCAGATCGGCCGGGTGGACTTCCGGATCTTGAGACCCGGATGGACGACGTGCGCGCGGTCATGGACGCGGCGGGATCTGAGCGCGCCACGCTGTTCGGCTACTCGGAAGGCGGACCGATGAGCTGCCTCTTCGCGGCCACCCACCCGGATCGAACGACGGCGCTGGTCCTCTACGGCACCTACGCCAAACGGGTGGACCCAGACGATGACTATCCGTGGGTCGCGACCGGGGAGCAACGTCAGGCGTATGCCGATCAAATCGAACGCGAGTGGGGATTCGAATCGGATCTGGGAACCATGGCGCCCAACGCCGATGCTGCGCTGACGGCATGGTGGCGTGCGCGGGCCAGGGCGTCGGCAAGCCCGGGTGCGGCCCGCGCACTGATCCTGATGAACAGCCGCATCGACGTCCGTCATGTCCTGCCCACCATCCGGGTGCCCACCCTCGTCCTACATCGCAGCGGGGACCGCGATTCGCGACTCGAGGAGGGCCTGTACCTCGCCGATCACATTTCGGGCGCACGCTTTGTCGAGCTCGCCGGCGCGGACCACATCCCATGGATCGACGCCGACCAGATCGTCGACGAATCGAGGAGTTTCTGACCGGCGTGCGGCGGGGTCCAGAGCCCGACCGCGTGCTGGCCACCGTCCTGCTAACCGACATCGTCGGGTCCTCCGAGCATGCAGCGGAGCTCGGTGACCGCCGCTGGCGTGAGCTGCTGGAGGCGCACCATGCCCTCGTGCGCGGCGAGCTTGCTCGCTGGCGGGGACGGGAGGTCGACACGGCTGGGGATGGGTTCCTCGCCACCTTTGACGGGCCCGCGCGGGCGATCCGCTGCGCCTGCGCAATCCGCGATGGCCTGCATGCGCTCGGCCTGGAGATTCGAGCCGGGCTACACACCGGGGAATGCGAAATCATCAGCGGCAAGGTTGGCATCGCGGTCCATACCGCTGCCCGCGTGGCCGCTCGGGCTGCGCCTGGCGAGGTACTCGTCTCTGGGACGGTCCGCGACCTGATCGCCGGGTCGGGGATCGAGCTCGAGGACCGGGGCGTCCATTCGCTGAAGGGGATTCCCTGGGAGTGGCCGCTGCTGGCGGTGCGGCGACTGTAGAAGTACCCGGCGACGTGGGAACTCGCGCTATTGAGGTAGTCCGCGCCGCATTGCCCATGGCGTCGAGGTCGGAGACTTGTGTGCATGACCGAACCCGAGCCCAGCTACGGAGAGGCGCATAACGGGAGCACTCAGCGTCGGGGGCCGGCCGCGCAGGCGATCACCTCATCGGCTCGCGACATCGCCCCGGGCGGCTGCAATCGCATGCCTACCGCTTTGGACTCCGCAGCATCGAAGGGATTGCCCTCCCGCACGAGCTCCTGCGCCGCGTCATGAGATCCCTGGGTAAGCCCCAGACCGCAGGCGGCTGTCCCGTCCAGGTGCAGCCAGCTGCCGAACTCCATCGCAAGGTCGGCATGGGACGGATGGGGTCCGCGTCGGTATTCACGGGTGCCGGCAGTCGCGATCACGCCATCGGCACGACGCCGGCCGGCCGGCCCGCCTCAAGTACGCGCCGCAGTTCGTCGAGCTGGAGACGCCCGCCGCCGTCGACTGGAATCCCCACTACGGCCTCCCGACCCAGCCCGGGTACTGCGGCCGCACACCAATCGCCTCGGACGTCCCGTTCATGTGTTGCTTGGCGCATGGCCAGGCGCGCGGGCGCGTAGGCCGGCGCCGATCGTGCCGTAGTCGGCGGCGTTCGAATGTTGGGGGGCGCCGGCGAAGATGTCACCGCCAGGGATGATCTCCACGTCGACGAACCTGGCGCCCGCCACGAGCTTGGATAGCTCGGGCGCCAGCAGGCCCCCGGCGATGCAGCCGGTCCACAGGCTGACGTCCTGCTTCGAGCCCTCGGGGACGGGGCGGCCCAACCCAGGCGCAGCCGGATGATCTCCACGTTGAACTCGCCATCGAATGCCACCCGCGCAGGGTGGTCCTCACCGCGGACGTCCGGTGGGACCGAACGAGCCTGCTCCCCGGCGGGTTGGCGAACCTCGACCAGTACGGCGACGTGCTGGTCCTGGACCAATCCAGCGAGGAGGTATGGCGGCTCGACAACTCCCCGATGCTCGTCCATGCGAAGACCGGGAACACGGTGGCCGAGCCGGGCGAGGCGTACGCCCCCAACCAGGAGCGCACGGTTCTGGCGCTGCGGGGCATGCACGTCATCCAGATCGGTTGGGACGCGCTCGAGCCGGACGTCACCTACCGCGCGACCTGGATCTTCGTTGCAAATGACCATATTCGCGACCCCGACATGCTCCAGGTCGGCGTCGAGTACATCCACGCCGATCGCTTCCGCTGGGAGACGCTCGCCGACTGCTCGCGCGGCATCCGTGAGCCGTTCGTCAGCGACTGGCCCTGAGCGGACTGAGCGGCTCAAGCCCGTGAGGACGACCGGCGGTGCGCTCAGGTGGCGAGGAGCTCCTCCAGTGACTGCACGACACGGTCGGCGGCGGAGACATCGGTCTCGACGAAGAGGGGAACGGCGATGCAGGTCAGCCCGGCAGCCTTCGCGACCGCCTCACCTTGAGCTATAACCAAATGTTGTGGACGGGCTCCCGAGAGATGAAGGCGGCGCACCCTCCCGAGTGATCAATGCTCGCAGGAGGAATACGCCATGCTCAGGATAGTCCACGACGCCGTCGCCGGCCCCGAGATTGGACCGCTGGACCTCGATCAGCTGTGCCGCCTGGCGGCGCGCGAGATGCTGGCCCTGGCCCTGGAGGCCGAGCGCCGCGCGCATCTCGATACGCACGCCGCGCTGCTCGACCAGGCCGGCCGGCGGCTGGTGGTCGGCAACGGCTTCG
>JBBSML010000064.1:0-4925 GCA_038233215.1 Candidatus Limnocylindria bacterium
CAGGCCAACGAGAACGACAGCAAGCGGCGTGATCCGAGTCATGGCGTTACCTCATCGAATCGGCTGGGACGAATCCGTCCCGGACCTGGCCTCGATATTAGACGTCGATCGTCGCGATCTGGTTGCGCATCATCTTCTTGCCCAAGAGGATGTGTCAGTGGTCCAGCGAACACCAGGGTGACTCGCTGAGCGACATGGCGAGCGGGGCCAGACCGTCAGGGGCGTGCGTCAGGCACCCTGACGAGAAAGCGCCGAGTCATTCCGATTCGCTCAACAGGTCGCAACCGTGGATAGCCAGCGCGGACGGATCGGAAAAGGGGGAGAGGACGCTGCTCAGTCGCAACCCGGCCCGGTCTAGGCTGAAATCCGGGTGAGTATGGTGCTCGCTTCCCGGAAAAGTCTGGTGCCCACTCTCGGCCGGCGAAGGATCAGATGCCCGCGTCCTGCTCGCAAGTCTCAGGTTCGCCGCCGATTCGTCGGCACCGGCAGTGTACCGCCAAGGTGAAGCTCACAACCGGGCGATAGACTAAACGCCTGAGACCCGGTCCTCGTCCGCGAAGCGCAGATCCATGAGCGCTGCGAGTGCCACGTCTGCGCCACGCTTCAGAACCTCCTTGGTGCCAACCTGAAGGCCGAGCACGACCGCCGGTCCCCGACACCGCTGCTGGTGACGGTCAAGCAGGCAGCTGAGCTCCTCGGGGCGACGCGACATTGCGTGAGGGAGTCGGAGACCAAGAGCTTCGAGCAGAGCACCATCCAGTCCTTACGGTCGCCAGCGCATCCCGCGCGCTGACGCCGATAGGATCGTCAGGGAGGAGCCGCGCCATATCGCCAGCGGTTCAATGGCCCTGATGCGCGTGCGTCACTCCCACAACCGACGCCATCCGCCGCCGAACGATGTGTGGACCGTGGACGGGAGCAGACCCAGAATGATCAGCGCAACCCCGCTCGCGATGGCAACGCCCGCGCCGATCGTCGTGCCGGCGACCAGGACGACCCCGACAACTGCTGCCGCCCCGACGAGCACATTGGCCCGGCGCACGCCCCGGAGGACGTCGCTGGCGGCGGCGATCCCGATGCTGGTGGCAATCGGGCCGAGGAGCCACAGCAGGTCACTCGTGGCCGAATCAAGTGCCAGGATGCCAGGCGCAAGCATTATTGCCGCGCCGAGCGCCGCCGCCAGAAGCTGCGGAATCATCTCAGCCCTCGCCTGTCCAGAACGCGCGCCACGTCGATCCGCCATCGCGCTGCACGCCGCGCACATGCTGAAGGCTGGCGAGAACCTCGTCCATCGCCGGACCGATCATGACGACGCTGATGACGGCCGACGCCAGGCAGAGCGTGCAAAACGCGTCGAAGAGCAGTGGCTGGAGTATCACGAGCGTGATACTCACGGCACCGAGCGGGCCAACGGCGACACCGAACAGGATCACGATCCACGGCATCCGACGCCAGCGACCAGGCCCGCCGATCGCGCCGCTGATGGCATCCGCCAGGTATCCCGCCGCCCCCAGTGCGGCGTCGGGGATAGGAAGCAGACGCGAGACCTCCGAAGTAAGGATCCTCCGGCTGCCGGAACCGAAGAACGGATCCCACACGCTGGAGATGATCCCCAGCTGAAACGCCGCCAAGTACGCGGCAATGCCCGCGCCGACGAGGGCGAGCGCAATGATCGGGAGTCGCTGGCTCCAGGCTGACGGGTCGTAGTTCCAGCCAGGAGGGCTGCGATCAGCCACGGGCGCGCAGCACGAGACCGATCGCGACGGCAGCCGCGCCAACGCCAACACCCGCCAAGGTGCCACGGTGGGTGTTCGCCCACAGATGCCACGACGAGTCCCTGGCGCGGTCATCGAATGACCCATGCGCGCCGTGATCGCCGCCGCCGCCGGCATCGACGGGCGCCCAGAGATTGTCCGGGCGGTCCGGGTCCTCGGCTTCGTCCGTCTGCTGGTTCGAATAGCCGTTCGACGCGAGAATCCGATCGGCGAAGTTCGGTGCCAGCTTATCGCCGATGATGGCCTTCACGGCAGGGAAGCCGATGTTCAGCTCGCGATGCGCGTCCGGATGATCGGCGGCCCATGCGATCCCCTCGGCGACCACCTCCGGCTGAAAGATTGGGGGAACCGGCTGCGCCTTGTGCGGCAGACGACTCTTGACCCAGCCGAACTGCGGAGTGTTGACCGCCGGAAGCTGGACCATCGTGACCTTGACGTTCGAACCATCGTGCATGAGCTCCGTCCGTAGGGAGTCGTGGAAGCCCTGCATCGCGTGCTTCGCGCCGCAGTACGCCGCCTGCAGTGGAATGCCGCGATACGCGAGCGCCGAGCCAACGAGCACGATCGTGCCGCGATCTCGGGGGAGCATGCGGTGCAGCGCGGCCAGCGTGCCGTACACGGCGCCAAGATACGTCACTTCGGTCACCCGCCGGAATTCCTCCGGCAGCATCTCGCGGACCGGCGAGAAGACCGACGTCATGGCATTGTTGATCCAGAGGTCGATCGGCCCGAAGGCCTGCTCGGTTGCCTCCGCCGCCGAGTCAAGGGCATCGGCATCGGCGACGTCGAGCGGCAGGACCAGCGCGCGGCCACCGAGACGCTCGACGTCCTGACGAGCGCCCTTCAGCCCATCGTCGCCTCGCGCGATGAGCGATATGTTGCTTCCCCGTCGCGCATAGTGCTGGGCAAGAGCCCGACCGACGCCCGCTGAGGCACCGGTGATAACGACGGTGCGAGGGTCCGATTGTGCGCTCATCCCGAGCAAGCTCGATGCGGCGGCAGCATTCCATGCAGGCTCGCAAGCCTCGTGCCATGCACTTCGTTCGCGTTCAGCCCGACGCCCACTCAGACCCCGGCCCACGCCGATGCCGTACTGTGCGGCTCACCCAGAGCGGAAGGTGGTGAGGGATGACCACATCGGAGCGTCGGAGGCGACCTTGTTGACGATTATCGTTGTGGCGGTCGTCTCGGCCGCGCTGATGGCAGGAGCGCTGTGGGGCGTGTATCTGCCCCTCCCGGAGCGCCTCAAGGGTTTCCTCATGGCCTTCGCGGGCGGAGCCCTCGTCTCCTCGTTGGCATTCGAGCTCTTCGAGACGGCGATAAGGGATTCCGGCATCCTCATCGCGAGCATTGCTCTCATGGGCGGCGCCGTCACCTTCACGCTCGCCGACTACCTCGTGGACGAGAAATGGGGAGCTCAGAGCGGTGGTGGGCTGCTGGCGGCAGTCTCGCTGGATGGAGTCCCGGAGAACCTGGTGCTCAAGCGTGACCCGGTGCCACGGCAACGGCTCGCGCAGCCCATTGCCGCGGCGTAACGGTGTCGCCACGGATTGCGACTAGGCCGCGTATCGGCGGCGTGGTGGCCTGGCGCACTGGCCATGATCGGCCATGGCGTGGATCCTGCGGGGATCGTTATCCCACAGAAAGCAGAAAGGAGATACCACGGTGGCAACGAATCAGGAGGCGACCACAAACTGCTCGCAATGCGGCATGTCGCTCAGCGAAGGCGACAACCCCACGGAGCGCGAAGGCGTTACCTACTGCTGCGAAGGATGTGCCTCGGGCGGTGACTGCACCTGCTCGAAACATCAGCACTAGTTTTGCCGGCGATCCCGGATGCCAAGGCGCTGGGCGAAGGCGATCGATGTAGCCGAGGCGGTCGTCGGCGCCATTCGCTGGCTCGCAGGGTTAGTCGAACTATCTCGTCGCGAATCGACAATGCCCCGCCCACCACCTTTTTCTACCCGTACCGGTGTTCGGTCAGCAGGCATTAGGTGATGGGCGGCGCGCCAGTCTGCTGTCACGCCATTCGCAACAGCGCCTGATCATCGGTACCGATCGTGCTGGCGTAAGCGATCATGGGTGGCATGAGCCAGCTGCACGCCGCGGCCGGCGCCGTGGTGCTGGGCGCCTCGGCGGTCCTTGCACTCGTCGCCCTCGGCGCGGTCACGCTGGACCGTGCGCCGTGGTGGCTCGACGGGATCCGGCTCGCGCTGACCGGACTGGCCGTGATGACGGCTGCCATCGGGGTGGCGCTGGCCCTGAGTGGCTCGGGGCCCTCCCAGGCCATTCACTGGCTATACGGGGTGGTGATCGTCGCACTGCCGATCATGGCAGTGAACCTTGATGTCGGCGGCTCCACGCGCCGGCGCTCCGCGGCATTGGGCCTGGCGGGAGTGCTGATGGCGCTGATCGCCTGGCGGTTGGTCTCGACCGGATGAAGCGTGCGGGGCTGACCACTCTGGCAATCTGCATGCTGGCCGTCATCGGTTTCGCCTCGCTGGGACGTGTGGATGCGCAGGGCAAGCCCGACTTGGAGCCCGGTTCGCCCGAGCGGGGCGAGGAGCTGTTCATCGTGGCCTGCGCCACATGCCACGGCCGCCAAGGCCGCGGCGCGCCGAGCGGACCGGCGATCGTTGACGCCGGCGCGGCGTCAACGGACTTCCAACTGCGAACCGGGCGTATGCCGCTTGCCCAGCCGCCCGGCAGCCAGCCGCTGCGCAAGCCACCGGCCTTCGAGGAGCAGGCGATCCGCGACCTCGTCGCCTACGTCGCCTCGCTCGGCGACGGACCGCCGATCCCGGATGTCGAGACCGACGCATCTCTCTCCCGCGGGATGCAGCTGTTCGTCGCCAACTGCGCGCCGTGCCACGGAGCCACGGGGGCGGGCGGCGCGGTCGGAGGCGGCGCGCTCGCCCCGGCGCTCGATCAGTCGTCGCCACGCATCGTGGCGGAGGCGATGATCATCGGTCCCGGCCAGATGCCGATCTTCGACCTGCCCGGCGCGGACATAAATGCGGTGGCGAGCTATATCGAGTTTCTTCAGACGAGCGGTGCCCCCGGCGGCTTCTCCATCGGCAACATCGGTCCAGTGCCGGAAGGCTTCGTCGGCTGGTTTGTGGGCATGGGCCTGCTGGCTCTGCTCGCCTA
>JBBSML010000065.1:0-4530 GCA_038233215.1 Candidatus Limnocylindria bacterium
ACCTGTCTCCCGACCTCCACATCCGTGCCCTCCGTTGGCAGGCTCCGAATGACCGAGCCCTCGGGAATCGACGCGTCTGGCTCCTCCTCCCGGGTTCCGAGTTCCAGCCCGGCCCGATTCAGCGTCGCAATCGCCTGCGTCTCGGTCTGGCCCTGGAGGCGGGGCACCTCCACCGTCTCCGCTCCGCTCGAGACATACACGATCAGGGACGAGCCCTCGTCGACGTCCCGGCCGCTGACGGGGTCGCACCGGATCACCCGGCCCTCGTCGATGTCTTCCGATGCTTCCTCTCGCTCGTCGCGCTCTACGCGATTGCCAAGCTGCGTTCGGAGGGTAGTGAGTGCCACATCGTCGCAGTCGGGCACGGTGACCTGTGCCGTGCTGGGCTCCGGGGTTACGTTCGGGCCGCCAAGTCCGTCCAGCAGTTGGACACCCAGGAATCCGATGGCGCCCAGCAGGAAGATCCCAAGGACCGCGAGCAGCCAGATCCACCATGGTTGCCCGTCGTCTCGTGGTCGCGCATAGTTGTCGGAGCGACGCGGCGGAGGCGCGATCGGAGCACGATCCGCTGGACGGGTAACCCGGGGCGGCACGTAGACCGTCGGTTCGCCAGCCGATGGCGTGACGGCGACCGCCGCTCCAGCAGCTCCCTGAGTCAGCGCCGGTGCGCTGTCGGGGTCGCGGCGCCAGACGCGCAGCGCCTCGGCGAAGGCTCCGGCATCGGGGAAGCGATCGCCAGGCTCGCGCGCCAACCCGCGCATGAGGATCGCCTCGAGCCCGGCCGGCAGTGCATGACCTATGGAGGTCGGCGTGGCCGGATCCTCGTTCAAACGCTTCAGCGCGACAGCAGCAGCCGAATCCGCTTCGAACGGACGGCGCCCGGTGAGCATCTCGTACAGCACGATGGCGAGCGCATAGACGTCGGACGCGCCGGTGACCTCGTCACCGCGCGCCTGCTCCGGGCTGAAGTAGTGGACCGATCCGAGCGTTGTCCCGGTGACCGTCATGGATGCCTCGGCCACGGCACGGGCGATGCCGAAATCGGTGACCTTCACGTCGCCGGTATCGGTGATGAGGATGTTGCCCGGCTTCACATCGCGGTGGACGATCCCCTTGCGATGAGCCACCTCGAGCGCCGCCGCCGTTCCGATCGCCACGCGTACCGCATCGTCCATCGAAAGCGCGTCGCGGTCACGAAGGATGGCCGCCAGGTCGCGGCCCTCGACGAGCTCCATGACGATGTACTGGTCGCCATCCTCACCGTCGGTGCCGTAGTCGTAGACGCTGACGATGTTCGGGTGGCTGAGGCCGCCGGCGGAGCGCGCTTCCTGCTTGAAGCGGGCGGTGAAGCCGGGATCGCTGCTGAATTGGGGGCGGAGCAGCTTGACCGCGACTTCGCGATCCAGCTGTTGGTCGACGGCCCGCCAGATCGTGGCCATGCCACCGTCACCGAGCGGGGCGATGAGCCGGTATCGGCCGCTGATCAGCCTGCCGATCATTTCCACGTTGGTCAGTCTCGCAGGTCGAGCCCGCGGATGTAGCCGCGGAATTCGTCGGCCAGTTCGGACTCGAGCGCGACGGCCACGTTCGCCTTGAGCCACCCGAGTCGGGTGCCGGCATCGTGCCGCACGCCTTCGAACTGGTAGCCGAAGACGGGCTGCTCGTGGATGAGCCCGCGCAGCGCATCGGTCAGTTGGATCTCACCGCCGGCTCCGCGGTTGGTCTGCTCGAGCACATCGAAGATCTTGGGGGTCAGGACGTAGCGGCCAAGCACGGCCAGGTCGGACGGTGCTTCATCGACCGACGGCTTCTCGACGAGGTCGCGGATCTCGACCAGGCGTCCCTCCTCGTGCAGTGGGTCGACGATGCCGTAGCGGCTCACGTCGGCGTGGTCGACCCGTTGGACGGCCACGACCGAGCCGCGGTGGGCGGCATGTGCGTCCATCAGCTGCTTGGTGACCGGCTCGCCGTTGGGGTTGAGCATCACGTCATCGGACAGGAGAACTGCGAATGGCTCTTCACCGACGAGATCCTTTGCCATCAACACCGCGTGCCCCAGGCCGAGCTGCTCGCGCTGATGGACGAAGGCGACGGTGCCGAACTCGCTGATGCGGCGGATGGTGCGCAGCATCTCGATGTCCCCGCGATCCTCGAGCCAGCGCTCGAGCGATGCATTCGAGTCGAAGTGATCCTCGATCGCGCTGCGCCCGGTGGCGATGACGATGATGATCTGGTCGATACCCGACGCTGCCGCTTCTTCAACCGCGTACTGGATGATGGGCCGGTCGACGAGAGCCATCATCTCCTTGGGGATCGCCTTCGTGGCGGGGAGGAAGCGAGTGCCGAATCCCGCCGCTGGAAGGACAGCCTTTCTGACGCGTGCGGTGATCGTGAACACTCCTTCTTGCGATGTCGGGCGCGCGGCGCGCAAGTATGCCGCCGTGGAAGCGCAGCGCGGCCGCGACTGGCTCCGCACAGGGGCCGCCAGTATACCAATCGGTGCCGGGATGACCTGATGCGGTCGGGCTCGCGGTACAATCGCGCCGCCGATGTTCAAGTCACTTGTCCGCACCTTCAAAGGACCCAGCCGCGACCCGCGGATGGCGTACATCAGTCGGCCGATGCCGCGCGACCTCCCCGATGAGCAGGTCCTCGATGCCCTCGACCTGGCGCTTGCAGCCGATCCCAACCCCGCGTACCTGGTGGAGACGCTGGCGCCGGCTCTGCGACAGGTGACCGGTCGAGATCTCCAGGTCATGGACCGATCAGTCCGCGACGTCACCGGCGCCTTCCACCGTGTCCAGGTCATGATTCGCGACGGCGACGTCGGTCGCTGGCCCGGCTACGACGCGATGTCGTATCCGTTGATTGCTCCGTCGGCAAAGGCCCAAGAGACGCGCGCCGCGATCGCTGCCGACGACGCTCCCGCCGGGCCCAAGCCGGGCTGGACACCGCCGCCGTACTCCGGTCGGCGCTGATGGGCCGCCAGAACGTGCCGCGCGACCAGTGGCTTGACCTCGGCCACGAGTGTCCGCGTTGCGGCGAGGAGATCAGCGAGGCCGATGTCTATGCGTGGCGCCCAGTGCCCGAGGATCCGAAGCTGCTTCTGCTGTGGTGCAAGAACTGCGGCGACCGCGTCGAGATCAACCACATCTGACCCCGATCCTTCGCCGTACCGAGCTCCTCGCGCGCCCGACGCCGCTCCGATCTGCCTGATGGTGCTGAATATCGACGGCGGCTCGACTCGAGACCGTTCGCTCGGTAGGTGACAGCTCGATGACGAGTGGGCTGCTGATCCGCGTGCTCGCATAGAATGTCCGGGCGGCAACCGGGCCTTAGTAGGTAAGAACGCATATACGATGATGTATAATGATCGTCCGCTGGAGTATGCTCCTCTGGTCCGCCATAGGAGGAGCACGTGCCTCGGAGCAGCCCATTCGTCATCGAGCTCACGCCTGCTGAGCGCGCTGACTTGGAGTCCAGGAGCCATCGATATTCAGCACCGTATCGGGATGTTGTCCGCGCCAGGATCGTGCTCCTGGCGACGCAGGGCCTGGAGAACACCGAGATCGGCCGCCGGCTCGAGCTGCCGGTCCAGATCGTGTCGAAGTGGCGCAAGCGCTTCTTCGAGGAGCGCTTGGCCGGCCTGGCCGAGCGTCCGCGCAGCGGCCGGCGGCCGGCTTGTTCCCCCAGCGCTGGTGGTGGCCGTCAAAGCTATCGCCTGTGAGCTGCCGGCCCGCCTGCGGCTGCCCCTGTCGCGGCTCCACGTGCCCGACATCCGATCCGAGGTCATCGCCCGCGGTCTGGTGGCGTCGATCAGCGACACCACCATCTGGCGCTGGCTGAGCCAGGATGCCATCAAGCCCTGGACCCACCGCAGCTGGATCTTTCCGCGCGACCCCGACTTCGGGCCCAAGGCCGGCCGCGTCCTCGACCTGTATGCCGGCGAGTGGGACGGCCGCCGCCTCAAGCGCGATGAGTTCGTGATCAGCGCCGACGAGAAGACCTCCATCCAGGCCCGCATCCGGTGCCACCCGACGCTGGCGCCGGCGCCTGGGCGGGCCATGCGGGTCGAGCACGAGTACGATCGCGGCGGGGCGCTGGCCTACCTTGCGGCGTGGGATGTCCAGCGCGCCAAGCTGTTCGGGCGCTGCGAGCCGACAACCGGCATTGTGCCCTTCGGCCGGTTGGTCGAGCAGGTCATGACCATCGAGCCATATCGCTCCGCGCGGCGCGTGTTCTGGATCGTTGACAACGGCTCCAGCCACCGTGGCCAGGCCTCGGTCCAGCGCCTCGAGGGCGCCTATCGGAACCTGCGCCTCATCCACCTGCCCATCCATGCCAGCTGGCTGAATCAGATCGAGATCTACTTCAGCATCGTGCAGCGCAAGGTGCTGACACCCAACGACTTCGCCAACCTGGCCGCGGTCGAGGCTCGCCTGCTCGCCTTCGGCCAGCGCTACCAGCAGCTGGCGACGCCGTTCGAGTGGCGCTTCACCCGCGCTGACCTCGCCAAGCTTCTCGAGCGTC
>JBBSML010000066.1:0-4302 GCA_038233215.1 Candidatus Limnocylindria bacterium
CTCTCGCACCGCCAGGTCGGGAAAGTCCTGGATACCGAGCTGCTGCCCATCGGGGAGCGTGATCGGAGTCATGTTGCGCCGCGCGTCGACGAGCTCGAGCGCGCGAAGGAAGGCGATGATGAGTGGCCCGGACAGCCGTTCAACGGCCGACGGTTCGCCGCCCGGCGTGGATCGATACTGGTAAAGGATCGAGCTCGGGCTGCCAGGACGCGGGTCGCAGAGCATTACTTCTCCAGCTCGACGCAACCGGCCCTGCGAATCGATGAGCCCCAAGCTGCGCAGGAGATCGTCGTCCGACGCTCGGGCGATCTCGCGGCGTGCATCGGGTAGCAGGGCAAGCCGGCGTCGAGCCGACTCGAAGGCCACGGCAGAGATGTCCCGGATGGATCGGTCGGAGGGTTGAGCTGACCAGTCGAATCCCTGACGTTCCTCACGAAGACGGGCCTGCTCCGTCGGCGTCATAGCGAGGCACTCGCGGTCTATCCGTCGGTAGGCGCGACCCTGTGTGTCGGCGTGGATCTCGAGCCCTTCGGGGACGGTGATGATGAGCAGCGACGCTCCGAAGTGGTTCTCCAGTCGCGCCTCGACCGTCAGGGGAGGCCTGGTCCGCTCGTGGATCAAGCGACGTGCCGTGTCGGGTTTGATCTCTGTCCCCAGGAAGGCTTCCTGGCCGATCAGGTCGTCAGAGACCCCGAGCGCGATGATTCCACCACTCCCGTTGGCGAAGCAGATAACTGCCTCTGAAAGGAGCTTGCCCGTTTCCTTCAGGGTCGTCCCTTCCTGCTTGAACTCGAGCCTTGAAGCCTCGAAGTCGCGTGCCTGCCGGCCGGCACGGATGGCCACGAGCGCCTCGGTCAGGGTCATGGGTGACGCTCCACGGTTTGGCGTGAGTTTGGGACTAGTGACAGAGTATCAGACCATCCAAACTCCCCACAAACTCCACTCGGCCTCGGTCGTCCCCACCAGCGGCACAGCGCGCGCTATTCGCACGGCCTGCCAGTCAGGTCGACGCCTTCCCGCGCCAGGTCGGTGGAGACTGCCTCGTAGACGCGCCGCGCGAGTTCGATCGCCTCGCTTGCGTCGCTGCGACTCGGGGCCGGCGCGTCGCCAGAGGCAAGGATCGCCTCAGCGCCACGAAGATCACCGCAGGCTGACGCAAGCCACTTCGCAGCCTCCGCGTGTCGAGGGTCAGGAGGCACGGTCGTAGATCACCCGACCCTCGGTCAGCGCCGCGTTTAGGGCGGTGCCCCGGATGCGGCCGGTCGTCTCTGCCTCTTCCTCGCTAGCGACCAGCACGTCGACATCTTGGGTGATGTCCTTCAGCACCCTGAGCGCCGCTACGGTACTCGCGTGACGATCCTTGATCGATGGCAGCACGACGAGGACATCCAGGTCGCTGTCGGGTCTGGCTTCTCCCCGCGCACCCGATCCGAACAGGATGAGTCGAGAGGGATGGAGGGCGTGGACGAGGCGCTTCGTTATCTCAGCAAGCGTGGGCACCGAGATAGGGTTGGTGCGAGACTGCTGGCTGCCTTGGTCCAGCCTGATGGCTTCGACCGCCCGATCGAACCTCTGCCAGGCCGCTTGGCGGGACATCCCGAGCGCTCGCCCGATCGATTCCCACGACTCGCCTGATCGCCGCGCCTCGGCAACAGCAGCGAGAAGGCGCGTCTCCTGTTCGGCGATACCAGTGGAGATGGCGCGGATCCGGTCCGTCGGTCGATCGAGTGTTCGAGGCGTGGAAGACTCCTGGTCGGGGCGTCAGGATATCTTGACAAACGGACACTGTCAAGGGCACTCAAGCAGCTGTCCGGTGGATTCCAGCGGCCACCAGCCAGGCGCGCCCCGCCCGGCCATCAGACAGCGTCACGTCAGCGTCACGCATCGAGTGGCAGGATCCGAAACGCCTTGCCGGGCGCTGGCGTGATCGCCCGGAAATGGCGTTCGTCCAGCGAAAGGACGTCCGCGATCCGGTGGCGCTCAGCGAGCACCACGACCGATGCATCCGCCAAGCCGAGCTCAAGTGACCGATACCGTTCGATGACCTTCGATGCTGCCGCCACATCGTCGGCGGAGAATGTCGCCAGCTGATAGGCGCCCCTGGCGACTTCGTCAAGCAGCGCCAGCGCCGCGTGAAGACCGATGCGCGTGGCCAGCAGATGGTCGAGCTCGGCCAGCACGAACGGCGAAAGCAGCAGCGGTGGCCGCGCCGCCCGGAGGGATCGTGCGGCGGCGGCGTGATGGCGCTGCCCGCCGTCGATGGCCGCTAGCAGGCCGCTCGTGTCCAGGAGGATCACGGCTCACCTCGCGGGATCACCGGTCACCGAACCCGCCGAGCGCTTCGTCCACGTGCTCAGCAAGGTCTGGCTCCTCACTCGCGAAGAGCGGCAGCCGTGGCTCCGGGGCCAGCGCTGACCCGGTCACGTACTCGACTCCGCGCCGAACCAGTTCCGCTTCGCTGCGTCCTGACGCCAGGGCCGTCCGCTCCAGGGCGCGCTTTAGATCGGCCGGGAGGTAAACGGTGGTCTTCTCCATGCCATACAATCTACCATACATCGGTCTCGGGTCTGGCGCGCCGCGACACGTCCGCGACGTCAAGTGAATACGGACGCCGGCCCGCTATTGACGCCGGGTGTTTCATCACGTTAGGACCCAGACCTCTCAGCGCGCGCTGTATACCCGATCCCTTGGAGGTTCCGCCATGCGCAGCCCGGTTCGGCGCTCCATCGTCCTCACCACGCTGATAGCCCTCCTGCTCGGGGTCTCGGGCACCGCCGCGGGGGCGGGATACTTCGACAGCCCAACGAACACGCGGGTCGCCGGCATCGACGTGGACTCGACGACGATCCCGGAGCTCCAGTCGCTGATGAGCCGTCAGCGGCTGAAGTCCGTCCAGCTCGTTCATTTCTATCTCCATCGGATCACGAAGCTCGACCCGCGGCTCAATGCCGTCATCACGGTGAACCCGCGGGCATACGCGGAAGCTCGAGCGGCGGACGCGGCACGCCGGTTCGGCGATCGTCGCCCGCTCCTGGGCATCCCGGTGATCGTCAAGGACAACGTGAACACGACCCGTATGGCGACGACCGCCGGCTCGTGGGCGCTCGCCGGCAGCACGCCCTCGGACGCGTTCATCATCCAGCGGATGCGTGCCGCGGGGGCCATCATCATCGCCAAGGCCAACCTCTCGGAGTGGGCCAACTTCCGGTCCGCGCCGTCCTCCAGCGGTTGGAGCGGTATCGAGGGCCAGACGAACATGGCTTATGTCCTCGATCGCAACCCGTGCGGCTCGAGCTCAGGGACCGCGGTCGCTGTCTCGGCCGACCTGGCCACCGTCGGCGTGGGCACAGAGACGGACGGCTCCATCGTCTGCCCGGCGGGCGCTAATGGGCTGGCCGGCATCAAGCCGACCCTCGGGCTCGTCAGCCGATCGGGCATCATCCCTATCTCGGCCGAGCAGGACACGGCCGGACCGATGGCTCGCAACGTCACCGACGCCGCCGTGCTCCTCGGCGCGATGACCGGCATCGACCCGACCGATCCCGCCACCGCCGACCAGGCAGGCCACGCCTTCACGGACTACACCCAGTTCCTCGACGCGGACGCGCTGGATGGCGCTCGCATCGGCGTCTGGCGCGAGGGAACATACGATCCCACCGTCAGCCCTGAGGTCGAGGCGATCATGAATGCGACGGTCGAAGCGCTGGAGGCCCAGGGCGCCACGATCGTGGAGACGAACATCCCCATCGAGGCGGCCTACGATCCGGAGTTCACGGCGCTGCTGTGCGAGTTCAAGGACGACATCGCGGCATACCTGGAGACGTACACGGCCGCCGGCTACCCCAAGACGCTCCAGGACCTGATCGACTTCAACGAAGCTCACCCGGAGCTGGAAGGACCCTGGAACTCGCTGATCTTCGAGCTCGCTCAGGAGACCGGGGGCCGGGCCGATCCCGACTGCACGGAGGCGCGCGAGACCGCGAACGCGATCGCCAGGGCAGCCATCGACGACACCCTGGCGGCGGACGACCTCGACGCGATCATCGCTCCCACGAACGGTCCCGCCTGGCTGACCGATCCGGTGAACGGCGATCTGGGGGGCGACTTCTCGACGTTCATCGGCTCCTCGAGCCCGGCGGCGATCGCCGGCTACGCCAACATCACCGTGCCGGCCGGCTATGTCGGCCCGCTGCCTGTGGGCGTCTCGTTCATCGGCGGCCGCTGGGACGAGCCGACCCTGATCGGACTTGCCTACGACTTCGAGCAGGCCACGGAGGTCCGGGTCCCGCCGACGTTCCTCGC
>JBBSML010000067.1:0-4186 GCA_038233215.1 Candidatus Limnocylindria bacterium
CCGGCGGATCGGCCACCAGCGGCTCGATCCCTGATTCCCTCAGCACCCACCTCGCCACCGCCTCAGCCATCGGCGCGTTCGGCAGCGTGCCGATGTAGGTAACCCGTCCCTTGCCGAACGGGTGCGACGTAACGGCGGGGAACTGCCCGAAATGGGGATGGTCGTACGAGGCCAGCGCCGTCGCGCCTTTTAGCTCCAGGCTGTCCGCCCTCCCCTCGCCGCCCGCCTCGACGGGATCAGCGAGTTCCGGGTGATCTTTCG
Organism: Candidatus Limnocylindria bacterium; assembly: GCA_038233215.1. GTDB lineage: Bacteria > Chloroflexota > Limnocylindria > QHBO01 > QHBO01 > JACDBZ01. The sequence goes on from JBBSML010000067.1 coordinate 262, forward strand.
GCACATGCTGCCCTCCTTTTCCAGCCACATCATCGCCTCGCTGACGCTGGCGATTCCGGCCATGATCCTGGGCGAGACCGCGTTGAGCTTTCTCGGGCTGGGCCTGCGCGCGCCCCTCGTCAGCTGGGGCGTGTTGCTCGAAGGCGCGAACAACGTCCGGGCGATCGCGACCGCGCCCTGGTTGCTCTCGCCGGCTATCGCCGTGATGTTCGCGGTGATGGGGCTCTACTTCCTCGGTGACGGCCTCCGAGACGCCGCCGACCCCTATGCCTCATAACACCCATCATGTAGGGGCCGATCTTGTATCGGCCCGAAAAGCGGGAGGACACAAGGTCCTCCCCTACGAGTCAACATCAATGCACGTCTCGCTGAGACAAACAGGAACGTGATCGCATGACAGACGTGGAACGAACCGGTGTCGCGACGGCCCCGGCCAATAGGCAATCAGATCAAGGTCCCAGCGACCTGATGCTGGAGGTGAAGGGGTTGCACACGCACTTCTTCACCTCCGAGGGCGTGGTCAAGGCCGTGGATGGCGTCGACCTGACCATCGAGCGGGGCAAGACCCTCTGCGTCGTCGGCGAGAGCGGCTGCGGCAAGAGCGTCTCTGCGCGGTCGATCCTGCAGATCCTCGACCGTCCGGGCAGGGTAGTCAGCGGAGAGATCCTGCTCCACCGATCCACTGGCAACGGCCCGACGGCGCGAATCGAAACGATCGACCTGGCCGCGCTCTCCCCCGGTGGCAGGCAGATGCGCGACATCCGTGGGCGCGACGTGGCGATGATCTTCCAGGAGCCGATGACCTCGCTGAGCCCGGTGCATACCATCGGCAACCAGATCTACGAGGCGATGAACGTCCTCAGCAAGGAGGAGGCGCACGACCGCACGCTGGAGAACCTGCGGCTGGTGGGATTCCCGCGTCCTGAATCAGCCGTTGACCGCTATCCGTTCCAGCTCAGCGGCGGCATGCGCCAGCGGGCGATGATCGCGATGGCGCTCGCCTGCTCACCGAAGCTGCTCATCGCCGACGAGCCGACGACGGCGCTGGACGTGACCACCCAGGCGCAGATCCTGGAGCTGATCCGGGAACTCCAGCACGAACTGGGCATGTCGCTGATGATGATCACCCACGACCTGGGCGTCGTCGCCGAGATGGCCGACGACGTGGCGGTCATGTACCTGGGAACTGTCGCGGAGTCCGGGACGGTCGATCAGATCTTTCACCAGCCGGAGCATCCCTACACGCGCGCGCTCCTGCGCTCGATCCCCCGGGTCGGCGAGCAGGACCAGGAGCGGCTGTTCACCATCCGGGGCACGGTGCCAAATCCGTTCAATCGGCCCTCCGCCTGCCCATATCACACCCGCTGTGATTCGTTCATGCCGGGCATCTGCGGTGTTCACGATCCGCCAGCGGTCCGCTTCGAGGGCGACCACCTGGCGCGGTGCCTCCTCCATACCGACCTCGCAGACACCAGCCGCATCCGGGCAGAAAACGTCCATCCCGCTCCCGCAGACGTTCCCGCCACCACTCCGGATGATCGAGAATCCGGCTCACGCCCCGGTGAGGTGCTGCTCAATGTCCGCAACCTGCACATGCACTTCACCGTCACGCACGGTTTCCTGGGCCGATCATCGGACGAGGTCCGGGCGGTGGACGGGGTCAGCTTCGGCATCTGGCGTGGGGAAACGCTCGGGCTCGTCGGCGAGAGCGGCTGCGGCAAGACCACCATCGGTCGCAGCATCGTCCGAATCAACCAGCCCACGTCCGGCGAGCTGCACTATCGCAAGCCCGACGGCGATGTTGTTGACGTCGCCCAGCTCAACGGCGGCGCCCTGAAGGCGCTGCGAAGCGAGATTCGGATGGTCTTCCAGGACCCGCACTCCTCGCTCAACCCCCGGATGACGCTACACGACATCATCGCCGAGCCGATCCGCGCCCACGGCCTTACCAGAGGGCGGAAGGCGGTCGACGAGCGGGTCGCCGACCTGCTGCGGAAGGTCGGTCTTCGCCCGGAATACATGCGTCGATATCCGCACGCGTTCAGCGGCGGCGAGCGCCAGCGGGTCAGCATCGCGCGGGCGCTTGCGACGAATCCGCGCCTGCTGGTGGCCGACGAGGCCGTCTCCGCGCTGGATGTCTCGGTCCGGGCGCAGATCATCAACTTGCTCAAGGACCTGCAGCGGGAGATGGAGTTGACCTACCTGTTCGTGTCGCATGACCTCAGCGTCGTGCAGCACATCTGCGACCGGGTCGCGGTGATGTACCTTGGCCGGATCGTCGAATTGGCCGAGACATCCAAAATCTTTGCCTCGCCGAGGATGCCGTACACCGAGGCGCTTTTGTCGGCGGTTCCCATTGCCGATCCCCGGCTACGCGGCTCCACCAGCAGGATCATGTTGCAGGGCGAGGTGCCCGACCCGTCGAACCCGCCATCGGGGTGCCCGTTCCACACTCGCTGCCGCTACGTTCAGGATCGGTGCCGGATCGAGGAGCCGGCGTTGCGCGAGGTCCGCCCCGGCCACCTCGCCGCCTGCCACTTCTCCGAGGAGCTCGACCTCCAGGGCGCGGCGGCTCACCCTTCGGCAGCCGCCGCGAATTAACCCGGATCACCGCGATAAACACGTAGTACCGACCCTGTGTCGGCTTGTGAGCAATGGGACGGATCAGGCCGACACAAGGTCGGCACTACGCCACCGTGTCGTCAAGAGATCAATCCACATGGAACCATCGTTGTCGAGACGGCATGTTCAGACTGCCCGCTCACTTCCGGGGCGGGCAGCGTCGATACCCGCATCCTTGCCTCACCTCATACCGAATCCGCCTGAACACCGTGCATTCCCCTCACAGAGCCGCGTACGGAAGACCCTTGTGGTCTTCCTCGTTCCCGCACGCGATTGAGGGCCGGCACAAAACCGGCCCGTGCGTGTTTTTCGTATCCTGTCCATGTGGACTCCGTATCACCACAGAAACCTGACAAGGACGGAACCTGTCCGCATTGGTGCGGTACAACGAACCTGGCTCGCATGTGGCGGGTTGGACTTTCCGATGAACGCATACGACGGGCAGGACTATACCCATGACCGAGATCGTGCTGTTTCACCACGCGCACGGGCTGACCGTGGGGGTCATCGCCTTCGCCGACGAGCTTCGCCGGGCCGGGCACATCGTCCACACGCCCGACCTGTTCGAGGGCCGCACCTTCGACACCGTCGAGGAAGGGGTGGCCCACGCCGGGGAGATCGGCTTCGGCGAGGTCATGGAGCGCGGCGTCCAAGCGGTCGAGCGGCTGACCACCGAACTGGTATATGCCGGCTTCTCTCTCGGCGTAATGCCCGCGCAAAAGCTGGCGCAAACGCGGGCCGGCGCGCGCGGCGCCCTCCTCCTCCATGCCTGCGTCCCGGTGTCGGAGTTCGGCTCCGCCTGGCCCGCCGGAGTGCCGGTGCAGGTGCATGCGATGGACGCCGATCCGTTCTTCGTCGGCGACGGCGACATCGACGCAGCCCGGGCGCTCGTCGAGGAGGCCGAGAACGCAGATCTGTTCCTCTATCCCGGCGCCGAGCACCTCTTTGCCGACAACAGCCTGCCTTCTTACGATGCGGACGCCGCCGCGCTGTTGACCGAGCGGGTGCTCGCCTTCCTCGACAGCGCCAGGGAGATCGACGAGTCCGGTCGCCCGCATCCGCCCATTGCGAGCGGCGAGGCCGCCACCCTCCTGGGCTTTCTGGAGTACCAGCGCGCGACCTTCGCGTGGAAATGCGCTGGGCTGGACGCCACCGGCCTCAGCGCGACCGTCGGTGTTTCGTCAATGACGCTGGGCGGGATGCTCAAGCACCTCGCCTGGGTCGAAGGCTACTGGTTCTCCTATTGGCTGCACGGGCGAGATCCGGGACTACCATGGAACGCGGTGGACTGGAACGCCGACCC
>JBBSML010000068.1:0-4108 GCA_038233215.1 Candidatus Limnocylindria bacterium
ACCTGGGCCATGTGCTGCATCTTCCCATACAGGCATCGCCGCCCACGATAGGTGACAACCCTGAAAGCCGCGTCTCCGCCTCAGGGTCGAATGGGGGTCATCCCCTATGGTCGTCGCCCGACCTGACGTCGATGATCAACACGCATGACGACCGAGCAGCCGACCTCCCCGCGATTGTTGCGCCGCCGGACCGACGACCGCGTCATCGGCGGCGTCGCCAGCGGCCTGGGAGAATTCCTGAACGTCGATCCGCTCCTGGTCCGCATCGGCTTCGTGGGCCTCATGGTCTTCGGCGGCCTCGGCCTGCTTCTGTACGTAGGTGGCTGGCTGCTGGTGCCCGAAGAGTCCAGCGACGAGTCGATCGCGGAGGAGCTCCTCAAACGCACAGGCCTGACGCCGGCCCGCTGGCTGGTGCTGCTGTTGCTCTGCGCCGGCCTCCTCGTCTTCCTTGGAGGGATGGGCAACGTGGTCGCCTTTGGCGATCTCGCGATCGGCGTCGGTATGGCGATCATCGTGATCGTGCTCGGTGGGGCGCTGCTTGCGCAGAGCGGACGGCTGCCGATGCCCGGGGGTGCGCCCATCGCCACGCCGACGCGCCCAGCGAAGTCGATCGCTGCTCCGCCTGAGGTTGTGCGTCCGCGCGTGGCGCGACCGCGGCGATCCCGATCGCCGCTGGGTTGGTACGTGCTCGGCGCGATGCTGGCTGGCATCGGTCTGCTGGCACTGGTCACCAACATCTCGGGTGCCGACGTCGATATCGGTCAGTTCTTCGGGCTTTCATTTGGCGTGATCGGCATCGGGTTGGTGGTCGGGACGTGGTGGGGGCGTGCCCGTCTCCTCATCCTGCTGGGCTTGCTGCTCTTGCCGTTCGCGATCATCGCCAGCTTCATCACGGCGCCGATCGAGGGCGGTCTCGGCTTGCATCGCTTCAGCCCCAGCAGCCCGCAGGAGCTGCGCGACGAGTATCGGCTGGTCGGCGGTCGGATGGTCCTCGACCTGACCGGCATGGAGGCCCGCGCGGAGCCGATACATATCGCAGCGAGCGTTGCGGCGGGGCAGATGTGGGTCGTACTACCGTCGGACGCGCAGGTCGAGCTTGCGTCGGAGGTCGGTGCCGGTGAGCTCGGCGTGCTGGGGGCCTGGCAGTACGGCAGCAGCCTCAATGATGGGTACGTGGGTGACGGTGGCGGCCCGAGCTTCGTTCTCGATCTGCAGATGGGCATTGGCTCCATCCGGGTCGACGGCGACCCACGGGAGGACCGCTGATGACCCGCCACCCGGCCGATGTGCTGTCGCTGTTCTGCGGTCTGTTGTTCGCGGCAGTCGGTCTGGTACTGCTTTCGGGTGGGGGAGGCGCACTGTCGTTGACATGGGTTGGCCCGCTCGTCGCAATCGCGCTTGGCGCCTTACTTGTCCTCGCCGCGCGCTCCGCGCACCGCGCCTCCGAAGGGCACTCGCCGGAGGCTGAGCGATGAACGTATGGACTATGGGTCTTCGTCGCTGTCCGGATGCGGGAGATCCCGCAATCGAGGTCGGTGATGTGCCCGATAGCCGGTTGCTCGGGTGTCAGCCAGCATCGGTCATAGGAAGGAGGCAACCGTGCACGAGTTGACCGATGTGGTTCTCGAGGCCCGGGGACTGGCCAAGCGTTACCGACGTGGGTCCTGGGCTCTGGGAGGCATTGACCTGGCGCTTCCAGCTGGCGGGATCACCGCCCTGGTCGGGCCGAACGCGGCCGGCAAGTCGACGCTGATCAAGACGTTGGTTGGCTTTGAGAAGCCGACGCGTGGATCCGTGTCGGTCATGGGCATCGATCCTTGGCGTGAACGGTCACGTGCGCTCGCGAATATCGGCTACGTGCCCCAGTCGCCGGCCCTCTACGACGGGCTGTCAGTCGACGATCACCTGGATCTGGCCGTCCAGCTGCGACCGGGCTTCGACCGCGCGTATGCGCAGGACCGGCTGACACAGCTCGACATTCCGATCCGTCGTGGAGCGCACTCTCTGTCCGGCGGACAGCAGGCGCAGGTCGCTCTGGCACTCGCCTTGGGCACGCGTGCGCCGATGCTGCTGCTCGACGAGCCGCTGGCATCGCTGGATCCGCTCGCGCGGCGCGAGTTCCTGCACGTTCTGACCGATGCGGTCCGCGGCGACGGCGCAACAGCCCTCCTGTCGAGCCATATCGTTACCGATGTCGAGCAGTCCTGCGACCGGCTCGTCGTGCTCGGTGTCGGCCGCGTGCTGCTGCACGACACGGTCGCCGCTGCGCTCGCCGGGCACGCCATCGCGCTGACCGAGCGCCCCGATGCGATTGCGTCGTTCGCCGCCGCCGATGGCACGCGCATCTCCCTGGTGCGCGGCGCCGGCGACCGCCCGGCGACCCTCGAAGAAGTTGTCCTCGGCTACCTCGCCTCCGGTCGCTCGACCGCAGTCGCCGCGTGATCTCGGCGATGCGCCTCGCCTGGCGCCTCCAGCGCTGGGAGATGGCATTCGTTGTGATCGGCGGCCTGGGCTTGGCCGCATTTGCGTTGTGGCAGGCGTTCGACATGCGCTCGATGCTCACCGGCTGTGGTACGGCGTCCGCCGCACCCGCCTGCGAGTTCGTGTACCCCTTCCAGGAGTCACATGGCAGCTTTTTCCTGCTGATGCAGCTGATCGCGCTGACGCCGTTCCTGGCGGGGCTCCTGCTCGGTGTGCCGATTGTCGGGCGCGAGATTGAGCATCGCACCGCGCTGATTGCCTGGCCGCTGGCCGGCTCGCGTTCCCGGTGGCTCGCCTTGCGCATCACACCCGCCCTCATCATCGGCGCGGCCGTCCTGGTTGTGCTGGCGATGGCTGCCGAACTCATGGCGCAGGCCTACCTGCCCAAGAGCGAGCTCGGGTTCCTGCACCACGGATCGCGCGGTGTGCCGCTCGTCATGCGCGGCGTGATCGCCTTGTTGCTCGCCGTTGTGGTGGGCGCTTTGGTCGGCCGAGTGCTGCCAGCGCTGCTTGTCGGCATCGCGCTGTGCATCGCCGTGTCGGTCGGTCTCAATGTGGTTCGCGAGCGCTGGGTGCCGTCCGCGGAATTGACCGTCGCCGATGAGCCCGGTGGGCTGACGAACCCTGAGATCACCGAGGTCCGCTACCGAACGCCCGGCGGCGAGATCATCGGCGCCCAGGAGGGCGAGATCATCGTTTCGGCGGCCTACGAGGCTGCGGCCCAGGCCGGCGAGCCCGAGCAGGACCCTGCCGCGCTGCCACAGCCGGCATACTTCGGCATTACCTCGGCTCGCTACCCCGAGGTTGTCGTTCGCGAGTCATTGGCGCTGGGCGCTGCGGCGTTCGGGCTGGCCGGGGTGGCGACGCTGCTCGTTCGTCGGCGCAGGCCGGAATGACGTTCTCGGCCGTGCGGTTTGCCTGGCGCATGCAGCGCTGGGAGATTGCGTTCCTCATCGGCGGCTCGTTGCTGCTCGCCGCGGCCGCCGGGTTCGTGGCCTGGCAGACGACCGTCACGCTCAAGGGCATCGACGCCTGCTACGCGAACGCATCCGGCGGCGGCCCGCTCTCGGCATCCTGCGGATCGTTGATCGAGTGGGGCAACGTCATGACCATGCTGAGCCCGATGCTGCAGGGCGTGACCACCGTTGTGCCGTTGGCCGTCGGCGCTCTGCTCGGTGCGCCACTCGTGTCGCGCGAGATCGAGAAGCGCACGGCACCCATTGCCTGGTCGTTGTCGCTGTCGCGCGCTCGATGGCTTGCCCTGCGAGCGCTTCCGCTGCTGATTTCGATCGCGATGGTGCTGCTGATTCTCGGCCAGGCCAGCGAGTCGCTCATCCGAGCGACGCCACCGGGCGACATCGGATTCGGGCACTACGCGATGCATGGACCCCTGGTCGCGTTGCGCGGAGTGGCCGTGTTCATCATCGGCGTGGTGGTTGGGCTGGTGCTTGGTCGGATGCTTCCGGCCATCCTGGTTACCGGCCTCGTGGTCATCGCGATGCTGGTCGGTCTGCAGCTCGTGCGCGGCGAGCTCATGCGCGCGGAGGCGGTCTGGCTGGATGCCGCCGAGAACGACTTCTTTTCGGGCGTCACCATCTACGATTCGGCCTTCACCGATGACGCTACT
>JBBSML010000069.1:0-3590 GCA_038233215.1 Candidatus Limnocylindria bacterium
AGGCACTGAGCCTGCTCATCATTACCAAGCTGCCATTCTCAGTGCCCTCCGACCCGGTGTTTGCGGCACGCGGTGAGCTGATCGAAGAGGAAGGGGGGCACGCCTTCGGCGACTACGCGGTTCCCAGGGCTGTGCTCAAGTTCAAACAGGGATTCGGGCGCTTGATACGGAGCAGTGAAGACCGGGGAGTCTGCGCGGTGCTTGACCGGCGCGTGATCTCCAAACGCTATGGGCGGTCGTTCGTCGAATCCTTACCCGAGTGTGCACTGACCGTCGGGAGCTTGGCAGATCTTCCCGAGGCGGCAGCGGCTTGGCTTGACGGCTAGATGCCAGTGGATGATCGAGCGGAAGGAGTGTGGAGATGCAGTCCATTCAAGGTGGATTGGGCCGGAACTTGGCCTTGGAGCTCGTCCGCGTGACCGAGGCCGCCGCCCTCCAAGCCGGTCGGTTCATGGGTCGCAAGGATAAAGAGGCGGCCGATCAGGCGGCAGTTGATGCCATGCGGAGCGTGCTCGCCACCATCGAGATGGAAGGCGTTGTCGTCATCGGCGAGGGAGAAAAGGACGAGGCGCCGATGCTCTACATCGGTGAACGCCTCGGTGGCGCCAGCGAACCGAAGGTCGATATCGCGGTCGATCCTGTGGACGGGACCCGGCTGCTGGCCTACGGGATGCCCAACTCGATCACCGTCCTCGCCGTGTCGGAACGCGGCACGATGTTCGCCTCTCCGGACATCATGTACATGGATAAGATCGCGGTCGGCAGCGAGGCGGCAGGCCGGATCGATATCAACGCGCCTGTGGAGAAGAACTTGAAGCACGTCGCCGAGGCAAAGCGCCGGCGCGTTCAGGATTTGACTGTGGTCATTCTCGACCGGCCACGCCATGAGGGCTTGATCGAGGCGGTCCGTGCCGCTGGGGCTCGGATCAAGATGATTACCGACGGTGATGTGGCGGGAGCCGTGATGGCTGCCACGCCGGATACGGGAATCGACATGATGATCGGCGTGGGGGGCGCGCCTGAGGCCGTGGTCACTGCCTGCGCCTTGAAGTGCCTCGGCGGTGACATGCAATGCAAGCTGTGGCCCCGCAACGATCAGGAGCGGATGGTGGCCGCCGAGAAGGAGATTGATACCAACCAGGTCCTCGGTCTCGATGACCTCGTTGATAGTGACAACGTCTTCTTCGCGGCCACCGGCATCACCGACGGCGAGCTCTTGCGAGGCGTTCACTATTTCGGGGATGGGGCCACAACCGAATCACTCGTCATGCGCTCCCGCTCCGGTACCGTCCGCCGGATCTACGCGACGCACCAGCTTGCCAAGCTCCGACAGTACGCTCCATACGCGTTGGACTAGTATTACAGTTCCCCTTGATTGGACGTAGTGCGGGGTGATGCGCCTCGGAGGTGCCGGCGAATGGATGATCCGACAGGTGTCTGTGGCAGGGAGGTGACGATGGCGGATGCCACGGCCCAGGCCGTCGATGGCGTGCTCGACCTGCTGCGGCGCCAGGTGCGGCGACCCGAAGCCGCCCGTCACGCCGCCGATTATCCGCGCGGACTGCTCGCCGACGTGGAGCGCAAGAACGGCTGGCAATTGGCTGAACACGCCGGCTATGCCCACCCGCGCGGCATCCAACGGGTGCTGGATCGCTATGTCTGGGACGCCGACGCGGTCCGGGACGCCCTGCGGACCTACGTCGCCGTCGCGTTGGGCGATCCGACTGGCATCCTCGTGGTCGATGAAACCGGATTCCCCAAGCAGGGCACGCACTCGGTGGGCGTCGCCCGCCAGTACTGCGGGACCCTGGGCAAGATCGGCAACTGCCAGATCGGCGTCTTCCTCGGCTACGCCGGTCCGCGGGGGCACGCCGCGATCGACCGGGCGCTCTACCTGCCGCGGGCGTGGCTGGCCGATCCGTCACGCTGCCACCAGGCGGGGATCCCGGCGGAGACGTCCTTCCGGACCAAGCCCCAGCTGGCGTGGGCGATGCTCGAACGGGCGCTCGATGCCGGGGTGCCCGCCGCCTGGGTCGTCGCCGACGAGGTGTATGGCAGCGACGGGGCGTTGCGCCACGCCCTGGAGGCGCGGGACCAGGCCGATGTCCTCACCGTGCGCGGCAATCAGTCCGTGACGACCTGGCCACCGTACGGCCCACCCGCGCAGCGGACGGTCGCGGACATCGCCGCCGTGCCATCCGCGTCGTGGGTGCGACTGAGGTGTGGGGAGGGTGCGCACGGTCCGCGAACCTATGATTGGACGTATGTGCCGCTGCGTCCGGCGCTCCGTGCGGGCTGGGTCCATGCCCTGCTCACCCGCCGTCACCCGGTGCGCCTCACGGAGACCGCCTGCTACTTGGTCTCGGCCCCCATGGATACCCCGCTGGCGGAGATCGTGCGGGCGGCGGGGACGCGCTGGACAATCGAGGAGGTGTTCACGCTCGCCAAGGGCCAGGTCGGGCTCGATCAGTACGAGGTCCGGAGCTGGCAAGGTTGGCACCGACACATCACCCTGGCACTCACGGCCTTGGCCGCGCTGGCCACGGCGGCAACAACGGGGGGTCCAGCGGCGCCCACCATCTCCCGTTCACCATTCCCGAACTCCGGCGCCTCCTGGTCCGCCTCGTCTGGCCCGTTCAACGATGGCCCGCCCAGGTCATCGCCTGGTCGCGCTGGCGCCGCCACCATCAGCGCGTCGCTCAGGCGTCCCACCGCCGTCACCGCCTGAACCACCAAGGGGAACTGTAATATTAGTGATAGGCCGCGCACCAACTGCCGCTGGGCGATCCAGCCGATGAGCACGATGGGGAGCACCGCCATGGTCGCCGATGCGGACAACTTAGCCCAGAAGGGCCCTTCCGAGGTCACGAACTTGACCATGAAGATGGGCACGGTCGAGCGTCCAACCGCCGCGAGACTGACCGCGAAGAAAATCCATTCCAGGCGAAGATCACCGCCAGGAACGCGGTCACCGCGATGCCCGGCGTCATCATGGGACATCAGGCACCGATGGCTCGCCATATTCACGTCAATATCGCGGGCAATGTAACCTGCCAGCGGATCGCTTCCCCGTATCACCGATTACTGGCGTCGAGCGAGTATCCTGCGTTCCAAACACAAGCTCGCCCAACTTCCGGACGCCTCGGTGGACTTCCAATTGGGACATGCAGGGTGGGATGGACCGTCACGCGTGGCATCCAGCTTGCACGTCCCGGGCTGATCGAATACCAAGGGTGGCAAGGAAAGGAACGATGGTGATGGCCGATAACGAGCAACGGGACCGGGCGGAATCCAGAGCATTGATGCGGGACGTGCATAGCCCTGCACTTTCAACCACACGAGGGGTGGCGCCAAGCTCCGATACGGTGCCGGATCCACCCCGGCCGGAGGAGGGTACGGCAGCGCCCCATAGTCATGCCGACGAGAGCACCAACGCGGCCGCCGATAAGGGTCTGCGCGAGCGGTTCGATGACGTACGCGACGATGAGTTGGCCCGGCTTTCCATCCTCCAGCCCGGCACCCAGCTGGAACAGGGCGCTGTCTACCTGGACCTGGATGACTTGGATCGCGGCCCGTTCAAGGCCATCGGC
>JBBSML010000070.1:0-3572 GCA_038233215.1 Candidatus Limnocylindria bacterium
CTACCGACCCAACCACCTTCACTCGAAAGCGGAGAAGACCCTTGAACACAGACACTGAAACCACCACAGCACTACACGATCCGCCGGTACCGGTCAGAGCGAAGCTCGCCGCCGCCTGGACCAGCTTCATGTTCCTCTACATCTACGTCGACCACCTCGGCCTGTACAAGCCCGGCTCCCTCGAGGACATCCTGGCCGGCGTCGTCTGGGAGTTCGACATCAGCCAAACCTTCTTTGTCATTGGGCTCACGTCCGTGGCCATCCCGGCCCTCATGATCCTGCTCTCCATGACGCTGCCCGCCCGTGCCAACCGCACGCTCAACCTCGTCGTGGCAACGCTTTTAATCCCCTACTCGGCGTTCAACGTGGTCGGTCAGTTCGTAGAGTCCCAGCCCTGGTTCTACTTCTACGGCCTCGGCGTCGTGCTCGAAGTGATCATCCTCGCCTTCATCCTGCGCTCCGCCTGGACCTGGCCCCGCACGTCATCGTCGATGCCAGACCCCGCCGCACCGCGTCGCGCGCAGATGCAGCTGGGACGGTAGACACATGGCTTCGATCCGTACATCCGGTCTGACCAAGGACTTCGGCGACCTCCGGGCCGTCCACGAGATCGACCTCGACCTGCCCGAGGGCGGGGTGGGTGATCCCGTGAGCCCGATGCCTGCAAGAAGAGGGGATTCGAAAACCATGCGCGCTGTGGTGCATGACCGGTACGGCGCACCGGACGACGTTCTGGAACTCGGAGACATCGAGACACCCGCGGTGCGCAAGGACGAGGTGCTGGTCCGCGTCCATGCCGCCGGACTCCACCGCGGCGACACATTCGGCGTGCGCGGCTCACCGTTCCCCGTGCGCCTCATGTCCGGCGTCCGGCGGCCCCGGTACGGTGTCCCGGGACTTGACGTGGCCGGCACGGTCGAGGCGGTGGGCAGCGGAGTGACGCGGTTCCGGCCCGGCGACGAGGTGTTCGGCTCTTGCCGCTGGCCATCCGCCGGCGCCTGCGCCGAGTACGCCCGTGCTGCGGAGGAACATGTTGCGCCCATGCCGACCGGCCTCGACTTCGAGGAAGCGGCGGCTATTCCCACCTCGGCACTCGCCGCCCTCCATGCGCTGCGGGACGCAGGAAAGCTGCAGCCCGGGCAGAAGGTTCTGATCAACGGCGCGTCCGGCGGCGTGGGCACGTTTGCCGTCCAGATCGCCAAGGCCCTTGGCGCCGAGGTGACCGGCGTGTGCAGCACGCGCAACGTCGACCTCGTCCGCTCGCTGGGCGCCGACCACGTATTCGACTACACCAAGACGGACTTCACCACAGCCCGCTCGCGATACGACCTCATCCTCGACAACACCGAGAACCGCTCCCTGGCCGAGGTCCGCCGCGCGCTCACGCCAAACGGCACTCTGGTCCTGAACAGCGGCACCGTGTTCAGCGGACCGAAGATCCTGCCGCGGGTGCTGTGGCCGCTCGTGTTGTCACGCTTCGTATCCCACAACCTGCGCCGGAACGTCTCGAGTCCGAATCGTGCGGATCTGGAAGTCCTGACGGCGTTCGTCGAAGAGGGAAAGCTCAGGCCGGTCATCGACCGCCGCTTCCCCCTGGCAGAGACGCCGAACGCGCTTCGTTACATCGAAGGTGGTCATGCCAGGGGGAAGGTGGTGATCGCTGTCTGACCACACGCCCAACCCAACCACCACCCCATCACCTGGAACGGAGCACCTCATGACAGCCGCAAGCACGCCATACGCGGCGAGCCTCACCGTCGACTATCCCGAACGACTCGATCGACTCTCAACCTTTCTGCGGGCCCTGTGGGTGATCCCTATCTTCATCCTCCTCAGCCTGCTCACCGCCACCGGCAACGAGACCTTCATCACTGAAACCGGTGAAACGACCGCCAGCAGCGGCGGCGGCATCCTGGCCGGACTCTCCATCGCGACCGCCCTGATGATCTTGATCCGCGTCCGGTACCCGCGCTGGTGGTTCGACTTTGCTCGCGAGATGACCCGTTTCGGCGCCCGCGTTGGAAGCTACGTCGCCCTGCTCACGGACCGATATCCGTCCACTGTCGAGGAGCAGTCGGTGCACCTCGAGATCGACTATCCGGAGGTCGAGCGCGACCTCAATCGCTGGCTGCCGCTCGTCAAGTGGCTGCTTGCGATCCCGCACTACGTCGTGCTGTTCTTCCTGATCATCGGGGCCATCATCGCGGTCGTGATCGCCTGGTTCGCGATCCTCATCACCGGGCGCTATCCCAGGCCCCTGTTCGACTACGTCGTCGGCGTGGGTCGCTGGAGCCTCCGCGTGAGCGCGTATGCCTTCCTGCTTGTCACCGACCGCTATCCCCCCTTCAGCCTCAAGGAAGGCCACTAGACATGCGACTGCTTCGTGAGCTGTCGCGGCGAAAGCTGCGCACCGCCCTCACCATCACCGGCATCACCATCGGTATCTGGGCACTGGTCGTCTTCAGCTCGATGGCCAACAAGATCAACGATTTGGTCGGCCAGGGCGCCGAGTTCTATGCCGACAGGATCGTCGTCACCGATGGCGAGGCCTTCGGCACCTCGCCGATGCGGCTGGCCGATGTCGACGCCATCGCAGGGCTTGACGGCGTAGCGGCGGCCGAGCCGAAGATCGAGTTCCTGTGGGAATCCGATCCCGAGGTTGGGTTCGGCGTTCTAGACCTAGTGGCCGGCACCGTGCCGGGAGCCGACGCGGGTTGGGAGAGCTTCGAGTTGCAGCTGGCGACCGGCAGGATGCTCACCACCGCGGACGAGGGAAACGTCGTGGTGCTGGGCTCGAACCTGGCGGTGGAGCACGGGGTCGTCGCCGGTGGCACGGTGGAGATCCGGGGCCAGGCGTTCCAGGTCATCGGCACCCTGCAGCCGACACTGACCTCGCCGGACACCACCGGCTACATTCCGCTCGGAACCGCGCAGCACATCTACCTGGGTGACCTGCCGCCATTGGTGGCCGAGTCTCTCGAAGCGGCAGACGTGGTCAACCAGATCATGGTCTATCCGACCGAGGGCGCCGATGTGGAGGCCGTGGCGACGGCCATCGAGGCGACGGTCGAGAACAGCGTCTCGATGACCGGCGCCGAGTTCGACGAGACCGTGGGCGGCACGACCGCGATCTTCAACGCGATCATCATCGGCGTCGCCCTCATCAGTCTCGTCGTCGGTGGCCTGTCGGTGATCAACACGATGGCCATGAGCGTGGCCGAGCGCACGCGCGAGATCGGCATCAAGCGCGCCATCGGCGGTTCGCGCGGCCGGATCATCCGCGAGCTGGTCGCCGAAGCCGGCGTCATCGGCCTGATCGGCGGCCTCATCGGCCTGGGCCTCGGCGCCGGCGTGGTCGTGCTGGCCAACGAGGCCGGACGGGCCAGCGGCACGGTGCTCTTCGACCTCACGCCGATGACCGCCGCCTTCGCGGTGGGCTTCAGCACGATCCTTGGAATGCTGGCCGGGATCATCCCGGCCTGGAGCGCCGCACGGCTCGACCCGGTGTCGGCCCTGCGTTACGAATGATGAAGGAGCCAACAATGTCCCTACTCGAAGGAACCAATCTGCGC
>JBBSML010000071.1:0-3555 GCA_038233215.1 Candidatus Limnocylindria bacterium
CCCTACCCCCCGCGTCGTCCGCCGGGGCCCCGCCACGGGTGGCGCTTACTGGCCCGCCGGCGTTTCATGCACCGGCGGGGGGGGGGGACGCCCCCCCCCCGGCGATTCGGTGTGGCGCAGATCCTAGTTGGGCTGCAGTGTGCCAGTGTCGGTCGAGCCCACTCGGTGGTGGGTGTGATCATAGCCCTGGTGCGGCAGCGCGATGTACGGGAAGGACGTGCGCAGCGGCAGATCGTTCTCGTTGACGCCGTCGCCGAGGTCGTTGTTCGGATTCTTGTTGGGAAGACCGAAGTTGTCGGCGAGGAATGGTCCGTAGCCCTGTGCCACGGCCCGCAGCTCGATGTCGGTCACGTCGTCCGTGAGCCGACGGCCATTCGGGAACCCGGCAAGGTCACCACTCAGCACCCCGAGCCGCGAGCACTTGCCTGTCGTATCGGTGAGGCTGTCCGCCGTACAGGCCGGGATCCCCATGTTGAGCCGCAGGAGGTCTGCGGGCGTCTCACCGGTGAAGTTGAGCCCGTTCACTCCGGTGAGCAGCACAGCAACCAGGTCCGTGCGATTCGTGGTGGCCACGTCCGGCAGTGACGGGTAGAGAAGGTTGATCAGCCCGGCGAGTTCCGGGGTGGTGTAGTGGGCGAGGAACTGGGCATCATTCTTCGGGTCGGATGCGTTCCACTTGTCCTTCTCGCCGAGCGGGATGATCACCTCGTTGATGAGTGGGTTGCCCAGGCGCGACACCTGCCGCCAATCGCCGCTCTTGGACTGGGTGCCATCGATGTTCAGGACGGTCGTGCTCTGACGGCTGGCCGTTGCGTAGATGCCGACGATGTCATTCGCGTTGCCGAGCTGGCCGCGATTGACCTTGATTGCGATGGTGTGGGTGTTGTAGCCACCGACGCCGTCGACGCCGTCGACGCCCGGTGCCTGCCCAAGCGGGATCAGGTGCGCAGTGTTGAACGGACGCAGGCCAGCGAGGTCGAAGATCGAGCCGAGGTCAACGAAGAAGGCATCGTCGGTCGGTCCGGCGAAGACCGTGGTGTTTGCCTTTGTCTGGTAGACGGCCGCGTTCGCCAGCGCCGCGTAGTTCGGCGTTGAGCGCGGCCCGATATTGGCCGGCGGCGTGCGGAGCGTCTGGCCGTTCTTGTTGAGGACCTGGCGCCCCCCGGCAGTGACACGCGTCACGGTATAGGTCTGGCGATAGTTGAAGTCAGGATCGTCGAGTGCGGTGATCTGACCGGTGTTATAGAGGAAGGTATTCGGGTTCTGGATCCTGGTTGTGAACCGGAACTCATAGGTGATGTCCTCGACGGCATCACCGTTGTTATCGATCTTGATCGCGTAGAGCACGTTGTCGTCGAAGTTGTGGAAGTTCGGCCCTCCGGCCGGCTCTTCCAGCGGGATGAAGTTGGCGATGATCGTGACGGAGTTCGCGTCATTTTCGGGCGTCGCCGGATCATCGGCATTCACGAAGGCATAGAGGTCGGTGTTGTCGGCCGTTGGATCCTTGGCGATGAGAGGGGCCTCGCGGTGGCTCGAGCCGCGGATGGCCGCAGGCACGAGCAGCGCCATGGCGAGACCCGCGATGGCGAGAAGGATCAGCAGGCGGGTGCGAGTTGGATGAGCGGCTACGCTGGACATGTTTCACTCCTGGGGGGCGGTGAAGTAGGCGCTCCACCGCGGGCGCGCGCGGGGAATTCGCGGGAATTTAGACGTAACAAGGCCGTCGAAGGGCACCTCCTTCTGGGGCGCGTGGCTCACTGGCCCGACCACACGGGGACACGAACATCACGTACCGGCCGGGCGACCGGGACGGGAGTACTACGGTGCCGGGTCGCAACGGTATCATCAGTGCGAGCGTTGCAGGGCCTGGTTCGCCGTTCCATGAGGGCCAGATCATGGGCGTGAAGATCAGCTGCCTGGCCAGGTCCACCTTGCCCCGGGCAGACAAAGGTATTCGCGCGTGACATGAACGACCGGCGAGCATCTGGAGCAGCCAGGCGAAGTCGATGCCGCGCAGATCGCGGAATCGGACGACGAGGAAGCTCTCGTCGAGGGTCGGGATGAAGCGGGCGCTGAACGGGTTGGACGTGTCGAGCACCGGAACGCGCTGGAAGTTGATGTGGGTCTTGGTGAACTGCGACACGATGAAATTCAGATCGTCGGGCATTCGCGCAGTAGCGTCTCGGTCACCGACTCGGTGGTGGAGCGCTCGAGCCGCACGATCGCGGTGCAGCTTCTGGATCCACTCGAGGTTGATGACCGGGACGACGCCGATCAGCAGGTCGACGTGACTGGCGATGTCGATGCCGTCAGTCACTACTGCGCCGTGCAGCCCCTCGTAGAACAGGAGCTCGGAGTCGGCAGGCACATCCTCCCAGGCGGTGAAGGTCCCCGCCGCCTAACCGTCCTCGTCGGTGTGCAGATAGCGTCTCATGCAGCCGGCGGCGTCATCGCCGTAGTCGCGGAAGAGCTGCTCCAGCTCTGCAAACAGGTTCGCCTCGGCGCCGAAGTGACTGAAATGCTGGTTCCCGGTTGCCGACTCCTCCGCCATCCGTGATGCCATCTCTGCTCGGTCATAGCGGTGGAAGGCGTCGCCCTCCACGAACACGGCGTTGATCTTCTCGCGGCGGAAAATCTGCTCGAAGGTCTTGGACACCGAAGTCGTCCCCGCGCCGGACGAGCCGGTGATGGCGATGATCGGATGCGTGGCTGACACGGGCAGCCTCCTATGCCGAGTCGCGGAAAAGCCCGCGTGTGCCGAAGAGTGGTGCGTCGTACACGTGCTCGTTATGGTCTCGGTGGTATTGCTCGATGCGTTCGACCTCGGTCCGCGACCCGAAGATGAATCCGGTGCGCTGGTGGATGCTCTGCGGCACGAGGTCCAGGATCGGTCCGTATCCGGTGCTCGCGCGCCCGCCGGCCTGCTCGACCAGGAACGCGATGGGATGCTAGTGAGCATCCTGCTCCTCGTCGCGCGCCTGGCCGGCCCATGACAGGGTAACGAGGTCGCGTCGCTGTTGACCGAGGTCTCGCAGGGCGGACGCGACTTCGTGGTCCATCGACAAGGGCAGGCAGAGACGTCGGCGCGCGAGCGCCACGTAGTCCTCGAACGGGAGGTCGGTAACCTCGCCGGTCCAACGTGTTACCGAGGGGTGGATGCCGATCTCGATCAGGACGGCGATGACGTCGTCTGCCGTTGGGTGCATCGGTCGCTCGACGCCGTGAAAGCGCCGCCATAGCGGCGAGAGGTCGTTGGTCGGATGCCGTGAGGTGATCTCAACCACGACGCGTCGGCGTGCATGTGTCGTGAGCTGTTCGAGAAACAGGCCGACATCCGGGACGTTATAGAGAACGTGATTCGAGACGACGACATCGTGGACGGCGACCGCGTCCGCCATGTCCGGCCAGCGCCCAACGACAAGCTCTGGCTCCGCTCCGCCAGCGCCGATGACACGGTCCACGAGCCCTGCCAGCATCTCCTCCCGCTCATCGATCGCGGTGAGTGAGGTGGCCAGACCTACGAATGGAAGTGACGCCGCGCCGCCGGCGGCCCCC
>JBBSML010000072.1:0-3386 GCA_038233215.1 Candidatus Limnocylindria bacterium
AGTGGGGCAAGGTATTCCCGAAGGAGTTCCCGGCCTACGGTTGACTTGCCTCGCCCTCGGGCTTGAGGCCGCCGTACCCGGTATTCGAAATGTCGGTCGACATCAAGGCAGGGCGGATCCAACCGGTCGATGCAACATCATGCTGAATGGTGGGGCATCGATCGAGAGGTGGCTGGATGGCGCAGCGAGGCAGGCCCGGCCTGTCACCCGAGCAGAAGAAGGAGTTGTGGCGACGCTGGAGGGCCGGCCAGTCACTGAGCGAGATCGGTCGGGCGCTCGGCCGGCAGCCGGGCTCGATCCACGGCGTCGTGGCAGCCAATGGCGGGTACCTGCCGTCGACTCCGCGGCGATCCGCGAGGGTGCTCTCGGTCGGTGAGCGAGAGGAGATCAGCCGTGGCCTGGCCGGCGGCCTGTCGCTGCGGGCGATCGCCCGTGGCACGCGCCGGGCACCCTCGACCATCAGCCGCGAGATCGCCCGTCACGGCGGACGTGCCGGGTACCGGGCCCTCCGCGCCGACGAGCGAGCCTGGCAGCAGGCCCGGCGACCGAAGCCGTGCAAGCTCGCGAGGTCCCCGCGGCTGCGCGAGCTCGTGGCCACCAAGCTGGCGCTCGAGTGGTCGCCCCAGCAGATCTCGGGCTGGCTTGCCCAGACGTACCCGGACGAGCAGGCTCTGCACGTGTCGACCGAGACGATCTACCGCAGCCTGTTCGTTCAGGCTCGCGGTGTGCTGCGCAAGGAGCTGACCGCGCACCTGCGCAGCCGGCGCACGATGCGCCGCTCGAAGCACGCCACCGCCAAGGGCCAGGGCCGGGGCCGGATCGTCGACGCGGTCTCCATCCGCGAGCGACCGGCCGAGGTCGAGGACCGGGCGGTGCCCGGCCACTGGGAGGGCGACCTCATCGCGGGCTCGGCCAACACCCACATCGCCACCCTGGTCGAGCGCCAGACCCGCTACCTGCTCCTGGTCAGGATCACCGGCAAGGACACCGCCACCGTCGTGGACGCCATCGCGGCCCAGGTCCAGACCCTGCCTCGTCAGCTCCGCGCAAGCCTCACCTGGGACCGCGGAATGGAGCTCGCCGACCATCGCCGCTTCAGCATCGCGACCGACGTCGCGGTCTACTTCTGCGATCCGCGCAGCCCGTGGCAGCGTGGCTCAAACGAGAACACCAACGGCCTGCTGCGTCAGTACTTCCCGAAGCAGACCGACCTCTCCGGATACAGCCAGGCGGACCTCAACGCGGTCGCCACGCGGCTCAACGGGCGACCCCGCAAGACGCTCGACTACCGGACGCCGGCGGTTATGCTGGCCGAGGCTGTTGCGTCGACCGACTGAACTCACCCAGGCGTTCGAAAGGATTGCCCCGCGATGCGACACCTTGAATGTCGCGCCCCGCCTGCCCCGTATGCTTTCGCGATGGGAACCCTGCTCACCGATGCGCGTCTCGTCACGCCGAAGGGCGTGCTGGATCCCGGCTGGATCCAGATCGAGGGTGCCGTGATCGCCGCGCTCGGTGACGGCGCCGCACCGCCTCACGGTTCGGGCCACGACTCCGTGAATGGGCGCTGGGTCCTGCCGGGATTCATCGATCTGCACGTCCACGGCGGCGGCGGCGACTCGATGCTCTCCGCGGATCCGGAAGAGATTCGGGACGCCGCGGCATTCCACGCGCTGCACGGCACCACCGGACTCCTCGCCAGCGTCATGACTGCCCCGCTGGACGAGATGATCACCGCGCTCGCGGCGATCCGGGACGCCATGCGGCTGCCGGGGACGGCCCGCTCCATCGTCCTCGGCAGCCATCTCGAGGGCCCGTTCCTGAACGTGAGGCGGACGGGCGCTCATGACCCGGCGTCCCTGCGCATGCCGAATCCGGTCGCCCTTGACCGGCTGCTCGAGAGCGCCGATGGCACCCTGCGGTCCATCACGATTGCGCCCG
The DNA here is from genome assembly GCA_038233215.1 of Candidatus Limnocylindria bacterium. Taxonomy (GTDB): domain Bacteria; phylum Chloroflexota; class Limnocylindria; order QHBO01; family QHBO01; genus JACDBZ01. Next base: position 1,942 of record JBBSML010000072.1, read on the forward strand.
AGCTGCCCGGCGCGTTCGACCTCATCCGTCGGGCGGCCGATGCCGGCGTGGTGGTGGCGCTCGGCCACAGCGACGCGGACCGCGAAGCTGCGGTCGCCGCCTTCGATGCCGGCGCCTCCCTCGTCACCCACCTGTTCAACGCCATGTCGCCGATGGATCACCGCAGACCGGGGCTTGCGACCACGGCCCTCGTGCGACCGGGCGTCGTATGCGAGCTCATCAACGACGGCGTGCATCTCCACGATGACAGCGCTCGACTCGCGTTCGCGGCAGCCGGTCCGAGCCGGATCGCGCTGGTGACGGATGCGATCCCCGCGACCGGCCTGGAGGACGGCGAGCATCGCCTGGGGTCGGCGAGGGTGAGGGTCGCCGCCGGTGTCGCGCGCCTCGCCGGCACGGAGACGCTCGCCGGCAGCACGCTCACCATGGATGCGGCCGTTCGACGCGCCGTTCGCCGCATGTCGCTGCCCATCGGCGACGCCTCCATCGCCGCCTCCGCCACACCTGCACGCGTGCTCGGCCTGGCAGATCGCCGCGGTTCTCTTGCGCCGGGCCTCGACGCCGACCTCGTCGTGCTCGACGACGAGCTGTGCGTGGAGGCCGTCATGATCGGTGGCGAGTGGACCACCTCGGGTAGACTCTTCGACCGATGACCGGAATCGACCTTTCTGCGCCCGGCGTGAGCGGCGTACGCTCGCGGTGGCGTGTGCGCCTGCCCGCATCGCGTGGCGGAATCGCCTGGATGCTGGTGGTGGTCATCATCGGCGTCCTGCTCGCCGTGCAGTTCGGCCGCCAGGTCTACGCGAACTGGGAGATCGGCCAGCGTGCGGCGGCGATCCAGGCCGAGATCGAGGCTGTCGATGTCGAGAATGCCCAGCTCCGGCAGGAGCTCGCGTACCTGCAGAGCGACGCGTACATCAGCGCCGAGGCGCGCAGGCTCGCAAACCTCGGGGCCGCCGGTGAGCAGGTGCTCATCATCCCCCCGGGTGCCGAAGAGCCGCTCCCCGAGGAGCTTGCCGCAGCGACGCAGCCCTCGAAGCCGATGCTCCAGCAGTGGATCGACCTCTTCTTCGGCGACGCAGCGGCACCCTGAAACCGGGGACCGCAGCCGGCCGAACCGACGTCAGGCGGAGAGGACCTCGTACAGGCTCGATGGCGGCAGCGTCGCGTCCAGGCGCTCCGCCACCCCTCGGCCCCAGCGGCCGTCAGCCTGGAACCCGATGACCAGCGCGCCGACCGCCGGTTGCCAGCGCGCGGGCACCAGACGCGGTGCCTGGCCTGACGATTCGACTGCCTTCAGCGACGATCGGACGAGTGTGTCCGCCCCCACCTGAGCGAGGCCGCCGGTGAACGACAGCGCGAACGGCATCGTGTCGATCGCAACCCGTCGAGCCGCAGCTGCGGCAACCTGGCCGAGCCCGCGACCATGGTCGTCGACGACCCGG
>JBBSML010000073.1:0-3101 GCA_038233215.1 Candidatus Limnocylindria bacterium
CGGGCCGAGATCGGCCGCATGGCTCGTGCGGGTTGGCTGGACCCAAGAGGTCAGACCCGGGGTCGATGGTACGCCCCGACGGATCGACTGGCGGCCTTGCCGCTCCGCGTTCCTGGACTGATGCGGATGATGGCCGCCGGCGAGCAGCTGAGTATGTTCGACACGGCGCCTTCTGGCGGGAGTTGAAGATGCGTTGCGGTTCAGGCTGGCCGGTCCGCCAGTTGGCGGGCACGGTCCCAGGCAGGCTGCAGGTCGAGCGCCCGGATCCATCGGTCCAGGTAGGCCTGGTCCAAGTTGTCGGCCTGTGTGTCGATGATCGCCGCGACGTCGCGCAGCTGGCGCTCCGATTGGCCTTTGGTCGCCCACTCGAGCTTGGCGATGATCGTGTCCTCGGCCGTCGCGATGTGGGTATCGGTGTCGAGCAGGCGCACGGGAATCCGCCGGTCGAGCTCCCCGTACGAGAACGGCCGGTCCCGCCGCATGATCAGGTCGAGCTTCCAGCCCGTGTCGATCTCGATCACGTTGAACGATGTGCGCCGCTCGAGTGCCTCGGCAGCGGCAGCGGCATCGGCGTAGAGCTGGTCGGGAGGAAGCAGCTCCAGGAGGTGCGAGAGCGCATCTGGCTCGGGGTCGATCACGATGTCGATATCGCGCGTCTGGCGAGGCTCGCCGTGAAACGAGCTCGCCAGTGAGCCGACGACCATGTGAGGGATCGCCAACTCGTCGAGCAGGCTGATGATCCGGCCGAGCAGCTGGCCCTGTGCACTCACCGATGCGGGTGGCGTCGCTCGAGAACCGTCGCTGCCACGTCCCGGCCGAGCATGAGCCGCAGCAGCTCGTGATGGATGGCGGTATCGGTCCAGTCGGGGTGCCGATACCGGATGCCAGCCAGCGTGACCTCGCGCGAGTCGTCACTCATCTGGCAGGCCATCCGGACGCGCGCTGGGCCATCCAGGCGTCGGAACGCCTCGATCTGCACGCGGCGCGCGGCGGTCGTCGTGTCGCGCATGAGCGTCATGGCATCACTCTACTCTCGGTCCCGATCGCCCCGCGCCGTCGCAGGATGGGTCCGTATTGACACCCATCACCTGGACCCATGAGAATGCGCCATGTGGGAACTCGGATGAAGCGCACGTACAACCTGGCCCCGATGACGGTCCATCGCGTCCGGGAGATGGCTGAGCGCTACGGCGTGGCATCGTCGCAGGACGCGGTCATTGAGCTGGCTGTCGACGAACTGGAGCGCCGGATTCGTGAGCAGCGCGAAGCCGATGCCTGGGATCAGGCGGCCACCGATCCCCAGTTTCAGTCGGAGGTTGACGCGGTCGAGGTCGCGTACCGCTCGGCCGATCGTGAAACGTGGCCGGCCTGACCGGACCGCTGCGCTGGTCGGTGGTCATCGTGGATCTCGAACCGGTCCAGGGGCACGAGCAGGCCGGCGAACGGCGCGCGCTGGTGGTGTCGTACGAGCCGTTCCATCGGTCTGGGCTGGCGACGGTCTGCCCGATCACGGCAGCGCGCAGCGAGCCGCGCTACCCCGGCGACGTGTCGATTCGTGCCGGCGAGGCTGGCCAGACCCGCCACGGCGTGATCCTGTCCAGCCAGGTTCGAACGATCTCGCTCGGCCGCGTTCGCTCGGCGCCGATCGGTTTCATCCAGGATCCGGCGGTTCGTCGGGCGGTGCGCGCTTCGTTGGCGCATCACCTCGGGCTGGACATCCCAGCCATCGCGGACGGCGCTCGAGCTTGGGAGCTCGAGGCGGAGCGCGGTCGCCTCGTCGGGCGCAAGGCGAGCGGACGGGACGTCGTGGATGAGCTCTACGGCTCGTTGCCGCTCGACGAGTCCGTGGATGACTACCTCGAGCGTGCGCGGGGCCGGTGATCACTGCCTCGACAGCTCGGTCCTGCTCGACGTGCTGTCCGGCGATGTGGCTCACGGTCCGCGGTCTGCCGCAGCGCTGCGGCAGGCGTCCGCCGACGGCGCGCTCATCGCCTCGACGATCGTGTGGGCGGAGGTGATCGGCGCTCACGACGAGCCGCGAAGCGTGACCACCAAGCTCGATCGACTGGGCCTGGAACTTGTCCCGGATGACCGCGAGGTGGCGATCGCGGCGGGTCGCGTCTATCGGGCGTACCGCCGATCCGGCGGAACCCGTCGCAGGATCCTGCCGGACTTCTTGATCGGCGCCCATGCGCAGATCCATGCCGATCGGCTGCTGACCAGGGACCGGGGCTTGTATCGGTCGTCCTTAGCCGTCTCAAGATCCTGGAGCCGTGAGTTCGCGGCGCGTAGCGTCGAGCCTGCCCGTCTGGATCACGGGATCGCTGGATGTTGGCCGAGCGGTAGAAGGCGCCCTTGCGGTCGAGCTCGGGCATCGGTGCTGAGAAGCGGATTCCTCGGCCAGGAGGGCCCCGGCGAGGTCGAACGCCACTCGCGATGAGCCTCACCCGCGATGGAGGTCTTAGCTTAGTTGCAGAATCCGACAACGCCACTAGCGAGGGATGGAGCCGATGTCGTACGAAGCCGATCCGCGAGTCGACGAATACATTGACGCGCTGGCGGAGTGGCAGCAGGAGATCTGCCGCGAGGTGCGCGAGCTGGTCCACGACGCCGATCCGAAGCTGGTCGAGACGATCAAGCGGCGGGTGCAGCCGTACTTCGTGCTCGAGGGCAATGTCGCCGCGCTACTGGCGGCGAAGGACCACATCAACGTGTTCCTGTATGACCCGAGCGTGTCCGATCCCGACCGCATCATCACCCACGGGCACGGTAATTCGACGGGCCGCCAGATCAGCATCCGGCAGGGCGAACAGATCAATGCGCCGGCGCTCAAGCGGATATTCCGGGAGATCATCGCCAATAACCGCGCCGGTGGCTGGCGCAAGCTTCCACGCCGCACCTCGGGCGGAATAGGATGAGCTCATGACAGAGAAGCTGCCTCAGCCTATTCTCGGCGATCGATTCACCGATGCCTTCGCGTACGCGGTCCGTCTCCATGCGCATCAGGCACGAAAGGACACGACGATCTCGTACCTCACGCACCTGATGGCGGTGTGCAGTCTGGTGCTCGAGGACGGCGGCGACGAGGATCAGGCAATCGC
>JBBSML010000074.1:0-3013 GCA_038233215.1 Candidatus Limnocylindria bacterium
AACTACGACGATTCGGCCGCGCCCACGATGGCGCTCGACTGCGAGAAGCGGCCCGACGATTGCACCGATCCCCTGACCGGGACGAGTGAGGGCCCCGAGCTCTCCACCGGCGATGCCATCGGAACGACCGAGGTCGAGAGCGAAGCGACCGCCCCCGTCACGGCCGAGCCCCCCGACTAGCCATCCTGCCCGGGCCGGTCGACCCGGGTGCGCTGGTCTGATCCGTTCGGCCGCGCGGCAAGCGCCGGTCGGACCTCCGCCATCCCGACCTCTCGCCGCCGCGCAAGCGGAAAGCGAATCTCGCATAGCAGCCCATGCGGTCGGAAGCGTCGTCTCACCGCCCCGCCGAGCTCGAAGGGCGTCACGGTCTCGATCAGGGTCGAGCCGAACCCGGCCGGCTGCGGTTCCCGAACGCCGTGCAACCCGGTCTCCGACCAGACGATCCGAACCTCGCGGCTCGTCGTGTCGATCGACCAGCCGACCTCAAGCCGTCCGTGCGGATCGCTCAACGCGCCGAACTTCGAGCTATGGCTGAAAATGGGTGATGGGCTCTGAGAAGGCGGCGTATCGTGGCGGGTGTCGAAGCCTGCCAGAACCTCCCGAAGGAGCGATACGCCATGACCGACGATACCACGATCCTCCCCTTTCACCAGCCGGGTTCGATCATCGACCCGTTGACCGAGATTGCCCGCGAGGGGGCTCGTCGCATGCTGATGGCGGCGCTGAAGGCCGAGGCCGCGAGCTTCGTGGCGCGGTTTGGCGACGAGTTGTTGCCCGATGGGCGGCAGCGCGTCGTCCGACACGGCGCCGGGCCGGAACGGACGATCCAGACCGGGATCGGGCCGATCCCGGTGCAGCGACAGAAGGTGCGCGACCGCGCGGCGGACGTGCCGGCCGAAGCGAAGATCCGGTTCAGCTCGAGCATTCTCCCGAAATGGGCTCGGCGCTCGAAGAGCCTTGATGCGCTGCTGCCGGTGCTTTATCTGCGCGGCGTTTCGACGGGGGATTTCCCGACGGCGCTGGCGGCACTGCTTGGCGAGGACGCGCCGAACCTGTCACCTGGCGTCATTTCCCGCCTCACCGCCGGCTGGCAGGAGGACTACGACCGCTGGCAGCGCCGCGATCTCGCGGCGCGTCGTTACGTCTATGTCTGGGCCGACGGCGTCTACCTCCAGGCCCGGATGGAACCGCAGGCCGAGTGCATCCTCGTGATCATCGGGGCGACACCGGAGGGCAGGAAGGAACTTCTCGGCTTCCATGTCGGGGTCCGGGAGAGCGCGCAGAGCTGGCGCGAACTGCTTGTCGACCTCAAGGCCCGCGGCCTGGCGGCGGCGCCGGAACTGGCGGTCGGCGACGGGCCCTGGGGTTCTGGAAGGCGCTCGACGAGGTCTTCCCGGAAACCCGCCACCAGCGCTGCTGGTTCCACAAGATCGCTAATGTGATCAACCACTTCCCGAAATCCATGCAGCCGACCGTGAACGCCGACCTGCGCGATATTCATCACGCCGAAACCCGGGCCGCCGCGGTCGCCGCCATCGAGGTCTTCAAGGAGAAATACGGCGTCAAATACCCCCGTGCGGTGACCTGCCTGACCAAGGACAGCGAAGCCATGCTCGCCTTCTACGACTTCCCGGCCGAGCACTGGGACCACCTGCGGACCTCGAACCCGATCGAGAGCGTGTTCGCCACGGTCCGCCATCGCACAGTGCGCACCAAGGGCGCGCTGTCGCAGAAGACCGCAAAGCTGATGGTCTTCATCCTCGTTCGGGGGGCCGCGAAGACGTGGCGCAAGCTGAACGGCGCAAATCAGTTGCCCCGCGTCATCGAAGGCGTCAAATTCACCGACGGTGTCGCCGAAAGCGATGCCGCCCAAAACCGCGCCGCCTGATCAGCCCGCGTCACCCAAAATCAGCCATAGCTCCAGCGCTCCTGCGCGACCTCGGACTGATCTGACCTCGGGCCGCCGCTCGAACTCTGGCCGCGCGCCGCTGCGCGGCTTGGGGTCGTAGAAGACCGCGACGGTCGCGGTCCCGACCACGGAGACGACCCCATGACCAAGCTTTCCGACACCCAGACGATCATCTTGTCCCGCGCGGGCCAGAACAAGGACCGCATTGCCCTGCCGCTGCCCGAAAGCCTGCGCGGCGGTGTCGCCGCCAAGGTGGTCGGCGGGCTGGTCGCCAAGGGTTTCCTCGAAGAGGTCGAAGCCGATCCGAGGAAGGGCGAGCCCCTTTGGCGCAAGACCGGCGACGGCCACGGCACCACGTTTGTTGTCACCGACGCAGGACTGGCAGCTATCGGCATCGAGCCTGCGGGCGTCGACGACGCGAACACGGGCGCGACCCAGCCGTCGAGTGCGGAGAACGCGACAGACCCCGCCATCCTGACCGAAACCGCGCCCAAGGTGCGCACACCGCGCGAAGGCACAAAGCAGGCTGCGCTGATCGCCATGCTGCGCGCGCCCGACGGCGCGACCATCGAGGAGATTAGCGTCGCAACCGGATGGCAGCCGCACACGGTGCGCGGCGCGATGTCCGGCGCACTCAAGAAGAAGCTCGGCTTTGAGATCACCTCGGAGAAGGTCGAGGATCGGGGTCGAGTTTACAGACTCCCTGCCGCCTGAGGCCACAACGTCGGACCAGATCATGACCGCCGTCCCATCGGGGCGGCGGTTTCTCGTATGGACAAGCATAGTTACCGCATCACGGCTTTGAGCCCAGATCAACTGATGCCGCAGAGCACGTATTTTGAAACTTTGCGCGCAAACCGGACTTTGGCGACGGAGTGTTTGGACCCATTCGAAAAACTGGCAGCCCGCACGTAGTGGCGGATTATCGGAAAGAGGAACGGGAATGGATCATTCCCTATATGCAGGGTCGATATCAGGCTCTGGGCTTTCACCTCGGTCTCGCGCCCGATATCGTTGGTCAGATCGCAGGTCCCGATCCATCGAGAGAGACGACACGAATTGCTGCCAGAGCCGTTCTTTACCTTCAATCCTTACCATGTCGCG
>JBBSML010000075.1:0-2836 GCA_038233215.1 Candidatus Limnocylindria bacterium
CCCAACGCGAGGAGGTGCTGCCGGCGCTTTTGATCGCGAGCTGATCAGTTGTCGTCGTGAGGGTGACCGGCGGTGGCTCTGTTACACCACTTGACGGGACGTGGCCCTCACTCGTGGCGTGGCAGGGGATACAAGATGTGGTGGTGCGCTGCTGATGCGATCTACATGTTGCAGCCAGCCACGTGGTGCGATCCGCCTTGCGAACGCCAATTTCGACCACCATCACACCGTATGTCGCGGTTGCTCGGCCCGATGAATACTAGATGTTGTGGTCTTCACCCGATCGAAGACATCCAGCTGATCGCTACGTCGGCGGTGCTCGGCGCGGCCGGCGACGAGCAGTCTTCCGCTCCGGTGTGTTCTCCTCGAGCTCGTGGCTCACGGCCACGCCGGCCGATCCGGCCCCGATCACGAGCGCGTCAACGTGCTCCGGTCTGTTCATTCGGTCAGCCCAGCTTCCGAGAGAGATAATCAGCCTGTGTGTCGACGGCTCGATCGAATGCCGCGCTCGGATATTCGAGAATGCCGAAGTGGCCGCCCTCCACCTCCACAAGCTCCGCCGTGACCGGTATCCGATCGAAGACCGCCCGGGTCACGTCACTGACCGCGCCGGGCATCTCGTCGTCGGGTGACATGGCGAACAGGGTCGGGACGCGCACGCCGGTGGCGCAGGCGAACGGTCGAAGCCCGGCGCATCAACAGGCACCGTGAACACGACACGATTCGTCCATCCGCTGCCGTAGCGGCCTCCGTACTCGGTGAACCAACGCACCGCGGTCAGTGGCTGAGGGCCGACGGGTTGGTCGCCTGGTCGGGCGATACGACCGCCGCGGACGTCCACGCTTCAGGCGGACGGCGCACTTCGCCATCAGCCAGGAAGCGATCAATGGCCGCCAGTCGAGCGCCATCGGGATCGTCTGATCCGAACGCATTGCCGAACCCAGGGGTTGATCTCGCCTCGCGGCTCGCCGTCGCTCGAGCCATGGCCCCGGTGATCGAAGGCCAGCACAGCCAGGCCCCAGTCGCGGAAGCTCTCGGCATACCGGTCCATGACCATTGGAATCGTCGCCGAGAAGCCGTGTGCCATGACGACCACCGCAGGGGCGGGATGGTCGGGTATGTACAGCCGTCCGCGGACAACTGCGCCGCCGGACGAAACCTGACGGTCGCTCGGCCGCGCCACCGGGTGAGCAGTCGATATGTCGGTTCCCTTCCATTCCTGTCGGCTCGTCGGAGTACGCCTATCCGACTCCGAGGACCACACCGATGCCCCAAACAATCATGACGACCCCGCCTACTTGAGAGACCACCTCACCTCGGCGCGAGACCTTCTCGGCCAGCACGAACAACGCGAGCACCGCGACCCACAGAAGATTCATCACGCCGAGTATGAACAACAGGAGCATCAAGGCCCAGCAACAGCGGACGCACAGCGTCCCGTGGTGGAGTCCCATCCGCAGAGCGCCGACTCCGCCGTCGCGCCATGACGTCAGCAGGAAGCCGATGGGTGTGCGGCACGCCCCCAAGCTCCGCCTCTTCACCGGTGAGAACTGGAAGATCCCTGATCCGATCAGGAACAAGCCCGCCAGGCCGCTCTGAGTCAGTGCGCCCATGCTATTCAGGAGCGCCAGGTCGTGAAGGACCCATTGGAGCGCGGTTGCCACAACGGCGAATGCCGACCACACCAGGACGTACCCGACGACAAACAGGGTCGTCGAACCATCCCGTTCGTTGGTCAGGCCGCGGTCCATGCGATCGTAGGTGAGCACCATCGGGACGGCTGACGGCAGCATCATGGCCGCCATCATCACCGCCCACATCAGGGCGATCAGCGTCACCTGGCCGCTGGACCAGGCGGACGTCATCGGCATGGCCAGCGCCGAGGACATGTCGCCCATGTGGGTGGTCACCACCCCCAGGTACATCCACCCGGCCACTGCGAATGCGACCAGGCTAACGACGACCACGCCCCGGGCGCGACCGGGCGGAACCGCCGGCGAGACGCTCACGCCGCGTACTCGAAGGGCGAGTAGAAGCCGTTCTTCTCCGACAGCTCCCACCGCATTTCGTGATCGTCATAGGTCAGGTGCTCGGAACGCGAGACCACGGCGGCGAAGCCCGGTGAGATAGCCAGCGGATGATTTTTTATGGCGATCTCAGCGTCGCCCTGTCCGGCAACCGCCGCGATGGCGACATCCGCGATGCCGGCGATCTTCATCAAGGTCCGCTTGCCGGTCGACTCGAACTGGATAGACGCTGGTCCAGCGCCGAGAACCTCGCCGATGTGACCGGCCAGGCGAGCTGGATGACCGCCGGCTTGTCCCGAGAAGATCGCCGCCAGCGCCTGACTCTGTGCCTCAGCTGCCCGGTCGTCGAGATACAGGGCCACCTGCCACTGAACCTGTGCCATGTGGCCCGGCGAATAAACCGCCAAGGCCACGTTCAGCCCGTCGAGCCTGGTGCCGTCGAACTCGCCCTCGTCGATGTGCCAACCGACTAGAACGGTGCACTCATCTTCGGTGGGTGGACTCAGAAAAACGCACGGGCATGCAGCCTCGCAGTTGCAGGCCTCGAAATACTGCCCCTTCAGGCTCCAGGTCATGGTTCATTCCTCCATCTGCGGTGTCTCTTCTCGGGCCGCGATCGGCCCCTTTCCCCACGCATCGCCGCTCGGACGCTTCGTTGCTGACCGGCTCCGCGCATCGAAGTCGCGCGGTTAGCAGGTCAAGGCTGAAGCGAGGGTGCACGATAAGGGTGTGAGGCAGCCTGTGACGGAGAGCTGGCCTCAGTCGAGGCGAAGGAGGACCGGGTTGTCGACCTCGGCGGCGAGGACGCG
>JBBSML010000076.1:0-2825 GCA_038233215.1 Candidatus Limnocylindria bacterium
TGATCCGGCGAAAGCGCACCGAATGCCGGTTCGAGCAATGCCCGTGCCTCGACCGCGCCTCGGAAGTCCATGCGGCCATCGGGCAGGTTGTGGGCATCATCGGGCTGAAGGGAGGCCGGTCGGCCGCGACGGCTGACGGATCTAACCCAGTTCCGGGATCGGTTCACGCAGATTCGACGCAGCCAAGGGCTGAAGGCGTTGGCGTCCCTGAGGTGGGGGATCTGCTGCCATGCCGCGACGAACGCCTCCTGTGCCACGTCCCGTGCGTCAGTCGCGCCGACGATCGCTGCCGCCAGACGGTACGTCTCGGCCGCGTGTCGCTCAACCAGCATCTCGAATGCCTCCCGGTCGCCGGCCTGCGCGCGCCTGACGAGCTCCAACGAGTTCCCCTTTATTGCCTTCACCGATCCAGACACCGATACGCGCCAGGGTGTTCAGTTGTCACGTCACGCCGCGGAGGCAAGGGTGAGGGCGGCAATGGCGACGAGACGTACGATAAGCTTGCCTCGGTTGATGCGCCAACGAGACGGCCTCGCGGCCTGATCGGTTCATTGTCGCGAGCCAGGACGACGGCAGGTCGACGATGAGGACCGGTGCGCCACGCAGGGCGGGTCGGCAGGTGAACTCGACGTTCGGCATGATCCGGTCGAGCACGGCCCTGGCCAGCAGGTAGTCGCCGGGGCGATCCGTGTCGGTCCAGGCGAGGAGCGTCGGACCGTTCAACTGATAGGCTCTCACACATGGCGCACCCGTCAGAGGAGGGTGCTGGGACCGACACGACTGGGGAATGACCTACCGCGCATACGGGTCATCGGCTAAACGAGCCGGCGGTCGGCGGCCCAGCGGGTTAGTTCGTATCGGTTCGAGAGCTGTAGCTTGCGCAGCACCGCCGAGACGTGCGTCTCGACCGTCTTGACCGAGATGTGCAGCTCGTGCGCAACCTCCTTGTACGTGTAGCCGCGCGCGATGTAGCGCAGCACCTCGCGCTCCCGTCGGCTGAGGAGGTCCAGTTCCGGGTCCAATGGCTGCGGCGCCTCGCCGCCAAAGGCGTCCAGGACGAAGCCTGCCAGCCGCGGCGAGAAGACCGCGTCGCCATCGTGGATGCGCCGCACAGCTGACGAGAGCTCCTCGGCTGAGATCGATTTCGTGACGTAGCCCCGCGCACCGGCGCGGATGATGCCGATGACGTCTTCGGCGGCATCCGATACCGATAGCGCGAGGAAGCGGACCTCGGGCCGTGCGGTATGCACGGCCTCAATCACAGTGCGACCACCGCCGCCGGACATGTGGACATCGAGCAGCACCACATCCGGTCCGCAGGCCAGGATGCCGGGCACTGCCTCCTCCACGGATCCGGCGTCGCCGACGATCTCCAGCTCGCGACTCAGCTCGGCGCGGACGCCGGAGCGGAAAAGTTTGTGGTCATCGACCACGAAGACGCGGACGGTCACGGCGCCGCCGTGGGCAATTGGATGACCACCTCGGTGCCGGCGCCCGGCCGGCTGTGAACGTGTGCGCTGCCGCCACGACGCTCGATGCGGCCGACGATCGAATCAGCGATCCCGCGTCGGTCGGACGGCACGACGTCGGGGTCGAAGCCAGCTCCCTGGTCTCGCACGAATGCGCTGATCGTGTCCGCTTCGACCTCGACATACACTGAGATTGTTGTGCTCCCCGAGTGCCGGGCGGCGTTGGCGACGGCCTCGGCGCAGGCGTTGACCATGGCGCGCAGCCGGTCGTCCAGTTCGGCATCGCCGACCACGACCGCCTCGACACTGACTTGGTGCTGTCGCTCGATGCGTCCAGCCATCGAGTCGATCGCGTCGCGCAGCCGCACGCCGGCGAGCGCCGGCGCCCGCCCGTACAGCCACGCGCGGAGCTCGCGCTCCTGGGTGCGAGCCAGGCTCGCCATCTCGCGCGGCGCCTTGGCGCGTTGGATCAGAGCCAGCGTCTGCAGCACCGAGTCGTGCAGGTGCGCTGCCATCTCGGCGCGCGCGTCCGATCGGATCCGGCTGCTGCGCTCCTCGACCAGCGCGCGGCCCATGCTCCACACCCAGGGTCCCGCCAGCAGCGCGGCGCCACCGATCGCCACGATCATGGCGAGCAGCATGTTGCCAGCGGCTGCCAGCGAGGTGTTCGCGGCCAGAAAGACGGCCATGCCGGCCAGGATGAGCAGCGAGCCGACCGCCACACGCGGCAGCGAGATCTCGCCGGTCACCACCGACTCCAGCGGGGTGCCGAGGCTCGACAGCGTCCATCGCCCACCGCCATCATCGGTGCTGCGTGCCCAGAGGATGGCGAAGCCGATGGCGGCCAGGATCACCGGCCAACCGAGATCGCCGCCGAACCACAATCCAGAGATCCAGAGCAGGATCACCAGTCCGCTCGCAACCAGGCCCACGCCGACCATCTGGCTCCTCGTCGGCGTCCGCACCTTGCGCGGGTGTGGCGCCGCTGCGGCCGTCGCTGCCTCGAGCGGCGCCAGGAGCCAGGTGAGGAGGTACACGACCACGCCGAAGCCGACGGCGAAGGACAGGCCGATGAAGCCGGCCCGCACAACATTCGAATCGACGCCCAGGTGGCGCCCGATCCCGCCGGCAACCCCGGCGGCCATGCGATCAGTTCGGCTGCGCTCGAGCGGCGAGCGCGAAGCCTGCCTCTCCGCGGCCCGTTCTCGGGCATTAACCTGGGCCATGTGCTGCATCTTCCCATACAGGCATCGCCGCCCACGATAGGTGACAACCCTGAAAGCCGCGTCTCCGCCTCAGGGTCGAATGGGGGTCATCCCCTATGGTCGTCGCCCGACCTGACGTCGATGATCAACA
>JBBSML010000077.1:0-2705 GCA_038233215.1 Candidatus Limnocylindria bacterium
ACTTGGATCGTCGCCTTCACCAGCACCAGCGCACGAGAGACGACGTTTCGGCCCCCAGTCGCACTCGGCGGACAGCAGACCCTGGTCATGTGCGATCAGCTTGACACCGTGGATCTCAACCGCCTCACCGAGCCGGCCGGCTTCCTCACCACCGAGGAGATGCAGCGGGTCGACGAGGCGCTCATGTTGGTCCTCGATCTGTAGTCGCCCTAGGCGCGGGGAAGTGACGCGGTAAGGCCGTCGAGGATCAGGTCGAGGCCGAAGTCGAACTCCAGGCCGAAGTCGTACCCGGGCCGGAGCACGTGCTTGACAGTGAACTCGACTAGGTGCGGATAGGCCGCCGCGTCGAACAGGTGCATCATCGATTCGGCGACTTCGGTCACGGTCTCCGGGCCGTTGATCGGCAGCGAGGCCTCCGAGAGCGCGAAGCCGTAGATGTAGCTGTCGATCAGCGCGTAAGCGTGGGCGGTCATCTCGACCGAGAAGGCCGCGCGCAGGGTGCCGATGTTGGCGTTGAGGTGGCGTAGCGTCGCCGGGCCGGGAACGGTTCGCGACTGCATGAGCGGGATCGCCCAGGGGTGCCCGCGCAGCACCCGGCGGGCCGAGACCGCCCGCCGGCGCATCTCCGAGCGCCAATCCTCACCTGGGGAAGGCACGTCGATCTCGCCGAACACGAGGTCGACGATCCCGTCGAGGATCTCGTCCTTGTTGGCGACGTAGTGGTAGACCGACATCGGCTTGACGCCGAGTTCCCCGGCCAGCGACCGGATCGTCAGCGCGCCGAGCCCGCCCGCATCGGCGACCGCGATGGCGCCGGTCAGCACCCGTTCTCGGCTCAGCGGCGTGCGCGCGTCGGCCTTAGCGCCGATTGACTCCACGATTCTCCATTCGCGGTTGAGGCAATCATCGATGCCGGTGCTTCGTGGAGCTGCCGGGGCCTGATGCGTTCGGTATCGGCCCAAGGTAACGCCGTGGACATGCGCCGGGCCATCTGGCGAAACGTGCCGCGCCGGTAGCCCTCAGGCCTGCTTGTCAGCCGCCGCGGCGAGTTCCGCGGCGTACTCCTGCCCGATGCCTTCCAGGAAGTCCAAGCCTTGGGCCTGGGTCTCGTCGGTCACCGACATCGCGAAGCCCAGATGCACGAGGACCCACGTGCCGACCGACAGCTCCTCATCGGCTAGCAGCCCGATGTTGATCGTCCGCTCGGTGCCGTTGACATTGACCTTCGCGACGTCGGGCTGATCGGGAAGCAGGTCGACGATCTCAGCGGGGATGCCCAGGCACATGTCAGCCATGGTAGCCGCGCGACCTCGGCAACCTGGCCCGCTGTTCGACTGGGAAACGACGCGAGCGCACTGGCAGCGTCTGGTCAGCTGTCAGCAGGCAGTAGCGTGAATGCGGCAGCGCCCCATAGCGGAGCGAGCGTTCTGAAATGTCGCTCGTCCAACGTCAGAATCCGCGTCGTCTGGAAACGTGCCGCGACGACGACCAGTGACGCATCGGCCAGCCCCACCCCGAGATCCGCGTAGCGATCGACGACGCCACCAGCGGCTGCCACGTCACCCGCATCGAACTCGACAAGTTGATAGGCGCCCGCGACCACCTCGCCGAGAAACTCCCGGGCGGCAGCGGCGCCAAGTCTGGTGGCGAGCATGTAGTCACACTCTGCGAACACGAACGGCGACAGCAGAAGATCTTCGGTCGTTGCCGCCAATGCTCGCGCGACGGCGGAATGCTGTGCCTGGTCCTCGTCCTTGGCGGCAAGAACTCCGCTCGTGTCAACGACGATCACTGTCGCCGAAGCCCCGAGCTAGCTCGGCATCGATCCCATCGGCGTCAAGTGGAGCTCCGCTGCGGTATCCACCGATCCGCGGCCGCGGGTTAGCTCCAGGTGGCTCCCCACCCGTGGGGCTGATCGTCGCGATCGGCCGTCCGTGCTCGGTGATCGTGATGGCCTTACCCGCTTTGACCTGGGCCAGGTATCGGCTGGTGTGATGACTCAGCTCGCGGATCCCGATTGTGGGCATTCGTCGAAGTTAGCACAATTGTTATGTCAAATCGGCGCTAGTTCTCACACCCTTCTCGCGTGCGTTGGGCGGACGGACCTGCCCGATCACGTAGCCGTGCAGAACACCTACCGGGCGCTGTACTTGCGATCCACGGCGAGGCGGATGATGATCGCTATGGTGGACGACTTGCCATCGGCTTGTTCTGATTCCGAGGAGGCACGCATGTTTGTCAACTCCGTAACATCCGACCGCGCTCGGCGGACCGGACTGATCATCATCATTCTGGGCTTCGTGGGCGCCCTAGTGCCCTTCGTGGGCCCGACCTTCGACTTCGGCATGGGCGACACCCCGGCCTGGACCTGGACCGAGGGTCGGGCCACGTTGCACCTCGCCCCGGGAATCGCCGCGATGGTCGGTGGCCTGATGCTGATGCGAGGACACGCGAGGGAGAACCAGAGCTGGGGCGCCGTCCTGGCTGCCGCTGGGGGTACCTGGTTCATCATCGCTCCGACGCTGCGTCCGTTATGGGCCGCGCCGAGCATGGGCATGGGCGGCATGAGTGAGTCAGCGTTGTCCAGTGCCGTTACCTCGCTCGTGTATCACTACGGAACCGGTGTCGTGATCGCCCTTCTTGCCGCCTACGCCCTCGGATCTCTGGCTGCGGCTCGACGCTCGCCGGACGGCCGGGATGCAGAG
>JBBSML010000078.1:0-2638 GCA_038233215.1 Candidatus Limnocylindria bacterium
GACCTCCCGCGCGCCATCGCCGCGTCGGATCTGATCGATGGCGAGCGCCGTCTGGTCGTCTCCACGGGGGTGCTCTTAGAAACCGTCCACGTGCTTAGGACGCAACATGGCTTCGCCAACCCTAGATTGGCCACGGCGCTCATCGAGCTCCTCTCGCGAGAGAACGTGGAGCTGGCCGATGCCGACGCGGGTCACGTGGTGGCCGGGCTGACTTGGACCCTGCGTCCGTCTTCGCGGAGGATCCCCCGATGCCCTGATCGCCGCCGCCGCCGCGACCCAGGCTGGCTGCGACTGGATCGCCACGTCGAGGCTCTTGTAGATCCATGCAGGGCGACTCCATCGTGCTGCGGCCCAAGAAGGTCGTCGAGGCCTCCCAGGCGTGGTTCTGGGACGCGCGCTGCAGGAGGGCGAGCGGGAGGCGAGCCGCGACATCGCGGAGGGTCGGTCACGCCGGTTCGATTCGGATGAGGAGTTCCTCGAGTCGCTCGATCGAGCCGTGTCGACCTATGAGGGAACCTCCTATGGGAACCTCGATCATCGAGCGCCTCAATGGCCAGGAGGGCGTGCTCAGCCCGCAGATCGGCGACTGGCGGGCCATGGTCGACTCGGTGATGATCGACCCCGCCTACGACGGGAAGACGTTCCAGATCGCCCTGGCCGATATCCCCGAGCGCAAGTCCGACCTGGTCGGTGGGACCTACGAGTTCGATCTGCCGGCGGACTTGACCGCGGTGGCCGTGCGCATCACCGACATGCCGGGCGAGGAGGTGCTGGCCGCCCTGTCACGCGACGGCTCACCGGATGCGTGAGGTCTTCGAGACGCTGGAAGGTCTCGGTGTGCGCTACTTCATCACCGGCTCGGAGGCCGCGGCCGTCTACGGGTCGCTTCGCCAGACGTTCGATACGGACGTGGTGATCGACCTGAAGCCCTCGCGGTTCGGCACCATCGACCAAGCCTTGCGGGGCGCCTACGTGGTCAACGAGCCGATCGATTACCGCGATTTCGCCATGGCCTCGCTAATCTCGATCGATACGGCTGCCAAGGTCGACCTCATCATGCGAGTTTCCAGCCCCTGGGCTGATGAGGCGATGGCTCGACGTGTCAGCGCCGAGCATCCGACGTTCGGCACCGTTTGGGTGGCGGCCATAGAGGACCTCATCCTGGCGAAGCTGATGTGGTCGGAAGGGACGTCTGAGCTTCAGTTGCGTGACTGCGGGACGCTCATCCGCATCAACCGGGACGAGATCGACTGGCCGTACATGCAGCGGTGGGCAGCCGTCCTCGACGTGGCCGAGCTCCTTGCGCGGGTGCGAGATGCGCCCTGATCCGGGACGCGCGACGCAGGAGGCACTCATCGCGCGCATGTCACGGGCACGCCGGTCCGGAGTCGCGCTCCACCTCCGCGAGAAGGGCCTACTGCTCGTGTGGCAGCAGGCCGACGCGGCGGGTCCGATGAGCGAGCTGGAACGAGCGATGTTCATCATCGATCGGCTCTATCCCGAGATGCCGCCGCAGCATCGGGAGCAGTTCCGCGCGAAGCTGTCGGCGCTGGCGGCGGCCGGGAGATGGCACGGCTTCAAGCGCCCCTGAGGTGGAGCGGGCGCTATGTGGGATCCCGTCGAGTCCCATAGCGCCGGGAGGGCATCTGATCCTCGGCCTAAGCACGGATGAGCAGCTTTCGGCGCCGATGCCAGGCACGAAGATGCCCGTCGAACGGTACGCGACGAGCTTGTCCCGCGTAACGCCCACCTGGTGAGGATCCGAGGGGAATCAGCGCCAACAGTGCGGATAGCGCCTAGCACGACTCGGTCAGGACCGTCTGGGGCAGAACGATCGACTCGCGCCCATACGAGAGGGCCGCGACCACGGCCGCGTGCTGCCGCTCGCCTCGGTCGATGAGTACGTAGAGGGCGGTGTGTCGATGACCACCGGCATGCGTCAGCCGCCGGCCGACCGATCCCCGGCATCCACCTCCGGACCGATGGATGTGTTTCGGGTCCGGCCCCTGGCGGCACCTTCGGGCCGCCCGTGCGTCACCCCGCACCGAGTGATACGGTCTGGTGGACCTCATCCGCCGGGCCCGACAGGCGGCGAGGCGTCGCTGGCGGGAGCAAGGAAGGCATGGATGTGACGTCGATGGCAGACGGGTCGTGTCGGATCGCGACGCGGTGAGGGACCGAAAGGCTTTCCTTCGAGAGGCGACATCGTCTCAGAGCGACCAGACGCTGTCGGACCACGACCAGACGCTGTCGGACCACGACCAGACGGCGTCGGATGCTGACCAGACAGCGTCAGACAGCGACCAGAACGCCTCCGAGAGCGACTCGGCCAGCTCCCGTATCGACCAGCGCGCGTCCGATCGAGACCAGGCCGCCTCGGACCGGGACTTCGCCGAGGAGGATACCCACACCACGGGCTTGCGGGACGCACATGGGGAGGCGCGCGACGAACGTGAACGTGCCACGGACGATCGCCGCAGGGCGGAAGAGCAGCGCCAGGAAAGCGGCGACCTTCGCGCAGGCACCACGGCTCAGCGCGACCAGACTGCTGCGGCACGAGACGAGGCAGCCCGTGAACGCGCCTCCCAGGCGGAGCTCATCGAGGCCACCATCATGTCGTCGGATGAGTCGCTCGCGC
>JBBSML010000079.1:0-2431 GCA_038233215.1 Candidatus Limnocylindria bacterium
ATCGAACGTGTGTGCCGCGAACGCGCTCGATTCCCAGGCGGCCTACGAGTCCGTGTTCTCGCTGTGGGGTGCCATCATGGGCGGGGTCAACCTGCTGATGCACGGAGCAGGGTGGATGGAGGGCGGTCTGCACGCCGGGTTCGAGAAGATGATCCTCGATGCCGAGCTGCTCCAGATGGTCGCTGCCTTCCTGGACCCGATGGTGGTCGACGAGGAGACGCTCGGACTCGACGCGATACGCGAGGTTGGCCCCGGCGGCCACTTCTTTGGTGCCGCCCACACGCAGGCACGCTATCGGACCGCCTTCCACAAGCCGATGATCTCGGATTGGCGGAACTACGAGACGTGGCAGGAGGCGGGCAGTCCCGAATCGCCCGCCAAGGCAAATCGCATCGGCAAAGAGCTTCTCGCAGCCTATGAGCCTCCGGACATCGACGTCGCCATCCAGGAGGAGCTCGCGGCGTTCGTGGCTCGGCGCAAGGACGAGGGCGGCGTTGCGACCGACTTCTGAAGTTCGCGAACCACTCCCCCAGATGAACAGCTCCGAAAGGGATCCACGTTGAAGTCATCGGCCCGCGTCGTCGTCATCGGCGGAGGCGTCGTCGGCTGCGCTGTGCTCTATCACCTGACGAAGGCAGGATGGACCGACGTGGTGCTGCTGGAGCGCAAGGATCTGACGTCTGGCTCAACGTGGCACTCGGCTGGAGGGATGCATACGCTCAACGGCGACCCCAATGTCTCCAAGCTCCAGCAGTACACGGTCCAGCTCTACGAGGAGATCGAACGGGTCTCCGGTCAGGACTGCGGCATCCACCTGCCCGGCGGCCTGATGCTCGCCGATACCGAGGTGCGGATGGACTTCCTGCGCCTGACGCAGGCACGCGGTCGCTATCTCGGCATGGAGCTCGAGCTCATCACGCCGTCCGAAGCCCAGGCGCTCTTCCCGCTGCTCGACCCGAGCTGTTTCGTCGGTGCGCTGTACGACCCGGTGGAGGGGCACGTCGACCCGTCGGGCGTCACGCGCGCGTACGCCATCTGCGCGCGCATGGCGGGCGCAGAGGTGCATCGCAACACCGCGGTCACCGGCCTGAGCCAGCGGCCGGACGGTAGCTGGGACGTGCACACCGATTTGGACACCTCGATCCACGCCGAGCACGTCGTGAACGCCGCCGGACTGTGGGCGCGCGAGGTCGGCCGCATGGTGGGCATCGAGCTGCCCGTCCTGGCCATGGAGCACATGTACCTGCTCACCGAGAACATGCCCGAGGTTGCCGCGAACATGGCGGCCACCGGCAGGGAGATGGCGATGGCGATGGATTTCGGCGGCGAGATCTACATCCGCCAGGAGGGCGGCGGCATGCTGCTCGGGACGTACGAGCAGGCCTGCGTGCCGTGGGCTCCCAAGGAGACTCCCCCGGACTTCGGAGCTCAGCTGCTCAAGCCCGACCTCGATCGCATCACGCCCGAGCTGGAGGTCGCATTTCGCCACTACCCCGCCATGGGCAGCGTCGGTATCAAGCAGGTCATCAATGGGCCATTCACCTTCGCGCCCGATGGCAACCCCCTCGTCGGCCCTGTCCCCGGCCTGCGCAACTACTGGGTCGCCTGCGGGGTGATGGCCGGTCTCTCCCAGGGAGGCGGCGTCGGCCTGGCACTCGCGGCGTGGATGACCGAAGGCGATCCCGGCATGGATATCTGGGGCATGGACGTCGCCCGCTTCGGCGACTACGCGACCATCGGATACACCAACGCCAAGGTCCGCGAGAACTATGCGCGGCGGTTCCGGATCACCTTTCCCAACGAGGAGCTTCCGGCAGGCCGCCCGCTGCATACGACCCCGATCCGCGACCGCCTCACTGCCGCCAACGCGGTGTGGGGCGCCGCCTACGGCCTCGAGCATGCGCTTTGGTTTCAGAAGCCGGGACAGGAGCCGGTGGAGGACGTCACGTTCCGCCGCTCCAATGCCTGGGATCAGGTTGCGGCGGAATGCACGGCCGTCCGCGAGCGCGTCGGGCTGATCGAGACGGCGAACTTCGGAAAGTATCACGTGACCGGGCCCGGCGCCGCCACCTGGCTCTCGAGTCTGCTCACGAACAGGATGCCGGCGGTCGGTCGGATCGTACTCACCGCGATGCTGAACCCACAGGGTCGCATCCTCGGCGAGTTCACGGTGGCCCGCGCCGACGAGGACGAGTTCCTTCTTTTCGGCTCGCACGCTGCCGAGGCCCATCATCGGCGCTGGTTTGTCGAGCACCTGCCGGACGACGGCAGCGTCTCGTTCCGCGTTCTGGGTCTGAGCCTACTGGGCCTGTCCCTGGCCGGACCTCGCGCACGCGACGTGCTCCAGAAGGTCACCGACACCGACCTGGCGACAGCCTCGTTCCGGTTCATGGACTTCCGGCAGGTGGATGTCGGCATGATTCCCGCTCGG
>JBBSML010000080.1:0-2381 GCA_038233215.1 Candidatus Limnocylindria bacterium
GAGTGAGCCCGACAGGAAAGGACAGTATGCCCACCCCGACCGAGATCGAAGTCATGGTCGATCGCATCGCCGGCTTCGAGCGCGATGACGTGCGCCGACTGGCGCGTGCTGCCGAGCGGCACCACCTCGACACCAGGCTGCCCTTTGGATCGCTCCAGCGCGACGTGGTCGCGTTCGCCGAGGCCGATTCCCCCGGCACCGGTGAGACGCTGAAGGCTGCCCAGGCTGCACTGCGGCAGGCGATGGCCGCCAGGCTCCGCGAGTTCCCGGAGCTGCGTTCCGACCACACCTACAAGACCGCCGCGCAGTCGGCGCTCAAGCGTGCCGCCTTCGCGCTCGTGGCCCGGGGCCATCTGGCCGAGGGTGTCTACGACCGCCTGCTGGCGCCGTGGCGCGAGGCGATCGGCGACCCCGGCTTCGCCCGATAAGCGCCGAGCATGCCGCCGCGATCCGGCCCTCGGGCCAGGAGCCTTGTCAGGCTTAGTTGTCATGGCTATATTAGCCAGATGCGAACGGCGACTATCACGGAAGCCAAGAACCGACTGAGCGCGCTGCTTGACCACGTCCGTGCGGGAGAGAGCATCATCATCGTGGACCGTGGGACCCCTGTCGCGCGGTTGGAGCCCGTCGTCGCGCATCCGGACCAGAGCGGACGACTGCAACGGCTCGAGCGGGCCGGCTTGCTGCGCATCGGCGCGGGACCGTACCCGCTCGACCTTCTGCGACAACCGGCGCCACGTCTACCGGATAGCGTCAGCGCTCTGGAGATCCTCATCGACGAGCGGCGATCGGGCCGTTGAGGTTCTGGGACAGTTCCGCCATCGTTCCACTGCTGGTGGATGAGCCGACGAGCGCGGCCGTCATGCGCGAATACGAACGGGATCCGGAGATGCTGGTCTGGTGGGCTACCGAGGCCGAGTGTGTTTCCGCTCTGGCGCGCCTGGAACGCGAATCCCTCCTCGACGCACCGTCCATGACCAACTCTCTCCGCCGCCTTGCTGCCCTGGCAAAGGCGTGGCAGGAGATCCAACCAGTCGCGCCGCTACGCCACACCGCAGTGCGCCTCCTCCGCGTCCACCCTTTGCCGGCGGGCGATGCGCTCCAGCTGGCAGCCGCCATCGTCGCCGCTGAGGAGCATCCCGAGACACTCCCCTTCGTCACGCTCGACGAGCGACTCTCCCTGGCAGCCGAGCGCGAAATCTTCGCCGTGGTTCATCCGGCCTCGGCCTGACCGCGCCCGAGGCGCACTCTGATTACGCTGCGTCTCGCAACCGCTCCAGGCCGTCGAGGACCAGACCGAGGCCGAACTAGGCTGGAGCGGGCGCGCGCCCTACCCTTCTCGCTGCCGACCCGTGCGGCAGTCAACCGGTGCCGACCAGGTCTGCTATCGCATCGGTGGCGGATCGATCACTGACAGTCCCGCGATGGCGGTGAAGGCACGGTCGGCGGAGACGAGCGCTTCGGCACCCCGGTCGATGGCCACTGCAGCCAGCACGGCGTCGAATGCACCCAGCGTGGGATGGCGCTCGAACAGCCTGAGGCCATGCTCGAGATCATCCGCAGAGGTGATCAGCAGTTCGAACGCATCCGCATAGCGCTGAGCGAGACGAACGGCGTCGCGCCGGGTGTGGCGCCGGGCGCGGATGTGGGCGAACTCCTGGATGGCCTCGATGGTCGTGGTCGCCTCGAGACGACCGTCCGCGTGCGCTTCAAGCAGGCGTCGACAAGGGTCGCGCAGGGGATGGTCGGCACCGACCGCGTAGGCCAGTACCGTCGTGTCCAGGACGATCACGTGATCGGCGGGGTCATCCCGGCAGCGACTCGTGTTCGCGGTCGATCTCCCCGCGGAAC
This sequence comes from Candidatus Limnocylindria bacterium, assembly GCA_038233215.1. Lineage (GTDB taxonomy): Bacteria > Chloroflexota > Limnocylindria > QHBO01 > QHBO01 > JACDBZ01. The sequence continues at coordinate 1,852 of JBBSML010000080.1, forward strand.
TCAGCCGGATCGTCCGGCACGGGCATCGCCTCAGCGGCGAGGATCTCCGCGATAGCGTCTCGGCGCCGACCCGCCTGCTCCGGCAGACGGTCGATCGCCTCGCGGATGACAGAGGCGACCGAGACCTGCCGGCGTGCCGCCTCCTGGGCGATCTTTCGGTATCGAGCCTCATCCAGCATCAGCTGGACCCTGCGATCAAGGTTGAGCATACGCTTACGCTAGCACAACCCGGGTGGGCGACTCTCGCCAGCGGTGATGTTCCTGATGGCTGGATTGCCGCATCAAGATGTTATCGTCGGTACATGCGAACGACCGTAACGCTCGATGCGGACGTCTCCGTGGCTGTCGACCGATTGCGCCGCCAGCGCGGGATGGGTCTCAGCGAGGCCCTCAATCACCTGGCTCGGGAGGGGATGTCAGTCGGCCCCCGGCGATCGAAGTTTCGCCAGCGCTCCGCGCGCGTCGGCTTGCGCATCGACGTAACCAACGTGGCCGAGGCTCTCGAGATCCTCGACGAGCCGGTCAGCTGA
>JBBSML010000081.1:0-2303 GCA_038233215.1 Candidatus Limnocylindria bacterium
GGCGTCCGACCGAACACCGAACTGGCAGAGGCGGCAGGGCTCGTGATCGACAACGGCGTCGCCGTCGATGCGCAGCTGCTGACCAGCGATCCGCTGATCTCTGCCGTCGGCGACTGCGCGTCCTTTCCCGCCCCCGGAACCGGACGCCGCGTCCGGCTCGAGTCGGTCCAGGCGGCCACCGACCATGCCCGCGCCGTTGCCCGGCGCCTCACCGGCGACCCGGCCCCCTACGACGCCGTGCCCTGGTTCTGGAGCGACCAGGGGCCGATGAAGCTGCAGATCGCCGGTCTCACTACCGGTGCCGATAGCCGGGTCGTGCTGTCGCCGGCGGAGGGCAGGACCGTGGTCCTCTGCCTCGGCGGGAACGTGCTGCTCGGAATCGAGACCATCAATGCGCCGGGTGAACACATGGCGGCGCGCAAGCTGCTTGCGGCGGGCCGTGAAATCACCTCCGCCGACCTTCGCGAAAGCGGGCATGACGTGAGAAAAATGCTGGCGTCCGTGGCCGGCTAGTGGTCAAAACTAAACGGAAGAGTCCGCGGCATATTTAATCATTCCAATCGGTTGCCGAGGTTGCGACGGTTCCGAGCGTTTGATTCCTACCACTAGATGTGCATCCTCAACAGGTTGCTCCCGGTCATGCGGAGACGCTGGATTGGTCGGTTGGAGTTTATCCCACCGTGCGGGCGATGCCAGTTGTAGTCGTGCATCCAGCGCGGGAGATCGTCGGCGCGTTGGTCGGAGGTGGCGAAGGCGCGGGCGTAGGCCCATTCGGCGAGTGCGGTCTTGATGAAGCGCTCGGCCTTGCCGTTGGTCTTCGGCGTATAGGGCCAGGTTCGGACATGGCGCAAGGCCAGGGACTTGCAGGCGTCGCGGAAAGCGAAGGAACGGTAGCAGCTGCCGTTGTCGGTCATGACGCGTTCGACCGTGACGCCGAGCCTTGCGTAGAAGTCGACCGCCGCGCGCAGGGCGGCGACGGCGCTGTCGGCAGTCTCGTCGGGCTTGATCTCGGAGCAGGCGAGCCGCGAGTGGTCGTCGATGGCGACATGGACGTACTCCCAGCCGACCCCGCGGCTTTTGCTCTGGCCGCGCCGGTCGCCGGTGATGCGGTGGCCGGTGCGCTCGAACCGGCCGAGCTTCTTGATGTCCATGTGGATCAGCTCCCCAGGTCGGGCGCGCTCGTACCGGCGGACGGGTTCCGCAGGCTCGAGGTCGCGCACCCGGCTGAGACCGAGCTTGCTGAGAATACGGCTGACGGTGGCCGGCGAGACGCCCAGCGCCGCGGCGATGCGCTTGCCGGTCCAGCGCTCGCGGCGCAGCGCCGCGATCCGGTCAGCCACCGCCTGCGAGGTCGGGTGGCGCAGACGGTGCGGGCGCGAGGATCGGTCGCGCAGCCCGGCCGCGCCCTCCGCCTCGTAGCGGGCGACCCATTTGCGTACCGCCTTGCTCGAGACCCCGAAATCAGCCGCGACGCGCGACACCGACTGGCGCTCTTTCAAGACCCTTCGCACCAACTCCGCTCAACTGTGCGGCGTCGAGCGGGCATTCTCATGGGCGTTCATCCGGGCCTCCCTCAGGGACTGAAGCGTCACAACTCCAGCCTCTACGCTCAGACCCGGATGGACAACCTGCTGAAAGCTCACATCTAGCCCGGCGATGTCGCCTCGAGGCGCGCCCATTCGAGGCGGCAACGCCTTCTTCTTGGCAAAAATACTCCCGCCGGAGGCAACAGCCCACGCCGCGATGCCACCGCTTCAGCCGTAGAGCACCGTGGGGAGCCAGGTAGCGAGCCAGGGGAAGGCGATCAGGGCGGCGATCACCACGATCTGCAAAAACACGAACGGCACCGCGCCGCGATAGATGTCGACGGTCCGGACCGTCCCCGGCGCGACCGAGCGCAGATAGAACAGCGAAAAACCGAACGGCGGCGTCAGGAAGCTCGTCTGCAGGTTCACCGCGACGATGACCCCGAGCCAGACCGGATCGACCTCCATCCTCAAGAGCACCGGCGCGGTGACCGGGATGATGACGAAGATGATCTCGAACGTATCGAGGATGAAGCCCAGCACGAACATCAGGGCCATCACGAAGACGATCGCCCCGATCCGGCCGCCGGGCAGTTCGGTCATGAAGTCCTCGACCAGGTTGTCGCCGCCCATGATCCGGAAGACGAGCCCGAAGATCGAGGCGCCGATCAGGATGGAGAACACCATACACGTGCTCTGCGCGGTCGACTCCATCACCGAATAGAGGTTCCGCGGCGTCAGGCGCCAGCGGGCGGCGGCCAGCAGCATGGCCCCGAC
>JBBSML010000082.1:0-2297 GCA_038233215.1 Candidatus Limnocylindria bacterium
CAGCGCCCCAACCGGAATACATGATCGTGCGCGTACGGTACGTCCCGGCTCGGTCCGGTAGCCCGGCATCGGGATCGGCGTCCGCGGTATCTGCGCCCGTCTTGACCAGCACCTCGTCATCCGCGATCGGACGGAGGTACGCCGGCACCTCCGGCAGGATATCGACCAGGTCCATCACGTTGTAGTCGGGAATGGACGGAACGGAATTGCCGTCGGCATCAGCATCTGTGACGATCATGTAGGCCACCACGATGTCCTGCGTTTCTGACACCAGTGTGTCGCTCGTGAACGCGCCCTGAAGCTGGTTCTGGAAATTGTCCGCGTGGACCACGACCTCCCGGGCGAGCACCGTGTACACCTCGGCATTGGCCTGCTGCCCCTGGGCCGCCTTCAGTTGGGGTGCCTGGAAAAGCACATCGGAGCGGTTGCCCGGCGCGAGGTACACCTCGTTCGGGCGCACGAACGTGTTCCGGACGCTGTCGGCATTCGCAAAGCACGCCTCGTAGTTGGCGAGCATCGCCTGGTTCGGATTGCCCGTGAGTGGCCGGTCGAGCGGGTTCTCCGTTCCGGCGTTCTGTTCCGCGAGATCGCGGATGGTGTAGACCGCGCTGTCGGCATCCCCTGCCACCAGCGTCACCCCATCGAAGGCAAGCTGATAGAGCCGCTGCTTGTCCGCGGACACCTCGGCTCGCGTCGCCGGGACAAAGGTGGTGCTGCCGGCATCGCGCGGCTTGACCAGGGTGAAAACGGGGCCGCCACCACCGGGAGTCGTGCTCTCCTCGACGGCGTACTGGCCCTTGACCACCATGAATCGCTTGTATCCCTGCCCGTCGACGCTGCCATTGAGTACGCGCCACCGCTCAATCGCACCGGGGCGCATGGTGATGACCATTGGCGTCTGGTCGCCGTTGACCGAGAGGTTGGCGACCCCGCCCTCCTTCAGCGATTGGGTCGGCGCGTCCGGGTCAGTGGAGGTGACGAAGACTCGCTGAATGAGCATGAGGCGCTCGAGATAGTCGTAGGGACCGGTCTTAAGCCGCGGATCGGGGTTCCGCTCCCCGGTGAGCTCCAGGTTGATTGCCTGATCGACATCACCCTCGATGATCAGGAATCCCGCCATCCCGCTGGACACCTGATTATGGGTCGATCCATGGGTGTGCGGATGATACCAATGCGTGCCCGGCGGGTGCGGCTGAGGCGGGAGCGCCCGCGCGTCCCGCGCTTTCGCCTGCACCTCGCCAATGCGGAACTCGTAGTCGGCGAATCCCACCGTCTCGTCGTCGCGTAGGAACGTGGTCTGCTCCGGATCACGGAGCCAGGCACACGCGGCGCTGTCGGATTGTTCCTCCCGCTGCTCCAGGTCCGCTTGGGGAATGACCCGCAGAATCACATTGTCGGAGTGCGTCCCATCCGGGTTGCGGCCGGGTCGCACATGCAGGCCGTGCGAGTGCAGGTTGGTGACCCGCGCCGAATGGACACCATTCGTGTGCTCCCCGAGACAGGAGTCTTGGCGGGCGATCCCGAGCTGCTCGGCCTTGGCGCTGACCTGATCCGCCGTCACCCCGTCGGGCAGCGCCTTGAGATCCGGGAAGGGTCCGACATACGTCATCCCAAAATTCTGCCCAAGCAGGTTGCGCAACCCAACGAGGAGCGTCTCGTCACCGTGCATCCTGATCGTTGGGCCCGGCGTGGCGCCGTTGTAGGAGAAGAGCACCGCGCTCTGGTTGCCGAAGCCGACGATCTGCCCAGGGTTCTCGTTTTCGACCACGTTGAGGTTGAGCTGCTGGCCGGGCCACTCCCTCGGGCGCCAGACCCACGGCTCTGACCAGGTTTCCGTGGAGGAGGTTGGGATCACCTTGGGTTGCACGACCGGCGATGGGACTGGCGTTGCTTGCGCGGCGGCTTCCGACGCGTCCGACGCGAGGGGGATTGCGACCGCACTCATCAGCGCGGTCTGCACCAGTGTCCTCCGGCTGATCCGCGGCCGGTGTGGGCCATCGCCCGAACGACGGGTGGACGGGTCCGAATCGCTTTTGTACATGGTGCCTCCTCGCGCGCATTCACGTGCCGGCATGGTTTCGCGGATTCGTCTGCACCGTAGCACCGGGGCGCTGTTTGTCAACCGCTGGAGAAGGTGGCAAGGTGGCTCGGAACGCCGCTGGGCGCGCCCGCGGCGCTGGATGCCAGACGATCGAGGTGGAGAGAGATGTGGCTCGCGGACAGCGTCCAGCCTCTCCTGCCCGCGCCAAGCAGCTGATCTTCACCGGCAGCCGGATCGACGCCGATACTGCCGAGCG
>JBBSML010000083.1:0-2251 GCA_038233215.1 Candidatus Limnocylindria bacterium
ACATACGTGAGCTGCTCCGGCGCCATCGGCCCCTTGTCTTCGTACGGGTAGTGCATCCGGTTCACCTTACACCAGGCGGTCCGTTGCTCTGCCGTCAGCCGGCTCCACTCTTCCCCGGCACAGTCGGCGCAGGCGCCTTCCCCGTCCAGCTCGTCGATGGGGGTCACCGTGCCGCACCGCCGGCACCCGGCCTCCTCATCCTCGGCTTCGCCGATCTGCTGGACGCGAACCCGATAGGACACCCCGTTGCTGAGGACGATCGCGAAGGCGGCTTCGCCATTGGCCGTCCGCGGCAGGAGGTCGCGGTCCGCCGTCTGGACCACGTCGCCACGGGTGCCCTGCTCGATTAGGTGAGGCATCCCCGCGCGAATCATCTGGGTGAAGGCAGCAATATCGTCGGACTCATGCTTGTACGTGCTCATCGTCGCCCTCCCTCACGCGCACTGCCGATGCGTCAGCAGCGACCGCTTCAGGAGTTCCGGCCGGCTAACCTCCCAGAGCGCGTCGTCATAGCCCGGCATGGTCGCGCTGTAGCGTCGCCTCAGGACGTCGCAGAATCGCCGCGCTTCCGAATCTTTCCAGCCCGGATGCTCGCAGCTTTGGTATTCGTAACAGTCGATCGCCTTCAGCACCTGGGCCGTCTCGACCCTCAGGAACGGCTGGTATCCGTAGTCTTCAGGGACTGGGTTCGGCACCGGTCCCGGTAGCCCGCCGTCATGTGGTGCGTAGCGGAAGGACACCGACGCGATATTCTCCCGAAGCAGGGCCGCGCCCACCCGATCCGCGTTGTGCCACTCCACCCGCTCCCCGTCCCAGTAAAGGCCGTGCCCGCCGATCCCGGCGCCGACCGCCGCGGATACCAGGTAATCGATGTGATCGGTTCCCAGAATGAACGCCGACATCAGCGCGCCTCCGTTCGTGTCTGCCCATCCTCGGCGCAGTGGGGACACCGCCCGTGTCCATCCAGCTCGTCGTCATGGAACGGCGCATTGCACTGCCGGCACGCGGCGATCGCCGCCGACGTCTGGCGGAGCGTGAACTGGTAGGACGCGCCATTGCTCAGGAAGATCTCGAAGGCCGCCTCACGGTTGGCCGTCCACGCCATCAGCTCGCGATCTTCGTTCTGCTCCACCTCGCCGGCGGTTCCTGTGCGGATCAGTTCCGGAAGCGCCGACCGGATCATGTCGGCAAAGGCGTCGGTATCGTTCTGGTTGGCTACATCCATACTCATCGTCATGACATCTCCTGTGAGTTCGGGGGCAGCCCCAGGACCGCCCCCGCTGATATCTACGTGCGGTCCCAGGTGGCCGGCTGGCGCACCCGAGCGTCAGGGCTGGTCAATAGCTTCAGGGCCGCCACGGCCGCCGCGCGGCTCCCCTCGTGATGCCGTTTGGCGTACGCGTCGAACCCGATCCTGCCAATGGCTGCCATGTACTTCGCACCGTACGTCCGAACCGTCGTCTGGCCGCCGAGGGTGCCGATCTGCTGGCAGTGGGATCGTCGGCGAGCTGGAGTCCAACCTTGCGTGGTGTTGTCCATCTCAGGCCGCCTCCGCGACGATCTTCTCGACGCCGCGGCCCCGGCAGGCGCTGCAGGTCTGCCAGTCATAGACGAAGCGAGCCGGTCCGGTGACTCGCGTGTACTGGACCTCGCCCAGCCCCCGGTAGGTCTCACACCGGAGGATGCGTCCGATCACCGGCGCGATAGGGGTGGGCGGCTCCGGGTCCGGATCCTCGATCCACCCGAGGGCGACCAGTAAGGCGGAATGGTGCTTACATCGCTGGTACGAAATGAACCCGGCACAGTCGCAGCTGACGCCCGTGAGGTAGTGCAAGTGATCTGGTTGGCTCACGCTCGATGCGTAGTACCGACCGTCCCGTGCATCACGGTAGAGCTTCACGCCCTCCGCTCGCGCCTTGGCGGCCAATCGACGCACGGCATCCTCGTGCGATTCGGGACGGATAGGGATAACCATGGTGCCCTCCTGTGGGCGATGCCGGTCCGCTGCAACGGGTATCCGGCGACTGATAACGGTGAGGCGATCTCCTTGCCTCATACCTATATTATACCAGTTGGTCCATGTTTAGTCAATTATTCGTTGATTATATATATGTGATATTCGGAATATTTACATTTCATCTTTTCTTACGATGGCTGAGATGCTTTGGAGATCATGCGGAGCGATGGGACGGTGGAGGAGGTAGCGGAGCTGGCCAACATGCGCCCGCACGCCGTTCGCCGCAGGCTGAAA
>JBBSML010000084.1:0-2179 GCA_038233215.1 Candidatus Limnocylindria bacterium
CGCGATTGAGCCGCGAGCGGACGGTTCCAATCGGAATTCGCAACGCCACGGCAATCTCTTCGTAGCGGAGGTCGGCCCAGGCGAAGAGGAGGAGGACGTTGCGCTCGTCCGCCGACAGGCGCCCCACTGCCGCGGCGATGGCCGGTCCGGCGCGCTCCGCATCGAGTCGTGTCTCGATCTCGCCGTGGGCATCGTGCGAGGCCGGGCGATCGAGGCGCGCATAGGCCCGCAGCCGCCGCGCTTCGCTCCTGTGATGGTGGCGCAGCAGGTTCGTCGCCATACCGAACAGCCAGGGCCGGGCGTTCGGGTGCGTGGTGTCAAATCGGAGCCTGGCATCAAACGCTTGGGTGAAGGTCTCGGCCGCAAGGTCGTCAGCCAGGTCGGGTCCGACCCGGCGGGCGAGGTAGCGATGGACAGCGTCGAAATGTCGATCAAAGACGATCGCGAACACGCGTGGACTGGCTCGTGAAGCAGCAATGACCTGGGCGTCCGAGCGAGCCTCCATTGACCTATCTTGCCCGGAGCCCAGCATCTGGTTCGGCTGTCGGCAGGTCCGGCGCTCGCGACCGGACTCCTTTCACCGATGGCCCGGGCGCGCCGTCCGCGCAATGACCGTTGCGAGTCGGGAGGGGCAGCTCTCGCCTCCCCGTCGATTCATCGGCGTCGGGGTCCCGGTGGGCGCCAATGGGTGCTATACCGCGCGTCAGTGAGGGCGTTGACGCGCTCAATTCGCGTCCGCCAAATGAGGTCGCGGCCGTGGGTCGATCGCAAGTCCGCGGATGGAGCGGCTTCAGAGAGGTGGTTCGCGAGGGTGGTAGTGGGGGCGTACGGCTCATGTGGGTGTGGACGCGCGCAAATGATCATGTCGCGATGTCTGCGTACACGAGAAGATTCCCTGCGATCAATCAGACGCGAGCACCGCGTCCGCCGAGGTCCACGCATGGTCGCGGCCGCACTCGGGGCAGGCCAGCAGCATGAACCGACCTTGCAGCGCCTCCAGCTCCTCTGCGCTGTCAGCGTGCTGACTGGTGGGCACCAGGTCTTCGGTGAACGGACACATGATCAGGATCGGTGGCATGATGACTTCCCTCCCTCAACGGCACAAATGTGCCGCTACCGCCAAATGTCCCACGCTATGACCGTTCACAGCCTCGGGCTCTAGCCAGAGCCGATGAGCCGCGGCAGAAGTCACCCTCCGCCGCAAACAGCGCGTCCGGACCACCGTCATCTTCGGCCCAATGGTGCCGACCGTGCATGGCATCTGTCGGACCCACTCAGACCAGATCCGGGCGCCGCGATCTGACGATCCACAACCCGGCACCAGCCGCGACGGCACTGACGAGCGCCAGCGCGCCGATTTCACGCGCAACGAACACCGGGTACCGCTCTGGGGGGGTAGTCAGGTAGACCTGGCTCAAACCCGGCGGCATGCCGCTGCCCTGCGGACCGAACTCCTCGGGGAACCGGGCATGGGCCTCGTCGAAGCTGACGTGCTCGCCAGTAGCGTCATCGGTGAAGGCCGAATCGTAGATGGTGACGCCCGAAAAGAAGTCGTTCTCGGCGGCATCCAGCCAGACCGCCTCCGCGCGCATGAGCTCGCCGCGCACGAGCTGCAGGCCGACCAGCATCGCGATGACCACGAGGCCGGTAACCAGGATGGCCGGCAGCATCCGACCAAGCACCAGCCCAACCACCACGCCGATGATGAACACAGCCACTCCGCGCAACGCGACCAGGGGTCCATGCATCGCGTAGTGCCCGAATCCGATGTCGCCCGGTGGCGTCGCTCGGATGAGCGACTCGCTGGCCTGGCCGAGAATCAGCAGCACCACCGCGATCGAAATCAGCAGCGGAAGCGCTCGCAGGGCAAGCCATCGAGCGCGTGACAGCGACAACGACCAGGCAATGGGCGCCGTGCGCCTCTCGATCTCGCGCGACACCAGTGGCGCACCGAGCAGAGCGCCGACGGCCAACGGCACAACGGTGGTCACGCCCTGCAGCATCGGGCTCAGCATGGTCATGACGTTGCCCCACTCGATCAGAGATCCGCAGGATGCCGAGAGCGGGCCGCCGCCGGATGCGTTCGCGTAGCAGGCGTCGATGCCCGTGAGCGTGACGCTCGTCTGCCACGCCACGAACCCGGCCGCCCCGGCGAGCAGCAACGAGCCGCCGATGAGGA
>JBBSML010000085.1:0-2112 GCA_038233215.1 Candidatus Limnocylindria bacterium
CACCGGCGGGGTCGGTCATCAGGTCGTCAGGACCGCCGTGGACGACAATTGAGCTGCCGTCCTGGTCGAAGAGCGAGGTTTCGCCCGGCGACAGCGTGAAGCGGTCGGTCGTGACGACCACGCTACCCGCACCGTTTGGGCCGACCGTGATATTGCCGAGATCACCGGCATGGCCAGTGAGCGACTCTGGTGTGCCCTCCGGGGTGGCGCCTGGCGTCGCGCTCGTCATGTCGGGCGGGCCGCCGTGCGTGGCACCGGTTGGATTGAAATGGGCACCGGCCGATTCGTACGGCGTTTCGCCGCGCGGATCACAGAGCCCGGTCTCGTGGATGTGAATGCCGTGCTCACCCGGCGCCAGTCTGGTCGCCGCCACGGTAACGGTGACGGTGTCAGCCGATTCCGAGAACTGGGCGATGCCGACTTCCTGATTCGCGGAGTTGAGGATTGAGACCGGGATGATGTCCTCCGGCGTGCCTTCGAGGTCAGCAATGGGTGTTCCTTGCTGCGCCAGAGTCCCGGCGACCCCGGCCAGGCTCAAGAGCGCCAAGATGGCGACCGTGATGACGGTGAACGGGCGAACGATACCGCGTCGCATGACATTCCTCCCATGTACGTGATCGTGGCTGATCGGCTAGCGGCCTAGCGATGCGCCGGCGCCGGCGCCGATTGCCGCTCGTGCGCCATTCTAACCAAATTTTGGACCTCGTGGTCAGAGGTTGGCCGGAAGTTCTCATACCAGAGGCCGACAGCGTAAAAGGGCTCCGGGGTCATGACGCAGGCGATCTCGTCGGCGATGCTGCCGATCAAGGCGCAGACGGAGGATGCGGCCACCGGTACGGCGGCGACGATCCGGGTTGGCCGTTGCTGACGCAGGGCGCTAATGGCGGCGCGCATCGTTGACCCGGTCGCGAGGCCGTCGTCGACGACGATAACCGTTCGATTGCAGAGATCGGGATGGGGACGGTCTCCCCGGTAGAGCTGTTCGCGGCGGGTCAGCTCGCGCGTTTCGTGCTCGGTTACGGTCTCGATGGTGTCCGGGCTGATGCGGAGATCCGCGATGACGTCGTCGTTCAGGGTGCGGGCGCCGCCCGAGGCGATGGCGCCCATGGCGAGCTCCTCATGACCGGGGACGCCGAGCTTGCGGACGAGGACGAGATCCAGCGGCGCGTTTAACAGCGCCGCGACTTCCGCAGCGACGGGCACGCCACCACGCGGCAAGCCAAGGACGATGACATCGTCGCGACCGGCGTACCGGCGGAGGGCTTGGCCGAGGTGGCGGCCGGCTTCGGTGCGGTCAGGGAAGGGGGTGAGCATGAAACTGAGCCTCCGGGCGGTGTTGCCGAACAATCGGACTCGCAATCCGATCAGGCAGGTTCAGCCGAGTACGCAGGCGGTATGCCAACTGGCAACGAGGTGGGGGCTGGAGATCACATGTGGTGGTGCTAGTCACGAGCCGGACCTCGTATCAAAGCATCAACCATTCCTTGCGGCTTTTTGGCATGGCACCAGCCCGAAATTGTCGCTCCCTTGCTCACGGAATGTTGCTGGCAAGGGCAATGACTCGCTTGCGCTCCGGATGCCAGGTCTCCCAGACCACGGCCATCCACTCTCGCAACCTTGCGTCTCGGGCGTAGCCGGAGCCGGCGTGGAGGAGATCGAGCACTGTCACTGAGCCGGCCTGCTCCGGTCTCGCTAAGCGAGGCCAGTCCAGCTTGCGGCGGGCGAGCAACATGTGAGCGCGTTGGACATCGCGGCTGGTGAACCCGCGCTCGCGGGCGAGATACAGACCGACCAAGGCGAACGCGGTGGTAATCGGACGGGAGGGACCGCCCGCGTGCTGGGCGGCGTAGGCGTCGACGGCGAACTGGTGGAGGAATGCCGGGTCGGCCCTGGTGAGCGTATCGGCTGAGAGCTGCCAGTAGAGCTGGCGGCATTCGCCAGAGGCGTTGACACCGTCGTCCGCTGGCAGATCAGCTTCCGGCAGACGAACTCCGCAGCCGGGGCAGTTGACGGTGGCGTTTGTACCTTCTAGTTCCCGGAACACAGTGTGGGTAGTTTACCCGGCTCTTACCGAAGGAGGAGAGCATGGTATAACGCCCCGGCGGCGGCTGG
>JBBSML010000086.1:0-1970 GCA_038233215.1 Candidatus Limnocylindria bacterium
GCAAGCTCCACACCGGCCGGAGCCGCAACGACCAGGTGACAACCGACCTCCGTCTCTGGACCAAAGGCGCGATCCTGGCGCTGGTCGAGAAGGTCTTGGGCATGGCGGACGGCCTCCTCGCGGTGGCGCGGGACCACGACGGTGTCGTCATGCCAGGTTACACCCATCTCCAGCGCGCCCAACCCGTTCTCCTCGCTCATCACTTGCACGCCTACATCGCCATGCTTCTGCGCGACGCCGACCGGCTACGCGATGCCTACCGCCGGACAGACGTGCTGGTGCTCGGTGCCGGTGCTCTAGCAGGCGTCACCTACCGAATTGATCGTCAGGCTGTTGCCGCCGATCTGGGCTTCGCCGCAATCTCCGCCAACAGTCTCGACGCGGTGTCCGACCGTGATTTCGTCCTCGATACGTTGCATGCCTGCGCCTTGATCATGATGCATATCTCCCGCCTCTCGGAGGAGGTGATCCTCTGGTCATCGGCCGAGTTCCGATTCGTGACGCTCGATGATGCCTTCTCGACTGGGAGCTCGATCATGCCCCAGAAGAAGAATGCCGACATCGCCGAGCTAGCCCGCGGCAAGACCGGGCGAGTCTTCGGTCACCTGATGGCAATGCTGACGACCACGAAGGGCTTACCGCTAACTTATAACAAGGACCTACAGGAGGACAAAGAAGGGTTGTTCGACGCGGTCGATACGGTCGTCGCCGTGCTCGATGTGGTGCCGCCGATGCTGACGACGGCAACGTTCAACCGGGAACGACTGGCCGCAGCCGCCGTCGCCGACTTCTCGCTCGCCACCGATGCCGCCGATCTCCTGGCCCGTGAGGGAGTTCCATTCCGGGAAGCGCATGGCGTGGTCGGGCGACTGGTCGCCAGCTGCCTGGAGCGGGGTATCTCCTTCGCCGAGTTGAGTAACGACGAATGGCAAGCCGCTCACCCAGTCTTCGGCCAGCAGCGGCCGCCGCTCGATGCCGCCACGAGTGTGGCCTCGCGAGACGTTGCCGGCGGCACCGCTCCAGATCGGGTCCAGAACGCGCTCAACCAGTCTGAGCGTGAGATCGACGACGTTCGCACCTGGTGGCAAGGCGCGTCGGCGACGATGGACCGGGTCATGCAGACCCGGGACCGGGTTCAACCAGCATGACCGTCAGCGCCCTTTCGCGACAGCGGTGGTCCGGATTGCCGCCAGGCTTCCGGATCCGGCCGGTGGCAAGCGATGCCGACTTCGCAGACGTTGTGCGAGTGCGGACGTTGGTCTTTGGGAATGAACAGGGCATGATCGGTCCCGACGCCGAGGACGAGGATGACGCTCGTAGCCTGCACGCTATGGGCGAGGTGGAGGAGGCCGGACGCTTTATCCTTGTCGCCACCGGCCGGTTGACACTGGCCAGCTCGGTCGACCTGCTCGGGCGGCCCCGGGCGCAGATCGCGTGGGTCGCTACGCTGCCCGCCTGGCGGGGACACGGTATCGGTAGTGCGGTGATGCATTACTTGCTGGACGAGGCCGACGCGCTCGGATCGCCCTCGGTGCTTGTCAGCGCGCAGGTCCACGCGATGGGTCTGTACCGGCGGCTTGGGTTCGAGCCGTCGGGCCGAAAATTCGATTCGGGTGGGATACAACATCAGTTGATGATCCGGTGCGGCACGGATAGCCGCTGACGCGCATAAGGGCGTGCTGGTAATGGATGACGCGGTTGTGAAGGATGTTGCTTGTTGATGATTGACCATTTGGGTGCGGCCGCAACTCACGCGGAGTCGACGCATGGGAGCGAACCTCTCGATGCCCTGGCGCGGTCGCTGGTGTCCGATCTCGAGGTGGCGTCGCGTGTACCGCGCGCCACCTACCGGTTCCAATTCAATAGCAAATTCGGCTTTCGCGACGCCTTGAAGGTCATCCCTTACCTGGCGGAATTAGGGATCAGCGATGTCTATGCGTCACCCTACCTGAAAGCGAGACCGGGCAGCA
>JBBSML010000087.1:0-1897 GCA_038233215.1 Candidatus Limnocylindria bacterium
CCGAAGTACGGATTAGCCGTGACGTACGGATCGAGAGATGCGAACCCAAGAGCGACATTGGCTTGCTGTCCGTTCCGGTCGGGCACGGTGACCGCCTGGATGATGCCGCCGTAGGTCAGCACCGTGACGCGCATGCCCGTGGTATTGGTCAATGTGTAGCGTTCAACCGATCGGCCATCGACCGTGCCGAACGGCTCGCTCGTTAGTCGCTCATTGCCCATCATCACTCGGCCACCCCATGGTCAATGCGAAAACCCCTGGCCCGCATCAACGGTCTCTCCTCTCACTTTCGCCGAATCGCTAGTGTATACGCTCCGCAAAGGAGGGGAGATGCCAAGCTTCTTCATCACTGTTATGTCATGCGGACCGTACCAGCCGGTCAACCGGGCCAGGAGTATGTATGTATGGCTACACCATGGAAGGGTCACAGAGTGCTGTCGATGAATCCGGCAATTGTCGCCAGCGCGCTTGACGGCGTTCGCATTTGCGGCTAGGTTCTGTGTCCCGCGCGGAGCGGGGATCGTGGGATGCGGTGATGGATCGCCGCTCGACTTGCGCACGGCAGCGGCGCGTATTGTGCGACAATCGCTCCGGAGCCAGTCTTTCGCACGCGCTGTACGGCGGCGGGAGTATCGGCGAAGTTGACTATCCCCGAGCGACCTACCGCGTTGATGCGGTGACGTGTCGGCCACGGTAGGCGGGGAACCGAAAGACGTGTCGAGGAGGACACTATCATGACTGACGAACGGATTGGCAAACTGGTAGACGAAGCGACCCGGATGCGGTACTCGCGGCGTGGTATCGCGAAACGGGCAGCGGCACTTGGCCTCTCGGCCTCCGCGCTGGGGCCGGTCTTCGCCGCGCGCGGCTTCGCGGCCCCGGCACGCCGGGCGCCAGCGGTGCTGCAGGATCGGGAGATCACGATTCTCGCTGGAACCTACTTCGTCCCCACCGCTCAAGAGTTTTTCGATGAGCAGGTCCAAGAATGGGCGACGCAGCAGGGCGTGAGCGCCACGACTGACTATGTCAACTGGCCGGACATCCAGGCTCGGATCGCGGCGGCGGTTGAGGGCGGCGATGGCCCCGACGTGATCGAGATGCGCGAGACGTGGCCTCACCTCTACTCCGAGAACATGGTGCCGGTCGACGACATGGCGAACGCGCTGGGCGAGCAACTTGGTGGCTACTACGATTGGGTGACGGATACCGTCGCCGTCGATGGCAACTGGTACAGCGTGCCGGTCGGCGCCTCGAGCGCGGCCTTCGCCTACCGAATGAGCTACTTTGAAGAAGCTGGCCTGACCGATCCGAAGGTGTTCCCCGAGACGTGGGAAGAGCTCTTTGAGCTGGGCAAGAACCTGAAGGAGATGGGCAAACCACTCGGCCAAGCGCTTGGTCACAGCACCGGTGACCCTCCTGGCTTCGCCTACGCCTACATGTGGGCCTACGGCGCAATGGAGGTCGAGGAGGACGGCGAGACCGTCGCCTTCAATCAGCCGCAGTTCGTCGAAGGGATGGAGAAGTTCCTCCAGGCCTGGGAAGACGCCTACGATACGACCGGGCTCTCCTGGGACGACACCGCGAACAACCGGGCGTTCCTGTCGGACCAGATCTCCGGCACGATCAACGGGAGCAGCATCTACCTCGCCGCCCAAGCGGCGCAGGAAGGCGCGGCGGACACCGATTATGAGATCATCGTTGATCCGGCTGATATCTGGCACTCGCGGCTGCCGGCCGGCCCCGCCGGCCCGTTCGTCCAGCTTGGCAGCTGGTCGTACGCGGCGATGCAGTACTCCGAGCAGCAGGAAGCGGCGCTGAGCTTCATCGAATGGTGGACGCAGCCGGAGCAGTTCCAGGCGTGGCTCGAGGCACAGGAGGGGTACATCATCCCGTTGGC
>JBBSML010000088.1:0-1862 GCA_038233215.1 Candidatus Limnocylindria bacterium
CCTCGTCGTCCATCCCGTCGTCCTGGGCGCCGGCACGCCGTTCTGGCCGGAGCTCGACGCGCCGCTTCGCCTGCGGCTCACCGAGGCGCGATCGTTCGCCTCGGGCGCGGAGGCCAGGTCGTTCGTCCCGTCGTAACGGTGGTGCCGTAGTCTTCCGATGGGTCGACACCACTTCGAGCAGGTCGCGCTGCCCGGTTGCACGCGTCCAGGTTCGCGAATCCTGTCGGATCCGAACCACCACACCGTTAGTGCGGGAACGGGCCCGAGGATCCTGTCGGATCTTCACCCGGTGAGAGATCGGGAGGATCGCGGCGCAACCCCACGTTGAGGATGGCAGGACATGAGTCGTGACATCCGACTTAGCTCTTCCCCGGTTAGGATCGGCCAGGAACCGCACGCCGGCGGCACAGGTTGCAGCCCATCCATTCATGTCGGACCTGTCACCTACCGCGGCTACCATGGACCGATGAACGTCATCGACTGGCTCCTCGATTCCGATCCTTCCATCCGCTGGCAGGTGATGCGCGACCTGACCGATGCGTCGGCCGAGGCCGTCGCCGCCGAACGTGGGCGTGTGGCGCATGAGGGCTGGGGCGCGCAGCTGCTCGCGGCCCAGGGACCCGACGGCAAGTGGCGCGGTGGCGCCTACTTCCCCGAATGGACCTCCATCACGCCGACGCTTCAGCTGCTGCGCGCGTTTGGCGTCGACCCCACCGATGACCGGGTGCGGCGGGCCATCGCGCTCGTCCGGGAGAACGGACGCTGGGAATATGACGACCTGCCGTATTTCGGTGGCGAGGTCGAGCCGTGCATCAATGGCCAGGCCGTAGCCATCGGGTCCTACTTCGGCGAGGACGTCGGCGGCATCGTCGATCGGCTGTTGACCGAGCAGATGGCCGACGGCGGATGGAACTGCGAGCAGGAGAGAGGCTCCACGCGAGGATCGTTCGAGACCACCATCAACGTGCTCGAAGGCTTGCTCGAGTACGAGCGCGCCGGAGGGGGCAATGCCCAGGTCGCCGCCGCCCGCGAGCGCGGGCAGGACTATCTGCTCGAGCGGCGGCTCCTCCGCCGCCTCTCGACCGGCGAGTTCGCGCAGCCGCGCTGGACCTACCTCTGCTTCCCGAACGGCTGGCACTACGACGTCCTCCGCAGCCTCGACTACCTTCGGGATGCCGGTGTCACCCCGGACGAGCGGACGGCGGAGGCGCTCGAGATCCTCGCCTCGAAGCGCGACGCCGACGGCCGATGGCCGCTCGAGCATGCCCTCCACGACGAGCTGCTGGTCGACCTGGGCGAGCGTGTCGGTGAACCGAGCCGGTGGATCACCCTCAAAGCCCTTCGCATCCTCCGTGGGGCCGAAGCCGCAGGCCGAGGGCCCGCGTCGCCCGGCGCATCGGCATGACGGACGGCCTCCGGATCGTCCCCGCTAACGAGGCCAGCTGGGAGGATCTTCAGACCGTGTTCGGCACCCGCGGGGCCGCGCCGATCTGCCAGTGCCAGCGGTTCAAGCTGCACCGGCGCGAGTCGTTCCGCTCGTTCCCCGCCGAGGAACGCGCGAGGCGGCTCCGCGAGCAGACGCACTCCGGCAACCCGCGTGCGCGCACGACGAGCGGCCTCGTCGCCTACCTCGACGACGAGCCCGTCGGCTGGTGTGCTGTCGAGCCCCGCACCGCGTACGAGGGCCTGGCGCGCAACAACCGCGTCCCGTGGACGGACCGCGACGAGGACAAGACCGACGATAGCGTGTGGGCCGTGACCTGCCTGTTCACGCGCGCCGGGTTCCGTCGCCGCGGCATCACGTACGCGCTGGCTCGCGCCGCCGTCGACTTCGCGCGAGAGCGCGGCGCCCTTGCCTTGGA
>JBBSML010000089.1:0-1845 GCA_038233215.1 Candidatus Limnocylindria bacterium
AAGCGAAACAGACCCATAGGTCCGGCTAGAAGGACTAACGAACCGCAACAGCGGTCTACGCAAGCTTTAGGAGCGTCCGATAATCTCTCCTGCTTGCGCGGTAATAGGGAGTCGGCGATGATGGCGGCGACTATTCGGCCCCGCTTGATACGTTGGAGATCGTCATAAAGCTCGCTGCTCGCCGCGTTAGCGCCTCCGGTTTCGCCGGGTGGCAGGTCTTGTTCGTGGCCGGGCTGGCGGTCTTTCTCTCGGGACCTGCCCAAACGTACGGCGTCTCGGTCTTCATCGATCCTTTAATCGCGGAAACTGGCTGGTCACGGTCGCTCGTCTCGACCGCGTACTCGGCTGCGACCCTGCTCAGCGCCGGCGCCCTCTTTCTCGTCGGCCGGCAGATCGACCGATTCGGCCACCGTGTCGTGCTGATCGGCACCACGATTGGCTTTGGCCTGGCGCTGATGCTGACCAGCTCGGTCGGACATCCACTGACGCTGGTCGCGGGGTTCGCATTGCTCCGGGCCTGTGGCTCAGGCATCCTCACCCTCTCGGCCCGGACGCTGGTCCCCCAGTGGTTCGTCCGCCGGCGTGGCCGCGCGTTCAGCCTTCTCGGATTGGCCGGAACGCTGAGTCTTGCCGCAATCCCGCCGTTTGGCGAGGTTCTGATTGGTTGGGTCGGTTGGCGCAACGCCTGGCGGATCGAGGCGCTGATCATCTGGCTCGTCCTGCTACCGGCCATTCTCTGGCTCGTCCATGACCGGCCGGAGCTGGTCGGGCAGCATCCCGACGGCGAAGCGCCACCGGAGATCCCCGAGGGCGAGGAACTGGAGCCGCCGGAGGTTGCCTGGACGCTGAAGCAAGCCCAGCGCCTGCCAGCCTTCTGGTTCCTCCTCGCGGCCGGGATGGTCCCGTCGCTCGTCGTCACCGGCTTGAGCTTCAACCAGATTTCGATCTTCACCGACCGCGGCTTACCGACCACGCTGGCGGCGACGACCTTCACCGTCGAATCGGCCGTCGCCCTGCCAATGACCTTCCTCTCCGGCTGGATGTCCGACCGCTACCCGTCCCGCTTCATCCTGGCGGCCGGCCAGTTCTTCCTGGCGGCGGCGTTGATTACCTTGCTGCTCGTCAATTCCGTTGGCATGGCGATCCTCTACGCGGCCTTCCGGGGAGCATCAATGGGACTCTGGACCGTGGCGGCGGATGTCACCTGGCCCGCCTATTTCGGCCGCCGCTATCTTGGCAGCATCCGGGGCATGACCTTCGCCGTCGGCGTCGTTGGCGCCGCCATCGGACCTTTGCCGCTCGGCTTCGTCTACGACGCCACGGGCAGCTACGTCGCCGCAATCGCGGGGCTGCTCGTCCTCCCCGTGCTCGGCGTCATCGCCATTCTCCGGGCGAAACCGCCGGGCCCACCGCCGGATCATGCCTCGGACTAGCGCGTCTCTCCAGCCGCCGTGAACGCTCCATCGAGCGCCTCGATCGCGGCATCGACGTCCGAGTTGGTGATAATCAACGGCGGGCTGATTCGCAGTGTGTTCGCGTACAGGCCACCCTTGCCTATGATCAGGCCCCGTTCCTTCGCCGCATCAAGTACCCGTGCCGCAAGGTCCGGCGCCGGCTCCTTCGTCGCGCGGTTATGGACCAGCTCAACCGCGACGAGCAGCCCCATTCCCCGCACATCGCCGATCATGGGGTGCCGTACCGCCAGCTCCCATAGCCGCGCTTTGAGATAGGCGCCGGCCTCGCGGGCATTCTCCCGCAGGTTGTTGGTCACGATGTGGTTGAGATTCGCCAGGGCGGCCGTTGTCGCCACCGGATTACCGCCGAACGTGGAGAGGCTGAGCGAGC
>JBBSML010000090.1:0-1732 GCA_038233215.1 Candidatus Limnocylindria bacterium
CGACAACGGACGACAAGCTCGCCGCTCCCGTTGCGCACGTCCCCGAACTTCTCGTTCGGGCATCGGATCGGAACCGCCCCGTCGGATCCCATTACGGCTCACTGGTGTCGGGGTTGAAGAACCGTCCGGTCGGTGTCAATGCGAGTGGCACCACCTCCTTGCGACCAGCGTAGCGGCTGCGCCAGCCGCTGAAATCCCCAGTCGCAATCCCGTGTTGGATCACGGCCAATTCGTCCCCGGTGAACCGCTCCCCGCGCGGCGGGAGCGGCACGAAATCATCAGGCGTGGTCCGATGTTGCGCCGTCACATCGACGAACTCCGGCGGGTAAATAAGTTGGAGTAGATGTCGGGCATCCTCCTCCTCCATCTCCTGCACAAACGAGCCGGCGTGTGGCCCCCAGTGGTAATCCCGCGAGAATCCGGGCGGGTCGCTCTCAAAAATCCAGCGGTCGTGCCCGCCCATCGTCGGTGTGGACCGGATGGCGATCTGTCGCCGATTCTCCTGCCGCCAGTTGACCACCGGCGCGAAGGTGTCCTTCGGTCCCGGCCCGACTCGGCGAACCGTGCGCGGGTCGATGATCGGCGGCGTGCCAGTCCACATCACCATCCGGGTCGCCATCGTTATGGCGTCCCCGTGCTAGATGGTGTCACTGCGGCGGTCGCACCCGTGTCCTGACCGCCCTTGGCAAGGTCCTCCGCCGCCTTCTCCGAGTCGGCCGGACTCATAAACGGTTCCGCCCGGTATGGGTTCCACGAGACACCCGCGTCACTGGTTGGCAGCGCGGCGGTCGTCCGCAGCGCCTCTTCCGCGTCCTTGATCTGCTTGTCACTTACCTTTGCCATTACGCCACCTCTCTCCATCGCGCCACCACCTGGCAGCGCACGTAGTCGAAAACGGCTCCCGGCAGCTCATCACTGTCCCGGAGTCCGAGCCGGCCGACGATGCTGACGAACGCGACCGGTCCCGCGTCCGTCTGAAACGTCCAGCCCTCAAGTAACGTCACAATCTGCCCGAACGCGCCGGCGATGGCCTGCTTACCGGATTCCGTCGCTGGCGCGTAGAGATAGATTTGGGGGAAGCTGCTATAGGCGGATGGGATCGCGGCGGCTTGCGGGTGCAGGTTGTCGCCTTGGTCCGCGATCACGGCTGCCGGGCGCATCTGGCCTTCTGGCCCGAACGCCCCAGGCGTTGCGCCCGGCCCAGTCCGCTTCAGCTCGCGCGTCCAGACGCCGCCGGAGAGCGTGCCGAGCAAGGACGCCGACGATTGGAGCCGCGTATTGATGTGGTCCACAATCGTCGCCATCACCGGCCTCCGATCAGCTGCTTGATTGCGGCGATAAACGGCTGGTAATGCGCTTCGAGCGTGCGCAAAATGATGGCGTACCGTCCCGCGTTCTTCACTTCGAGCCAGATGCCATACGTCGCGGCATGGAACAGGTAGAGCACAACGCCCGTCGCCTCCTTCACGGCCAGCGAGGTCAGCCCCTGCCGGGCATTGCCGGTGCGATCCGTCCACCCCGCGTTCGCCTTCGCGAACGATTCGAGTCGCGCCTGGAAGAGCTGCGCGAGGCCGAAGACGGCATCGAGCAACCGCTCAGCGTAGTTGTCGACGTTGTTCGCCAGGACCGAGGGCGGGATTTGCCACTGGAGTCCGCCGACGTTCGCCATTACGCACCTCCTTGGTCAAAGTTGACCGTCGCCTCGGTTCGCTCCGGCGTGATCCGATGGACG
>JBBSML010000091.1:0-1685 GCA_038233215.1 Candidatus Limnocylindria bacterium
AAAGAAGGAAGTCTGTAATGCCAGGCACGCGACCGTTCACGGAACTTAGTCAACGAATACGGGCTGATCCGGACCGCCGGATGCGCATAGAAGCGCAAAAGCTCGCGCTTGATGAGTTTTTGGAGCTGGTCCACACCCGTGCCTAGCTGAGCGATAGCGAGAAGTTTTTGGCGTCCGACGACTCCGATGGGACGCCTCGTCCATCGAGATGATGAGCCGGGCGATCAAGACCCAGTGCTGCGGCAACATTGGGATACGTTTGCCATCCGACACCGCGCAGCTCTGGGAGTTGCGCCAGGAAGATGCGGGATTTTCAGCTTGTCGCGTTCGTGTCCGTCCGCCCCCGTTCGTAGGGTGCGAGGCGGTGCCTCGCCCTCGCTCCGACCACGAATCCCGAATGGTAGCGACATCGCATCTACGATCAACCGGTGAGCTGCCGCGACCGGTACTGAATCGCTTCGGCAATGTGCTGGGAGCCAATATCGCTGGCATCATTGAGGTCCGCAATAGTCCGCGCCAACTTCAGCACCCGGTGGTAGGCACGGGCCGAAAGATTGAGTTGCTTGACCGCCGATTTGAGCAGCGACTCGGCCGTAGGTTGAAGAACCGCGTGCACGTTCAACTCTTTCGGGCCGATGTCGGCGTTCGTCACCGCCTCCGTCTCCTGGTAGCGGCACTCCTGAAGCGTCCGTGCCCGCTGCACGCGCACCCGGACATCGCATGAGGGTTCGCCAGCTCGCCGGTCGGCTAGTCGCTCATACTCAACCCGGGGAACCTCTAGGTGGATATCGATCCGGTCCAGGAGCGGTCCGCTGATCCGCTTCTGGTACCGGGCGATCGCGCTTCCACTGCACCGGCATGCCTGGGCCGGATCGCCGTAGAAACC
The DNA here is from genome assembly GCA_038233215.1 of Candidatus Limnocylindria bacterium. Taxonomy (GTDB): domain Bacteria; phylum Chloroflexota; class Limnocylindria; order QHBO01; family QHBO01; genus JACDBZ01. The sequence goes on from JBBSML010000091.1 coordinate 887, forward strand.
GCAGGGGCACCCGTGCAGGTAGCTGCTACGGTGCTTCGCTGGTTCGCGCTCACCGTCTATCGGGATGACGCTCCCGCGCGGACTAAGAGCGAGTTGCGAAACCGCGCCAGTGCGTGGCGATCGTAGTCATGACGAACGAAGCGCCCGTCTTGGATCAGGCCTCACCAACCCATCCGGCACGTCGGGCAGCAGCTCTCAGCGGCGCGTTCGGGGGATGACGGCGACGGCCCTGAGTCAAAGCCCAGGACCGTCATTACCTTGGGTTTCGGACGTGGTCGGCTAGGGTGCCGGCGGAGTGCCCATCTCGTGGAAGACGGTGAAGGGCATGTCAGCGGTGGTCAGCGAGGCAACCAGGACGACCGTCTCGCCCGACGTGGCGTTCCGCGCCGTATGGACCACACCCTGCTCGGACAGCCAATCCCCGGCGTGCAGCACGGACTCCTGGCCCAGACCTAGCCCCTCGGTCGCACCGGGGGTCCCGGCGGTCGCTGCCCGCTGGATCTGGACGGTCCCCCTCGATCACAATGTAGGTCAGCTCCCCACTCTCGACGTGGAGCACAAGGGCGCCGGGTTGCATGTGCGCCGACACCATACCGCCCGGCGCGAAGGGTAACGGCCACGGCGACCCCTCCCCCGCCATCACCCAACACGGTCGGAGTGGCGACCGCCATCCCGGAGCGGCCGACGCCCGCGAGGCTCATAGGGCCGCAAATCGCCTTCAGCCGAGCAGTCGCGCCGAGGAGTATGGCCGCGGCGGACCGCCCCGGCCACGAGGTCAGGCGATGCGGACACGCCGGGT
>JBBSML010000092.1:0-1588 GCA_038233215.1 Candidatus Limnocylindria bacterium
GAAATGATGAGAGCTCTCTGCACCACCCACTCCGGCGCTGGACACTGGCGCCCACTGCTTCCTCTGGTACACGCGCTTCAGACGGCAGGGCACCAGGTCGCGTTCGCGACCACCCCCGGAGGCTGCACGGCTCTCGAAACGCACGGCGTTCGTTGCTTTTCGATGGGGATGGATGATCTGCCGCATCCACTTCCGGCGTCACCAAACACGCGATCAGCGATCGCTCCCGCGCAAGCGGTGTCCGTCTGGGTCGAGCAGTTCGCCGGCCGCCGCGCCGAGGCGAGCATTCCCGATCTCCTGGCGATCGGGCGTCGGTGGCGCCCAGGCTTCATCGTGCGGGACATCTCGGAGTTTGGCGGATGCGTGGTGGCCGAGCGGCTCGGTATTCCGCACGCTGCCGTTCAGGTCTCGGCTTACCGTCCTCATCTCCACCAGATCATTGCTCCCCGACTCGGCCGGCTCCGTGCGTCGGTTGGGCTGCCACCGGGTGACGCCGTCGCCATGCTCTACCGCTATCTCCTGCTGGCGCCCGTCCCGCCGAGCTTTCAGCCGGTTGATACCCCGTTGCCGCCAACCACGCACGCCTTCCGGTCCCTGGCCGATGATCGCGAACCGGACACGGCGGCAGCGTTACCAGCGCGGATCAGCCAATTGCCGCCGCGGCCGACCATCTACGCGACCCTCGGCACCGCCTACAACTGGACTCCCGGTCTCTTCGCGGCGATCCTCACCGCTTTGGAAGATGAGCCCGTCAACTTGATTGTCACGCTCGGTCCCGGTCTGGACCTCGCCGCCTTCGGCGACCAGCCTCCGCACGTCGTGATCGACCCCTACATTCCGCAAAGCCTGCTCCTGCCCCGGTGCGACCTCGTTATCACGCACGGCGGCTTCGGCACCGTCATGGCGGCGCTCGGTCACGGTTTGCCGATGGTTGTCCTCCCGATCGCCGCTGACATGCCCGATAATGCGCGCCGCTGCGCCGAGCTTGGCCTTGCCCGCGTCATTGCGCCAGATCAGCGCTCTCCGGGTTCGATCCGCCAGGCCGTTCGCGCGGTCCTGGACGATCCACGGTATCGCCGCAACGCGGAACGACTCCGGGATGAGTTTGTGTCGCTACCGGGGTTGGCGCACGCGGTGTCGCTCCTGGCGCGGCTCGACGGCGAGCGGCGGCCCCTGGATCAGGGTCATCGCCGATAGTGCTGGCTGCACGTGAGCAGCACCTTTGTACCACCGGATCGCCTTCGGAAGGAGATCCGAAGTTTGTCCGAGGCGGAGGCAGACCCGATCCCCTTGAGGTCGCCGCGGAGCTGGTGGTCCCGGAGGGACGGGTGCCGCTCATTCTCGTCCAAGAGTCCGATGGCACGCATGAACCGTCTTCGCTCCATGGCGGTAAAATCGAGGTCGATGAATGTCTCGATGAAGGTCCGCGTGAAGGTCAGGGTGCGATAGGCGGTGGGTGGCGCGGCGTCGATCATTCCTCGATCAGCCGTGTCAGCTCCGCTTTGGACAGGGGACGGCCCGGTCCCTCACCTCGCGCGCGGTCCAGCCGCTGGCGATGCTCAGCCGTGTATGCCCACGCATCCTCCTC
>JBBSML010000093.1:0-1515 GCA_038233215.1 Candidatus Limnocylindria bacterium
GGCCCGAATATCATCGAGTGTCAGCAGTGCGCCGGTCAGCGGGTCCAGCGCGACCGCGTGCTCGATATGGGAAGCGTCCTCCTCCCATGCCGCCGCGACCGCCAGAGCCTGCACGTTGATGTTCGTCCGGTTGACCGCCGCGCACTGTGGCGGCAACGCACCGGCTGCCGTCGGCTGGACCCCGTTCTTGTCCACGAGACAGGCCACCTCCACCGAGCAACCAGGGGGCAGGTTGGTAATGAGGTGGTCATTTGGAACATTGCCGTAGATCACCGTAGGCTCGCCGGTGACCATCGCGTTGATGATCGCCGCACCGTATTCAAGCGACGGAGATAATTCGCCTCTCAGCCGCTCGACCATCTTGGCGGTCTGTGCGTCAGCATCATGAGCCACGCAGATTTGGTAGTAGTCCCACCGTTCCGGCACGATCTCCTCGATCATCTCCGGATTCTTGCGGAAGTAGGGCAGGTATTCGGACGCGTGGTGACTTGACTCAGTGTGGAAGTACCCGAACGTGTCCATGATCGCCGTCCGGACCCGCTCGGCGCCACCTTCGTAGTTCGAGTCACCGCGCTCCGCATCGCTGTGATCACCAAAGTCGGCGGGTAAGCTCCCGGACGGCGCGCGGCCCAAATGGCGTCGTGCCATCACCTCCCGGAGCCGGGGATACAGGTCGTCATCGCCTCGCCGGAACTCCAGGAACCAGGCCTGGTGGTTGATGCCAGCCACCCGAAACGCGACCTCCTCGTACGGGACATCGAGCTGGCGGGCCAGCATCCGGGAAGTCCCTTGGACGCTGTGACAAAGCCCGACCGTCTTGACACCCAGCAGATCCAGGAACCAGCAGCTCATCGCCATCGGATTGCGGTAGTTTTCACAATACGCCGCGATTACGACTCCGCTGGACGGACACCGCGCACGACGCGCTGGCCGCCGACTGAGCGCGTACGTATGCGGGGCGGCGGGTGCTATACTGCTCGTATCCCCGCACGAAAGGATCGCGGCATGGTGCCGATGGACGCCCCTATCATCGCCAAGGGACGCGGGCCGAACGCGTTCTACCGAGTCTTATGCGGCTGGGGACACCCGTGCACGGGTGCGCTCGGGGAACTTCGTCAGCCGTTCGGGGGGTCCGCGATCCACATGTATTACCGCAATATCAGCCGTGCCACGGCGCGCCCTTGGGAACTGACCCACGCTCGCCTATTCCGGCGCCACGGTGACGGCTATAAGCTGATCAAGGAGACCGTCGTGCGGCGCCACGGCGACACCATGCAGCGTCGCCGAGGGCTCGGCGGGAGCCGACCGACGCCGGAGGCCCTGCGCACCGGCAAGGTGCAAGAGTGGGACATGATCGGCGAGCGGCCGGAACTGCCGGCCCTGGTCTATTGCCCGCGCTGCGGCCGCCCAAACCGGGTCGCCGTACCGGTGACTAGCGAAGCGCCGGAGCGCGTGGTATAGTGAACGTACTGGCCTCCGGGGCCAGGACAATGTAGCTGCATGGCGATGCTCGCC